>JBEKHR010000059.1:0-24694 GCA_050012175.1 Terriglobia bacterium | reverse complement strand
CTGCCATCAAGGAATATTTGCACAATCACAACCAGAATCCTCGTGTCTTTGTATGGACCGCCTCGGTCGAACGAATCATGTCCAAAGTCGCCAAATGTAAAGAAGCGTTGGGGACACTACACTAGGAGGTCCGCCCCCGAAAGGGAAGGGGGCAAGAGGAGCTTCATTTCCCAGCGGCGATCACCGGCACACGCTGGAAAAGCACAGGCTGTTGAGCAAGGAGCTGACGCTCGGCCTTGGGGGGCATGTACTCGAGAACCACCCCCGCCTCTGCCAGCCGCAAGGCTCGGATTCGGTAGCTTCCCGCGCTGCGCACCGCGATCAACGTGCTGGAACCCGCCACCTCACCCTTGGCCGCAATGTTGGCCATGATGAGCGCCACGCCTTGCCGCCCTTGACTAACCAAAGCCATGCAAGGCTCATGGCTGGGGTTGACGCGGAATGAGTAATCGCCAGGCGGCAGAACCGCCCTACCCCAATGTGCCTCGAAGGGCAGCGTGAATTTGCCTTCGTACTCCTGCGCCCTGGCCAGGCTGGCGCTGAGTCCGGCCGCCAGCACCGCCAAGAGCAGGATTCTCACGGACTTTAGACTTCGGGTCGACTTCATAACTCACCTCCAAGTTGAATGTGGCGATTGCCGCAGTGGCATCTTTCCGCCTCTACTTGTATAAGCGAGAGCCGCTGGCAAAAACTGTAAAGGGCGCGCAAAGATTTTTTGCCTGTCCAAGGGTGTGCGACATGAAAGTGGGAGTCCTGCCGCTGTTGCATGACATATTTGTGAAAGCTTACGGCAGCAGCAGGGTGGTCCGGGGAGCCCGCCTAGCGGGCGATAGAACTTAGCCCAGGGCGCAAGCCCTGGGAAACCAAGCCCCAGCGCCTTTCAAGCCCCGCAAGGGGCGGCAGAACCGGAGAGAGTTCCCGCGTCGAAACCTTTTCTTTCGCCCCGCTGGGGCTCCCGCGAACCAGAGGGCTTTCTGGACCCAGGGCTGGCGCCCTGGGCTATCCCGCAGGGCGGGATCGGCCCTCCGGGCCTTTGCCCTTGCGTACCAGTACGTTCAGAAGCGTGCAACAGATCAAGAAAAATGCCCTGACCTCCACTTCCACGTCGCGCACCCTCCGCAATGGGGTGAGTGCGAAGGCCCAAATGGGTGTGATAACATTGAGCTGAATACCGTTTAAACGCGGTCGGCTCAGAGGGCAACATGGTGTCGCCGTCAGGGGACGACATAACGCAACTGCTCCGAGCCTGGGGCGACGGGAATCAGGCAGCGCTCGACAGGTTGATGCCGCTGGTCTACGCGCAATTGCGCCAGGCGGCCCACCGTTACATGGCCCGAGAACGGCGCGGCCACACCCTTCAGAGCACGGCGCTGGTCAACGAAGTTTACGTGCGGTTGGCGAAGGCGCGGGAGATGCGCTGGCAGGACCGCGTTCACTTCTTCGCCATCAGCGCCCAGATGATGCGTCGCATCCTGACCGATTACGCGCGCGCCCGTCAATACGCCAAGCGCGGCGGGGGCTCACAGGTGGTATCTCTGGATGAAGCTCCGGAAGTTTCTCAAAAGCCGCGCCCCGATCTGGTGGCGCTGGATGACGCGCTCAACCGCTTGGCCGCGGTTGACGAGCGGAAGAGCCGCGTGGTGGAGCTTCGCTACTTCGGGGGACTGAGCGTGGAGGAAACGGGCGAAGTCCTGAAGGTTTCGCCCGAGACGGTGATGCGCGATTGGAAACTGGCCAAGGCCTGGCTGCTGCGCGAACTGAGCGGTGAACAGGGCGATGAATCCTGAAGGCTGGCAGCGGATTGAGGAGTTGTATCACGCCGCGCTGGAGCGCGAGGAGAGCCAGCGGCCTGGTTTCTTGGAGCAAGCCTGCGGGGGCGACGAAGCGCTGCGCCGCGAGGTCGAGTCGCTGCTCAGTTTTCACGAGCAAGCCAAAAGTTTCATCGAAGCCCAGGCGCTAGAAGAGGCGGCCCGGTCGCTGCCTTCGAGCGGGGCCACCTCGACCCAATCCGATGAAGTTGCCGCCCGCCTGGTGGGCAAGACGGTTTCCCACTACCGCATCGTTGAGAAGCTCGGTGGCGGCGGCATGGGTGTGGTCTACAAGGCCGAGGACACCAAGCTCCACCGCTTCGTCGCGCTCAAGTTCCTGCCGGAAGAAATGTCCGAGGACCATCAAGCCTTGGAGCGCTTCCAGCGCGAGGCCCAGGCCGCCTCCGCCCTTAACCATCCCAACATCTGCACTATTCACGCTATTGAGGAGCACGAGGGCCAGCCGTTCATTGACATGGAATATCTGGAGGGGCAGACCCTCAAGCATTTGGTGGATGTAGGGGCGCGCGGCGCGCGCCCAACGGGGCAGGGCGAACGCCGTTCGCCCCTACAAATCGATACCCTGCTTGACCTCGCCATCCAGATTGCCGACGCTCTCGACGCCGCGCACAGCAAGGGCATCGTCCATCGCGACATCAAGCCGGCGAATATTTTCGTCATCCCGCGAGGCGGGACGGCCCAAGCCAAGATTCTGGATTTCGGTCTGGCGAAATTAACGTCGCCTCTAACGCACACGCCCGCGTCGTCGATTGATCCCGAGAGCCTGACCGGCTTGGGAACGGTGATCGGCACCGTGGCCTATATGTCGCCGGAGCAGGCGCGGGGCGAAGAACTGGACGCGCGCACCGACCTCTTCAGTTTCGGCAGCGTGCTTTACGAGATGGCGACGGGCCGGCAAGCGTTCAGCGGAAACACCTCGGCGGCCATATTTGGTGCTCTGCTGCACGAAACCCCAACGCCACCCCTAAGCCTGAAACCTGATTTGCCACCCAAGCTCGAAGAAATCATCCACAAGGCGCTAGAAAAGGACCGCGACCTACGCTACCAGCACGCCTCGGAGGTTCGCGCCGACCTGAAGCGCCTTGTGCCCCCGCAGCAAGGGCGCCCCCGAGGGACGCCCCTACAAAAGCGCTGGCTCGTGGCCGCGATGGTCGGCGCGCTCGCCATGCTGCTGGCGACGCTCATCGGTCTGAACGTGGCGGGCCTGCGCGGCCGCCTGGCCGCTTACGTAGGGGTGCACAGCCGTGCGCCCGTACAGGCGCCGCACATCGAATCCATCGCCGTGCTGCCGTTGGAAGAGCTTTCCCGCGACCCCAAGCAAGAATACTTTGCCGACGGCCTGACCGATGCCCTGATCACCGACCTGGGCCAGGTCGCGCCACTCCGAGTGATCTCGCGGACCTCGGTGATGCAATACAAGGGCACCAAGAAGCCGCTGCCGCAAATCGCCCAGGAGCTAAACGTGGACGCGGTGGTGGAAGGCACGGTGCAGCGCTCCGGCAACCGGGTACGAATCACCGCACAATTGCTCGAGGCGCGGACCGACAGGCACCTGTGGGCCGAAACCTACGTGCGGGACTCCGGAGAAATCATCCGACTGGAGGAACAGACGGCGCTGGCGATCGCCCACGAAGTCAGCGGGCGGCTGACTACCGACGAAGAGACGCGCCTGACCAGCAAGCGAGCGGTCAATCCGCGCGCCTACGATGCTTACCTGCACGGTCGTTATCTTTGGAACGAGAGAACTGCGGAAACTGCTGTGGGCGCTCGCGTCTACTTCGAGCAGGCCCTGCGGGAAGATCCCGACTTCGCGCTGGCCTATTCCGGCTTGGCTGATTACTATTCCGTGAGCTGGTACGTGAAGGGGGACCTACCCCTGGCGGAAACGTACGCCCGCAGGGCGGTGGCGCTCGAACCAGACCTCGCCGAAGCCCACGCATCGCTCGGAATCACTTGTGTGTACCAGAGGAAATTCGCTGAGGGGGAGAAGGAGCTGAAAAGGGCAATTGAGTTGAATCCGAACTATGCGATGGCCCACCACTGGTATTCCCTCCACCTGCTAACCCTTGGCCGCCTGACCGAGGCGGTGGCAGAGAACGACCGGGCGCGGCAACTGGACCCCTTCTCGTTGCCAATCAATTACCTGCGCGGCGTCATGCTCCTCGGCCTGCACGAATATGATCGGGCGGTAGAGCAGTTGGAAACAGCAGCCGCAATCAACCCGCAATCGGTCAATCCCCACGAGGACCTCGCCCGTATCTACTGGATCGAGGGCCGAGTTCCGGACGCCCTGGCCCAAGAAAGGAAGGTGGCGGCCCTAGCGCACGATCCGGCGCTGCTCCACGACCAGGAGGAGATCGCCGCGGCTTACGCAAAATCGGGCCTGCCCGGTGCGCAGCTCAAGGCCGCGCAACTCAGGGAGAGAGGCTACGAAGCCAATCGGCAGAGGAGCGGTGCGCCCTCCTACGAGTCTTATTCCGCTTTGGACGTCGCCTTCCGGTACGGGCTCCTCAAGGATAAGGAGAAAGCGCTGCATTGGTTGAATCAATCTTGCCACGACCAAACGGGCCCCAGCGCCTATGGGAAGAGCGCACCCGAGCTCGACTTCCTGCGCTCCGACTCGCGCTTCCGGGACCACCTGCGGCGCATGAGCTTCCCGCCGAAGTTCGCTACGAAAGGCAGCCCTGCGAGGATCTTGGCGGACACCCTGTCTCTTGACAAATGAGAAATGGTAGGCTAGGATAGTCAGTTGAAGCCTTGCAGGAGGTCATGGCCTCAAGGAAACATTTTGCTCCAATGCAAGCGCGAGGCGCGAAATCCACCCTCGAAAATGTCTCGAGCGGCGCCAAAAAGCCCGGAGAGCTCCCTCATTTCCCATGGACAACAAGTCTGCAACTGGACGGGAAAGAAAAAAGAATTTTTCAAAAGTGAACGAGCAACGCGGGAATGTCTATGAAAACAAAGGGCCGGTTTTCCACAGCCGGAAGCAGAGCGGGAATGTTATAGAAAACAAAGCTAGTTACGCGTTTTAAGCGGGAATGTTGTTGAAAATACAGGTAGTTAGTAGGTGGTAGGTGATAGACGGTAGGTGGTAGGTTGGGAAGGGACAGGATTCAGGATTCAGGGTTCAGGGGCCACAAAGGGATAGTAGGCAGTAGGCAGAAGGGAGTAAGCAAGTAGGCAGTACGCCGTCATTGATCCTGAGACGTCCGTGGTCCCGCCACGGCGAGTCGCCTGTCGCAAGGACGGATGCTCCGGATAGACATAGGCAACGGACTTGACCCTGTTGCCGATGCCCCTTACTCCTTCCAACGGACCACGGACAACCGACCACCGCCCACTGACAACTGACTACTGACCACTGACCTCTGACATCTTCCTCCTGCTTCCCGCCTGCCGCATACTGTGATAGACTCTGGCCGCGCTGGGGGTATTATTCTTTCTGCCATGGCTCGAACGCCTGATGCTCGAAAAAAGCTACGCGAAATCTGCAAGGTTGCGGCGAAGGTGTTTTACGAAAAAGGCTACGACGGCGCCTCGATGCAGGACATTGCTGAGGCAGTCGGCCTAACCAAAGCGGGTCTGTACCATCACGTAAGCAGCAAAGGTACGCTGCTATTTGAAATCATGAACTATGGAATGGATATCCTGGATGAGACCGTGCTCGCCAAGGTAAAGGAAATCCCGGACCCGCGTGAGAGGTTGCGCCGGACCATCCTTGGACATATCGATTTAGTGGTCCGCGCCCGGGACATGGAGATTACCGTTATCCTCCATGAGAACCGCTCCTTGAAAGGCACTTTGCGCAAGAAGATCAACGCCCGGAAGAGAGCTTACATCGAGTACCTCGAAGACCTCATCGCTCGGGTGCAGGAACAGTCAGGCATGCCGCCCAAGCTCTCTCCCCATATCGCCGCCTTCGCCGTCCTCGGGATGATCAACTGGCTCTACCAGTGGTACCACATGGAAGGGGCCGTCAAGGAAGAGGAAATCTCCAGCGCCTACGTGGACTTCTTCTTCCGCGGCCTGCTCGGCAATCCATGAAGGTGAAAGCCATGATCGCCCTTGAGGTGCGCGAGGAATACGTCCCTGCTGCTGCCAGGGTACGAGCGGCGGGTTCCGACTCTTCGAAAGGGGAGACCTGCACTTTCCATGGCTAATCCAACGATTGCGTTTCAGGGTGAGCGCGGCTCGTTCAGTGAAGAAGCCGCCTATAAACTGCTGGGAAGGCGCATCGCGGTAAAGCCTTGCGAGACCTTTGGGGCCATCTTCGAAAGCGTCGTGAGCAGAAAGACAAAGTACTGCCTGGCGCCGATTGAAAATACTTTGGCAGGCTCAGTCTACGAGAATTACGACCTCCTGCTATCGAATGACCTGCACATCGTCGGCGAAGTGAGCCTGCGCATTGTCCACAACCTCATCGCTCCACCTGGCACCGCGCTCAAGGACGTAACCCAGGTTTACTCCCACCCCGTGGCGTTAGCGCAATGCGGGGAGTTTTTCAAGCGTCGCCCCAAGATCGAGAAAATCCCTTTCTACGACACGGCCGGAGCTGTGAAAATGCTGGCTGAGCGGCGCCTGCCCGGGGCCGCTGCCATCGCCGGCCACATCGCCGCCGAGGTCTACCAGGCCCGCATTCTGGCTACGCACCTCGAAGACCATCGCGAGAATTACACGCGCTTTCTGCTGCTCTCCAGGAGTGCCCACGTGTCAGCGAAGGCCAACAAAGTCTCGATTGTCTTTTCCACCCGGAACGCTCCCGGCACCCTTTACAAGTGTCTCAGCGTATTCGCACTGCGGGATATTGATCTGACCAAACTCGAATCGCGTCCCCTCCGTGGCCGCCCCTTCGAGTATTTCTTCTATCTCGATTTCCTGGGCCACCTGAAGGAAGAGCGGTGCCGGAATGCCCTCTCCCACTTGGCAGAGGTGACGAATCTCTTGCGAGTGCTGGGGTGTTACGAGAGTGCTAAACGGTAAGACGTCGGTAGTCCGTAGTCCGTTGTCAGTGGTCAGTCGGTTTGACGGCGAGTGGTGGCGACCGCTTACGACGGACAACGGACCACGGACGACGGCCTATTGACAACGGACCACTGACCACGGACAACTGACCACTGACAACTAACAACTGACGACTGACAACTGACGACTAACCACTGACCACTGATTTACCACGCTAGCGCATACCGATGGCCGCGCACGTCCGCGCCTGCCGTGCTCACGCCTGTGGTGGGGTTGTACTCGACCATGGTGGGCGCCGTAGAATTACCCCATTCACTCTGCATGACCAGCACATGCCCGCGCTCCCGAAGCGCTTTGAGGACTGCCTCGCTGATGCGAGTTTCGACGTCCAGAGCCAGAGGCTGGTCGCGGTGGTCGTCAAAGGAGCTGTATATCGCCTCGGAGTTGAAGCGCGGAGCTTCCACGGCCTCTTGAGGGTTCATCCCAAATTCCACAATATTCAAAAAGATCTGAAGCAGCGTCTGGTCCTGGCTGTCCCCGCCGGGTGTGGAGAACGCAAGCCAGGGCTTGCCATCTCGAAGGGCGATGGTGGGCGTGAGCGTAATGCGCGGCCGCTTGTGGGGGGCCAGTTGATTGGGATGGCCCGGTGTCAGGACAAAAGCCTGCGCGCGCTGTGTCAGTTGGATACCGGTATCACCCGCGATGAGGGCCGGAATCCAAGCCCCGCTCGGCGTAGCCGAGAGCATGTTTCCGTCCTTGTCGATCACGTTCACGCAAGTCGTGTCCTGAGGTTCGCCGTTGCGGTGGCTGTACCTCGAGCGGATGAAGTCCGCAGAAGCGCGCGCTTGCAAATGGAGTGGGTCGCCGGGAATGTGCTCCGCAGATGCCTTTTCCGGATTGATGAGCGGGCGGCGGACGCTGGCATATTCCTTGGAGATGAGCTTCAGGGGAATCTGGCTGAAGTTAGGATCACCGTAATATGCGTCGCGGTCGGCATATCCCAGTTTCATCGCCTCGACAACGGTATGAACGTAATCCGCTGAGTTGTGGCCCATCGACTTGAGGTCAAATCCCTCCAGAAGATTGAGATTCTCGAGAAGAACGGGCGACTGGCTCCAGAAGCCCACCTTGTAAACCTCGATGCCTCGATAAGTAGTCTTGAGAGGTTCTTCAACCCGCGCGTGGTAGGCTGCGAAGTCTGCTTCGCGCAGCAGGCAACCCGCCTGCTTGCAGAAATCGCTGATCCGCTTTGCAATGGGCCCACGATAAAAGTAGTCCCGGACGGCTTCGAGGGCGGCCACACGTCCCTGCCCGGCGTTCTGCTGCTCGACCTCAGCCAGACTTTGGAAGGTCCGCGCAAGGTCGGCCTGGACGAAGAGTTCACCTGCCTTCGCCGGATGTCCCCCCGGCATATAAACTCGCACTGTGGTGGGCCACTTCTCCCATACCGGCTGAGTGCGAGCCATAGCCCGCGGCAGATGGTCATCAAGCGGACACCCTTGGGCGAGTTCAACGGCAGGCCGGATGACTTCGCTGAGGCTCATGGTCCCGTATTTCTCGAGCGCCAGGAGGATGGAATCCATGGCGCTGGGGACGAGGGCGCTGAGTGGGCCGAAAGAGGGAATAATCCCGCCGCGAGCGTTACCAATCGTGCCGAAGGTGACCAGCCTGGGGTCGTCCCGGCGAAGGTGTTCGTAGAACTCCACGGTGGCAAGTTCGGGCCCGATCCCATTTCCGTTGATGGCCACCACCGGACCGTCCTTCAGCTTGATGAGGATCGGGCACTCGCCACCCGCGCCAAAGCTGGCCATTTCCACTACCGACGCGGCGAAGAGCGTGGCGACACCTGCGTCCACAGCGTTTCCGCCCTTTTCCAGGATTCTCAGGCCTGCCTCGGCGACCAGCGGATGGCCTGCCGCCACTACACCGCGCTTGCCCGCCACCAAGGGCTTGAGGGTCGCTGCCGAACTGACGACCCCAGGCAAGTAAACTCCAGCCATGAGAATGAATGTGCAGATCTTCGTGAAAGCTCCCGAACAAACCATCGATGCTCCTCCCCCTCTGACTTGGACATGCCCTTAAAGGCTCTGGCCATCGTCCCCAAAAAGCACTCGGCTGTCAAGCCGGTTGACCTCTCTTGCGGTCGCGGATAACGCGGCATAAACTTGTGTACGGCCTCCCCAAGTCTGATCGGGAAGCTCCCCTTTATCTTTTGGGCTGCTGGGTGTAAGACATCAGCCCGAAAGGTGGTTTCGGCTTATGGTTGGAAATCCTGGAAGTCATCGGAAGCAAACCTTGTGGTCACTCACCATGCTTCTGCTTCTTTATGCAGGCGTGGGCCGCTGCTCTGCCCAGAACACCGAGAACATCGACGACATCACCGGCAAGTACCATTTCCTTTCCGCCGATGACACCTTGGGGCTTCTGGAAGAAGACGGGAAGTTGAAGGGGTACATTGAAGTCCTCCAGGGTGAAGAAGAATCTGACGCCGTGCTGAGCTACGACATTATCTTAGGGTCGCGCAAGAAAGACCACGTGGAATTCAAGACCAACACGATCCACCGCAGATATTACCGCTTTTCCGGCAAGGTGGAGCGGGGCGCAGGCCACGAACCGGCTGACCCTGATTACCTCCGCCTGATCGGAGACTTGGAAACAGTGACCATCAAGGGAGATAGCGGGCAAGAGTCGGTGGAGAAGAAACATCTGATCTTGAAATCCTTCGGCAAGTCCGAACGTGTTGAAGAGTGAAAGCGGAATCAGTTCAGAGGGAGGTGGACCGCGCTTGACGCCCGTGCCAGTTTCCTCTGCAGCCGTTCCATGCGCCTGGCAAATCGGTTGCGGTGAGCAAGAGAAGGGAACTGTTCCTCGAGCCGGGCGAGAGCCGCGAGAGTAAATTCGAGCGCCTGCCGGAGGTCGCGAAGGTGATGTTCATAATGGATGGCAAGCTCCTCGAGCGCTTCCACAGCCAGTGGCGGCTCGCGCCGCGAAAGCTCCAGCCATAACTCGACGGCGGACTCATGCTGGCGCTTTCGCTTGAACTCCGCGGCGAGGTGCTTTAATGCCAGGCTTTCGACCGGCTGGGGAAGTCCCGCCGCCAGGGCTTGACGGCAGGTGGAGATGGATTTTTCCTTCGAGCCTGCCGTCCCCAGGATGCGGCTGAGGCTGAAGAGGTCGAGTGGCGACCCCAGCGCTTCGGCCCCACCGTCGCCCAGAGCGCGAGCCAGTTCCACGGTAATCGCGGCGAGCGTCACCACATCCAAAGCATTGTGGTAGAAGACTGGCTGCAAGCCTCGCGCATCGCCGCTGCGCAAGTAGTCGAAATAGATTGCCGGAATCTCCGATCCCGGCACATCGCCCTCCCGGCTGATTCCTAAAATTGCTTCCTCGAGGTCAGTGAGTTTGCAGCTTTCCAGGCGCAGTTTCCACAGGCGGCGCGCGGGGTGGAGAGCGTCAAAGTGGATCAAGCGGTCCAGGGGCGATTTCATCCGAGCCAGCGCATACCGGGTCTCGAGCAGCGGCACATCAAAGGTCTTTCCATTGAACGTGACGATTCCTTGGCAAGGCTCCAGCGCCTCAGCCAGCGCCTCGAGCATGGCTTTTTCCTCGGGATAGTCACGAAGGAAGAACTGCCGCACCACAAACTTCATGCCTTCGACATTTCCAATGCCGATGAGGAACGCGCAGGTTCCGGTTCCACCGGCAAGGCCCGTAGTTTCCGTATCCAGGAAAACCAGCCGCGATGCATCGGGCATCGCCGCATCCCTCAGAACCAGGTTCAGGGGACTGAGGTCCGCCGAAGGAATATCGCCGATGCGGAGCTTCCCGTAAGGCCGCCCGAAAGGAAATGCCTCGCGCGCCAGGAAGAACTCGCCCCGAGAGTTCTTCAACACCTCGCCCTCCACGTATTCCTCGATCCCCTTGGCAAACCTCTGGGCTGGCAGCTTGCGGGTGGGCTGCGGATTCTCCAGGCGTCGCAAGTACTCGAGCGTCTGCTCCAGTTCCTTGTCACGGTCCCGGGATCCGGAGGCCTGCTTAAGCTGGCGGAGTTTCTGTTCGAGATTCATTTGTGAAAACGACTCACAAAAGTAGTCGTCAGTAGTCAGTCAGTGGTCAGTTGTCAGTAGTCCGTGGTCCGTTGCCCGAAGGGCAATGCCGTCGGTAGTCCCGCACCCGCGGAAGCTCCTCTTTTCAGGGGGGTGCGCGGCGGCCAAGCCCCTAAACTTACTCTCCCTTCTCCCCCTTGCGGGAGAGGGGAGAATGTAGAAACTCAAGCCCTCTCCCCCTTGCGGGAGAGGGGAGAATGTAGAAGCTCAAGCCCTCTCCCCCTTGCGGGAGAGGGGAGAATGTAGAAACTCAAGCCCTCTCCCCCTTGGGGGAGAGGGTGGACCGCCGCCGGCGTTTTCACCAGCCGGGGCGGGCCGGGTGAGGGGGTCCGCACAACTCCATTCCGAAAAAGTCAACGGACTACGGACCACGGACAACGGACAACCTTCGCAAGATCTCCAGAGCCACCTCTTTTCCCTTTTCTCCAACCTCGCCAATCGGGCCCACGCAGGAGGGGCAGCCCGAAGCGCAGGGACAGTCTGCAATCAGTTTCTGAGTCTTTTCCAACAAGGATTGGCTCATGCGGAAGAGCGGTTCGCTGAGCCCAACTCCGCCAGGATATTTATCGTAGAGGTAAATGTTGGGTTCGAAAGCAACGACTGCTGCGATTTTAGATTTTAGATTTTGGATTTTGGATTCGGGATTGGACTCATGGCCCGCGCCTGAATCCTGAATCCTGCCTTCTTCATTCTGACTTCTGACTTCTGATTTCTGACTTCTGCTTTCTTCGTTCTCCCCCACGGCCACTCCCAAGTCTCGAGCGTCGCACATCACCAGCAGCGTGGCAATAGCTACGAGTGCGTTGGCCAGGCCATTCACCCCATCCAGTCGCTCTGTCGAACCGTAGGGAAGGCTTTCCATCAAGTCGCGGGGGAGGGTGAGCCAGAAGGCGGTGGTATGCATCTCCTGCTCAGGCAGCGTCAGCTTGCCATCGCCGACGTTCTCCATGGTGTGGAACTTAATCTTCTTGAACCCGACCACCTGGGTATTCACTTGCACCTCGCCATGATTCTTGCTGGCCGGGCCGATGGGCGCCGAGTCGAACCTTTCGAGAACCTTGATTCTCGTGTAAGAGATGGCGTCAGTGAAATACTCGCTCGTCACTTGGTGGACGTAAGCTTTCCGGTCGTCGTAGTCGAGGCGCTCGACGTGGTACTGTTGGCCATCCTGCATGTAGATGGCCTTTTCGTGGAGGGTGGTCAGGGCGCTGGAAAAATCCACTTCGCCGATCACTTTAGCTTCGCCGGTCGTGTCCACGATAACGAAGTTGTCCGAAGAGACCGAGCGCAAGCTGATCGCGTCGGCGGGGTAACTCTCCGAAACCCAATGCCAGCCGTCGGTAGTGTGGTGCAGAAAGCCGACTTCCTCGAGGTGCTCGCAGAGTCGCCGTAAGTTGAGCGAGCCGAATTTCTCATCCTCCCGCAAGGGCAGCTCGAAGGCGGCGCACTTCAGGTGATTGAGCAGGATAAGGAGATTGTCAGGATTGACGTAACCATGTTCCGGCGATCGGCCAAAGAAATAGTCGGGGTTCTGCACCATGAATTGGTCGAGCGGCGCACTGGAGGCCACCAGCACGGCGGCGGAAGTTCCCTGCCGGCGGCCTGCCCTGCCGACGCGTTGCCAGGTGGAGGCGATGGTCCCGGGGTATGCCGCGAGCACGGCTACGTCCAGGCTTCCGATGTCAATGCCCAGCTCGAGAGCATTGGTCGCCACCACGCCCAGCAGGCGACCGTTGCGCAGGTCGCGTTCAATCGCGCGCCGCTCCAGCGGCAGATAACCGCCACGATAGCCTCGGACCGCTTCCGGGGCCAGGGGGGCTCGCGAAAAATCCTCCTTCAGGTAAGTCACCAAAATCTCCGTGGCAAGTCGGCTGTTGGCGAAAACGATAGTCTGAAGGCCGCGCCCCAGGAAGGTGCGGGCAATGCGCCGGGTTTCGTTCAGATACGAACGCCGGATGCCGAGTTGCAGGTTCACGACCGGCGGGTTGTAAAACACGAGATACTTCTCTGCCGAGGGCGCACCGTTTTCGTCCACCAGAAAAACGTCTTCCTCGATGATGCGAGTGGCTAATTCCGCCGGATTGGCGATGGTCGCTGAGGTGCAGATGAATTGGGGTTGGGTGCCGTAGAACTGCGCAATGCGCTTCAAACGGCGGAGAACGTTGGCCAGATGACTGCCGAAAACTCCCCGGTAGTAATGCAGCTCGTCAATCACCACGTAGCGCAGGTTCTCAAACAGCCTCTGCCATTTGGTGTGGTGGGGCAGAATGCCGGCGTGAAGCATGTCCGGGTTGGTGATGACCAGGTTTCCCCGAGCGCGAATGGCCTTGCGGGCGTCCTGGGGCGTGTCTCCGTCGTAAGTGAACGTGCGGATATCCTCTCCCAGCTTCTCCGTCCACCTGTTCAGTTCCACCAACTGGTCTTGCGAAAGCGCCTTGGTGGGAAACAGGTACAGTGCCCGAGCCTCGGGGTTCTGTACCAACTCGCCCAGAATCGGCAGGTTGTAACAGAGGGTCTTCCCGGATGCCGTGGGCGTGACCACCACCACGTTTCTGCCTTCATGGGCCAACTCACACGCGCGCGCCTGATGTGTGTAAAGGGAAGGAATGCCACGCGCCTTGAGCGCCTCCAGAAGCCGGGCGGGCAGAAACTCTGGAATTTGGGCGGTCTGTGCCTCTCGTGCCGGGAAGTGTTTAAGGACCGTCACTCCGCCACGGGCGGGTGAGCCCTTAAATTTCTCCCGGATTTCTTCCAGGGCGCTCTGGATAGGCGCCAAGCCCGCTTCGGCGGGCGTCCCCACGTTTGCCAGTGCCTGCGTTTTCTCTTCCACGTCGCCTCACATCTTAGAACAGGTTTAGGCGCCGGGTGTCAGGCGCCAGGTTTCAGGTGTCAGCCTGCCCCGTGTCATTCTGAGTCCCGACCTGTCGGGACGAAGAATCCCTGCAGTTTCTTTGAGCCGCCATTTCTGCCACACTTGAGGGTCGCGGTAGGCGAGAACTTGTTGCACGCATCCCCCAAACGCGACCCCCTGAGACCTGGCACCTGACACCTGGCACCTCCTTAATTTCGCCTTTTATTCGCTCAATATACCACAATTCGCCGCCGCCTCCAAGGCAGGTGGAGCGCAGAACACAAAGACCCCGACTGCTGATAGTAATCTGTGTCATCTGCGGAATCTGCGGATTATAACAAGCGGGCAAAAACAAATCCGCAGATTGCGCCGATGATGCAGATGAGTCAGACCGCAAAGGCCCCGACTGCTAATAGTAATCTGTGTCATCTGTGGAATCTGCGGATTATAATAAGCGGGCAAAAACAAATCCGCAGATTGCGCCGATGATGCAGATGAGTCAGACCGCAAAGGCCCCGACTGCTAATAGTAATCTGTGTCATCTGTGGAATCTGCGGATTATAATAAGCGGGCAAAAACAAATCCGCAGATTGCGCCGATGACGCAGATGACTGAAGAAAGACGCGACGAGAGGACCTATGCCGTCATCGGGGCGGCCATGGAGGTGCACCGCGAGCTAGGGACGGGGTTTCTAGAGGCCGTATATCAAGAAGCGCTCGCCCGCGAATTCACCTTGCGGGGAGTTCCATTTCGCCGCGAGGTCGAGCTGCCGGTGTTTTATAAAGGCGAAAAGCTCAGCACTAGTTACCGCGCGGATTTCATGTGCTTCGACTCGGTGATTGTGGAGTTGAAAGCTTTGGCGCGGCTGACGGGGGTCGAGCACGCTCAACTGATCAACTACCTCAAGGCCACGGGCTTTGAAGTCGGTCTGCTGCTGAACTTCGGCGCACCGTCACTTGAATACAAGCGATTTGCCCACAGTAAGTGATCCGCAGAATTAATAGATTGCGCAGACCACAAACTCCCCGACTGCTGACAGTGATCTGCGGAATCTGCGGATTATAACAACTGGAAATCGGCGGATCGAAGGAAGATTGTTACCAGGGAGCGGAACATGAAACTCACACAGCGAGTAGCGCAGAGTCTCGTTTTCTAGAGACTCTGCGGCTTTTCCTTCACATTCGTCCCCGTTCATAGGCGGGCAGCGGTACACCATCGATGCCAAGAGGGCGATTCGCCCTAAAGGTTGCGCTCCGGCCTCCCGTGTGATCGTGCGCACTCGACCACCGCCACTCCTCGGCGTGTTTGACCAGGCCGGCCCGCACTGGGTTGAGGTGAATTATTCCACTTTCTCGTAATATTCCTTAACGCTTCGCAGAACACGGTCGAAAAATCGCGGATGCCAGAGAAGCCCTCGCTCTCCTCTGCCCGCATTGATGGGAAGAGTCGAGCCCGCCTTAATCGATTCCATCACACGCGAGAGGGTGACCAAGAAAAAGGGGGTCATTGAGTCGGTTGACTTTGGCTTTTCACAATCTGATAATTCCCAAGCGGCCGGAATACGGTCTGCTCCGCGGCCATAAGTTCGTGAGGGAGCGCGAAGAGGTTCGCGGGGAAGAATCCACGATGGAATCACAGGCAATTTCATTGTGGCCGTCACGTCCTGCCTGCGAGGATACATGTCCACTGTGACGAACCATGTTGTGAAAGCTGCGAAGCTTGCAAAGGAATTGCTCGTCGGCGCCTACCGGATGGTCTACATGTCGCGGCGAGTGGACGACAAGGAGATTCAGCTCAAGCGCCAAAACCGGGCCTTCTTCCAGATCAGCGGGGTCGGTCACGAAACCATTAGTCTTGCGACGGCCCTTCACCTGAAGCCCGGTTACGACTGGATTTATCCTTACTACCGCGACCGCGCGCTATGCTTGCAACTGGGAGTGACACCTTACGAGATGTTCTTGGGTTCAGTCGGCGCCAAGGATGATCCAGCCTCGGCCGGCCGCCAGATGCCTTCGCATTGGAGTTCCAGAAAGCTCCACATTGTTTCCCAGTCCAGTCCAACGGGCACGCAAATCCTGCAGGCCGTGGGGGCCGCCGAAGCCAGCCAGTATTTCGCCCTAGTGAAAGAAGCTGCAGAACTCGCCACCAGTTTTCATTCCGATGAAGTCGTATACGTCTCACTTGGCGACGGCGCCACGAGCGAGGGCGAATTCTGGGAATCGCTCAACTGGGCTTGTGGCCGCAAGTTGCCAGTCCTTTACGTGGTGGAAGACAACGGGTATGCGATTTCCGTGCCGGTTGATGTGCAAACCGCCGGCGGCAGCATTTCGCGTTTGGTGAAGAGCTTCCCTCATCTGCTGGTGCTGGAATGTGACGGGACGGATTTTCCCGCCAGCTACGAGGTCGCCGGGAAAGCGGTGGAGTACGTCCGCCAGCGGAAAGGGCCGGCGCTGATTCATGCCCACGTGGTGAGGCCTTATTCCCACTCGCTATCCGACGACGAACGGCTTTACAAGTCCGAAGAGGTGCGTCAACAGGAAGCACGTCGAGATCCTCTGCTTCGACTTGGCAACCTGCTGCGGCAGGAAGGGCTGGCCAGCGAGAAAGAGTTGAAAGACATCGAGGCCGAAGTGGACGGCGAAATCCGGGAAGCGGTGGACCAAGCGCTGGCGGCTGAGCCCGGCTCACCCGACACGGTCTTGCGATACCTTTACTCGCCCAGCGTGGACCCCACTTCCGAGCTCTTCGACCAGCCGCCCAAATTCCATGGCGAGCCCAAGACCATGGTCGATCTCATTAATGCCGCCCTGCGCGACGAGATGGCCCGTGACCCACGCATCGTCGTTTTCGGCCAGGACGTGGCGGATTGCAGCCACGAAGACGAACTCCCCAAGGTGAAGGGCAAAGGCGGCGTTTTCAAGGTCACCCACGGATTGCAACGGCACTTCGGGAGCGCGCGCTGTTACAACACTCCTCTAGCGGAGGCGAGCATTGTAGGCCGGGCCACTGGCATGGCCACGCGCGGCTTGAAACCGGTGGTCGAAATCCAGTTCTTCGACTATATCTGGCCGGCGATGTTGCAGATTCGCGACGAGCTCACCACCCTACGCTGGCGTTCCAACAACACGTTCTCCTGCCCGATGGTCATACGCGCTCCTATCGGAGGCTACCTGGCCGGAGGCGCGATTTATCATAGCCAGTCCGGAGAATCAATCTTTACTCACCTGCCGGGCCTGCGGGTGGTGATGCCTGCGACCGCACTGGATGCTAATGGCTTGCTGCGCACCGCCATCCGGTGTGACGATCCTGTGCTGTTTCTTGAGCCGAAGCATCTCTATCGCCAGACCCATAACCGCGCTCCTTATCCCGGACGCGAATACATGATTCCCTTCGGTAAGGCCAAGCTGGTCCAGGAGGGGACAACGCTGACGATGGTGACGTATGGCTCGCTCGTTCACCGTGCTGTCCAGTCGTTAAAGACCCTGGAGCAGGAAGGGATCCAGCCCGAGATACTCGATCTGCGTTCTCTCAATCCTTACGATTGGGAATTGATCGCTGCCTCAGTGAAGAAGACCAACCGCGTTTTGGTCCTGCACGAAGACCATATCTCCTGGGGGTATGGGGCGGAGATCGCCGCACGCATCGCCGATGAGCTCTTTGAGTTTCTCGACGCCCCTGTGCGGCGACTGGCAGGAAAAGACGTTTTCGTTCCTTATCACCCCGTGCTCGAGGACGCTGTGCTGCCGCAGCCGGCGGATATCGTGCGCGCGGCAAGAGAGCTTGCGGCCTACTAAGAAAGTGTCTTCGGTCGAGAACGTGCCTGCCACCGCAGCGGAGAGGGAAAAACAATCCCGGTGGCTAACCCGGATTTCTCACCATGAACAGGGAAGGGCGGGGTTAAAACCCCGCCCTTCCGATCGCCCGACTCAAAACGGCAGAGCGTGGTGAGAAATCCGGGCTACCCGATCCCCAATTCATCTACTTTCTCTAGCGGCGTTCCGCATTTACGACAAATAACCGCACCGCAGTCGCCGCATACGAGCGGCTCCGGAACATCCTCGCCACAAAGGGGGGAATAGAGCGGCTGGCTTTCCTGGCCTTCGCTTTCGTCCATCTGTTTGCCCGTTTCTCCGAGGGGGAATTTACATGAGGACGGACCCTCAGCCAAGTCTATTTTCCGCCTGGCAGAATCAGCTCCGACCTCAGGAATTCACGGATGGCGCGCTGAACTTCCTCAAGCTTCCCCGTGAAGAAATGATCCGCATTCTGCACCCAATAGAGTTGTTTGGGCTCCGCCAACATACCATAAAACGATTCCACCTGGGCGCGTGACCCAAATTGGTCTCGAGTTCCCTGAATGATGAGCTTGGGTTTCAGAACGCCACGGAGAAAGTCCATGTTCGTGGAGGTAACGGGAACGCCCAGCCCTACGAGAGCGACCACGCGCGGATCGTTCGCTCCCACACGAAGTCCAACGCTCGCGCCGAAAGAGAATCCTATGAGACAAACAGGAACAGCAGGGAAGCGAGTGCCAAGATAATCCAGGGCCGCCGTGACGTCTTCACGTTCGCCGATGCCATCGCTAAAACTTCCGGTGCTTTTCCCAACTCCCCGAAAATTGAAGCGCAGCGTCGGAAGACCCGCCTGCCAAGCGGCCTTCGCGGCTCGGAAAACCACTTTGTTGTGCATCGTCCCGCCGTGGAGCGGGTGAGGATGGCACACCACCGCAGCAAAGCGTGGCTTTCCCCGCGGGTCCCATTCAAGCAGGGCTTCCAGTGCCCCCTCGACCCTGGGGATGAGAAGATTCTCGACTTTCGTAATTCACCTCCAGCGGCGAAATTACTGGTTTGCTCCAACTACGAGGCGCGACTCGTGGCCCTCCTGGAGCGCAGTCATTCTCATCTGGCACCCGAAATAGTGTAGAATGAGCGTCAAGATTTCAAGTACTTTTCGGATTCCGAGCCAGCGGTTGCAGCCCGGTCCGGAAAGGGTGGTCACGAGTCAATCGCCAGGCGCGCCTGCGTGATGACTGAATCCTGAATCTAGGGAGAGTTCGTATCCGATTCAAGTTACTTGCCCTCCTTATACTGATTGCCGCCGGGGTCTTCGCAACCTATTATTATTCCTCCCGGCGCAAGCAACGCTCCCCCACGGAGGTGGCGTATGTGCTACCCACCTCGCTGGAGGTGGTGGATACCCCTGCGCAGATTCGCCTCGCAGTCGAATCCGTGAAGGCAGGCGACCAAGTGCAAGTGCTTCTGCGCACGCGCAACTGGGCAAAAGTCGAGCTGGCGGACGGCCGCACCGGTTGGGTAGAAGGCAAGGATCTACTGGACTCGCAGACCCACGAAGCCTCGCAGAAGCTGCTGAAAGACATGGAGAGCCTTCCCGTCCTGGCTGAGGGTCACACGCCCCAGTCGATCAATCTGAGGTTCGAACCCTCCCGCGACTCAACACCTTTGGCTCAACTTCCCAATAACCAGAAACTGGACGTGTTCGGGCGGAAGATCGTGGAAAGGCCCTCCCAACTTGATCAGCCTTCCTCACCCCCGGTCAAGGAAGCATGGTATCTTGTCCGGGCTGGCACGCATGCGGGTTGGGTCCTGGGCCGATTTGTTTCACTCGATATACCAGAGCCTCTTGGCGCTTATGGCCAAGGCTCCAACATGGTGGCTTGGCTAGTGCTCAACACCGTGCCCGACGAGGACCGTCAAGTGCCTCAATATCTTGCTGCCGACCGTGTGGGCAACCAGGACGTGGATTTCACCCGCATTCGGGTCTTCACGTGGTGGGTCAAGAATCACCGGTACGTTACGGCCTATGTCGAAAGCGGGCTTCAAGGGTACTTTCCCATTCGCGTTGTGCAGACAGGCAATGTCCCGTATTTCCGCCTGCACCTGGTTGATAAGGATGCGAACAGAATTCAGAAGGTGTACGGCCTGTTTAATACCATCACGCGCCCACTGGGGATCGTGGAGGGATGGGAGAGCAATGCGATGCCGACTCCGTCTTCCTCACGACGTGGGCGGCGCCGTCGTTAACGGATCAGAAGGTTGCGGAAAAATGGTGTGGACGTGTGATTCTCGTCATGACACGGGAATGGCTTTCTTCGGCAACCTGCAAGAGAAGTTCGTCTGAGAGCAGTTAGGATGGAAGGTTCTATGTCACCAGACACTCCTCCTCCGATTCCGGCTCCAACCAAACCTGTAGTTTACAGGTTCTGGCGGGGAGTAATCCGGCTGTGGTTTGCCCTCACCTTTCGTAAAATCCGTGTGCTCCATGAGGAGCGGTTGAAAAGGCCAGATCCAGCCCTCCTGGTGGTTTGCCACCCGGAAAGCTTTCTCGACGCCCTCATTGTGGTGGCGGGGTTCGAGCGTTATGTGCGGTGCATCATCCCCGCAAGATTAATCCAGGGTCTGCTCCAGCCTCTCGTGGCGCGAGGCTTGGGCATGATTAGCTTTCTCCCTGAAGACCGGCAGTCGGCTTTGGAGAAGTGCTGTGCCGTCCTGGCTGAGAAGGCAGCCCTCGTGACCTTCGTTGAGCCCGGCCCAGCGCATCCTGCCGGGGAGAGCAGGCTTGCCTCCGCTGCCGCCTCCATAGCTGTGGAAGCGGAGTGTCGCCATGCCGGCGGCCTAGGACTCATGTTGTTCCCCGTCCACGTCTTCCTGCCGGTGGGACACACACACGCCAGAGAGTTACTGATCGACATAGATCAACCGGAGACTGCACAAGATTACATTTCTCGCGCTGGCGGCACTCCGCACGATCAGGTACAAGAACTTGCCAAGCTTTTGGAAAGAAGATGTCAGGAGAACTCCTTCCGGCTCCAGTCCGCGGATCTGGCGGAATTCCTGGGCGACCTGGAACAGGCACTACGCGATGACTTTCAGGAAGAACGCGCGGCGCACCCGGCATGGAAACAGAAGCAGGATGGGTTTGAACTGAGCCGGTTTGTGGTCGAATGGGCGGAGCAAATGAATTACTTGCATCCGGGCCTGCTGGTTTCGTTGCGTGAGTCACTCCAGGCATGGCGCGAGGCCCGTCGGCTTGGCTCGCTGCATCGCCTGGAAGTCGAAGGGGCTGGCGCGTGGTTGAACTGGCCGGTGGGCCGAGGCATAGTCTGGCTTGAAAGTGTGGCAGGGTTTGCCGTCGCCTCTTACGGCCTGCTCAATCATCTCCTGGCAATCTCGCTCCTCTATTTGACGGGATTACTTAAGAAGGAAAGCGACCGGGACAGAATCATGGAATGGCTGGCGCGCGGCCTGGTGGTATTGGGGTGTTATGCGGTCGAGGTTTTCCTGGTCGCCCGCTCTTGGGGTCGGCGCGGGGCGGGGTACTACGCACCCACCCTTCCTCTCTCGGGCCTATACCTCTGGCGCTACGCTTGGCTGCTGCGCCATCGAACTCGCTTCGCGTTTCTTTCCCTGAATCTCTCTGCGGAGACTGCGAAGACCAAACGCCTGCGCAAGGATTTGCTGCATGAAATTAACGTAGCTCTTGACCACCACGCAGAAGAGCTCGGCCTCCCGCACTGAGTGTCAAATGACAGTTGGCAGCAGACATCCTTCCTCTATAAGATCCCCTTCTTGAGGTCGGCATTCCCGTACTTTGCTGCCGGGCTGGCCTTAGCGCTGGCTGCTTCAGCAATAATCTGGTGGGTGCGTTGAATTAGGATTCAGGATTAAGAGAAGAGCGTGGCTTTTTCCCTGAATCCTGACTCCTGAATCCTCTTTCAGCAGCGCAGGCGAGAGAGCTTACTTCTTGGGCGGTGTCTTCAGCAATTCAATCCTCTGAGCAACAATCTCACCGCTCTCGGTAAGATCACCCTCCACCCTGATCCTCAAACCTACGCGCAAATCTCTGCTGCTAGCGGAACTGCCGTCGTCACTCTTGAACTCGGTCTTGTCATCGTAGCGCACGTGGAAAATCATGTTTTCTTCAGTGTTCAGAGTGAGTTTATTCTGGTCGAGGGTATTGATCTTGCCTTCCACGGTAAAGTTCATCGCTTGGCCGGCGCGCAAAGTCTTGGCAACCCGCGCCTCAGAGATAGAGCTCCAAGCACAGCTTGCCAGGCATATCGCTACGGCTACGTAAAAGGACGCAGCGCGCAGATGAAACATTGATTTATCCTCCTGCATCGGGTCCGCACGGCGATAGATAGGTTAACTCGCTCACCCCACCGTGTTTCTTCCACGACGCCCGACATGGAACAACTCTTCCGGGAGAGAACGCCCGTGCTGAAAACCCCCAAACTCCTCACACCGGGAGGCCTGCCACACTGCCCGCAGCCCTTCCTGGCTACGGCACATTCTACCACTATACACGCGGTTTGTGGCCGCGCAGGGTTCGTGGCTATGGTTGGTGCAGGGTTGATGGGTATTTTGGGGTGGGCTGTGGAAAAGTGCAGGGTTGATGGGCGTGGTTGGCGTGCGGGGACATCAGTACGCCCACCCAACTGCGGTTATCCGCACTCGACTTTTCGCGGCCAAGCCAGCAGCTTGGGTCATCATCGATCGCCTTCCAACGTTCAGGACATCGCGCTTCCTAGTTGAAAATCGCGTAACTGATGCACAGAGGATTGGTTGTAGGCCCAACCTCTATCGACGCGGCGAAACTCGTTGCTGCCGTGCGCGCCGTCACCTTTGGGACCCCCAAGGTCAGCAGCGATTGAGTGTTGCACGTAACGCCCAGCTTCGTCCCCAAAGATGAATCCTCGGTGAGCAAAATCTGGCTGTTGGCTGTCACGGCGGATGTGTTCACTACTACGGATGTCGCCGAGGCCCCAATAACGAAGGAGCCTGCCGCTGCCGAGCCACAGACAGCCGGACTAGCGGAAGACGAGCAGTTTGTGGCTGTCGAGTAGAGCGCTGGCTTGATTTGCCCGGTTGTGTTCGTCGTTGGCACCGCCCCGCTGGGAGTCACAGAGCCCGTATCGGTAAAGGATGTCCAATAGGTCGGCCAGGCATTGGTGATCGGCGTCGGAGTCATCAACTGCTCGGCACCGGTAGTGCGACCGTAGACTTGATAGCCACCTGCCAGGGCTTGCGACATTATCAATACGGAAATTGAATGGGTGCTGTTGCCATCGTTGGCCGTCGTCACGCACGTTTCAGCCGCAGCCGTAGTTGAACCGAGACTGTCCACAGCCGTAGCCCGATAACAGCATTGAATGTTAGGGCCGAGCGTTCCTCCGGTTGCCTGATCGCGCACATAACCAACATATGGTGCCGAGAGTTGAGGCACTGAAAAGGCATTCAAGGGAACCTTGAAAGTCTTCACGCCCGAAGTCAGTCTCTCCAGCCAGCTCACACCATCAGGTAGGCTGTTGATGTAGTCCGATATGGTGTTTGGCGCTCTGAAAGCAAGAGTTGTGGGCCACCCGTCGAAGGAAATCGCAGTGTCACCCACATCATAGGCCGGGTGGTTGCCTATGATTGAAAGGGTCTTCGCAGGCACTGAATCGTTCAGCGTAATTGGGTCGGCATAACCGCCACCAAAGGTACCGAAATTGAGTTCCCCTTTGAGCCCGCTCGCATTTCCCGGAAGCAGGAGGGCCTGGTTTGGATTGTTCGGATTTAAGGAATTAAGCGCCGTCACGTAGCCTGGGCTTATGGGACTGCGAGTGCTCGTGTTGTCGATCGCTCCAGAAATGAAAGTTACAAGCCCCGGCTGTACCGTACCGCAGGCGATGGCCATGTCCCCACCGTTGAAGGAACTGCCGTAGTATCTTCCCGACGTGTAGCAATTGTTTGACGCCCCAGCCGCAGACAGCACAAGCGATCCCGGCCACATACTGAGCACGGGAACCCAATTTGCGCCCGCGACGGTGTAGCTGGCCGGGCTTGTCACGTTGTCAGTGAAGGTGCAAAGCCCAGCCGAGCAGGTCGACGCCTCCGCGAGCGCCGTCGCCACCGCAAAGTTCCCGGTTCCGTAGGGGGCCGTGCGCGGCCAAGTATACACATAGCGGAGGACATCATAGGTGTAACCCGAGCCACCGAAATCGTTCCAGGTAACCGTAATGTAGTTCGTTGCGTTGACGGTTGCGTTGCCGTTGGTGAGGTATCCAGCGGGTAGCGGAGCGGTCACATTTCCCCCCGCAGTGTAGTGCCCGACGATATAGTAGCCGTAAATCGTACTGCCAGCCGTCCCAGCTTGAGGGAACACAGGCTGGCCAGCGCCCGTCTGCCCGCCCATGTGCGAGATCATCCCCCCGAGTCCGATAAATGCAGCCTGCCCAACATTGCCGATTGGATTCCTGCAATTTCCTACCTCAAAGTACATGTCGTTCGTGCTCACGTTGCCATTGGAGCGCACTCCGTACTGGTTGTAGGCTTCGAGCATGACACCGGTCAAGCTGAGGTCGCCACCGCTTGCCCAGTCAAATCCATTTCCGTCACAACCCATGCTTAGCTCTGAGTTGCTGATATGCGCGATCCCCGAATTGTTCGGCCCGTTGGACTCGTAGACCGCATTTCCACAATAGGTCGCGTCGCATTCCAAAACGCTCTCACCGTTCCAAATGAGTCCGCTAATGGTTAGGCCCCAATCGGTATCGACCTCGATGAAATTATGGAAGTAGTAGGGGGAATTTGTGACGGGTGCAACATCTTGAATGATATCCCCCATTGCGTCATCCTGGATGGCGGGGTAGGGACCCGAGCCGACGCCCGGAGCAACAGAGAGGCCGTAGATTGCCAGCTTGCCGTAGGAATTGTTGTAGTTTCCACCAACGGTGCTCCCCAGCAGAATACAAGACGCCGCCACGTTGCAGGTGATCGTAGCCCCGTAGCCTTGTACAGATACGCCGTATCCCTGGATCGCTAGTGTAGTGTCCCCAACGCTTCTTTACATTTGGCGACTTTGGACATGATTCGTTCGACCGAGGCGGTCCATACAAAGACACGAGGATTCTGGTTGTGATTGTCCAAATATTCCTTGATGGCAGC
>JBEKHR010000058.1:0-25051 GCA_050012175.1 Terriglobia bacterium | reverse complement strand
CGAAATCAGCGACCGCACTTAGGTAACAGCGTATGGTACCCGGAGAGTAATTGCGACGCTGGAGTTCCTCCAGCATCATTTTGCGTTGACGGGTCATAGGGAACCTCCTTATGACCCGAAGATAACCGATTCGCGCAGAAAGGCACCCTTCGGCGAAACGGTTCGGATCGGCCTTGAATAAAGCGACGTATCTTGAACGACCCCGCAGCCATTCTCTTCATTCTGAACTCGTCCTCATAGTCATCCTGCCATGCTGACAACAGCACCGGCCTAAGGAATTCCCCAAGAAACCAAGGTGGTACACCGAGCACGGAGCCGCAGGCTTCACGCTGACGGTGAAATGTTGCCTCCGGACGATGGCAACGAAGCCCAAGGTCGAAAGGCGCTGACCTTTATGGGCCTATTCCAGAGTGACGAAGGTTTCTATGGCAACTCAATCCGTTCCCACTTTTCAGCAACTGAGCAGCTTGACGGCAGTGGCCAACCTTCGCCCCCGCTTGCCGGCGCGACCGCGCCGACCCTTGACTCCTCCGATTTTGCGTCCCAGGAGAAGGCACGAGGGAAAAGCCCTCCAGAACAGGGAGAAGCTGTTGGTTGATATGCTTCCCTTGGTAAAGCGCGTGCCTTTGAAGATTCGCAAACGCCTGCCTGCCCGTGTAGAGCTGGATGACCTGTTCTCAGACGGCGTGTTGGGGCTGGTAGATGCGGTCACCAAGTTTGACGCGAGCAAGCGGGTGAGCTTGGAGACCTACGCACGGCATCGGATTCGCGGAAGCATTCTTGACGGCCTCCGCAGCGCCGATCCGGCCTCCCGCGGCTTACGACGCAAGAACCAAAGAATCCGAAAGCTCTATAACGAACTCGAGATCAAGCTCGGTCGCTCCGTCACGGACGAGGAGATGGCCGCGGCCCAGGGAATGAATCTGGCGCAATGACACCGGGCGCTCGATGAGGTTCAGAGCGTGGGATTGGACTTCAGCGCGCGCACTCTTTCGGCGGGCCCGACCTCCACGTCGGTCAGCCGACAGATTGAGCCAGCGTTTCTTCCGGGTGACGATCCCGATCCTTTTGACTTTTGCTACCGTCACGAACAGCGGGAAATTCTAGATCGCGCCCTTTCCACTCTGCGGGAGCGTGACCGGCAAATCGTCATGCTTTACCATCAGCAAGGCCTAACGATGCGACAGGTTGCCCAGCTTATGAGCGTAGATGAATCGCGCATTTCGCAGCTCCATGCGGCGGCCTTGGTCCGATTGAAGGCAAACGTGGATACCCTGCTACGCCCCGGCGAAGCAGAAACCTCAGAAGCATGCACTCTGCCGCTCGCGGGGGGCAGAGTGGCCTAGCATAATTTGGTCAGTGGGTCCCAGCGGTGTTCATCGCGCTCCGGCGGGGCAGCCGTCGATGCTCCCATGTCCGTGACCAAAGCGGGCGCATGTCGCTTGCCAAGATTTTTTTGCCGGTCGACGCTTGTGAGAACCGCGTCTAGACTCGCGTGCGTGCCCGACGCCCCGAAGCTGCACACGGCTAACAACAGCTACCTCTGGACCCATCGGCAAGAGGAAAGTGGCCGGGACTTATAGGATGTGGCACGTTCGCTGGCAACGGTGAGGCGTTTCTAATCTGGCGGATCTCCTTGCGAAGCCTTTACTTCGCAGTTTTCCACAGCGAAACACGACCGACACACCGCCGCCCGCAGTCACGGGTCCTCATTGGCACCAGGTGACTTTGGTCGTCTCCGGCAGCAACGTTGTGGTTGCATCGAATTCGTTTCAACGTGCCGCGTGCGAAGGGCGCGGCGTGTCTGAAGCGTCTGTCCAATAGATCCACAAATCCCACGTTTCCAATTACTTCCTCAAATAACCAACTTACGAACAGGGATTCTGGACTGGGCCATTTGACAGGTAGAACAGCTTGTTCTATGTAGATGACAGGGGATTACGCGCAACAAGCCTCTGTAGGCCCAGCACTGGTTTCATTAAATCGAAACTACTCGTACCGGCAGGGTAAGTGGAGGCGAAACTCTCCGTTGCAGAACTAATCTCGTCTAGACCACAGCGCCGGTCGAACAGGACGATTGGTATCTTAGTGCCGACGAAGGCTTGGCGAGGTTTTGACAGTTGGTGTGGAAGGTGAACATGGGAAATTTGAGCACACTTGAAGAACGGCAAACCGAAATGCGGGAGAGACAAACGACCCTGCAGCCCTCGGTTTTGTCTTTGATGCCTCACGGCGAGCGGCATTACAGCGTCAGTGAAGTGGCAAAGATTTGGAGCTTGAGTCGGGATTCTGTGCGGCGCCTGTTTCGCCGAGAGCGGGGCGTTTTGGTGATCGGGAACAGGTATGCGACCCTCCGCATACCAGAGTCAGTATTGGAGCGGGTCCATCGGAGGCTGAGTAATACTAACGATCTACAAAATGCGCGGGCCTACATGTCGCGACAAAAGCAGGCGGTATCGGACGGGAAACATCAGAGGTGTGGAAGAAGTTTGGTGGTCGTGGGCACATGCGAGGCACCAAGTAGGCCGGTCAAGAAGGCCCACATGAAACGCAGAACAAACGCAGGAGTTTCGAATGCTCATCCTTTGGCGACGCCATGTCAAAGCCTGTCCACACCGAGAAAAGGGGCGCGAGTACCTCAAGTGCCAGTGTCCAATCTGGATGGACTGGCGTACCGACGGCCCACGCATACGACGCCCCGTGGGCACTCGTAACTGGCAGGTTGCCCAACGAAAGGCCCGGGAGTGGGAAGCTCAGGGGTTCGCTGGTGGGGGCAAGACAACTACCATTCAGGAAGCGACGGAAAAGTTCATTGAAGACGCCAAAGCTCGAAATCTCCGCGAGGCCACCCTGTACAAGTACGATCTTCTTTTCCGGCAACTGAAAGCGTTCGCAGACGAGCACGGTTTGGTATTCATCTCGGACTTCAATCTTGATTGGGCAAGGAACTTTCGCGCCACCTGGCTTAATAAGAACCTAGCCGCGAAGAAAAAACTCGAGCATCTGCGGGCTTTCTTTCGGTTTGCGTACGAGAGCAACTGGATGGACTCAAACCCCGCAGCGAAACTCAAACCACCAATGATTACGGAATCTCCGACACTGCCGTTTAGCAAGGAGGAGGTCGGCCGCATTCTAGAAGCGTGCAACGAATATCCGGACAAACGCAACGCCGTTCGACTACGTGCGCTCGTGCTTCTTCTGCGCTACAGCGGGCTCCGCTTCACTGATGCCGCTAAGCTCTCCCGTGATCGCATCACAGGCGACAATCTCTTGCTCTATACGGCAAAAACCGGCACGCCGGTCAACTGCCCTCTTCCCCCTCTCCTAATCGATGCGCTCGCAGCAATCCCCGAGGATGGCCCATACTACTTCTGGACAGGGAAATCCGCGATCAAAGGCTTAGCCGGCAGTATTTGGTGGCGACCGCTGCACCGGCTCTTCGCCCTGGCCAAAGTGCCGAACGGTCACGCGCACCGATTTCGCGACACCTTTGCGGTCGAGTTGCTGCTTGCCGGTGTTCCCATAGATCGTGTATCGGTATTACTTGGCCACAAGAGTGTGCGAATTACCGAGAGGCATTATGCCCCGTGGGTCCGCTCCAGACAGGAGCAGCTTGAAGCAGATGTGCGTAAGACATGGAACGTGGCCATTCGGCGGCGGGCACGCCTAGGGCACACGAGGGAAAAGCGGGCTGTATCTCATTGAATCTAAAAGGCGGAAATTGGTGCTGGAGGGGGGAGTTGAACCCCCATGCCGGGTGACCGGCGGCAGATTTTGAGTCTGCTGCGTCTGCCAATTCCGCCACTCCAGCGTGCGTCCAACCAAGAGGTTAGCATAGCGCCGAATTTGCCTCAAGGCGCTTTTCGATTGCTTTGAGGGTTATGACTCCAAAAAGCAGGCAGTAAGGGGTAGGCAGTGGCGAGGAAGCAATTCAAAATTCAAAATTGCTCGAGCCCCCAGTTCCTAGCCCCCATTTTTCACCGTCCTGCTAAAAGATATGCACTCTCACCGTCAGATATTTCTTGGGGCTCTTCTTGAATTCCGTGAGGAAATCTCTTAAGGATTGTGAACTCTGGCTCAGATTGTTGTAGAGCGTGGGGTCGGTAGAAAGCTTCCCCAGCGTGCCCTGGCCTTGGTCCATTCGTGTTGAAACGGCATTGAGATGGTCGAACGTTTCGTTCAGGCGGTTATAGAGCTGGGGATCCTTCGCCAGCTTTCCCAGCGTGCCCTGGCCCTGATTGATGTTATCGACGAGCGAGTTAGCCTGGGTCACGAGGTGATTCACATTGTTGTAGACTGAGGGGTCAGAGACGAATTTGGCGAGACTTCCCGGGCCGTGTTGCATGTCGTCGATCGCCTTATTCAGGCGTTCAATGGTGGCGACGGTTGTGTTGTACAGGGTCTCATCGGCCATGAGTTTGCCGAGCGTTCCCTGGCCCTGTTCGACACGGGTAACCATCCGGTCGAAGGAGTCGGTTGTCTTATTCAGCCGGTTGTAGAGGGTCTGATCGTAGACGAGCTTTCCCAGCGAGCCTTTTCCCGACTGGACCTGGCTCGAGATGTTGTTGAGTGTGGTGCTCAACACGCCCAGGTTGGTGAAGACGCTATTGGCGTTTTGAACCACCCTTTTAACATCCGCTTCCTCGGAGGTTTTCAGCACGCCGCCATCGCCAATCACTTCCTGGCCAGAACTTCCGCGCGTAATATTCACGTAGCTGTCGCCCAGCAGTCCGACGGTCTCAATGCTTGCCCTTGAGTCGGCGCGGATTTCGTGTTGGTAGGCGCGCGCTACGCGCATCACAATTTCCACGGCGCGCGCGCTCTCAGGGTAGGGTGAGATTTCTATCCGTTCCACGCTGCCCACGGCGACTCCGGCCAGGCTGACCTGGGCGCCTTGGCGCAGTCCTGCGGCCTCGGTGACATAGGCTTTCAGCTTATATCGCCTTCTGAAGAATCCCTCCTGACCGCTAATGAAGAATATACCCATAGCGAAGATTGCCAGGCCGATGATCACCATTGTACCGACACGCAGTTGGGTCCACTTTAGTCGCTGCTGTTGAGGCATGGTTTGTCTCCTTCGAGGGAAGTCACCCTTCTATTGTAGACCAAGTTGCTGGCGGAATCGCCCTCAGGCGAGATACTTGAGCAGGTAGGGATCATGCGTGCCGGCCAATTCCTGTGGAGTTCCCTGAAAGTAAACGGCGCCATCCCGCAACAGCAGGAAACGAGTAAGGGCTGTAGGGCCTCCGTGGTTCACGCCGCCAGCGGGGACCAGCGCCTGTTTTCGCTCCGAAAAGACGTAGTTTGCGAGCACATAAGCATCCTGGAGACGGTGCGTGACTACCAGCGATGTCACGCCTTGCACGTCGCGCAACTGCGCAATGTGCATGTTAATGGTGTGGCTGGTGACCGGATCAAGTCCAGCGGTGGGAGAATCATAAAGCATGATCGCGGGCCCGCTGATGATGGCGCGGGCGATGGAAACACGCCGGCGCATTCCGCCGGAAAGTTCCGACGGCATCTTATCGATGGCCTCCTCCATCTCCACAAGCCGCAGCACTTCCCGGACTCTCCGCTCGATCTCTTCTTCCTGCATGACTCCCTCTTCTCGCAAGCGGTAGGCGACATTTTCATACACCGAGAGCGAATCGAAGAGCGCTCCTTCCTGGAAAACAATGCCCATTCGCCTCCGAAATGCATCGAGTTGCTCCTGCGGAAGGGGCGTGAGATTCCGTCCTTCCACCAGCACCTGGCCTGAATCCGGTTTGATAAGGCCAAGAATCAGCTTGAGGAGCACGGATTTTCCTGTCCCCGTGACTCCGAGGAGGAACAGTGTCTCGCCCTGGTCCACGTGGAAGGATATGCTGGAGAGAACCTGCTTCTCATCGAAGGCCAGCGAGACCTCGCGAAGTTCGATGACAGGCGGATTGCCCATAGCTTGGAATCAACGTTGGCAGTCTCCGGTCCGGGTCCAGTCACCGGCGGGGCCTGCCACGGCTTTGCGTAACGACTGCAACCTGAATGTTAACATGAGCGCGCGGAGAGCCCTCAAAAGAATCGGATGGCGATCAGGAATTTCGTGATAAAAAAGTCAAGCACAAGAATCAGGACCGAGGCGACAACCATGGCCTGCGTCGTCGAACGACCCACGCCTTCCGTGCCACCCGTGGTGTTCAACCCGTAGTAACAACCCACCATGGCGATGACAACCGCGAAGACAAAGGGTTTGATCATGCCCTGGGTGACGTCCTGATAGGTGAGTGACTGTTGCACGGAACTCCAATACTCCCTGCTACTCAGATGGACCGTGGAGAAGCTTATGAAAAACCCTCCCAGCATCCCGAAGAAGTCTGCGAGAATGGTCAGAACCGGCAATGTAGCCAAGGTTGCAAATAGGCGCGGCAAGACCAGTTTTCGGATGGGATCGGTGCCGAAGGCGCGCATGGCGTCGACCTGCTCGCTGACCAGCATCGATCCGAGTTCGGAAGCAATGCCGGAACTGATGCGCCCCGCGACCATAAGTGCCGTCAGGACAGGACCCAGCTCTCGGACGACAGACAGCGCAACCATTTCTCCAAGCAGGCCGACTTCACCGAAGGTGCTCAGGGTACGGTAGCCTTGCAGGGCCAGCACGCCCCCAGTGAAAAAACCCGTCAACAGGACGATCGGCAAGGAGCCGACGCCGATGACGTCCATCTGGAGCAGCGTGTCGACGATGTAACGCGGCGGCGTGAAGGCGCGCCGCAGGGAACCAACCAATAAGAAGCTGAAATCCTGCACCGCCAGCACCTTGCGCTTCACAAAACCCACCACCAAGGTACTGATCATCATATTCCGTTAGACAATTCCTCTCTATTCGTCGGTCTTAAGCCACTCTAGCCAGCGAAGTGTTTGAAGTCAAGCGGCTCGCAGGGCGGAACGCACCTGAGCGGAACCAGGCCACCCATTGCAGGAAGCGCCGGTGCCCGAAACCCTTGCTCCGCGCACTCTCTTCCACAACCCTTAGGGTAGGCAATTGGGTGGGAGGTTATGTCCGGGTTCCTCTTTGCGTGTCCTTTTCGCGCGGTCAGAAGTACAAAGACTGGGAAAGTGTTTCGCAGGGAGCAAGCCATTGGCCAAGCGGCGGGTGAAAAAGAAAATGAGGGGGAAGTCCCCTCCCCCCTCCAAGCGTCGGGTCTTGGGTCTATTTTCCGGACTCGCATCGGCGATCTTTGATCGTCCGGTGTGAGTCCATTTCTCTACTCAAGCACGCGGCGTTCCAATATGGTTCGGAACTTGGAGCCTTTAACCCTCACGCTAACTGATTTAATTTCAGTGAGTCGTAGAGAGTGAGGGAGAAGACGCAGCCAAACACAGGCGCGGTTCAATACAATTTTCTATATTACGGATTCGAAATTCATATTTCTGCAAGCCCTGGCCACGCAGTCTCTGTTCGCAAATACCTGGAACGAACTATTCAAAACGTGCTGTGTAAGCGCTGCCACTTGGGCGCTGAAATCATTGCCATTGAAGCATTGGCATCCTGCCCCCACCTGCCGGGGCTCGCCCAGGCGCCTACGCCGGCTTGCCGCGGGCGCCGCAGGTCTCGCTCGCGAAGGCTTTACCGCGAAACAATGGCGGTGGTGGCAGGGGTGCTCACACTGCCCCCGACCCATTGGGGTGGGTCTCGAGCCTCAAGGGCCACGGGCGAGATATCCATGCCACGCGTAGCAGGGGTGCGGGCGCTGAGGCGCTCATCCCACCGGAGCCCATTGACAAAGGTATTGATTCTCGCACAACTCGCCCGGAGAATTTCCGCGCTGGCAACAACCCATGCTAAACTTTACATTCTCGCGACCGCATGGTTCGGGTCGGGCTTTGAATCAAATCTGGAGGATTGGTTCGACTACCTGTTGCAGGGGTTCCCGATTTGACCGGTCTCGCGAGCTTTAAGGCATTCCGATGATTGATATTCATAGTCACCCTTTGTGGGAAGTCGATGACGGCGCCAAGACCTTTGAGGACGCTATTGCCATGTGCCAGATAGCGGCCAAGGACGGCACTACGCATCTTGTTGCCACACCGCATTGTAATTACACTTACCCTTTCAATCCGGACGTCAATCGCCAGAAGATTGCAGAACTTCAGTCGGCAGTGGGAGAAGCGCCCAAGCTCCTTTTGGGATGTGATTTTCACCTCTCCTACGACAACATTCAGAAGATTGTCGAGACGCCGTTGGATTTCACTATCAACAACAGTTCGTACCTGCTGGTTGAATTCCCTGACCAGTTCATTCCTGAGCAACTCGACCGCGTCTTTTATGAGATCCAGGTGGCCGGGCTGACCCCCATCATCACGCATCCGGAGCGCAATCCAGTTTTTGCGCGCAAGTCCGGGCTGCTATATCACTGGGTAGCGCATGGATGTTTGGTTCAGGTCACAGCACAGTCTTATACCGGCCGATTCGGCCGGCCGGCCCTTCGCTTGGCCGAAGCTTGGCTGGAGAGGAATCTCGTCCATTTCTTCGCCTCAGACGCCCACGACGTCAAATATCGCCCGCCTATGCTTTCGGAATGCTACCACAAAGTGGCTGACTCAAGGGGGGACGAAACGGCGCAGAGGCTACTGAAGAAGAACCCTGAGGCCGTAATCAGAGGCATGCCGATGCCCCCCCACCCCCCACCCATCGCGTCAAGCAAACAAGAACCGAAGCGCGGCTGGTTTTCTTTCTTGACCGGTAGGTAGTAGGTGGTATGTCGTAGGCGGGGCAGGGCGAATGGTTCCAGGTGTCAGGTGCTGAGCGCTGAACGCTCACTACTAACAACGGACAACTTTCCGTGTTCGCACGCAGAATCCAAGTGCAATTATTGAGTCCACAGGGGCCGCGGGCCTGCCCCATTGCCTGGCTGGATAGTTTCTTTATGCGGAGTTTCACCGGACGCTCGGCTTTTGATGAGAGTCTTCCCCTAGCGGATGGCTTGATCGAGGTGGGCTTCGGCGTGGACCTGCAGGCTCTGAGAGTGGACCTTGAAGATTGGCTCACGCGGAAGTTTGGCGCCGGCAAGCAGGTTAACTTGGTTCTGACTGAGATCGATCCCGACAGGCCTACCCGCCCTTAGAGGTCGCTGAAAAAAGGGGCTGGGGAAAGGGGGCTAGGGACTGCGGACTGGGGCAATTATATTGTGAATGGTAAATTATGGACTGTGAATTGAAGAGGCATGGCGGTTCGAGGTCCTGGGAGTGGCGCACAATGCAAAGTCTGCGCCAGCGGTTCAGCATTTACTATTCACCATTCATAATCCCGCTCGTCACTCGTCACTGCTCTTCTGGCACCTGGCACCCGACACCTGTCTTTATCACGTCACTTTTACAGCGATCATTACTTTGTCGTCGAGGTGAGTCCCCCTGGCGGAGAACTTGGCTACGTCGGCGTTTACGGTGGTTACGATCTCTGCCGCGCTCTGGGTAATCGCGCCTCGAACACAATTGACAAGGCGCCCAGTCCCGTACTCCTCCTGCTGTTCATCCATCGACTCCGTGATGCCATCAGTACAGAGGACCAGCACATCCCCCGTCTGGAACTTGACTTGCCCGTGCTTGTACCGAACGTTGTCAAAAAGGCCGACGACCATGCCGCCTTCGGTGAGGTTCACAGCCTCCCCCTCAGTCCTGACAATGACCGGTGGAACGTGTCCGCAGTTGATGTAGTCGATGGCTTGCCGTTGGATGTCAATCAGCCCCAGGAACATGGTGAGGTATTTGCCGCCGCGGGTTCCCGCCAGGATCATGTGATTCAGGGACTCCGCGAAGCTGCTGAGGGAGTGGAGATTCAGCACCAGCGCGCGGAGAGTCGCCTGGAGGTTGGACATGATCATGGCCGAGCTGATTCCTTTGCCCTCCACATCAGCTACGACCACAAGGAGGGAATCGGGGCCAAGAGTTAGGAAGTCGTAATAATCACCTCCCACTTCGTAGCAGGGCTCGTTGGTCACGGCGATGTCAAAGCCCGGCACCAGAGGCGCCCCTTCGGGAAGAAGGCTGCGCTGGATGTCGCGAGCCAGCGCCATTTCGCGTTCTAGTCGCTCCTTCTCGAGTAGAGCGCGATGGAGTTGCGCGTTCTCCAGCGCCAGCGCCATGTGGTCCGAAAGCGTCAGCAGAAAGTCCACGTCCTCAGAGGTGAAGCCTCCACGCCTTTTATTAAGGAGTTGGAGGGCGGCGATGATCTTTCCGCTCTTGTTGCGGATGGGAAGGCAGAGAATGTTTCGGGTGCGGTAGCCTGTCTGCGCATCCACATCGCGGTTGAATCTCGGGTCGGCATAAGCATCGGGGATGTTGAGGATTTCGCCGCTCTGGGCCACGTACCCCGCAATGCCCCTACCGAGCGGCAAACGGATTTCCCGCTTCTCCAGTCCGTGGGCGATCAGCGACCAGATCTCTTCGGTCTTTTCATCCACCAGGAAAAGCGTGCCGCGCTCCGCGTCCGCCTGAGTTTTTGCCACTTCCAGGATGCGGCCCAGCAACTCGCCGAGGTCCAGGGTTGACGCGAGGGCCTTCGTGGCCTCCATTAGGAACTGGAGTTTGGAGAGCGTCTGCTGCTCCGAGGAACGCAACTCCGCGTCGCGCAAAGCGACAGAGGCAAACCAAGCGTGCAACTGAAAGACGACGAGCCTTGTGCCCGGGGGAGTCTTCGCACACGCCACCAGCAGCACGCCCTTGACCTTCGAATCCTCGACGAGTGGGTAGGCGGCCACAAAAGCGAGCTGATTTTCCTTCGCCCAGGCTGAGAGTTCGTCACCTTGGCCCGCTTCTGCCTCGAGTACCTGCGGAAGTTGCTCCCGCACGGCCTTCCCGAGCAGGGAGTTCTTCAAGGATGCTTCGTTAAAGCTGGGCGGTAGTTTCGGCAGGCCAGCGGAGGCGCCCAACTGGAGGTTGGGCGCAGCTTCTCCTAGCAGCCAGAGGCTGGCACTCCCTACGCCGTACCGTTTGACCAACCGGTCCACAATCGCATGCATGACGGCCTGCGGTTCCAGAGGCGCGCCAAACTCCCGGCCAAGGTCTGCGATCTCCCGCCGCAGGTCAATAACGCTTGGTGCAGTTTTAGAGCTCTTCTTGGTTTGGGGGTCTGCTTTGATCACGGTGATTTCCCTGATTCGCTTCTTTGATTTGGATCGCCCTGAGTATATCCAGCCTTCCGGCAGGATGCAATTTGTTCTTGGCCGCACGTGAGGGTAGTCCTAAATGTGTGTTGCCAGCTTCTATTTTCCAGTTTCCAGTCTCCGAATCGTACTTATTTGCACCTATTTTTCGCTTTGATTGGGTTTTTTGGCATTGAAAAACCAGTTCGTTTTTGGCTCCTAAGAACGCTAACTCCTTTGCTTTAAATACATTCTTAGGTTCGTTCCCACGATTTAGTATCTTTTTTCGGTTTCCTGCGCATTTTCTCTGGCGCCCTGCCCCTGTCTGAACCCCTTCCCCTACTCCCCGGCCTGTTTCCCCACTGGACCACTCGCATAGGCTACCATAATTCAGGCCGGGTGTCAAGAGCAAAGTGCGGGCGTCAGGTGTCGGGCGCCAGGGTTACCTGGCAGGGGGTGGGCGCTGGGGGCCAAGGGATGGTTTTGACCCACCAACACACATCTAGGACGCTACCCACGTGAGGGTAGTGGGGTCTTTTGGCTTGAAGGACTTATGGCTAAAACCTGGGCATCGTCAGAAAAGTGCTTTGTCCCACTGCCTGCCTCGATTTCATGTTGATCTGATCAATGCTTCGTGGTAGGCTTCAACTCTGCGGGGGCCGAAAAATGAAAAGCGAACCTGACCAAACTTTTAATTCACCTTCTGCCCTGGAATGCCCGAGTTTTTCGGTGGTGTCGGTGCTGGCGTCATCCCCATCACCTGCAGCAATGCTAGAGTATTCTTCGCCGGCCCCCGCCAGTGAAACCGGCAGTTCTCAAAAAAAGTTTCAGCCCACTCGAAATCCCCGCCGGAATAGTAAAGATCGCAGTCGCTGAGCTTGCATTTCAAAAACACAACGTTTTCGAGAATAAAGCTCTTTCCCTGGAGATTCTGATCTTTGTAGGTTTCCACTAGTTTGTCCTCTTACTTTTCCTCGTCTTTGGATTTATCTTTGAGGCGTCCACTGTAAGGTTGCTCTCTTTATCGAACCTCTGAAGACCCATTTCCAGTATGGGGACGAATGCGGTTGGTCTTACCTCGGCCTCAGTCATGCCCATATTTGCGGCACCGATTCCAAACTTCACAAATAAGCCCCAAATGCCTTCGTGTATCCGGTGCCGTTTTATCATAAGTTCTGCGATTTCCTGGAAGGAAAACACGATCTGCGAGGCCTCAGCCATAGGTTTATCTCCTTGAGTTTTCTGCTGTGGATTGCTTACGCTCAGGGGCAGTACTAGCGGTGTCTAAGAGAGGCCCCGGCACGATTTCTGCACTAATGGTGGGAGGCGTCATGGCGTCCTTACGGTCCTTCCACCGCGCATACGTCGCCTCGGTGAAGGCGGCAAATGCTGCCACAACGCGCTGCTCGAACTTTGTTGCGAGTACACTATAAAAATCGTCTGCCCCGACCCTTGCGGAAACCGCAGCAAGTAAGTATTGATTCAAGCTCGTTCGATCTCGCGCTGCCATCTTCGCTGCCTGCCGATGAATGGTTTTGGGCAACCGGAGAAGCACGTTTCCCCCATAACCCAAACTACTTGAGGGCTCTGGTATGGTCTGGCCCTTATCAAGACACACTTCAATCCAAGCCTCTGCTGCTTCCTCTAAATTCTTGTAGGCCTCCTCTGGAGATTCTCCCTGCGCATAACAACCAGGGAACTCTAGGATCTCGGCGTGATAACCGCCCTTCTCACCGGGAATTACTATTCGTGCGTATGGTCGCTGGAGGTAGTGCTTTGCGTTTCTGCTGTTCATTTGCCGTGCGCTCCTCTTCGTCTAGCTTTTCAAACCAACGTTGAATGTCTGACTCAAGGTCATCCAATATGAATTTGCCGTATACGGGTTAATGGAGGGGTGCCCAGGTATACTGATAGGTCGGCTCTCAGGAAAATGAACGCTTACGTACGTAGGGTGCTTCCCCCTATTACTTTTTTCGCGTCCCAACCTGCGAGCCAAGCTAACCAAGTCACTCGGTCTTAGGTTGTGTCTGGACGCTCGCAAATTCTCCAGCTCGATCTGGAGACGTCTCAATCTATCCTTTGTGATGATATCACCAGTAATAGCGAGCGTCAACGGAATTATATCACAGGACTTTAAGTCACGGTTTGGCAAGTTTAGTCTGTAGTTTACTGCGAGTGCCGGGAACCGGTCAACGGGAAGAAATTAAAACAAAGTTCAAGGACTGTCATTGGTGGAGGACACCTCACACCGTTGACCCCATGCTCAGCATCTCTTCGATGCTGCAAATATGGTCAGTCACACCTGCAGCCATCGCAGGCGTGACACGCAACGAGCCATGAATGCGGACGAAATTGTAATGGCAAAAATACAGCCATAGGGCAGCAACAAGGTTCTCGACGCGCTTGGAAAAGGCATTCGTCAACCTGGTCAGCCGCCGCATGAACGTGCGGCAATTCAAATTGTTCCTCTCTGCGTAGCTGGTCGAGATGTGCCACGGATTGGGCCGTCCGGAGATCGGTTTTGGTCGCGCTCCCGTAAGCACCAGCCGCCGGTCCTCCTCCGCATAGCTTTTGATCAACACCCCGTAATCCGCGCCGTCCCCGCCGACTGCCGAGTGGCGCTCTGGCCCTTCCACGGCGAAATAGTCGTTGACAGCGGGCTTGCGAGTCGTATAGTACGGGGCTTGGAGATGCCAAAAAGGAAATCCCGGATTATGTCCTTGTCTACACAACGTCAATGGGCACCGAACGTGCGGGAGAACAATAGATGGTCCTTGAACTCGATCACAAATCACAATCCATAGTCCAGTACTCGAAACTCCAACTTGATACTCTCCCGGCGAGGAGAGTATTGTTCACACAATCCTCTTCGTTCATTCGTCGTTTCTGCCTGACATTCATACTTCCGTCTCAAAGGGCATCGCTTCTTATGCGTTCACTTCTTGTCGGCTTCACTCTGATCGTTATGGCTATCACTGCGCCGCTGATGGCTGCACAGAAAGTCGAATTGTCAATCGACGCATCCAAAACCGGCGCGAAGATAGACCGCGACATTTTCGGGCAGTTCGCCGAGCACCTTGGACACGGCGTTTATGAAGGCATTTGGGTCGGGCCAGATTCCAAAATCCCGAATACACGCGGGATTCGCAACGATGTTGTTGGCGCCTTGAAAGGGATAAAGGTGCCCAACGTTCGCTGGCCCGGTGGCTGCTTTGCCGATGAATACCACTGGCGCAAGGGGATCGGCCCGCAGCGAGTCGCGACCCTAAATCCCAACTGGGGTGGCGTGATCGAGCCTAACACGTTTGGAACACACGAGTTCATGGACTTCCTCGACCAGATCGGTGCCGACGCTTACATCTCGGTCAATGTCGGCTCCGGTACTCCCCAGGAGGCGGCCGAGTGGCTGGAATACATGACGGCCGCAGCACCGACGACGCTGGCGAAAGAACGTGCCGCCAACGGGCATCCAGCTCCGTACAAAGTCGCCCTTCTCGGCATCGGTAACGAAAGCTGGGACTGTGGCGGAAACATGACGCCCGACTACTACGTTAGCCAGATGAAGATCTACAGTCGCTTCGTCAGGAACTTCAATCCCGCGCAACAAGGCAAGCAGCAGATGCTGAAGATCGCCGTGGGTCCGGGCGGCGACGGCCCCCGATGGACCGATTGGACGGAAAACGTCATTAAGGCCTATCAGCAGCACACGTGGAGCTGGGACATCAACGGTCTTTCCATGCACAACTACACGGTGGGGCACTGGCCACCTTCCTATACGTCCGCGGGGTTTGGTGAAACCGAGTACAGTCAAATCCTCAAGTCCACTTTGGAGATGGACGGTCTTATCAGCAAGCACTCGGCAATCATGGACAAGTATGACCCGGACAAGAAGGTGGCCCTCGTTGTGGACGAATGGGGCGGCTGGTACGCGCCATTACCTGGCAGCAACCCGGGGTTCCTGGTCCAGCAGAACAGCCTGCGTGACGCCATCCTCGCGGCCCTGAATCTGAACATCTTTGCCCGCCACGCCGACCGCGTGCGCGGGGCCAACATCGCGCAGATGATCAATGTGCTGCAGGCAATGATCATCACGGACAACGAGAAGATGGTCCTGACTCCAACCTACTACGTATTCAAAATGTATGTACCGTTTCAGGATGCCAAGTTCGTACCGGTGACTTTCGACGCCGGTTGGTACACGCATGGGGACGTCGCCTTGCCGCGCGTGGACGCGATCGCGGCAAAGGATGCGAACGGCAAGTTGTGGTTAGAGATCACCAATCTCGATCCGAATCAGCCGGTCGAAATCGAGGCAAGTCTGGCCGGTATCACAGCCAAATCAGCAGCCGGAGAAACTCTCACCGCACCGAAGGTGGACAGTGTCAACACCTTCGACACACCCAATACCGTAGTGCCGAAACCTGTTTCAGCGAAAGTTCAAGGCGGCAAGCTGACTCTGAAATTGGAGCCTAAGTCTGTAACCGTCGTCTCAGTTGAGCAGTGACACAAACTGGAGACGGCGAGCTGCAAGTCTGAAGCTAGCGGTAAGCCCTATCGCTCGCGAGCGCTATGGTTGACATTCGATGTCAACGAAGGAGAGAACACATGCGGCGGTTCGCAATACTGATCTTCTTAATATCGAGTTGTTGTTGGGCACAAGAGTCAGGTGATTTCCAGCCCGCTACGACGAATGTTTGGGGAGCAGATTATCCCCGCGTTGATAGCACTGGGAGAGTTCAGATCCGCGTGAAAGCTCCCGACGCCACAAAGGTCAAGTTGAATTTCTGGAGCGGGCCGAAAGTGGATATGGAGAAGCAGCCGGACGGATTCTGGACTGTCACCACACCTCCTCTTGTTCCCGGCTTGCACTATTACACATTGATCATTGACGGCGCGGAAGTCAGCGATACCAACAGTCATGCGTTTTTTGGCGGAAGCAAGTACGCGAGCGCAGTAGAAGTTCCGGAGCCGGGCTCTACCTATTATTCGATTCAAGGTGTGCCACACGGGCAGGTGCGTGAGGTTTGGTACAACTCGAAGGTGACGGGAACGTGGCGGCACGCGCTGGTCTATCTGCCGCCGAATTACGATACGCAAACCAAGGTGCGCTATCCAGTGCTCTATCTCCAGCATGGTGGCGGTGAGGATGAGACAGGGTGGATTCGGCAGGGTCGTGCGAACTTCATTCTCGACAATCTGATCGCGGCTGGAAGCTGCAAGCCGATGATTATCGTCATGGCGTATGGGTACGCCCGGCGTGCCGGCCAAGCTCCGCCCGATCTAACCGGAAAGCCCTTTGGTTCTCCCGAAATGATGAAGGCGATGCAGGACATGGCAGCAGCGTTTGAAGATGACGTGACACAGGTTCTGATTCCTTACATTGATTCGACCTTCCGAACACTCTCGGATCGCGATCATCGCGCGATGGCTGGCCTTTCGATGGGAGGAATGCAGACGTTCCAGATTACGCTGAATCATCTCGATCTCTTTTCCTACATTGGCGGATTCAGCGGAGCTGGCGGGATGCTCGTGCTTGGGGACCGGAAACTGGATCCCAAGACCGATTACAACGGCGTATTTGCTGATCCGGCCGCGTTCGCCAAGAAGGTCCACTTGCTCTGGCTCGGCGTCGGAACTGTGGAGCCTGAGAGAATGCGCGCAGGACTTCAAAGACTGCATGCCTCACTCGACGAAGCGAAAATTCAGCATGTCTTTTACGAATCACCTCGGACAGATCACGAGTGGCAGACTTGGCGTCGCGATCTGAAGGATTTCGCGCCGAGGCTCTTCTAAGAAAGCTACCTGAGTAGATGCGGAAGATCTGAGCAGTGGAACCATTCAGGCCCACGCGTCTGTGCGGCTTTCCGGACTACGAAGCGAGCCTTGTGCTCATGATTTGCGACTGGAGGCATCATACGGTGCATTTGAATTAGGACATCATCCACGTGAGAAGCATGTTGAAAAAAGTCGTTGTCTCAGGTAAGATTGCTTATTTGTAGTTTGCAGCGTGTGATGGAGTGTGCAGTGGGGACCTATTTTGCGAAAGCGCGCCGGGGAACAATTCACTGGCGCATTGTTGATGCGGAGGGATGGGTGCTGGGGCGCTTAGCGGCCCGAGCGGCTTTGGTGTTGACTGGGAAGGATTCCCCGGACTACACCCCGCACGAGGATCATCGTAGTGGGTTGATTATCATTAATGCCGAGAAGATTCGCCTTACAGGGAAGAAGCTGGACGACAAGGTCTATCGGCACCATACCGGATATCCGGGCGGGTTGAAAGAGATTACGGCGCGAGAGCTTTTTGAGAAGAGGCCGGAGGGCCTGATCCGGGAAGCGATTATGGGCATGCTGCCCAAGAATCGGCTGCGTGACCGGCTGGCTCGGCGGTTGAAGGTCTACGCAGGAAGCACCCATCCGCACAGCGCACAATTACCTGAACCGCTTTCCCTTGCGCGCTAGTTGGAAGGCTAAGGAATTTTATGACAGACGGAGAATCTGTGGCAGAGCTTGCTGAGTATAGGGCGACGGGACGTCGCAAGACTTCTGTAGCCAGGGTCATCCTGAGGCCCGGCGAGGGCAAGTTAGTTATCAATCGCCGTGCTTTCCAAAGTTACTTTCCCTCTGAGGCCTTACGGGCTGAGATCCAGCAACCTTTGATCAGCGCTGAATTGGCGGGGAAATTCGACGTTTTGGTCAATGCTCGGGGAGGCGGTATTCACGGGCAGGCGGGTGCAACGAAGCTGGGTATCGCCCGGGCCTTAATTGTTTTCAATCCGGAACTCCGCCCACGTTTGCGTCAGGGCGGTTTCCTTACCCGGGATCCGCGCGCCAAGGAACGCAAGAAGTACGGGCAGAAGGGTGCGCGCAAGCGGTTCCAATTCTCGAAAAGATAGCTTTCAGCCATTCGCGATCAGTGATCGACTCATGCTCTGGAGAGGACAGAGCCGCGGACCTCAAAGGCTGAGGCGGTAGCTGTGCAGCCTGTCATTCTGAGCGAAGCGAAGAATCTTTGCAGTTGATAAGGTCCGGAACTGCGGAGATTCTTCGCTTCGCTCAGAATGACAGGAAGAAGAAGGAGGAGGAGTTTTGGCGAATATTACGATGAAAGAATTCCTGGAGGCTGGAGTTCACTTTGGCCACCAGACGCGCCGCTGGAACCCGAAGATGAAGGAGTACATTTACGGGGAACGCAACGGGATCTACATCATCGACTTGCAGAAGACACTGAAGCTCTTTAAGGAGGCGGCCAAGTTCCTTACCGATCTTGCGCGCGAGGGCAAGACGGTGTTGTTTGTGGGCACCAAGCGTCAGGCGCAGGAGGCCATAGCCGAGGAAGCCACCCGCTGCGCCATGTACTACGTCAACCATCGCTGGCTAGGCGGCTTGCTGACCAATCATGCCACGATCCAGAAGTCGATTCAGCGCCTCAAAGAACTGGAAGAGATGAGTCGGGATGGGCGGTACGAGTTGCTCACCAAGAAAGAAGTGCAGCGGCTGGAGCGTGAACGCCACCATCTGGAGCAGAACCTTTCCGGTATTAAGGACATGCCGGAACTCCCGGGCGCGCTCTTTGTGGTGGATTCCCACAAAGAGGAGATCGCCGTCCAGGAAGCGCGGAAGCTCGGGATCCCCGTAGTGGGCATCGTGGATACGAACTGTGATCCTGACCTGGTCGATTACGTGATCGCCGGGAACGACGACGCGCTGCGCGCCATCCGGCTATTTACCTCACGGGTTGCCGACTCTATTATCGAGGGACGCCAGGCAGCCTTGGATAAACAACTGGAAGAAGAAAAGATTGCGGCGGAGAAGGCGGCGGAGGAGTTGGAAGCTCAACGCCTTGACGCAGCTATAGCGGCCGGTGAGGCGCCGCCACCTGAGAGCCAGAGCGGGGAAGAGCTCTTTATGGGTAAAGAAGGGATTGACCTTTCTCCTGCTGTGCGGGAGGCTGAGGAGAGCGCCGACGGCCGGGTGCGTGTCCCCAAGATCAGACGCAAGGGCATTGAGCCGAAGGGCCGTTCTCGAAAGGGCGAGGATGGCGATGGCACCCCGATGCCTGACATACCCTAGTGCCGGTGAATTCAAACCAAGAACTTGAAATGAGTGGGGCGGCTGGCTACGCCCGCTCTTCTGGTGTGCGGAGGACATAAAAGGATGAGTGTACCCGCTGAGCTCGTCAAGAAACTGCGCGAAATCAGTGGCGCTCCCCTGCTGGAGTGCAAGAAAGCCCTGGAAGAAGCTCAGGGCGACCTGGAGAAGGCTTTTACGGTGCTGAGGAAACGAGGCCAGGCGACGGCGGCCCAGAAGGCAGGCCGCGCGACTTCTGAAGGTGTCGTGGGGGCCTATATCCATGCGGGTGGAAAGATGGGCGTGCTGGTGGAGGTTAATTGCGAGTCTGATTTCGTGGCCCGAAACGAAGAATTCCAGCAATTGGTCCACGACGTGGCCATGCAAATCTGTGCCGCCGATCCCCGTTTCATTCGAAAAGAAGATGTCACTGCTGAAGTTCTGGAGCGGGAAAGGGAAATCCTGAAGGAGCAGGCTGCGGCTTCGGGCAAGCCTGAGTCCGTATTGGATCGAATTGTGGAGGGCAGGCTGGGAAAGTTTTACGAAGATACCTGCCTTTACGAACAGCACTTTATCAAAGACACGACAGGAGCGGTCACCATTGGAGAGTTGATCGCTTCCAAAATTGCCAAGTTTGGAGAGAACATCACGGTCCGCCGATTCGCGCGTTTTAAGGTGGGGGAAGGCATGGCGACGCCTGCGGCGGGAGCTCCGGCGGAGGCGCCCAAGGTCGGTTAAGGCTCTGGCGCGCCTGGCATTCGCATAGGCCGGTGAGCCACACTACCGGGGTGGACGAAAATCATGAGTGAGCCCGTTTTTCGCCGTATTCTCCTGAAACTGAGCGGTGAAGCTCTGATGGGATCTCAGGGTTTCGGCGTTGACCCGGTAACGGCGGCGCGGATTGCCGAAGAGGTGGGGGATGTTCGAAAGCTGGGGGTCGAGGTCGCCATCGTGATGGGCGGCGGGAACTTTATCCGCGGCGTGGTCGCTTCCGAGTCAGGCATCGACCGCGTGGTAGCCGACCATATGGGAATGTTGGCAACCGTGATTAACGGCTTGGCCCTTCAAGACGCCCTCGAGAAGCGTGGCTGCCACACGCGGGTGACTACGGCAATTGAAATGCGGGAGATTGCGGAGCCCTTTATTCGTCGCCGTGCTATCCGTCACCTGGAAAAAGGCAGAGTGGTGATTTTTGCGGCTGGAACGGGCAGTCCCTATTTTTCGACGGACACGGCTGCGGCGCTGCGGGCTATAGAAATCAAGGCGGACGTAATCCTGAAAGCCACGAAGGTGGATGGCGTCTATGATGCGGACCCCCAAAAGGTCCCCGATGCCAAGATGTTCTCGCGCATTGATTATCTGGATGTGCTATCCCGCGGGCTGAAAGTGATGGACACCACGGCTATTTCGATGTGCATGGATAATAGCTTGCCGATTATCGTATTTAATCTTAATGTACCGGGCAACCTCAAACGCGTCATTCTCGGTGAAAAGATCGGCTCACTGGTAGTCCGTTGAGTGCCCGGGCGGAAAGGCGGGCGAAAGATGATTAAAGAGACTTTAGCACAAACCAAAACCCGCATGGGGAAGGCGGGAGACGACCTGCGCTCAGAACTGGCTTCACTGCGGACGGGGCGCGCCTCGACCACGTTGTTGGAGCACATAAAGGTTGAGTACTACGGCACGCCCACACCTCTGAACCAGGTCGCCACCTTGGGTGTTCCCGATCCCTCCCTGCTCACGGTCCAGCCTTGGGACCCGAGCTTGTTGCCGGCGATCGAAAAGATTATTCGATCGTCGGGCCTGGGGTTGAATCCGGTGAACGACGGAAAGATCCTGAAGGTTCCGATTCCTCCGCTCACCGAGGAGCGCCGGAAGGAACTCGTAAAGCACCTGCATAAGGTTCTGGAAAACCACCGGACAGCAGTGCGGAACATTCGCCGCGATGGAAACGAGGAACTGAAGAGATTGCTCAAGGATAAGAAGATATCAGAAGATGACGAACGCCGCGGTCTGGAAGAAATTCAGAAGCTGACCGACGAGACTATGGAGGAGCTCGAGAGTGTGGGTAAGGGCAAAGAGCGGGAAATCCTTGAAATGCGGTAAGACTTCGCAAAAGTTGCTGAGGTTTTTTGCCTGAACTTACTTGACAGGTTTTGAAGAGGTCTGTTAGATTTGAAAGGATTAGGTTTAAACCTGATTTAGCCCCGTAGAAGCGCACAGGTATGAAAAACCCGGTGTGGGGGTGCGAGAGGCCCTGGAATGCCAACTTTTAGCCAGATGGTCCGACTTGGGCGGAAGCAGCCGAGATACAAGACCTCCAGCCCGGCGCTTCAAGGCTGTCCCCAGAAGCGCGGGGTGTGCATTCGCGTGTACACACAGACGCCCAAGAAGCCGAACTCAGCGTTGCGGAAGGTGGCGCGAGTCAGGTTAACGAATGCCATGGAAGTGACGACCTATATTCCAGGCGTGGGCCACAATTTGCAGGAGCACTCGATTGTCCTGATCCGGGGTGGGCGCGTCAAGGATCTGCCAGGAGTTCGCTACCATGTGATTCGCGGGACGTTGGATTCCGCCGGGGTGACGGATCGCCGGCAGGGACGGTCCAAATACGGGGCCAAGAGGCCGAAAGCTTCGTAGGGTAGGATTTCAAGGAGAGTAGAGACCCTTCAAGCGCAAGATGGTGAAGATCGAATATGCCGCGTAAAGGTACAGTTGAGCGTCGAGAGGTAAGCGCCGATCCGGTTCATGGCAGCCCACTGGTTCAGAAGTTTGTGAACTGCGTCATGCTGAGGGGGGAAAAGAGTGTTGCTCAGCAGGTTGTGTACGACGCCTTCGGATTGATCCAACAACGGGCCAACGATGACCCGCTCAAGGTCTTCAAGAAGGCGGTGGAGAACGTTAAGCCGACCCTGGAAGTGAAGACCCGCCGCGTGGGTGGAGCGAACTATCAGGTGCCGGTGGAAGTCAATCGGAATCGTCAAACCTCGTTAAGTCTCCGCTGGATTATCGGCTATGCGCGGGAGCGGGGCGAGAAGTCCATGGTGGAGAGGCTGGCCGCGGAGCTGCTGGATGCAGCAAATAACCGAGGCGGCGCCATCAAAAAGCGGGACGACACTCATCGCATGGCCGAAGCCAATAAGGCTTTTGCCCATTACCGCTGGTAACCTTGGTCAAGGCGGGATGTGACCACCCTGGGCCACGATCCGCTTTGTGGCCGCCATCGGCGGCTCTACCGATCAATAGGCTGCTGGGGGGCAGGATCTTGATTCGAGGATCAAGATCGTGGCCTGTTTTGTTCGCATAAGGATCTATGCCGCGTCAGACGCCGCTCGAAAAAACCCGGAACATCGGCATCATGGCTCACATCGACGCCGGGAAGACGACGACCACGGAGCGCTTCTTGTACTATACCGGCAGGACGTACAAGATGGGCGAAGTGCACGAGGGCACCGCCGTCATGGACTGGATGGAACAGGAGCAGGAACGCGGCATTACCATTACCTCTGCAGCAACTACCTGTTTTTGGAACGATATTCGTATAAATATTATTGACACGCCAGGTCACGTGGACTTTACGGCAGAAGTTGAACGGTCGCTCCGGGTACTTGACGGAGCGATTGCCATTTTAGGGGCGGTTGAGGGCGTCGAACCGCAGACTGAAGCCGTCTGGCGGCAGGCTGACAAGTATCGAGTTCCGCGCATCGTCTTTGTGAACAAGATGGACCGGGTGGGAGCGGACTATGAGATGTGTGTCAGCCAACTGCGCTCCAAACTTCATGCCAACCCCGTGGTTGTCCAGTTGCCGCTGGGAGCGGAAGACAACTTCGAGGGGGTCATTGACCTGGTCAGGCAGCGCGCCATTGTTTGGAAAGGAGAAACGCTGGGGGCGGCTTTCGACGAAGTTGAAGTCCCTGCCCAGCACTGGGAGAGGGCCCACCTTTATCGAGAGCAAATGATCGAGTCGTTGGGCGAAGTCGATGACCAGATTATGCAGAAGTACGTCCACGGTGAGACCATTCCGGAAGCGGATACTCGTGCCGCCATACGGCGAGCCACCATTGCCATGAAGGCCTTTCCAGTGCTCTGCGGGGCGGCCTTCAAGAACAAAGGGGTTCAGCCCTTGCTCGATGCCGTGGTTGATTATCTCCCCTCACCGCTCGATATTCCCCCGATTGAGGGTTCGGCTCCTGACGACGAGGAGAAAACCCTGATCCGCAAGGCCTCGGATGATGATCCATTCGCTGCCCTGGTGTTCAAGATCATGACTGACCCCTATGTGGGTCAGCTTGCCTTCCTACGTGTTTATTCGGGCACCTTGGAACAGGGGGATTCGGTTTACAATCCGCGCCGCGGCCGCCGGGAGCGCATTTCGCGATTGTTGCAGATGCACGCCAACAAGCGCGAGGAGCTCACAGAGATGTTTGCGGGTGATATCGGCGCTGCCGTAGGTCTAAGGAGCGTTTCCACGGGCGACACGATTTGTGATGAAGATCACCCCATCGTGCTCGAGTCCATGGATTTTCCGGCTCCGGTTATATCCGTAGCCATTGAGCCGAAGACCAAGGCGGACCAGGAAAAGTTGGGGAATGCGCTGTCCAAACTGACGCAAGAAGACCCTACCTTCAAGGTTCACACCGACCCCGATACGGGACAAACACTGATTTCGGGCATGGGAGAATTACACCTGGAGATCCTGGTGGACCGAATGGTGCGCGAGTTCAACGTGGCGGCCAACGTGGGACGTCCCCAGGTGGCATACCGTGAGACTATTCTGGCTGCGGCGGAGGGAGAAGGGAAGTACGTGCGACAGACCGGTGGCCGAGGGCAGTATGGCCACGTTTTCCTGCGCGTCGATCCCCTCCCTCACCCTGACCTTAACGCTATCGCAGAAATCACCAGGAAAAAGTCCACAAACAAGTTTGATTCGGAGTTGAAACTTCTGTTCCTGGACGGGATTGTGGGCGGAGTCGTTCCGAAGGAGTATATCCTGCCCACGTATGGCGGTATCCGCGAGGCCATGGAGTCCGGCGTGCTTGCGGGTTACGAGATGAATGGTGTTTCTGTTACCCTGATTGACGGTTCATATCACGAAGTTGATTCCTCCGAGATAGCGTTTAAGATTGCGGGGTCACTGGGCTTCAAAGAAGCTGTTCGCAAGGCCAAGCCGGTGCTGCTTGAACCCGTGATGAAGGTGGAAGTGGTAGTTCCCGAAGAGTACATGGGCGATGTCCTCGGGGACCTGAACGCGCGCCGCGGCCACATCGAGGGCCTGGAGAAGCGCGGCTCGACGCAGATTATTCGCTCCAAGGTTCCCTTGGCGGAGATGTTCGGGTACGCCACGGATTTGCGCTCCAGGACGCAGGGTCGCGCCTCGTACACGATGCACTTTTTGCGCTACGAACAGACCCCGGCGGCAATTTCTGAGGAAGTCATCGCCCGCGTGCAAGGGCGGGTAGTGGAGAAGTGAGTGCATCCAACCGTGGTGCTGAGGGGACGCCAGTTCGTGGATGAGGCCGGGAATCGTTGGACGGTATTCCGCGCCGGGTCGTAAGTTGCACGAAGTGGCACGCAGTTGCGCGAACGTGCTGGCTGTGAGAGAAACGCCCCACGGAGCGCCGATAGCGCACGTCAACGAGCACATTCGCATTTGGGGTACTATCTGGGAACGAGGATACGAAGTGGAGATTGATGTTCCAGAGGATGACGGAGCCTCGGAGGAGTAAAGCAAAACATGGCCAAGGAAAAATTTGATCGTTCGAAGCCGCACATGAACATTGGGACGATTGGGCACATCGATCACGGCAAGACGATGTTGACCTCGGCGATCACCAAGGTATTGGCGAAGGAGAACCCGAAGGTGAAGTTCC
>JBEKHR010000057.1:0-25471 GCA_050012175.1 Terriglobia bacterium | reverse complement strand
AGTTCAGAGAAGACTGCAGGATTATGCCGAATGCAATTCAAGAGAAGAGCGCGGAGTCCCGCGCCGGACGGGAGGATGGGGAAAGCTACGTGGCTGGAGTCGGCATAATTGGCGAGTCGGCATGCTGACGAAAATCATGAATGCGTGGGGATCGGCCATCTGGAGTCTGTATCTTCCCGCGCTTGAGGAGTTGTTGCAGCGCGCACCACAGTGACTGCCCCGCATAGGCACGTCCGCCGTGGTGGCTATTCCAGACGAGCGGGGTATCAGGAGTCATCGGCAGCGAACGACGGCGTCGAGCGTCAAGATAGACCTCGACCTCACGCCGCACATCGTCGGGCAGAGGCAGAAGCCGTGACTTGTGAAATTTGGAGGCGCGAATCAGCAAAGTAGCTTGTTGGGAGTCGTAGTCCGCCACGGTCAGGCGTAGCAGTTCTCCCCGCCGCATTCCGGTGGTAAACAGGAGCACCACAACGAGGCGGAAGACCTCCGACCGCAAGGGAGAACAGAGAATGGGCCTCAGGCGCGAGCACTGAGCAAGCAGTTCTTGGACTTCGGCTGGAGAGAAAATATAGGGCTGGAGGAGTTGATGGGGTCGGGGAAAAAGTGCGATCTCTGGCACAAAGCACTGGGGCTCACTACGGCGGCGATAGAGGCAGAAGTTGCGCACAATTCGCATGTGGTTTCTTCGCGTTCCAGGGCGAAGTCTTTCTTCTTTCTGACACCACCGGTGGAAGGTTTCGGAATTGAGATTGTGATCTGGGTTCTTCGGATCAGCGAGGAACTGGTCGAGGGATAGCAACACTCTGGTTTCCTTGGCATATTCTCGTCCCAGAGTCTGCTTGAGGGTAATGTAACGTCGGAGGAGCAAAGCCAAAGATGACGAGAAGACGATGTTCATGCCCGCACCTCCATCTGGAAGTTGGGCCGGGGCACCGACAGCCCGACTTCGCGCAGATCTTCGGTGGCAAGCCGCAAATAGTGTGCAGTACTTTCCGGCGACCGGTGACCGAGGATATCCCCAATCGTCTTCAGCGAAGTACCATGGCGCAGCAGGTGAACTGCATACGAATGGCGGAGACAGTGAGCCCCTTAAAAGGGAATATTCAATCCACTGCGGCGTGACCAACCCTGAAAGGCTTGGGACACAGCTGCCCGCTTAAGCGGGCCGAAGGGCGCCCGAACGCGAAAGAAAAGGTGGCGCAAGCCAGCGGGGCGTTGAACGTGTCGAAGGTAGTCCGCGAGCACGGTCGCCACTTCGTCAGTCAGGGGCAAATCGATCGCACTGTGGGCCTTGGTTTGTGAAATGCGAATCCGAGCGGAGCGCCAAGCAAGGTCATCAAGTGTCAGGGCCACTACTTCACTAACGCGTAGGCCGTAGGTGGCAATGAGGAAGAACATGGCGTGGTCGCGGCGGCCCAGCGAAGTCATCCGGGGAATCGATTGGAGGAAAGCCCGAACCGTTTCCCAAGGCAAGGCGCGTGGGAGTTGTTCCTCCTTATAAACGCGCGGAGTATCGATTTGGGTCTCCAGGCCAGGAGCGACCTTACCAGAGACCGCCAAAAATCGCAGCAAGCCCCGCAGTGCTGCAATCGTGTGTTGAAGAGTTCCGCGGCTGACGCCTTTGCCTTCCTTTCGCACAAACCTCTCAACATGGCTAACATCGACGTGAGCCAACACTGAGGGGGTTTTATCGACCCACAGGAAGGTCAGAAAGTGGGTCGCAGTACGAAGATGACTCTGAACAGTGGATGGAGAAAATCCCCGCACCTGCCGCAGGTGCTCCGCATAAGCGGCCAGGTGGAGTTGTAAGGCGCTGGAGTTTGGGGCGGGGGACGGTGACTATTACCCGATGCTGCCAGACGCAGAGCCCGAGACTCGACTCAGCGACATCGACAAAGCGCGCGTAGGAGCGGTTAGTGAGGTATTTCAGACAGGTGGCGTCCCAGCTGTGATCTCGCTCGCGAAGCAAGTCACTCTTCCCCGTTTTGTGGCCGCGGCCATTTCGAAGGTGGTGGAGAATGGGAACGTGTTCGACTCCTTGGTCGATGCTGCTCTTGGGCAAGGCCCCAAGCTTGACGAATTCGCTATCATGCTCTCGTCGGAAGCCGAGGCGAGATTCCAGCAAGGCTGGAAGTCACGAATCATGACTCGATTCCGCCAGGAACGTTGCACCTCGGTAGACATAGCAACGCTGCTCTTGGCATGGCGAGATGAGCCTGCGACCTGGGAATTTGCAGCGTCATTTGGTCCGGACGTGGAGCGGAGCTATTGGCAACGCAAGCCAGTCTGGCCGCTGCAAGGAACTAAAGAGGCAATAGAGACGGCCGCTAGGAAATACCTGAGCGTGGGACGGGCCGTTGCTACGCTTGGGGCCATTGGGGGTGTGGCGGATGGCGTTTCGGCGGACATTATCTTCGAAGCGCTAGACAAGGCGGTCGAAGAAGTCAACGCCTCCCCGACTCAGGCATCAAACATCGTCTTTTACGAGCTTGAGGTCATCTTTGAGGCTCTCCAAAAGCGGAGCGAAGTTCCTAAGATTGAGATCGCTAGGCGAGAATACGCATACCTACCACTGTTAGAGCACGGCCGGCGGAGCCTGACCCTACTTCGTATGATGGCCGACGATCCAGCATTCTTCGTATCTGTGCTGTGCGACGCATTCAGGCCCGCTACGGGCGACGCACCCGAGCCGAACGAGATCACGCGCGCCCGTGCCCGGAAAGCGTACAGCCTCTTGACCAAATTTGACTTGGTGCCGGGTCACCAAGGCGTGGAAATCGATCCGGTCGTGCTCAACAAATGGGTGGCCGATGTCCGAGAACTTGCTGCCAAGGAGGACCGGGCCCGAATCGCAGACGAATACATCGGTCACACTCTCGCCCACGCGCCAACTGACGCAGATGGGGGTTGGCCGCACCGCGCTGTTCGCGAAATCATTGAAAAACTGCGGTCGGAAAACGTGGAGCAAGGAATCGAGATCGAGCGGTCGAACATGAGGGGAGTGGTTACAAAGGCGATGTACGAGGGTGGCAAACAAGAGCGGGCCTTGGCAGACCAGGCACGGTCTTGGGCCAAGGCCGCGGAAAAATGGCCTCACACATACGCAATGCTGCTCGAAATCGCCCAGAGTTGGGACGCGCACGCGGAACGTGAGGACCAGCGCGCCAAGCAAGACGAGATGAGGTATGAATGACGGCGCACTCGGATCGGGAAGTACGCTGAGCGGGTACTTCGCCGGATTGAGAACGAAAAACGCCCTACCCGGAAAATGGGACGACTGCACTTTGAAAGCGGGCCAGACTCCCATCGGTCTTGGCATCACTAACGAGTAGTCGCCAAGGGTCAAGGAACCGCTCTCGGTCTTACCGGCCACATGGCTGTCTCACCCGTTGGGGAAGTAGGCCGCCCCGAGCCGATCGTTCACGTTGGAAAAATCGAAAGGCAAAAATAAACCATTACCTTGCCAAAGATATGGTCTAAGTCACACAGCAGGGGAAAGGAGCGTATTTGTCGTGAATTTCGTTTGCGCACATCTGGGTGACATACACTTGGAAGAGGATCACTACTTCGCCGACACGACTCGATGTCTGGAGTGGTTTGTGGCGGACGCGGTGCAATCGCATACCAACCTGTTCGTCGTGAACGGAGATCTGACGACCTACAAGGCGACCATCAAGGAACGCAACGTCTGGGTAGACATGTTGATCCGGGTGGCCAACCAAGCACCCGTTCTGCTTGTGGCTGGGAACCATGGGGCCGAGCTTGATGACGACCTGTATGTCCTCGCGAAGGCCAAGGGCACTCACCCCATTTTTCTATGCACGGAACCCGAATTCATCGAGCTTGATGACGTTTCGATTGCGGTATTCCCTTATCCGCGCAAGGCGGAGTTTGCGGGGAGCCCGGAGGAAAGCAACCTTTCCGAGGCCTTCGTCCGACGGCTCCAAGAATTCAACGAACGGTTTTCACGGCGGCCCGGCTCTTTTAGCCTGTTCTTCGGCCACTTCGGTGTCGTCGGGGCCAAGGTGAGCAGCGGGCAGCCCCTGGTCGGCCGGTGCGCCGAGTATCCGCTTGATCCGCTACGTGGCTTGCAGGCCCAGTATGTGGGGCTCAGTCACATCCACCTCCGGCAGCAACTGGCCCCCCGAGTCTGGTATGTGGGATCGTTGTCTCGGTGCGACTACAGTGAGCAAGAAGACAAAGGGTATCACTTGGTCACATTGAAGGAGCCGGTTCTAAGGCCTGACCTGTCGGACCTTGATGTCGAGTTCCGATTGTCGCCAACGCGCAACATGGTGGAACTCCGGGCAGTCTATGAGAACGGTGAATTCCACTTCAAGAATCCTCTGGACCCAGCGCGTCTCAATGATGCTCGCGTGAAGCTGGTGGTGACGGTGGCCAAAGGGCTCCATGAATCGCTGAGTCGCGAGGAACAAGCGAGTCTGCGGGAGCAATTACTCAAAGCCAAACCCGCAGAATTGAAAGTTAAGATCGAGCACGAGCCGGAAGGCCTCACCGAGAGTGCGCCGCTGAGTCTGGCCAAGACGGCTGAAGACAAGCTGCGGGCATACTGGGCCCTCAAGGGCGAGCCCCCTGTAGAGCGGCAGGAACGGCTGCTCGCCAAGCTTGCGCAGGTTGAGTCATCCGTGCTCACTCAGTAGGGACAAAGTTTCCCGTTTCGGTAACCGCACGCACAATCCCACCGCCAAGTTAATAGGGCTTCGGCCCCCTACCTACGCCAGATGCGAGTCGGCCTCGCGGCTACCACGGCCGGATTGCCACAAGACGGCTAGGAAACCCCAGCCATCCGGCAGAGCAGGGACCGGGCGGCTTCGCTAGTCAGTCGACGTTCCGTTCGGTTGTGAATAGACGTAACTGGAGTCGTTCAATTACGAGGAGTAAAAGCATGAAAATCCATCAGCTTAGTCTGTGCGGTATAACCGAAGCCTTTCCCGGCCCGGTCAGTGTGGATTTCGAGGCGCTGGGCCCCGGCCTCATCGCGCTTGTGGGCCAGAACGGAGCCGGCAAATCCACGCTGATCGGATCGGTCTTCGCGGCTCTGTTTCGCCAACTGCCCGGCCAGAAGCGCTCGCTCTATGACTTCGCCACCCATGCGCACCCTGAAATCGATCTCACGTTCAGTGTCAATGGTGCCCGCTACCGGTCGCTTCTCAAGATCGATCCCAAGTCCCGCCAGATGGAGAGCTATCTCTTCAACGGAGAGGGCGTTAAGGCGAGTAGGGCACAGTGGGGTAGTCACGTGCCTTGATTTCGGGCCGGATTTGGAAAAGGGAGACGTCATCGTTCTCGAGCTAGTCCGGGGCGTAACGCTCCGAGAATTGCTTCGTGACAGGCCGAAATACGCCGAAGAACTCGTGGGGGAGACAGGAAACATAAAGATCCAGGTGCAACTGATTGAGCAACTCGCTGAGGCTCTTCGGGCTTGCCATAGTGCTGGCGTGGTTCACAAGGACCTCAAACCGGAGAATATCATCATTAGTCAGTCGGGCGGGCTTTGGCTCCCAAAGATAATTGACTTCGGTTTGGCCGCCGAGGTGGAAGAGGGTAAGACCACACCAACTTTGGGACCTTACTCCCCGGGCTACACGCCTCCGGAGCGATACCGCGGCGAGCCCCGGAAGATGCCAGCGGATGTCTTTTTGCTGGGTGTCACCGCTTATGAGTTACTGAGCGGAGCCCGACCCTTTCCCCCCGACGACACAGATGCACTGCTCACTGGCCGCTTCGTCTCTCTCAAAGACGCTCGGCCTGATGTACCTATCCGGCTATCGGACTTGGTCGCGGCTATGCTCCGGCCCGAACCAGCAAAAAGGCCCAATGTCTTCACGCTGGCGAGCGAGTTGCGGTCGTCACTCGATGCTGCCGACTGGCAAGAATGCTTCAAGAGAGGTTCCGAGGCCGCTGGGGCCGATCCCGAGACTGCATTCGACTACCTGTGCCGCGCAGCCTTCGGCACCCCTGTTTCAGAGAGGCAGACCACGTCTTACCTGAAAGTTCTGAGCCTCCTGGTGGACACAGCAACGAGATGTCACAAGGTTCTTGATGTGGCGCCTCAGCTCATCCAACCTATCGTAATCACGATCGATTCTACAGTCTGCGAGGTCGCTGAGAAGGCAGCGAAAACACTGGATTTGTTGGTCAACAAAGCACTCAGGGAGATGGGCACGGCTGAAGCGAAACGCCGCACTCTTGCGCTTGTCCTTGACACCCTCTTGGAAAACAGCCCCAAGAGCGTTTTAAAAGATATCCCTTTAACTCTTCTGCTGAATTCGGCAGAACCTTCAGTCTGGGAAAGATATCAGGAGATCTTCCTGCTTGCCCTGAGGTATCACGAACAGGGCCTCTTCGACGGTGGCTTTTTGGCTGAGTGTTGCATCGGGGCTTGTGCGCAACTCCGTCGTCGTGGTCAAGATGTGACTGCGTGCCTGGTCTGGCTGCAACGGGCCGCGAGGCTGGGTGCGGCAACAAGTGCGGAATTTACCAAGGAAGAGAAGGCCCTCCAAGCGGTCGAGACGGGCGCATCAGCGAAGCGGTCACTCCCGCCCCTGTCCGCGAGACAAGAAGACCCCTCGAAAGTGGTCGGGGAGGACGAGAAGGCCCATTTAAATACAGTCCGAATCTCACGTTGGGCAGAGCGTATTTTAAAGTCCTACCCCTTTGTTGAGATGGTCCGTCGTGTGGGCAAGGACCATGGGCCTGCCCCTAGGCCCACCCGAATACTGGGTCGGGACAACCTTGCTCGGCACAGGATCAAGGGGATAGACGACGCGCAGATCATTCCCGTCTTGTTGGATGATAGCTACTGTATCCGATCAGACTGTGCCGTTCGCATGAACATTGTCCTACCCAAGGGAACAACGCTGTCGCAAAACGAAGCTGCAGTTGAACTACTGAAAACTGATAATACGTTGTTTGGGAGTGATTCCTAGACGGGAATGGTTTTACCGCGAATCTACGGAACCCAGGATATTCCTGTGAATAACGCTGGGCCTCGCAGTGGCCTTGATCGGCCCGCGACAGGTCGGCAAAACGACTCTAACCATGAGGCTCTCTGACGAGGCGCGAGATCACGTCCTGTATCAATCTCGACCCAAAATTGCCGTCGGACCGCCTCAAGCTAGCCGATCCGGAACTTTACTTTGCCAGCCACGAAGACAATCTGGTAATTCTCGATCAGATCCATCGTTCCCCCGGCATCTTCCAGGTCCTGCGCGGCGTGATCGACCGTCGGGGGCGGAAGGGGATCAAAGTCGGCGAGCTCCTTGTGCCCGGCTCAGCCTCGATGGACCTGCTTCGTCAGTATGCCGAAACGCTAGCGGGTCGCATTGCCTACTTGGAGCCCACACCATTCACCGCTCTTGAGGTGGTCAAGAACGATACCTCGGTCGCGGGTCAGCTCTGGGTATGGGGCAGATTCCCAGACATCCGCGTCAACCTTCCCTACCACATTCTCCTGTGTCTGCGATGCTTTGGTTCAGTTCTCAGTCTTGCGGCAGTTCGTAAACTACGACCGGGCAGTCCTCTCACCAAACAACCGCGTACTTGATGTTGCTCATAGCCGGTTTGTTGCGCAGAGTCCCCAAGCCATGATGGGACCTTATGGCCGAGGACATCCGCATTCGGGTTGGGCGGAGATTGCAAAAGCTCCGAAAGCAACGAGGCTGGACACAGGTCCAGATGGCAGAGCAATTCGGGCTGGATAGAAGTTATTTGGCAGATGTGGAGCACGGAAAAAGAAACATCTCCATCGTCAACTTGGAAGTCATCGCAAGCGGTTTCGGGCTGACGCTTTCCAGATTTTTGACCAAGGTTTAGGGTTCAGCCCGATTCGTTGGGAGCATGATGCCGGCGTTCCCCAAACCGGACCGAACGGCATCGTTTCTTTCTCTTGAGAAGGGGGCAGAAGCGCGTGAGAGCTGACACTCTTCGATCCTTGGCGGGACGAACCCTGTGGATTCTCAAAACCCTCAGGGCAGGCACTCAGAGTCTATGAGCTGGATTTTCGTCTTCGCGGCTTCGAAAATGGAAGCAGACCCATTGGCGCGGCTCCTCGGGGTCTCCCGTTGGAATTCTGGTTCCCATGCCGGCCCGATCACGGCGGGACCGAATCAGCTCAGATTCTTCATCACTGGAATAGGACCCAAGCGGGCGGGGGAGCTTGCCTCCGAGATACTCCCTTCCGCTTCCCGGCCCGTGCGTGATCAACAAAGCGAAAAACCGGACGCCGCGATCGTAATTGGCCTCTGTGGAGGGCTGACTGACTTGCTTCCCGAAACGGCTATCGTCACGTACTCAAGCTGCCTCTCTGCGATGAATGACGGAATGCTCTGCCCTTGCGCTCCCCAGCTTTCCGCACAAATCACTGCGCTATTGAATGCCCAAAATGTCCCTTGCAGATCCGTGATAGGCATCACGTCTCCACGGATAGCGACTACCAAAGATGACAAACTCCAGCTCGCGCGAACCGGAGCGCAGGTTGTGGACATGGAAAGTTACGAGATTCTGTCAGCAGCGCACAAATCCGGAGTCCCCGCCACAGTCGTCCGCGTCGTCTCCGATTCTCTTGACCGCAGACTCCCCGAATTCAACCGCGCACTGAACCCGGACGGCAGCGTGAATAATGGCAAGGCTCTTCGAGTGATATTGGGCTCTCCCTTATTGACGGCACGCGCTTTCACGGCCAACAAACGCGCCGCTCGACACCTTGCGAACGCACTTAGTGTTGTTCTGTCCTCGGATTTTCCATGCCTTCAATAATTCGCCCATGAGCCTCAAGGTTCTTCCATCTCGGAACCGCTTCGACAGACTGACGGCTGGGCAGGACCGGATCCTCCTAACGTTGCTGTTGCTGTCCTCCCTCATTCTCGCCGGTCTCTTGCGCCTTGCAGCTTCTCGATCGAAAGACTCCAACCAATTACTCACTGAAGCGGATCGCCTTGCCTGGCTTTCGAACTGGCAAAGGGCCGGTGAGCTTTACGCTCGTGCGGAGGAACTTGCAATCCAGAAGGGTGACAAGAGAGACCAACTCTACGCTGCGTGCGGGCGCCTGCGGTCCAGCATAGGCCTGGAATCCGTCCCTCAGACTTCAGCGGAATTGACGCAGATTCTGCAAGATCCCATCGCCGCGAGTGATTCTCGATTGAGAATTCGCTGCTTGGCGACCAAGGGTGACATCGAACGAGAGGACCATCCTGATTCTGCGTATCGAGCTTGGCAAGAAGTTCTCAATCTGGCGCAGGGTTTAGATGACAAGTCGTGGCAGGCGAGGGCGCGGGCAGAATTGGCCATCATAGAGTTCATGGACGGCAAAACCGCAAAAGCTAGCGATCTGCTCGCCTCCGCGCTTACCTCGGCCCTTGCGAGAGCCGACCTCCCGAGCTTGGTGGTTTACGGGTCACAGGTTGGCAATGGGCTTGTCGAAATGGGCCGAGCCGGCGAAGCACTGGATTACTGCAACGCAGCTCTACACATTGCCGCAATGGTCAAAGACATCGGGTTCCCCTATCCTGCTTATGTCTGCAAGGCCCGAGCGCTTGCCTTCCTCGGCAGGCCGGACGAAGGGCGCGAGCTCCTAGTGCAAACCCTGAATCAAACCCGTCAGTTGCACGCGCCGCTGGAGGAGAGTCAAGTCTTAATCGCGCTGGGGCAAGTAGCGGCAGCGGCTGGGGACCGGAGGGCGGCAACTCAGTATTTCGAAGAAGCGGGTAGGCTGAGTCGAGCCAATGGGTTCATTCACTCCATCGCCTGGAGCATGTACGAAGCAGCAAAGGTCTATCGTGATGTAGGCCTATACGCTGACGCGGAGCGATGTGAAACGCAGGCGATGAACGCTATGCGCCAGGTCGCGGACGAATACCATCTTCCGCTCCACTTGGCCGTGCTTGCTGACCTGAAAGCCAAAGAAGGAGACTTGACAAAAGCTCAGGAACTCTATGACCAAGCCGCGGACGCCACCGAGAGCCTACTCGCAAACAGTCCGAACGAACAGATAGAGAGTTCGCTCATTGCTACAATGAGCGATATCTATAAGGGTGATTTCGCCGTGGCCGCCAGGTTAGGCCACACGGCAGAAGCGTTCAGGATTGTCGAGACAGCGCGCGGGCGTTCCATCGCCGATCTGCTGAGGCGGCCTCGATTGCAGGAGGGCGAGCTTTCCGATGCCCAAAAAGCCGCGAAAGCCGATTTCAATCTCCTCCAACGCACCTTGATGAAAACATCTGATCGTACTGAGCGAAGAGAGCTCCTGGACAAGCTATTTCTTGCTGAACAATTGATGGGAGTGCGGACCCAGCCCGCAAATGCGATGCAGGACGCAACCCTTCGCGCCCAGCCTGTTGACCTCGCGAAGCTGCGAACCGTTCTACTCCCGGATGAGGTCGTGCTGGAATATGTTCTGGCAGACCCGACGTCGTTTTGTTTGGTCATCGACCGAAAGCGCGAGGTCATCATAGCGCTTCCGGCCGGGGGAACGGAGATTTCGGAAACAACCGCCCGGTATCTGGGTCAAATCGAGGCAGCAAAGCATGCCGATCAGGACGCGAGGAAATTGTACGACCTGCTGCTCGGCCCCGTCTGGCAATTGCCACAGACCACCCGATTGACAATCATACCGGACGCAACGTTATGGAGCCTGCCGATAGAGACGTTGCGCGGCCCCGACGGCAAATACGTCCTCCAGTCTCACACGGTTAGCTACGCCCCCTCCAGTACGGTCCTCTATTACCTCAAAACCCTCCGACCCCCGGTTGAGCCGCAAATGGCATTCCTCGGCATCGGGGCTGTTCCGTATGATCTTGAACCAAAGGACACCAGCACCGATCGCGGCATCATGCGCGCAGTCTCGCGTGGCATTTACGATATCTCGGGGGCACATCTCTATCGTCTACCAGCATCGCGCCAGGAGGTGATAGGGGCCGAACAATCGCTTAACCATCCAAACCGCAGCGTGTTACTACTCGACGCAAACGCAACAGAATCGAAGTTCAAATCCGAACCCCTGGCCAATTTCAAAATCCTCCACTTTGCCGTCCACGGACTGGCCAGCCCACAGTTCCCGGACAGGGCAGCGCTCATTCTGGGACGAGACCCGAAGTCGAATGATGATGGCCTGCTTCAACTTCGGGAGATTACCCAGCTTTCCTTATCAGCAGACTTGGTGACGCTCTCGGCTTGTGATACGGCGACTGGAAAGCTCGAAGGTGAGGAGGGCATTTACGGACTCGCGGAAGCGTTCTTGCTTGCGGGCGCTAAGAGTGTGGTGGGGGCACTATGGAATGTGGACGACTCCGCCACGGAAGCCTTGATGAAGGACTTCTACACACACTTGGCGCACGGACAAGACAAAGCCTCCGCACTCCGGCAAGCGAAACTTGATTATTTGCAGCGGTTGGGTGATCGCCCACCGGTCTTCTGGGCGCCCTTCACTTTGGTCGGAGACGGTTCCGCGCCGATCATTTTCTGACCGAAGACCCACGCGCTCTCAAATAGGCGTTAAGCCCTTAGGCAGAGAAAGAGACGCCGGGCGGCTGGATTCCACCTGACGGGTCACCCGACACCGAACAAATTTCCGGTTGGCTACAGCCTAAGCTATTGGAGCGGGACCGTGATAGCCAGATAGAACACGCAATCGAGGTCATCGCCTTGGACCGCCTCTACTCCATCCATGATCAGGGTGAAAACGACACCCGCGCCATGGCCGCGCTTTGCCAATCCCTGCTGCGCATCCGCGAAGGGAACGGGCTGCACGCACGACAGTTCATCGTCTCCACCTGCGACGACCGATTCTTCCAACTAGCGCGGCAGCGCTTCCGATATCTTGGCGACCGTCGGAGAGTCTATCGGTTCATCTCGTGCGGGTTGGATGGGCCGGTCATCGAAAGCGCCTAACGAAGTCCACGTCATTCTCCGGCTTTCGAAGCACGCAGATTCCCACGCAAGGTGCAACCCGGCTGTGAAACGCCTCCATTGGCACGGTTTCACTCGCGCGTGCGTCACAGCGACTATTGAAGGTGTGCAGCCCGAACGGAGAGGCTTAATTACCCGATCATTAAAGGATAGTAGCTCCACTCAACTCCCGGCAGCCGAATGCCCAGAAGGTAATGGCCGGAGGGGATACGCGAAATGTCAAGCGTGGCTTTCATCCTGGTCATGCTTTTCTCCACCGATGCTAGTCCCGTAGCGCTTGCAAGCGGCTCTCCGAGTTCTTCGCGAAAGACCGCGACTTCATATGTCCCTGCACGGCTTCCTTCGGGGAGATAGAAAGACACATCATCAATCCCACGCCCGAGCATCAGCGGCCCCTCGCTGGGTTCGCGGCCTTGATCGCCGCGCAACGTTAACCGGTTCCGCATGTCCGCGACGATGTGATTGTGGGCCGTGATCTCAACTGGGTGGCTGGCGCGCAATATCCACCAGCCGATAGAGAGGACTACGAAGATAACAGCGGCAGCCATTCCTACGTAAGCTGCTTCCCGTCGCCATTCCACATGTTCGCGAAACTCGGTGTACTCCCGGAAACACGGAGTGCACGTGCCGAGGTGTTCGATCCAGTCCTTAACCTGTTCAGTCCCGAGTTTGCGGAAGGCTATGGCTCTTAGAATCTCGTTATCAGGGCATCCGGCGCGATCTGGGTTGGGAAACCCCCCTTCCTGCAGAACGCGCTGGTATGTTTCGATCAGTCGCGCCTCTTCTCGCTTCGTGAGCGCTTGATCACGCATTGGCCTCACCCCCTTCACTAGGCCGCCTCCTTGAGCCCTTCAGCTTCGTAATGCGACTGCGGGCCTTTCCAATTCCCTTGTTGAAAAGAACCTGCGCACTGTTAGCCGTGGTTCCCAGGAAGCGCGCGACTTCTTTCCAGGAGTAGCCGCTCGTTCTCAGGAAAAACATGTCCCGCGGGCGTCCGGTCATATATTTTAGCAACTCTCTTACGAGCAACTCATCTTCAACTGTGGACGGGCTGCCGCGGGTGTGAATGCCACTGAAGGCATCGAGATCCTGGAGCGAGCCGACAAATTGAATTTTAGGCTGCCTAGCCACGTGCCTATTAAGCCTGCGGACAAAGGCCACGTACAGGTAACTGTCGAGATTTCGAATCGGATTGCCCGACATTCTGTCTGCTCTTCTAGCTCTGGAAATTGCGAGCAGTACCGCCTCGAGTATGTCTGCGGCTATGGATGAATCCTGCTCGTAGCGCCGGGCATAAGAAAGCACGCGCGCCCAGGTTCGACGCGCAGCATCAAGCAGATCCGTTTCGACCGTTGCCCCAGAGCCTTCCGATTGCCAAATCCAGACAGGTGGGTTAGCTCCGAAATCCCCACGCGTGGTTGCCATTCAGCCTCTCCCGTCCCATTTCTCAAGGATCTTAACGTCCGTACAAAGACCCCAAACGATTTTTCCCCCTACTATAGAGATGCCCGCAAACTGTCTAAATCTTAATGCCTCAATTCTTTTTTTCAGGCCTTTGGTGCCCACCCCCTCAGAGTCGTGCAGGCATAGACTGATGCACGCCTCTTAAGCATGACGCTCATTTCGGCCTCCCTCAATATGGGGCGGTGCGCACACGGAAATGCAGTCGCCTGACACTTCAGTACCAAAGCGCTTGCACAGGGTCGCATTTACCATCGCAGCCTGCACGACAGTCCCTGAGAACGCGCTGCACACCAACCTTGCCAGCCGCCTCCGCTGAGGGAAGCGGTCGTAACAGGCGCCCCGCGATGAGTGGTTGGAGCTCACTCACTGACCCGAGAGTATTTGTTGGACGACGGGCAATGAAGAGAGCGCTTGCGGAAGGGCAGGTCGTATGAAAGGCCAAGGAAATGGGATTGAAGACCACGGCCTGAGTGGGGCCGCAGCGGTGACGGATTGCAGGCGGGATCCGGTCGTCTGGAGCCCGGAGCTGGATGCCATCATACGTGAGGGGTACGCACGAGGCTGGTCTGGGGCACGGGAATCCATTAATAAAATTCAGAGTCTGCATCCCAAGTGGCGTAGCCACAATATCTGGGAACGAGCGAAAGAACTCGGCTTTGATCAAAGGTACGTCCAAGAACGCCCGCCATGGTCGGCAGCGGACGACGCGTTGTTGCTCGATTTCGCGCAAGAGCAATCGGTGAAGACGATTGCTCGTTTGCTCCACCGAAGCGAGAGGTCAGTGCGGTGGAGGTTCGCAATATTGGGCGAGAGCTGCAGGGTTCAAGACAACTATTCGCAGCAGGACCTGGCGAGGGACTTGCGTGTGAGCCCCAAAACGGTAAGGCGCTGGGAGGAGGCAGGGTTCCTGGAGCGCCGCGACGGGCGGATCACTCACGAATCATTAGAGGAGTTCTGTCGTAAGCACGCTTCAGAAATAAACTTCGACGCACTCGATAGGGAGATGCAACGCTGGCTGAAAGATGATGCGGGTTTCGTCCCGGCTCAGAAGCAGCCGAAGAATGGAAACGGGACCCTCAAACATCTTCAGAAGGTAGGCGTATGCGCTTGGTGTGGCCGTAAGACACGTGGGAACGCCCATGGGCGGCACGTCGAAGCATGTGCTCGAAAAAACGGTTCGAATAAGGGCGTGGAAGCGTCAGGGAGTCAGACGGCGGCCGCTTGTTCGCCTCCCTTCCCAACGACAAAGTCATCAGCCGCACAGCGCCAGTCCTGGAACGAAGGGTAAACATCGAGTGGACGACTTGACCAATGCTCATCCCAGTAAAACACCCAGTAGTCTACGGTCCGAACACTTCGCGGGTGCGCTCGCGCCTCATACACGACCGCGTGGAACCAGCCTTCCTGCTGCATTTTGCTGAAGAAACGATTCTCGCCCCACTCAAGAAGGGCTTTCCACCTCCTGGTGTAATCCTCCGGAGAGAGCGTGCTGCGCAGTACTTCGTCGCATTCACGGAAACCTGGACAACGGCGTTGCAACTCCCTTTCGACGGCGTCAGGGAATTTGACATCTGACTCCAACAAAGACCGCAACCAGTAAGTGAAAGCTTCCCACTCCATGTACTCTGCCACTGCTGCCGCGAAACACTCGGGACCAACCATCCTGGAGACCTTGATAATCTGACGTTTATCTTCCTTCATCTCGAATGCGTCGAGAGCTTCGTCAGCGAACCGCTCGGAGGCTCTTCTCCACTCCTCGAATGGTGGGTAAGCTGAAGGGCGCTGCCGTTTCCATTGCACCTCGCAGTGCTGCGAATAGGCGCAGTCCCGCACGAAGGCAGGATCTCGGACCGCGTAGAAGGTGACTGCCCGCAGCCAACCTTCATGCTTGGCTTGGGCGAGCACATTGCTCTCGAACCATTCCAATATTCGCCTGTTGAGGCGTGGGTCCCAGTCCGTTATCCCGGATGTTCGCTCAGATTCAAGCAGCCCAGGGCAGCGTTCCTCGAAAACCTTCACAAGCCATGCGGGAGCGCAGCCCTCGGCTTCGGCGATCGCGCGCGCCCACAGGCTGAAGGCGTTCCACTCGATGTATTGCTGTCTCGCTTCCAGTAGGCGTTGCCATGCGATTCGCCTCGCCTGCCGGTCAGCTTCGCGGCGGGCCATCTCCGATACACCTGCTTCCAACTCACTGGTGCGCACCGTTCGTGGTTTCGGGCTATTCATCATTATTAAGTAAACGCCTTTTCCGCATTAGGCAAACCCAGGCTCTCGGCGGGTTGGGGCGGTTAGATCCGAAAGAGCCTGAAACGAGCGAAAGGATTTCGAAGTAGGGCTCGATAGCGTAAACAATTTCTCTTGCGGTCCGTTGTGGCGGACCTGGGGCATGACGTTGTTCATCAGCGTTGCCAAGAAGACTCAGCCATAGGCCATCTTCTTCTAGGTGGCGGTTTACGTTTTCAGCGAAGCTTTTCCGCTCTTTATCCGAACCCTTTGTATGAAAACACCCTCGATCGAATACAAAGCCAAATGGCGCCCCTTCGATATGGCTTGTGAGAATGTCGCTGACCAAAAACGCACATTTGGTATTGGCCTTCGAAGCTTTCTCCTTGGCCTTCTCAATTGCAATCTCTGAAGTGTCAATTCCTAAGACATGGAAGTTTTGTTGGGAAAGCCATATCGCGTTGTCGCCAGTTCCGCATCCGATATCCAACGCTTTACAGGGTTTTATGGGCGTCGTGGTTACTGTCTGAATGAGATTGGAGTCAGGTTTGCTGATGTCCCAAGGAGTATCGCCTGCTTCATACCTTTCCTTGAAACGCTTTTCCTCTGTCATCGTACCCCCTGCAAGGCGCGCCCTGTCAATCCACGAAGGCCGGCCTGACCGGTCTCAGCCTGGCGCCCGTAAGGATCGAAGGGCTCGCTTTCGAGTTGTTCGTATTTTAACCCAGGAAAAGCTTTGGTGGTTCAGGTGTGCAAACACGGTGGAGGTTAGCTGGCACACAAATACTCAAACTCCGGCACGACCTTGAATGGTATGTCTGGCGCCGCGACCCGGCCCGCAAGCTGGTCGATCAATTCCGTAGACGCGTTGCCCAGGAATTTCGCGGCTTCGCGGATGTGGGGAATTCTTTCCGGCTGGAAGCCCATAAGTCTCGCGCACGTTGCATCCGCGGCTACGGGATCATCTGAAAGCACAATGCTTCGCAGCGGCCGTGAAGTGCCAGCAAGGGGACCGTTTCCTTCCATCGCCACGATGGCATCGGCGATGACGAAATGAATCGGCACCGTCGCACAAACGTCGAGGATACTCTGTTGGATTCCGCTCCAGTGCAGGATGTTCTTGGGCCAGCCGTACTTTGTGCCTGGGACAACACCAAACATGTTCTTCATGCTTAGCGTGACACCCGACCAGTGGTGGGTCTTCACCTTGGGCATGGAAACCACGAAGTCAAGGCCGAGCACTGTGCGTGGGAGCCAAAGATGGCCCAGGCCAGTGTAGTTTGCGCAGAGCTTGATCTTAACCAGCTCATCTCGGTTCAGATCAACAAAGGGAATATGCTGTTTGGCGAGTTCATCTTGGAACCCACTTTCAAGAAGTACAAGTTGTGTGTCCCTCTGGTGCCCCGGGCCTTCAGCGACGGTGACAGAGAGAGCACCAAGCCGCCTGAAGCACTCCGCGGCGGCAGTGACTAGAACGGGATCGGTGTTGACGTTAACTCCCGCAACGAAGTCCACGATATTCGGCTTTAGCAGGACTGACTTTCCACCGACATTGAGATCAAATAGCCGAAGGGCGCTCATCAAGGTCCATTCAAGCCGTTCCGAATACTCGTCCGCTCGCACGATGGCGACGCGTGAACGGGCGGGTCGCCGGACGCGGTCGTATTTGGGCAGGAGAAAGGGAGCGGCAGTCGCGGCTCCCGCTGCAAGTCCGACAGAACCGGCTAGTAAGCTTCTTCTTGTCATGCGATCACCTTGAAAACGTTGCCTTCGACCAGGCAATCAATGGCCAGGATCACAGCGGCCAGGGTGGCAGAATCCGCGAGGAAGCCTTTATCGCTGAGAGTGCACAGGCGAGCAAGCAAACCCTCAACGGGCCGGCCGAAGGCATCAAGAGCCAGGATGGACCAGGCCAAGCTCCAAGGTGCGGAACAAGTCCTCGCCCTGCGCTCGAGCCAATCAAGACCGGAGGCTATGGCGCCGTTGCTCTGTTCACCGCTCAGGGCGAGCAAGGCGACGGCCGTGGCATCCAGATGTGGCGCCAGAGGAACTCCGTAAACTACACCGTTTCCAGCATTCCAGCCTCCGCTGGGGCAGACGCGATCTAGCAGCATCTCCTTGCCATGCCGGATTCGGAAGCTGACCTGCTCTGGCTTGCAGCACACGAATCCCTGCTTCAAAGCAATGATTGACAGAGCCGTAGGGATGACCCAACTGCAAGTGCCAGGTAGCCAGGGCCAGCCGAACTTGTTGGGGTCAAAGCGGACGTGAGTATCCGTGGTCTCAAACTTCCATCTCCAAAGCCAGTGTGATTCTCTTCCTTTCAATCTCAGCAGCCATTCGACTCCGCGCTCTGTTTGAAGTGCCATCTCGCCGTTGTTGATGAGCGCGATCACGGCCAAGGCCGTTAGACCTGAACCCTCGCAGTCGTCACCCCTGAAAGCTGGCCAGCTTCCGTTTGGATTCTGCATGCCGAGCAAAAACTCAAGGCCGAGGGCGCGGGCAGGACTGGAATCCCATCGTAGAGCCAGGAGAGCGAGACACGTCGGCTCGAGGGCAGCCTGAGTTGCCGCTAGACCATAGCTCCATCCCCCGCCGGAAAGTTCCTGTTCGATGAGGGCACTCTTTAGCCCCGCGCGCAGCGCTGTGTCTACCATGGCTTGGTTGTAAGGCAAGATGTAAAGGCGGTCAAATGAGGGCAACGGCCTCAGGTCCGAAGGCGGCTAGGGTACAGGACGAATACGGTGATCAGGCTTCAATAGTGCACATTCTCGCGGGAACCAATGTACGCAAGGACGTTCGGGACGTGGTTCTCACATTTGTCGACCCGTGGAAAATATTTTGCGTGTGGGGTGCCTGGGGAGTTCATTGAAACTGGGATGAGCCTTTTGGTTCTCACATCTGTCGACCGGTGAAAAAAACTGGCACGCCGACTGGCAGGGCGTTTGCTAAAGGTCGCGTCAGGAGGGTTGGCTCTCACATCTGCCGAGGAAAAAAAGGTTGGCACGCCGGGTCCTGTTCCAGGAGCGAACAGTCGGACCAGATCGGCTGTCGGTCATGAGCCCGTCGTTTCCGTCCTGGTTCTCACAATCATCGACCCGCAAAAATAATTCTTGAAACCGGCTTACGTCGCCGAAAAGCGCGTGGGGCTTGCCTTTACTGCCTCCTCGCGATTGAGGTGGGTGCTGCGTACCGACTTCAAATGGCCGCTTCTAGGAAGATTGCAGTGTATTTTGTGCCTTCGGGAGGCGCTGAACGTGTTTCGATCAAGGCAGGAGCTCTCCGGCAAGCTGCGCGAGGCCAAGTACGTGATCGACGAGGTGACCTTGGAAGTGGTGTATCTCGCCTCCCGCATGCAGAAGCCGCTGCTTGTCGAGGGGCCGCCCGGCTGCGGCAAGACCCAACTGGCATACGCAGTGGCTGAGGCAGCGGGGACGTTCGTGGAGCGTCTTCAGTGCTACGAAGGCATTACCGATGACAAGGCTATTGGTAAGTTCGATGAAGCCTTGCAGAAGCTATTCCTCGAAACCCAGGGAGATCAATTCAGCGGCGACTGGGACTCTATTCGCAAGCGCCTGCATTCGCTCGATTTCTTCGCTGAAGGTCCCCTGCTGCGGGCTTTGCTTTGCCGGGACCGCCCCTGCGTGCTGCTGGTAGACGAACTCGACAAGGTGGACCACGAATTTGAGGCATTGCTGCTGGAGATCTTGAGCGCCTGGCAGGTGACGGTTCCAAAACTAGGGACCATCAAGGCGGAAACGGTTCCTTTTGTGGTTCTGAGCTCGAATGAAGAGCGCCGGCTGGGTGATCCCCTGCGAAGACGTTGTTTTTATTTACGCGTGGAGTACCCGACCGTGGAACGGGAGGCGGAGATTCTCGCCGTGCACAGCACAGATATGGACCCCGCCTTACGGGGACAACTGGCCGGTTTGGCACGAGCATTGCGCGGGTGGAGTCTGGAAAAACCGCCGTCCATTGCAGAAATGCTCGACCTAGCGAAGGCCCTTGAGATCATGGGAGTAAGCGAAATAGAACCCGACCAACGGGATGTACTGCTTGCTCTTCTGGCCAAGACTGAGGCCGACCGGAAGCGTCTGCTGCTGCGTGCCGGATTCGATGGCTTGGTTGCCGACTCGAAGAGATATCGTGACGAGTTAACCATGGGGAGCGTATGAAGACGGACGGCAGGGTGTTGATCGTTTTGTTTTGGTTCGTAGGTGTGGCGCCAGGAGCAGAGCCCACACCGTTGCGCGATTATTCTGCTCGTTGTGCCGAGTATTACGCGAATCTCTACGAAGTTCCGGTTGAGTTGGTGGACGCGGTGATCGAAGTGGAATCGAATTGGCAGCCTTATGCGGTTTCGCCGAATGGCGCCGCAGGCTTGATGCAACTGATGCCGGCGACTGCCATGAGACTTGGAGTGCGGAATCGATTTCAGATCGAGGAAAACGTTCGCGCGGGCGTTGAATATCTCGCTTGGTTGATGCGCCTCTTCGGGGGCGACCTAAGGCTGGTGACAGCAGCCTATTACGTGGGAGAGCGCCCGATCCTCGCGAGGGGACTCGAATACTCTTCACCGGATGTTTATAGCTACGTCAGCCGTGTGGCTCGTCTTTATCGCACGAAAAGGGTTGAGAGAATGCGACGGGTGCCCGCAGCGGGGGGTCGGCGAAAGGAAACGAGGTGATCTATGAGCACGTTTAGTAAGGCTTTCGTAATCTGCATCTTGTTCGTTTGCCGGTCGGCAATGGCGCAAGTTCCCGAGGTCAAGCCGCGGGTGCTGACCAAACTGGAAATGGAGGGGAAGGTCGCGGTAGTCGAAGTCGCCGCACACTTTGTGACGGCGATCCGTATGCCGGAGACTGTGAATTCAGTAGTCGTCGGCGACCCGACACTATTCCAAGTCGAGCACTCGGACCGGGAGCCACAACTGGTGTTCATTAAAACCCTCACGGAGAAGCCAGCAGAGACCAATTTGCTGATTTCAACGACTCGCGGGCGCGAGGCAAGTTTGCTGCTGGTGAGCCGAGGAAAACAAAAGTCAACCAACCCTGAAAACGTGGACCTTCTGCTCAATTACAAACCTGCCAAAGGCTTTCTAATCGAGCCGGATTACCCCGCTGCGCTCGTAGCGAAAACTGTCGACGTAGGCCCAACTGCAGTGGGCTCTGTGCCCGCGACCCTTGACACAGCAAGCACAGGCGGGGCGGCGATGGATGTCATCAAGCAAGCGTCCTCCGTCGCATCGGACCCACCGGAGGCCCCTGCACCGACGGGGTTAGATGAACTTCTTGCCCGGCAGGAACGATCTCCGCTGCCACCGCTCTACGGCGAACATGTGTCGGCAGAAACGGCCACCGGAGACCGTGTGCGCGCCGGGGTAGGCGAGGTAGTAGATGGCGGAGAGCGGGTAACTGTGCTGTTCTCTGCCATCAATCCAACTGGCCGCAGCATTCTGATCATGCCACCACAAGTTCAGCTTGGAGGCAAGGTCAAGTCAGGAAAGGTCATTCGGCGGTCGCGCTGGACGATAGCCGAACAGCTTCCTGTACTGAATTTTCGTTTGAGCAAGCGCCGTTTGGCGCCGGGAGAGCGCGCGGACGGGGTGGTGGTCTTCGATCGTCCCCCCTACAAACAATCTAACGAGACGCTCTTCTTGCAGATTGCTGAGGCGGGGGCCGTGGATCACCCTGCCTTGGCGCCCATCGGTTTTGGCATCAACACCTTGAAGGAGGATTCTACCCATGGAAAGCCCGTCACAAGAAAATAGCACGCTGCACACGACGCCAGCGGAGTCACGAGCCGATGTGGAGGAAGCCGCGGAACCGGAAGCAGCGGATGGAAAGCGCGGGATTCAATGGCGCGAGATCATCCGCCAAGCGTTTGAGAGGGCCCGGCAGACCCAGCAGCCCAGAACCACACGCCGCGAGCTCAGCAAGGACAAAAGCAAGTCGCTCGTGGTGCTGGGTGGTGCGGCCATTGTTATGCTCCTGCTGTTCCTGGGCATATTCTCTTCGCCTCAAAAGGCAAAGAAAACAGTGGGACAGGCAGGCGCGCCGGACCTGGGGCGCAGGACAACTCCCGGCCAGGAGAGTAACCAAGGCGGATCTGTAACACCAATGTTGAACGCCGAGGTAAGCGGCGACCAGGCAGTGAATAGGAGCGACGTGACCCCCGAGGATATCGGGCGAACGGCGCGACCGGGTCGGGCGCAGGCCCTCGCCGCACAACAAACAACTCCGAAAGAAAATCCTCCGCAGTATGCGCTGAATAAGATTGATTTCGATTCCACCCTGCCGCAGGAGCCAGGCTATCAACGCCCACAGCAGCCTCCCTCACCTGGCGAATCGCCTGAGGCCGCTCTCCGTAAGCCATCGCTGGTGTTTGTGCGAGGGGCAGATACTGGTGTTGCCGGAGGCGCCCCGATGAGGTCGGCCGTCCTCGAACAGAGCGATTTCGTCACTTTGCTGCCTCCCGGCACCCGCCTCGTAGCGCGGTTGGAATCGGCGGTCAGTACGGGGGTGAAAGAACCCGTTGTCGCGGTAATCGAGTACAACTTTGAGCGCGAAGGTGAGATCGCCGTGCCGGCGGGAGCAAAAGCGATCGGCCAGTTGCGTCAAGCAGACCGCTCGGGGAACGTCGATATCCGGTTCGACAGGCTGGAAATGCCGGATGGAACCACGCAGAGGATGGATGGGGTAGCTATGGACCTGGCGTTTCGACCGCTTAAGGGATCAGTGTCCGGAACGAGGACGGGGACCAAATTCCTGGTACGGACATTCACCGGGCTTGGAACTGTTGCCGCGTACCTGGTTGGAAATGGAGGTAGCAGTGGATTCTACGGCCCGCTTTCCGAGAGTGCGCTACTGCGGGAACGGGTCGCCAACAACGTTGGGGTCGCAGGCGATGAAGAGTTGAATGAGCTGGCGTTCAATCAGAACATCGTGGTGACCGTCCCAGGCAACACGAGGTTCTACATTGTGCTGGGGACCGGCTCTGTAGGCCGTGACGCAGGAAGCAGACAAGCGGCCGCATCTGTTCCGGCAGGGTCGAGAGTCGCCACAATGCCGAACCTCGACGAGCTCCGGCAATTGATGCAACTCAGGCAGGAACTCAGCGCGATGTATCAACAGACCGCTACACCTCCAGCGACAAACGAGGCGCCACAGTAGATCAGGGGTGGGCTCTCGCCAACCTCGCGCTTCCATTCACCAACAAAATATGGTAGAAATGGGGTGTACGTAGCGAGGAAGTTATGCAAATCGGTATCGAGCTGCCGGAAGACATCGCCGATGACCTGCAAGCCGAGTGGAAGGATCTGCCGCGTCACGCGCTAGAGGCCATTGCCTTGGAAGGTTACCGCTCTGGTGCTTTAACCGAGTCACAAGTCCGTCGCGTGCTCGGCTTCGAATCCCGTCTGGAAGTGAATTCCTTCTTAAGAAACCACGGGCTCTACTACGATTACACTCCCACCGAAATCGATCAGGAAATTAGAACCAACGAACGCTTGCTGGAACGGACAGGGGAACTTCGGTCGCGATGATCGTCATCGCTGATACGACGCCGCTCAACCACCTTATTCTGATCGAGCAAATTGGTCTCTTACAGGCATTGTATGGTCGCGTCATCGTCCCACAGGCAGTTCTTTCTGAACTTCAAGCCCAAGCTACCCCGCCAAAAGTCAAAGCCTGGATCAGCAATCGCCCCACTTGGCTGGAAGTGAATCAGGCCTCGTTCGCGATCGATCCCGGCCTAGCCCGGCTCGACCCAGGCGAGCACGACGCAATTGTCTTGGCGCAAGAACTCGGAGCCGACTTACTGCTGATGGATGACCTGGGGGGACGGCAAGAAGCCGCCCGTCGGAACCTCAAAGTTGCAGGTACTCTTACCGTTCTCTATCTTGGTGCTAGACGCGGCCTTGTCCAAGACTTCCCGGCGACCATCGACCATTTGCGGCGGACTGGTTTTCGCGCATCATCGGAGATTATTCAACTCTTTTTGGACCGTTACGCCAAAGCCAAGCACCCACCACCGGCAACGTAGGGAGTAGAGATGCGGGTTAACGTATGAGTGTGGTGTCTTTCAACAGCCTGGAAGAGTCTCCTGAAAACTCGGTCAACAAATGTAGAGGCATGAGTCGTTGATGGCACATTGCCGGGCTTAAGCCACACGAAAACACGGGGCCTATCTGAACGGATTCAGACCTGGAGCGCGCCCAGCGTGGAGAGGCTGTGAGCCGGCTCCACGCGTCCGATGCGGTGAATCCTTGTGCGCTCAGTTTGCGAGAAGCCGCGACGAACTCGCAGGCGACTTGCCAGAGCAGGACGCCGTCCTTGCTATTCGCAACGAGATCGATCGCGATTTGTTGGCGTCTGGAATCCGCGCGATCACACGCGTAGAGCAGGACGTTAGTATCAAGTGCGATCATGGATGTCCTCTCGCGTGGGCAGTGGCCCCTTCGAGAAGAACTTCATGCTCGCGATTCCGGCCTTCAGTCGCGCCACAGCCGTGTCCCGATCCCCGAGACCGTCGTCGATGGGCTCAACGATAACGCGGACTCGCTGCTGCTCGCGGAGGTTCAGATCGAACGCGGGCTGCAGAACGCCCTGAGTGTAAATGGCTTCCGTGATTTGCGTCATGGTTCACCTTCCTTTATCAACATTACTATGAGCTTCCCGGAAGCGCAAACACTCGACCCTAGTCACACGACCCGGTCACAAGCTCGATTACGCGCCTTTGATTCTCAAAGGTGGGTCGTGTGTCGGAGCGCAGTCATCCCTCTCTTCGGCCTGATGAGCGGCCTTGTCGAATGTCCCGAATCATAGCCGCTCTGCCCATTTGGGTTTTCGCCAAACTCCAGCCACAACAACGGTAAGCCTAACCTGAGAAGTACCGAAATCAACTCTGAAACTCCGCCCCGGCGGCAAATCTTAGATTGCACGGTGAAAGTCGTCGAGGATTACCGACCCGACAGGACGCACTTTTGGAATGGCCCACGGTAGGCGAGAAGGAGCCGCTTTTATGACCCGAACTGCCCGCAAATAGCACTAAAATAGTGGTGTACGGACTGAAGGGAGCAATCTTGTATGCCGGCGGGAGATCCCCAGAGAGTTTGGTTTCCCGAGATGCTTACGAGACTGCACGGCGAATGGCGAGAAGCAATGTCGTTCGCGGCGCTAATCGAGCTGTGCGATTCTCTAGACACCATGCTGCACCAGATCAGGTCCGAAAGACACATTTTTTCGCCTGTCTTCACCTGTCCCAACTGCGGGCTCCGCGGCCCGATGGCTGAGCCGCGGGTGAGTGTTCGAGCGATGATTCTTGCATTAGGCCGGTTTGGGGTTGCGTCGCCAGCGGAGACAAAGGCACTTGGACGAGAGTGGGTCAAATACCGGAAGCAGCACGGTCTCGATCTCTACGGCAAGAGTCTCCTTGAACGCGGCCACGGCGAAAGCTGTTGTGAGCGGAGTACTACTTCGTTGCATCAAGAACAATAATGTCAACTCAAGGGATGTTGGAAAGCGAACAACTCCGATCGCCCACTCAATATTTTGAACACTACGGCGTCCTTGGTTAAATGGTGTGAAGGGCTGTTAAACAGCAATCGAGGATAGCGATTCGAAGGTGCCGGTTTCCGAGATGCCGACTTTTCAGGCCCAATCCGCTCGCAGCGCTGTCTATTGCCTAAAAGTCACTGGTGGGATGGACAAACTTCCTCGAAGCGGACTTGAACGAAGCCGCCCGTGCGGCGGACGCTGCGCGTGCGTGTTGCCCACAGGATTGCCCTAATCAAGCTATTGTCGGGTCATAAGGAGGTTCCCTATGACCCGTTTACGCAAAATGATGCTCGAAGAAC
>JBEKHR010000056.1:0-26801 GCA_050012175.1 Terriglobia bacterium | reverse complement strand
GAAAATCGATCAATTCGTGCGCTCCTCCAACACCCAAGCCCAACCCTTTGTCTGGACAGCCACGGCCGACTCGATTTTGGCCAAGATTGAAAGACTATGTAACCGTATTTCTGGGACAGCACACTAGATCACGCTGCTTCGTCCGGCAGAAAAGCTGTACCGTCTTTGCGGCCGGATCAGGCTGTCGGCATAGACTGCACGGCTTCGCTCCGGGCAATCGCCTGGTCGATCGCTTCGCCAGCCTTCAGGTGGTTGTACCAAGTGAACTTCAGCACGATGGAGGTCACGGCGACGATCGCTGCCGTGATCACGGCGTTGCGGAACTTCTGGATCACGATGTAGATGGGCAGAGCCACCAAGCTAACCTGCCAAGTAATGCCGACCACCACGTTGAACATGTCGCGCCAGAAGTCCTTGTTGCGCTCGAAGGCGGGATCTTCAGCGCGAACCTTGGCGAGAATAGGTCCCCAGAAGCCCCAGGGCCGCACCCGGCGATAGAAGTCTTTCAAAACTTCTTCGTCTCCCGGCTTGGTCAGCAGAGTACCCGCCAGACATCCCACCAGGGAGATCGCAAGGACGAGCGGGAACACCAGCGCTACATCCAAGTTCGCCCCATGCGCCTGTAGAAGTCCCTGCACCAGGGAAACCTGGGGGAGAAGCGCCGGCAGGATCAACGAGCCTGCAATGCCCGTGACCATTCCCCAGAAATACCCGTAGCCGTTAAACCGCCACCAATACCATTTCAAAACGTTGGAAGCGGTGTAGCCGCCCCAGAGCCCGGAGACAATCCAAAGAACCACGGAGTTCACGGACGCGACGTACCAGCCGATGGCCGCGCCCACCAGCACGACGGCGAACGAACTCAGATAGCTCAAGCGGACGTAGGTCCTGGGGCTGGCATTGGGGTTGATGAAGCGCTTGTAGATGTCGTTCACAAAGTAGGGCGGCGCGGCATTCACCGTGGCCGCGAAGTTGGACATGAAGGCCGCCAGCAATCCGGCGATCAGGAACCCGAGCAGGCCTGCCGGAACAAACCGGCCCAGCGCGTAGGGAAGCACCAGCTCGAAATCCATGTTCGTTCCCATGGCCCGAATCTGATCGCTGAAGAAAACCAGGGCCAGGACGGTCAACCCGGTGATCAAGAAGTAGCGCGGAAAGGTCAGCACGACGTTCACCCAACTGCTCATCATGCATGCTTCGCGGGGATTCTTCGACGAGAGGACCCGCTGCATGTCGTAATTCGGCGCCGGGCCGGCCATGCTGATCAGCACTCCCTTGAACAACAACATCATGACGAAAAACCCAAAGATTCCGTAGCCGTCTTCCGCGATCTTGGCGTTCGCAGAGGTGATGAGCGCGGACCAATCGAGGTTCAGCTTCCAGCCGAAGAAGAGCTGGTCCCAGCCGGCGGGGACAAAATGCTGAAGCGTACCAGGCGCAACTTTCGCCATGGCAATGATGCCGACGGCAAACGAGGCAATCGACAGAATGCAGAACTGGATGACCTCCGTGATCACAACGCTGAACATACCGCCCTTGATCACGTAGATGGCGGTGATCGCGATCAAAATGGTAGCGTATTGATTGGGAGAAAGGTGCCAAGGCAGGAACGTCGCCGCAAACTTCCCGATCCCTTTGAACCCGTAACTGAAGAAGCCAATGATGCTGACGAAGGCGTAAACCACCACGATCAGGTGAGCAAGCTGGGCGCCACGGCCCGTACCGAACCGCGTCTTGATCCACTCCGCGCCGGTCATCACATTGGAACGACGCAACCACGCCGACAGGTAGACCATCAGGAAAACCTGGTTGAAGGTCGGCCAGAGCCACGGGATCCAGACGCTCTTCAGGCCGTAGATGAACATCCAGTAGACCAGCAGCATGGTGCCGCTGATGTCGAACATGCCCGAGGCGTTCGAAATGCCCAGCACGTACCAGGGCATCACGTTGCCACCGAGGAAGTAAGCCTTGATGTCCCGGGAAGCCCGGTGGGAGACCCAATAGCCCACTGACACCGACGTGACCAGATAAGCCACGATGATAGCGATGTCAATAAAATGAAGATGCATTCGTCACCTCAAGTCCCGCAGGCCGCCAGGCGCGGCGTTGTCTCGAGCCGCTCGCGCCGGGGTGACACAGTCTCGCCGCGTTTCCATCCGGTCGGAATCGCCGCTGCACGGTTCATTCCAGCACTCCGGCGAGAAGGAAGACCAGCGTAGCCTGCCAGTTGATACAAATCTCATTGCTTGCGTAGGAGCCTTGATCGTCACTGTAGATCTTAGCGGGCGGCAAATTGGGAGGCAGGGCTTGGAGGACAGCGTCCTGCCTGGCGGCGTTGGGACCGCCGGAGAGCAGCCCCGGCCAAGGTTCAGGATTCTTTTCGGCGCCACTGGGCCGATGATGCGGATGACGGCACGGGTTCGCGCCCGCCTGCGTCACCCAGGAGAGTGAGAAGGTATTGCGCCCGAGAAGGTAATGGAGATTCTCCAGGGCGGTCTCCACGAAGGCCGGGTCTGGCGAAAGAAAATTCGTGACCAGCAACTGCACACCGTAGTTGCCGGCTTGGCCGTTCGAACCCCACACGTAGTCTTTTGCGACCATGCTGATGCGGTACGGGTTGCCGCGCGTGCGGTTCACAATCTCGCGGGCCGCGGCGAGCGCCCCCTGCCGAATGCCGGCAGCCACGCGCGCGTCCGCTCCTTTGCGAGCGGCCAGCGCATAGGCCCACAAACCCATCGGCGCCACGACCCTCCAGGACTCAACCTCGGGAGCACGAAGATCCGGCAGGTACTTCGCATAGTTGTCGAGGAAATATCGGTTGTAGATGGCGTCGCCTGAAGTTCGCCACAGCTCAGCCGCGGCCCACAACCGCTCATCTCCGCAATTCGCGTCGCCGTACTCGCCGGACGAAATCCCCGGCGGATTCCTGAACGTCACGTTCGGATAACGCTCGGTCCAGGCCCAGGCTTGCCGGGCGGCTCGCAGGCTTTTCGCGGCAAAACTCTTGTCGAACGGCTCATAAACGCGGGCAGCAATCGCCGCGACTGCTGCCAGATCGGCGGTCGCGCACGTACTCTTGTACGGCGCGCTGCCGGTGCCGATCACGAGACTCACAAGATGATCTTGTTCCGGCATTACGAAGCCGGGAAACCGGGCGCTCGTTTGTTTGTGCCAGACGCCTCCATCGTCATCCTGCATCTTGAGCATCCACTCCAGATTCCAGCGGACCTCATTCAGGAGGTCCGGCGTACCGTTTCCGGTTTCGGGGATGTTCAGCTTGATGCTGGCAAGCTTCCGCCCAAAGATCTCCCAGGCCCACAGCAGCGTTCCCGTCGAAATTCCGGAGTTTACGATGTAGCGGCCGTAGTCTCCGGCGTCATGCCAGCCGCCGACGTTGTCGCGCGGGCCCGCTTTGCCGGAAGACGTATGGAAACTTCCCTTGAGGTGGCACGCCGGGTGGGTGTATCCCGGAAACTCAGGGCCTAGGTCCACCGCGGTCCCGCAGCGCTGTCCGTAAAACGCTCGCGTCGCAAGATAAAAGGTACGGGAAAATACATCCGGCCCAATGGAAAACGTCCAACTGCGGCCCACGCCGGGGACGTCGAGATAATAGGTGCCGGGTTGCTGAAGGCTGGAAAACTCGGCGGCCTCAACCGTGTCGCCGGAGTTGGCGTCCCTGGTGCTGGCACTCAATTTCCCCTGAAAAACCGTGACGTTATCGCTGGCGCGCTTTACCACGAAGGTCTGCGCTGGAGCGCTGACTACAGCAATCTTCCGGGCGCTCATGGGATAACCCACCTGGTCCACTTTGATGTTCAGGCTGGGCGTCTCGCCGCCGCTCGCTACCGCCACTGAGAGGAAGATGAGAGGGAAGGAGATGACCAGCTCCAACAGGATTTCACGGCAGGGCGACTGAACCATCGAACCACCCAAAGAAGTGAGTATGACTGCGATGTCGCTTCGTCTCGACTCAGAAAGATCGAGCGGATGAGTGTCGCACTTTTTGGGGGGTGTTGCAATCGCGATCCTTACACCGGAACGGCGGAGACACACTTACCGATATCGCGGGGAACGCGAATGCGCCTGTTTTCACGCGGCATTCGAGTATAATTACGCCGCCACTTGTCAATAGGTCTGCGCTTTTGCACAGGCCAGCCGCCAAGGACTTGCGCGGGTGCGTCAGTGGCCGTGGACAAATCATCTCCAGGAGCAATCATATGACGTTCGGGTTTTTCGATGACGAGCATAAAGAATACGTCATTACGCGGCCTGATACGCCATTGCCGTGGATCAATTACCTCGGATGCCAGGCTTATTTCGGGATTATTTCCAACACGGCCGGTGGCTACTCGTTCTACCGCGATGCTCGGCTGCGGCGCATCACGCGCTATCGCTACAACAATGTGCCCTTCGATCTCGGGGGGCGTTATATCTATCTGCGCGATGACGAATCTGGCGAATTCTGGTCTCCTTCCTGGCAGCCGACGCGGCACGATCTGGAAGATTACATCTGCCGGCACGGCATGGGCTACACCATCATAGGTTCTCGCTATCGCGGCATTGAGGCGCACACCAACTACTTCGTGCCGTTGGACGAGAATCTCGAGATCTGGCAGCTCACCATCACCAACCAGCGTTCCAAGCGCGCTGGGCTCTCGGCCTTCTCCAGCATCGAGTTCTGCTTGTGGGATGCGCAGGATGACGCCACGAACTTCCAGCGCAATTTCAGCATCGGCCAAGTGGAGGTCGAGGACGGAGTCATCTACCACAAGACGGAATATCGCGAGCGCCGCAACCACTTCGCCTATTTCGCCTGTTCGGGCAAAGTTGAGACCTTCGACACGCAGCGCGAAGTTTTTGTGGGACCCTATCGCGGCTGGGAGAGGCCGGTGGGTGTCGAGCGCGGACGGTTAGCCAACTCCGTCGCTCACGGCTGGGCTCCCATCGGTGTGCAGCACGTGAAGCTCGAGCTCGAGCCTGGCGAAACGCAGCAGATCATCTTCGTGCTGGGTTACCACGAGAACCCGCAGGACCAGAAGTTCGATCCGCCTGAATCCCAAACCCTCAATAAGAAATCCGTCAAGCCGGTCATCGCCAAGTATCTGGACTCGGCCCACGTCAACACGGCCTTCGAAAAATTGCGGCAGTACTGGGCTAGACTGCTTGGGATTTGCCAGGTGGAGACCCCCGACGTACACACCAACCGCATGGTCAACATCTGGAACGCGTACCAGTGCATGGCGACGTTCAACATGTCGCGCTCCGCCTCTTTTTATGAGTCCGGCATCGGACGCGGCCTGGGCTTCCGCGATTCCAATCAGGACTTGCTGGGCTTCGTGCACATGGTGCCAGCGCGCGCGCGCGAACGCATTCTGGATCTTGCCGCTACGCAGTTGCCCACGGGCGGCGCGTATCACCAGTATCAGCCGCTCACCAAGCGCGGCAACAACGATGTCGGCGGGAACTTCAACGACGACCCGCACTGGCTCATCCTGGGCGTGGCGGCTTATTTGAAAGAGACGGGTGACTGGAGCATTCTGGACGAACCTGTCCCTTACGATAACCATCCAGGTTCAGAGCAACCACTGTATGAGCACCTAGAGCGGAGCTTCAAGTACACCCTGGACCGGCTCGGGCCGCATGGACTGCCGTTGATCGGCCGTGCCGACTGGAATGATTGCCTGAATCTGAATTGCTTTTCCGATACACCTGGGCAGTCATTCCAGACGACCACCAACAAGGACGGCAAGGTGGCCGAGTCGGTGTTTATCGCGGGGCTTTTCGTGCTGGCGGGCCGAGAACTCGCGGACATTGCGCAACGTCGGGGCCTGGCCGAGGAAGCGAAAGATTATCTTGCCCAGGTGGCGAAGATGGAAGCAACCATCCGGCAACACGGTTGGGACGGCGAGTGGTTCCTGCGCGCCTACGACGACTTCGGCCGAAAGATTGGTTCGAAGGAATGCCTGGAGGGAAAGATTTTCATCGAAACCCAGGGCTTCTGCGTATTGGCGGGCGTCGGATTGGACGATGGCCTGGCTGGCCAGTCGATGGATTCGGTTAACAAATACTTGGCCACCCAACATGGCATCATTCTGCAGCAGCCCGCCTACTCGAAATACTATCTCGAACTGGGTGAGATTTCGTCTTATCCGCCCGGATATAAGGAGAACGCCGGCATCTTTTGCCACAACAATCCCTGGGTGATGATTGCCGAGACGCGAGTCGGAAACGGTGATCGCGCGCACGACTATTATTCGCGCATCAATCCCTCGGCGCGAGAGCCGATCAGCGATCTGCATCGTTGCGAGCCGTACGTCTACGCCCAGATGATCGCCGGGCGGGATGCTCCCACCTACGGTGAGGCGAAGAACTCCTGGCTGACCGGGACCGCGGCTTGGAACTATTACGCCATCACGCAATGGATTCTGGGCATTCGCACCTCCTATGACGGACTCCAGATTTCACCCGTCATTCCGAACAGTTGGCGCGGATTTAAGGCCACCCGCATCTTCCGCGGCGTGACCTACCACATCGTCGTCGAGCGCGCGGGCGAGGGCAACCAGGTTGCGCTGAAGGTTGACGGGGTGCCCATTAAGGGCGACATCGTGCCTCTCCCGGGCGACGGCCGGCGGGAGGTCCTGGTGCTGGCGACGCTAAGTTAGTTCATAGCCGATGGCTGATTGAGAACGGTCGATTGGAAAAAGACGGAAATTCGGAGCTCGAAACTGGAAATTCGTCTCAGCGACTCGGCGTCGAGTCTCGAATTTCGAGTTTCGGTTCTTCGGCAATAAGCAATCACCGATTGAAAATGGGCAATTGACGGAGGAAGATGTGTACACACCCAGTGACCAACGGTATGAGACCATGCAGTATCGGCGCTGCGGCAGGAGCGGTCTGCTCTTACCCGCTATTTCCCTTGGACTTTGGCACAACTTCGGTGGATTCGATGTCTTCGAGAACAGCCGGGCGATGCTTCGCCGGGCATTTGACCTGGGCATTACCCATTTTGATCTTGCCAACAACTATGGGCCGCCACCCGGTTCTGCGGAAGAGAACTTCGGGCGCATTCTGAAGGCTGATTTCGCCGGCTATCGGGATGAGATGATCATCAGTACGAAGGCCGGCTGGGAGATGTGGCCGGGACCTTACGGCGACTGGGGATCGAGAAAGTACCTCCTTGCCAGCCTGGACCAGAGCCTCCAGCGCATGGGACTCGATTACGTTGACGTCTTCTACTCCCACCGGCCCGATCCTCAGACTCCGATCGAAGAGACGATGTCCGCCCTCGACCAGGCAGTTCGACGCGGGAAGGCGCTGTATGTTGGCGTCTCCAACTACAACGTCCAGCAGACGGCGGAGGCGGTGAGAATCCTGCGCGACCTGGGACCCCCCTGCCTCATTCACCAACCAAGGTACTCCATGTTCCAGAGAACCATCGAAGGCGGCTTGCTCGACCTGCTCGGAACTGAAGGCGTGGGATGCATTGCCTTCTGTCCGCTTGCGCAGGGGCTGTTGACGAATCGCTATCTGGATGGGATTCCTAGCGACTCGCGGGCTTCCAAGCCACATGGATTTCTGAAGAGGAAGGACATCGAGGAACGCCGGCTCGACCAGGTGCGCGCCTTAGAGCAACTGGCCCGCCAGCGCGGGCAGACGGTCGCGCAGATGGCGCTGGCTTGGGTCCTGAGGGACCCTCGCATGACGAGTGCGCTGATCGGAGCCAGCCGGACCGAGCAGATCGAGCAGAACGTCGCCGCACTCGCGAACTTGAAGTTCTCAGCCGAGGAACTGCGGAGGATTGACGAAATACTTGCCCAGCAGACTTCATGAAGAGCCAGCGTCCTCGTTCAACCCGAATTCGGAAGTTAGCGTGGGTGTGATGTGCATCTTGTAGGGGCACAGCGTCCGCCGCGGCGGATGCCCCTACGCCCTGCCCCGCACCATTTTGTTCCTCCGGTATCTGCGTCAAACGGGCCTCGAATCAAGTGATTCGGCTCGAACGGCGGCTGCCAACTTTCGAATTCGGGTTCAACCGGAGTTCCGGGTAAGGGAGGCTGCTCGCTCGTCACCCATTCTTCTGGGCGCCGCAGGAACCCGTTCCGAGCCGTTCTGGCTGAGTCAGGGTGTTTCCAAGCCTCTGGGCGAGCGACGCCGTTGAAAACCTATTCCACCTCAACGACCCAGCTAAACTACACCTCGACGGCCCGGCGCAGTCCGCATTCATGGTATACTCGGTCGGAGCGGAACGCCAGAAATGCGAATCCGGGCGGAATCCGTGACCCGACCTTGCGGGTCGAGTATTGCCGCTAGTTCAGTGCCTCAGGCGTTCATGAGGATGTCCGGTGTAAAGGGCGAGAGATTGACGGTCCGGGGTGCCCTGAAGGAGCCATTTTCGAGGGTGCTACCCAAAACCTGCTTACACCCACCCAGATTCCAAGGCGCCTGGGGGCGTGGCCGCGGCAACGTCGAAAGAAATCCCGGGATCCGTATTGATTTCACGAAGTCCGTGCTGGCTCTGCTGGTATGTGCCGCGTGCTTAGGGGCTTCAACTAACCCTGGAGCCGTGGCCGAGGCCAGCGCGGGCCTTGCGCTGGCACGCCAGAAAAAGTACGAACTTGCCATTCCGCATTACCGGGCGGCCATCGCGTTGGATCCTCATCTGCCCGGCATTTACCTGAATCTCGGCTTGGCCTACTTTAAGCTGGACAAGCTCCCCGAAGCCGCTTCCGCATTCGAACAGGCCATAAAAGCCGACCCCAGCAGCTTTCAGGCGCGAGTGTTGCTTGGGATGAGCTATTACGGCAGCCGCAGATTCGATGCCGCCGCGGCCCAACTTAAAGTTGCGGTCGCGCAGCAGCCCGACAACACGGAATTGCGATACAGGCTGGCCCAAAGCTACTTATGGTCAAAACAATACCAGGGCGCGATCGATGAGTTCCGGTTTCTGCTGACTAAGAACCCGGATTCCGCCCCCGTTCACATGCTGTTGGGCGAAGTGCTCGATGCGGCAAACCAGGAAGACCAGGCCACGGCGGAGTTTGAAGCCGCGGTAAAAGCCTCGCCGCGCGAGCCGGAGGTTCACTTCGGTCTTGGATACCTCTATTGGAAGCGGAAGCGTTACGAAGATGCCCGCCGCGAATTCCAGGAGGAATTGGCCAATCAACCGCAGCACACGCAGGCCTTGGCATATTTGGGCGACGCAGAAATGCATGCGGGAAACGAAAAAGAAGCCGAGGAACATCTGCGGCGGGCGTTGAAGTTGGATCCGAATTTTCGGCTCGCGCATCTGGATCTCGGCATCCTTCTGGCGAGCAGGAACGACTCCACCGGAGCCGAACGTCATTTTCGTGAGGCGATCCGCATCGAGCCGTCTAGGCCAGACGCGCACTACCATCTGGGCAGGCTTTGGAATTCTTTGGGCCGTAAACAGGAAGCAGATTCCGAGTTCGCCAAGGTGAAGGAGCTGGCGAAAGAAGAGCCGCAGGAGCCGCTCCTCAAGGTATCAGGACGCGGGAGTAAGCCGTCGCCATGAATAGAGCATCGTTTGTGTGGCGCGGAAAGAACGTCCCGATAAAGCGCGTTGCAGCGTCGCCGATTCTCTGGACGGTAGCGGTTTTGTTGGCTGCCGTTTGGGTAGCCGCTTCCAGCCGGGATACCGAGACCCCCATCCACTTCGTTTATCGGCCGATCGACTTCAAACTCGACAGTTGTGAGACGCCGGAGCGCCATGCCCCGGAAACCATGGCCGGTGGGGTGGCTGTTTTCGACTATAACAACGACGGCTATCTGGATGTTTTCTTCACCAACGGAGCCGATATTCGGACGTTGAAAAAGACCTCTGCAAAGTACTCCGACCGCCTCTTCGAAAACGACGGAAAAGGCAACTTCAAAGATGTCACCGAAAAGGCCGGTCTCGCGGGTGTAGGCTTCGACAACGCCGTCGCGATCGGCGATTACGATAACGACGGTTACGAAGACATCTTCGTGGGCGGCGTCCACGGCAACCGGTTATACCATAACAACGGCGACGGCACGTTCACGGATGTCACGGCGAAGGCGGGGCTGAACAAGCCGGACAGCCAATATGGCCCCTTGTGGTGCGTCGGCGCGGCCTGGGTGGATGTGAACAACGACGGGCTTTTGGACCTTTTTGTGGTCAACTATCTCGCTTGGGACATCAACACCGAACGCACCTGCGAGGCGGCGCCGGGCCAGTTCGACTACTGCCATCCGAAATTCTATAAGCCGACGCCCAATCAGTTGTTCCTCAACAATGGCGACGGGACCTTCCGGGATGTTTCGGCGGAATCGGGAATCCGCGCTCATCCCGGAAAGGGCATGGGGGTGGGGATCGCGGATTACGACCTGGATGGATTGATGGATATTTTCGTGACCAACGACAAGATGTATAACTCGTTTTTTCATAATAAGGGCGGCGGGAAATTCGAGGAGATCGCTTTCCAGGCCGGCTTGGCGCTCGCCGCGAACGGAGAGTTCATTTCAGGGATGGGGGTAGACTTTCGCGACATCGATAACGATGGTTATCCCGACATCGCTTTCGCAGCGCTCGATAAGGAGACCTTTCCGTTATTCCGTAACCTGGGGACGGGCAGTTTTGAGGATATCACCGAACGCAGCGGGCTGGCTTGGCTCAGCCTGCCGATGGCGGGCTATTCGCCCACCATCGCCGATTTTGACAACGATGGATGGAAGGACATGTTTGTCACGCGCGGGCACGTTCAGTCGCTTGGGTATGCGTCGAGAGTGCAAGTGGCACAGCCTAACACCGTATTTCGGAACCAGGGCGGGGCGAGATTTCAGGCCCTCACTGCGGAGGCAGGTTTGACTGCGCAACCCCCCAGCCGGCATCGGGGCTCGGCGATAGGAGACCTGAACGGGGACGGGCGTCTGGACGTCGTGGTCAGTGCCATCAACGCGCCTGCCGAGATTTGGATCAACGACAGCCCGGGAGGCAATCACTGGCTGGAGTTCAAGCTGGAGGGCACGAAGAGCAATCGCGATGGCATCGGAGCCAGAATCAAGGTGGTGGCCGGAGGGACCACTCAATACAATCACGTCTCTTTCGCCGCCGGGTATGCCTCTTCGAGCGCCGGACCCACTCACTTCGGCTTGGGCGCGAACAAGTCGGCAGATCGTGTGGAAATCCGCTGGCCTTCAGGTATCACCCAGGAGTTCAAGAACGTGCCCGCCGATCAGATCGTCAAGGTGAAAGAGCCGCCCAGGTAGCCGGGGACGACCCGGTTCATTTGCAGCAAAGACAGCTTTCAGCAGTCAGCCATCAGCATTCAGCTTGCAACTCGAGAGGGGACCTTTTCTGGTCTCGGCTCATTGCTCACGGCTGACGTCCAACTACCCCTCCAGAAAAAGAACCGGCCAGCAGTCTCGCTAACAAGGCTGCTGGCCGGAGGTAGTTAAAACCTTATCCCCCTTTGTGCGTGGGGGCCGATGTTAGCACCCCACCCCGCCCGCGCCGCGATGGGCGCACGAGCGGAGTGAAGTGCTCAATGCGTCTAGAAGTACAGCTTCAACCCGAGTTGCAGCGTTCTCGGGTCGGTGGCGCCATTGACGCGTCCGAAGGTACCGGACGAGAAATTGCCGTCGGGGCTGTTCCATTGCACGTGGTTGAACGTGTTAAAGGTCTCGAGGCGAAGTTCGAGACGGCTGCCGCGCGCTTCGCTAATCTGGAAATCCTTGAAGAGCGAGATGTTCCAGTTGTCGCGGCCAGGACCGTAGACCGCGTCGTACCCAAGATTGCCCCAAGCTCCGGGCGTCGGTGTCGAAAAAGCCGACTTACTGAACCAGGCGCCCACGGTCTTCGGATACGAGATGCTCCCGGCGATGTCTGGCCGGTTCGTGGCACTGGGGAGACCATTGTTGCCGGCCGGCCCGCCCAGAGTGATGTTCTCCGTCGGACCCGTCTCGGCAACGACGATGCCTGACAGTTCCCATCCGCCCAGCCCCGTTCTCAGGGCGTGGTTCGAACTGTGCTTGAGAAGCGGGATCTGGTAGATGAAGTTGAGGGTGAAGATCTGCCGCCGATCGAATACGCCCGGCCCGATATCGTAGCGCCAGTCGTAAGGATTTGAGTTGGGAGAAACATCCCCGCCATTTTGAGCGAAGCTCCCCGGGTCGATAGACTTGGAATACGTGTAGGCGGTCTGGAGCGAGAGGTCGCGCGTGAGCTGTCCGTGGAGGTAGATCTGGAGTCCGTTATAATGCGCGTTTTCCTCATTCGTAGCCATGCCGATATCGTGGAAACCGAGATACGGAACCAGTTTGTTGTAAGTAGCGCCGCCGTTCGCGATCAGAGTTGCCAAGTCAGACTGGGGCGGGTTATTGATGTGTTGGAAGTAGCTCTGATGGCGGTTCTGGGTTCCAACGTATGCCACGGACAAGACCGCCTTGGCCCCCAACTGGCGTTCCACGCCAATGCTGAACTGGCTGCTCCTTGGCGCAGGATAATTTAGCGACTGTCCGCTCAAGTTGGCGACAACGATTGGCGCCGGTGGGATAGTGACCGTGTTGCCAGTGGCGATGTTCAGCTTCGCATTCTCGAGGGAAACATTGTTAAGACCAACAGAGGCACTGAACGGCACGTTCCCGCCGCCGTCGTACACGTCGTTCCCCTGTATGCGCTCGTACATGAGGCCATAGCCGCCGCGAATAACGGTCTTGCCCGAGCCCGTGAGATCGAAAGCAAAGCCGATGCGCGGCCCAAAAGCGTGCCAGTCGGGGTTCACCATACCCTTAGGAACTCCGCCCTGGTTGGCGAGGCGGACTCCGTTCAGATAGAATTGATAGCCCGCCAAAATGGAATTGGGACTCGTGCCCAGGGCGCCCGCTGCGGGGCCGCTGGGGTCGATCGTGCCATTCGCGAGAAACGTGGCCGCGTTGGCCGGATTGTACAGGTTGGGATAGAAGTCCGAATATCGGTTGTTCGCCTCATAGGTGTGCGGGATTCCATCCCACCGCAGGCCCAAGTTCAGGGTCAGGCGCTTGGTGGCACGCCAGTTGTCCTGAATGTAGGCCGCCGGGGAAATGTTGTTCCATTGTCCGGCGTCGTGAACGCCATCCTCGGAATAACCGCTGGCGAAACCCAACAGGAAGTCGGCAAAGTCATCCCCGGTGTAGAAGCCGTTGAAGCTGAACTGGCCCTGGGTGTCGGCGAAGATGTCCTGGGTTTTCTTGTAGAGCGCCCAACTGAAGCCGAACTTGAGCTGGTGTGCTCCCTTCACCCAGGAAATGTCGTCGCGAATCTGGTAATCGTCCGCCTTGTTATTCCATGGGACCCAATTGGCAGTGTAGTTCGTGCCGGTGATGCCACCTAGGCTGATTGCCGGGATGCGGTTGTCGGCGTTGGGGCCCGGAAACACCCGGCCAAATGTGAACCCGCTGGGTGCTGCGTATGTGCCAGTGGGAAGGATGTGGATGCGGTTGCCGTTATAGTTGAACGCGGTCTCGTTGATCAGCGTCGGGCTGATGGCGTAGGTCGCATGCACCACGGCGCTATACGCGGGGTTGCCATATGTGTTGGCGACGGTGGGCACGTTGTCGCCGCTCCAGATGGTGGTGCCGTAGCCCTGCATGCTCTGCTCGGAAACCCAGTGTCCGAAAATCGAGAACTTGTCGTTGAACTGGTGATCAACTCGGCCAATCTGTTCCCCGATGTTCGTGTGTGGACTGTTGCCGCCCCTGTATTGCAAAACCCCAACTTTGCCAATCGATGCAAGCTGTGTAGTAGGGAAAATCTTGGAAGTCGTCATCAGGAGCTGCGCGTTCGGGTCGAGCAGGCCCGAGGGGATCGTGTTGCTGGTGAATGGCACTAAGGTGGCGCCGGCCGCCGCCGTGCAGGCGCCCCCGGTGCCAGCAGTGCTGAGGGTTTGGCCGGCGGCTGTAAATTTTGCAGCAATCGTCGACGAGACAGCGTTGGAGCAGGGCGTGTGCAGTCCCGTAGTGGTCAACGCGCTAGAAAACACACCGCCGTACTGGCTCGGGTCAGGAACGTTCGTGCTCAGCGTACCGCCCTGAATGAGTTTGCGCCACTCCTCGTTATAAAAGAAGAACGTTTTGTGGTTGCCGCTTTCGTGAAAACTGACCGGGCCGCCGACGTTGAAGCCAAACACATTGAACCTCAACTCCGGTACAATGGGCGTTCCGTCAGCGTGTCTTCCGGCCCAGGCGTAGATGGCTTGAAAGTCGTCGTTACGATCAAACTCCCACGCCGTGGCATGGAACTGCTTAGTTCCGGACTTTAGAACCATGGTCATGGTGCCGGCCGAGGAGAGACCATAGTCGGCACTGTAATTCGCGGTCAACGCGCGCCACTCCGCAATGGCGTCCTCGGAAGGCATGATACTCATCCCGCCTCCGCCCCCGCGGTCCGCATCTTCTCCACCATCGAGCAGCCAGATGTTGTGAACCATGCGGTTGCCGTTGAAGCTCACGTTGGCGTTACCACTCGACGACGACGGGATCTGAAAGTCGGGCTGGAGGCTGGCAGCGCCCGGGACCAGGGCGGCTAGGTTATAGAAGCTCCTCCCGTTCATGGCGAGATCGGCGATCTGATTGCCGTTGATCACGGAGCTGACCTCCCCCGAGTCCGTTTGGACGGCAACGGGGGTTGCTTCCACGGTGATGCTCTGTTGTGTGCTGCCGAGTTCTAACTTGAAATCCACACGCAATCGATCACCGACGGTCAGCACAATGTCCTTTTTTTCGCCCACCTTGAAGCCCGTGGCTTCCGCGCGCACTGTGTAATGGCCGATACGAATGCCAGCCGCTACATAGTCTCCACCCGCGCTGGTGGCAAAGTGATTCACCACACCGGTGTCGGTGTTTGTGACCGTAATGGCCACGTTGGGAACTGCGGCATTCGACGGGTCCGTCACAGTTCCGACAACGGTGGCTTCCTGAGCGAGCGCCGAAAGGCAAAACGCTCCCAGGATTCCGCAAATTAGAAAAATTCCTCGAAGAGTAAGCTGCTTCACGTTCACCTCCATTAGCAAGAACTTATGTTTTTCAAAGTGTTGCATTTTAACACTCCTATCAACCAAATTTTGTCAACTCCCGACTTCTGAGTTGTAGTGCGAGTGGCGCGTCCACCGACAGGCGACCGACGGCAGTAAGGTCCGGCTGTAGTTGTAGTTTAGCGCCGCCGTCCGCGACCCGTGGTGCAACGCGCCCTGAGTATTCGTGTTTTCCGGGTTATTCCAGGGAGGGCTGTTTAACCAGCGCTCCGAGACATGATTCATAGCGTTGAGACCGTTGCTGCGTACCAACTCGTAAGTGGCGCCGCGGAACTGGCCAGTTTCTGAGCACATGACGACACGCGGTACTGCAATGCCGCTGCACTCACTGTCCGCACGGTCGTGGCTGTAGGGGCCAACCCTCTGGGTTGTCGCAGGGAAGGCAAAACCCCTGTCCATATCGTGGGTAGTTAGCGGCGCTAGGCGAGTTGCTGCTTCCAGCGGCGCGGTGACAACCGGCGTGACGGAAGTGCTGAATACGTGAGCTCGGTCAACAGAGGCTCCCAACCCGCTGAGAACAAGCAAAACTGCAAGTGCCCGCAGTCCATTGAAGGAGCGTTTGCTCTCTCGCCGCTTGTTCCTGCTTGTTAACCTGCTTCGAAAGGTGCTGAACGAGCCCTCGACTCGCCGTCGCCAGTGCCGGCAAGGCATATTATCCTCGTGACCGAAGGCCCGACGCTAACGAGAAACGCCCTGTGCCGCTTCCATGCCACAGCCGGCAGAGTGCGCAAGGTACCCGCTGCCTCGCCTGCTTAAGGGCCGGACAGCGGCAGTTTGAATCACTGCATTGATGGGCCGAGCATTGACTGCATCCCTCCTAGGAACATCCAGCTAACCCCTAAACGCAGCCTGCTTCTGCACCCACGTGCACCTGCGTGCATACCGACTTTTACTAGAAGATGAGCAGTAACGCAAGGTTAAACCTGTTAGTTTTCATGAAGATTTCAGTTACTTGATGCAAGTCATTTACAGTCAATGACCTATAAGTATTGGTGTAACCCAAGTTGCGCCGCTACTGTTCGGGTTTTGCAAAGTTAAACTTGTTAGTTCTCATGAGAAGCTCGGTTATTTAATGTAAGTCTTGGCTGCTCAATTATATACGAGCATTGGTGTAAACCAAGCTGCGCCCTTGCGGTTCGGGTCTTGCGTTCTGTTACAATTCCGCGCCCGGAGCTATGGCATGTCGACCCCGGTGTCAAGGCGGCAAGAGAAAAACGCACTTAAGGCCGTTTTGGCCTCGGGAATCTTTGCAAGGGCTCTCCGACAAGCGAAGCTGCCAGCGTACATCTGCAACGAATACTTCAAGCATAAGTCGGAACAAACTAAACTTTCGATCTTCTTGCCGCAACGATTTACTTTCGGTATCATCCTAGGGAGGTCTGAGATGCCTGTCAATGCCCAGTTTGCGCCTAGTGATGGTCAATTTGCGCCACAACTGGAAACAGGTCGGCAGGCATATTTAATGCCGTGGGGCATTGAGGCTTGGCCCGACATGCGGACGTAAAATGCTAAACTTGCGACACCCCCGGTGCACGGGTAACAGGACATGAAAAAGACCCTCCCAAAATCCCACATTCCGCAAGTGGCCCTTCTCCTTGAGACATCCACCGAGTATGGCCGCGGGCTCCTCCGAGGAATCATCCGGTACTCGCGGCTGCACGGGTTCTGGTCGCTTTACATTGCTCCCGGCCACCTCAAGCAGATCTTGCCGAAAGCAGGAGCTTGGCATGGAGATGGCATAATCGCAAGGATCCGCTCGTCGACGACCCTGCGCATCCTTCGCGCCAGCGGGGTGCCCTTTGTCGCTTCTGACCTCTCCGAATCTTCTCCTCCAAGGGAGGAGGGTTTTTGCGGAGAAATCCGCACCGACGGTGAGTCGATTGCTCGCATGGCGGCCACGCACTTAGCCGACCATGGACTGCGCCATTTCGCTTTTTGTGGATTCTCCCAATGTCAATGGTCAGCCTCCAGGGAGAAGACATTTGTGGAACTTCTGAAGGGAAGGGGCTTCTCCTGTTCCACTCACCGCGTGGAATCTGCCGGATGGCTGCAACGCACCCACTGGATTGAAGCCTGGGAGCACGAGCAGCCGATTATGACCCGCTGGCTGCAAGTGCTTCCAAAGCCGGTAGGCATCATGGCTTGCAATGACGTTTGCGGTCGCGAGGTGCTGCAAGCTTGCGCCACCGCAGGGCTAAGCGTGCCGGATGATGTTGCCGTGGTGGGCGTGGACAATGACGACATGATGTGTGAGTTATCGAACCCTCCCCTGTCAAGCGTGGCGCTCGATATCGAGAAGGCAGGGTACGCGGCTGCACGGATCCTTGATGATCTGATGCGCGGTCGGCGAACCCGTAACCGCATCGTGTATGTGGAGCCAACTCACGTGGCGGCGCGCCGCTCCACTGATTTCATCGCCCAAGATGATCCGGTCCTGGCTACAGCGCTACGAATGATGCGTGACCATTCGCGGCTGGGGATTGGAGTGCCCGAGGTGGTAGAACGCGTGGGCGTCCCCCGGCGGACGCTCGAACGTCGGTTCGCCCGTGCTGTCGGCAGGTCTATTCTCAAGGAGATTACGCGCAATCGGATAGAGCACGCCAAACGATTGCTGCTTGAAACTGATCTGCCATGTTGCAACGTGGGGACTGCGGCGGGGTTCGGGAGCGTTAAGTCGTTCACCCGTGCCTTTAGGCAAGCTGTCCGCTGTCCGCCGGAACGCTTTCGGACTCTTTCCAGGGCTGCCGAGCCGGGTGGTAAGCGCTTCAACTAGCCTCAGGATAAGAACTCCCCGAGCTTCTTCACCAGCCTCGAGGCTCGCGCAGGCGACGGGGCGCGCTGCTGCAAATCAAACGCTGCGAAAGTTGAAACGTGCTTTAGCCATCGGAGTGCCCAGCACCTCGACTTGGTTAAGGTTGCGAGTACCCACGCCCAGTTGTTCCGCCAGCCGCAACGTGCTATCGGAAGTTTCAAACGGAGGAGTGCCGCGGTCCGCCATGGGGTCGAATCCCATGAGCGCCATGCCTACCGCATCTGTGGCCACGCAGTTCGTTCCCGCGATCAGCAGGCGGGGTTGGACGTGGCGCCGTCCCTCGGTCCAGGGACCTTCGCCACCGGTCATGGTGTGGATTCCATCGATGATTGCCAGATGGATGGGCCGTGCTGCCACCAGGTCCGCCACCACTCGAGGCACGCTGTACCCGGGATCCTTCGGGGCATTGGGATTAACCGGCGGGGGTGCGCTCTTCGGAGGCAACCGATTCATCGCATGGAAAGGCCCACGGCCGCCCCGTGGAAAAAGACCCGGTTCATCCTCGGGAGCGCCATCCCCGTAAATCGTGCAGGGAGTGATGCCGAAGCAGTTCTTCATCGAAAGGGTGATGCCGGCGGTAGTGTGCTCTTTCAGTTTGGCCAGCGATACGAAGACGTCGCAGTCTTCATAGGAGTGGTTAAGATCGTAGCCCTTGAACATCAAGCCGCCACCCGGAACCCAGAAGCGCGAATACTTCTTGCCGCTTCCCAGGTAGTTCGTGTTCTCAAATTCCACCCGCGGCGCCGCGCTCAGGAAGTCTCGCGGTTCCCAGTTGGCCTGGAGCATGAATTCTTCCAGCGGCTCGGTCGTTACCGTGGGGCTCTCAAGCAGGCGAACGCGATGCGCTCCCGCCTTGGCAAGCAGATGAACCGTTGCCCCGATGACCTGAGGATGAACCCAGTGGGTGATTCCCGGCGGCGCGTACCCCAACCGATCGGTGGCGCCTCCGGTCAGGTTAAGCTTTATAGCGACGGTTTTTCCTCGAACCAGTCCCTCCAGTCCCCCTAACTGGTCGAACATGTTCCCAAGCGCGCCGACCACTTCCGGGCCATACTCGTGACACGTCCCCACCGCTACTCGGCTTGCCGGGACAGCACGAGCCAAGAACATTGTGGGACGAGCCAGCCACGCGCCGGCCGCTGCACCCATCGCGCCAATGAACTTCCTTCGGGAACAAGCTGTTGTCATCATAGGTTTGAACCCTCAAACTCAAGTGCGCAATAGACAGAGATGGGGGGAAGTCCGAAATCTGTCCCCGGCGCCGCAGCGACGCCTTGGACGGTGAGAGCATCCTTTGTGCCAAGCCTCCAGAGCCGTGCCGACCCGGCCCGAGTATTCATCCAGAGTGTGACGGAATCGGCCGGCTGCGAGGAGTAATTCAGCACTTGAACGAGTCGTTTTCTGTGACCGGGATCAATACTCGAATGGCAGGTGGTCGACGCCGGGTTGTAAAGGCGCACGAGATCGTTCCGGCGACTCACCAGCAGATGAGTATCCACAGCCACCTGATAAGGATCCTGGAACTCTTCTTCTGCCACTGCAATTTGCCCCTTGCCGAGATTATACATCTTATATTGAAGCGAGGGGTCTTTTCTGGTTGGCTTCACCTCCGGCGGGCCCCAGTAGGCTGCAGCAATCACCAATCCCCCTTGCCGGGCAAAGGCGAGCAACATCGAATGTTGTTCCGCGCGAGGCGCTTCGTTGTCGAGCCAGAGTATCGCCTTCAAGCCTTTCGTGGGCGCCGGCAGCGACCTCGATCTCGCGAGGATCTGGAATTGAACTTGGCGGCGGTTGAGAAGGTTCAACACTTCGCCGCTCAAGAACGCGTTCTCGCCACGAAAATCAGAAATGACCCCGAGGATGCCTTGCGATTTGAATGCCTCCCATTCCCCGTGACTTTCGAAGAAAGCGAGCGCTTCGCACATCTTCTCCCAAACGCCCTTTGCTTGGGAATTTCCTTTCGGGATTGCGGCCCGAAGCTTATCGTCCAAGGAGATGATCCACCGGCTCCCGTACGCCCGGCTGTCTGCGATGGCCAAGTCATAGTCGGCAGGGTGCAGGACATTTGAAGAGTCCGGAGGATCGAAGTCCAGCCACAGGGTTTTTCCTGGCGCCAACTCGCCAGCCAGAAGCGAAAACCAGGCGTTCGAATTCACCCAAGGGATACCCGTTGGGCCGGCGATGGCGGTATCTCCTTTCATGGTCTCGAGACTCAATCCAGGCCAAACGTTTTCCTTCGAGCTGAAGATGGTTGAAGCTGTTTCCCATGCGACCTTGTCGCGTGGGAATTGCAGAATGGCCGGGAGGTCAAAGGATTGGCCGGATGTATCCCCGAGCATTACCGCCGAAAGCCCGGCCGCGCGGGCAGCGGCGACGGCAGCCCCTGAACCCTCCTTCGCGGCAACCTTTCCCACAAAGCTGATCTCAAGCCGGCGACCTGCTTCGAGGAGGGACTTCAAGGCCCGCTGCTGAGCTGAATCCTCGGGCTCTCCATAAGCCCAGTCCACAATGAGGCAGTTGATGGGTGTTCCCTTGAGCAATTCCAGGGTGGAGGGTTGCCCCCAAGTCTCGAGCGTCTCCATGAGGTCAGCATTGATGCTCTGTGACTTGTTTCGGCGTGCGATTTCCAAAGGCCCGCACGGCCACTTCATCGGCACCCAGTTCGTATCCAGATTCATTCGCAGTCTCCTACAACGATTCCTGCAATTCCAGGGCCCTCACAATTCCACCGTAGGGGCGGTTCGCGAACCGCCCCTACCCCGCTACCGGAACGAGAGCCAAAGGACCACCGTGCACAGAAAGAGTACACTGGCCCATTTACGGTAATTCATTTGGCGATTATTCGCATCTCGGGGTCAGGCCGCCGAGCGCCTTTCAATTGACTTGCGGGCTGCCATAACTTAGACTCGCAGCGTCACACAGCACGTCGATCCCATAAACACAGGTGAAGATGTTATGCGACCCACGGCTCGAAGGGATTTCGTCAAAGGGTTAGCGGCAGCGATCCCCGCCTCAGCGGTTCTCTCGACCTACCGGGCAATGGCTGCGCCCCTGCGCAAGAAGGTGAAAATCACCGACGTGAAGGCCATGTTCGTCCACGTAAACACCGATTCGAACCTGGTGAAGATTGAAACTGACAGCGGCATCACGGGAATCGGCGAAGCCTACTGGGGGCGCGGAGTAAAAGATGTGATCCTGGGCTACCTGCGCCAACTTGTGGTGGGCCAGGACCCGCTGGACATTGAGCCGCTCTACACCAAAATGCTTCGCTTCACAGGCGGAGCAGGTTCACAGGCGGGAGTGACGGTGACGGCGATCAGCGGAGTGGAAATCGCCTTGTGGGACTTGGCAGGGAAGATCCTGGAAGTTCCCGTGTGCAAGCTGCTGGGCGGCCAATACCGTGACGGCGTGCGGGCCTATTGGACGCGCTCACCCCAGGACATGCTGGACCCGGCTTCCTGCCGCGAATTTGCGGCCGCGCTCAAGAGCCACCCCTACGGCATCACCGCAGTCAAGTCGGATGCCGATTCCTTCCCCGCGAAGTACGACCCACAGTTCCGCGAGCCCGGTCACGAACCGTACAGCAGCCACCTGACGCCCAAGGACCTGGCGCGGATTGCCAAGGGCTTTGCCAACCTGCGCGAGGCCCTCGGGGAGGACGTTGACATCGCCGTTCATTGCCACTGGGAGTTCGACTGGATCGACGCGCTGGAGTTGGCGCGGGCCGTCGAGCCCATCAAACCGATGTGGCTGGAAGATCCCATGCCGCCGGATTACTCGGAGTCCTGGAGCAAGCTGACCGCGGAATCTCCCGTACCGATCCTGACCGGAGAAAACCTTTACAAGCGCCAAGGCTTTAAGCCCTTCATCTTGAACCAGGGTTGCCACCTTATTCACATCGATATCCCCAAGGCGGGCGGACTGCTGGAGTCAAAGAAGATTGCCGACCTGGCGGAGCTCTTCGAGCTTCCCGTCTGCGCTCACATCGCTTCCAGCCCGCTGGGGGCGTTGGCATCTGCACACTGCGCGGCGGCCATCCGGGACTTCCGCGCCCAGGAATTCTCGCCCGGCGCCCTGTCCACCGAAGCCTGGGAGAAATTCGTCATCTATGACGGCCCGGTGATTAAGGACGGGAAGTACAGGATTTTAGACAAGCCGGGTCTGGGTGTGGAACTCAACGAAGACTGCGTCCGCGGGCACTTGATGCCCGGGGAGACGTGGTGGGGGTGAGAGGCAAGTTCGTCGACCCTTTTCTGCCTCCTGAATCCTGACTCCCGAACTCTGAATCCTGAATCCTGCTTTTGCCCCCCTACGACCTACCACCTACGTCCTTTCTTTTCAACAACATTCCCGCTTTCAACGCGTAACTATCTTTGTTTTCTGTAACATTCTCGCTTTCCTCCCGCCCGTGGAAGACCGACCCTTTGTTTTCATAGACATTCCCGCTTCGTTTCCCGAATTTTGAAGAATCTCTTTCTTTCGTTTCCACACCGGAACCGACATGCTGTCCAAAGGAAGCCTGGCAATTTTCCCTCTTTTTGTGCTGCTCGGGGCGCTCTCGAAGCTGGATTTGGGCGTCGGATGTCGCATCGAAAGAAACCTGCTCCCCTCCTACTTCGAGTACGCGCCAAGCCACGATCTACTATACTAGCCTACTCCTTCACGCGTGTCAAGGGACATTGAGTCCGCTCCGGTATGCCGCAGGAAGCCTCTCCTTAATGTGGTGAAGGGGGTCAACCCGCTTTCCATCGCCATGGCGGATGACGGCGCGCGCGGGCATTCTTATCCCTTTGTCGTCTTGGACGGCGACGGAGATATGATTCTGGAAACAGAGGAGGACAGGCTCTCAAAGCGCACGCTGATCTCTCCGTAGTTGCGGCGGAAGGCCCGGTCAACGTCCTGGGCCACCACGATGTTCTCGCCTTTCGGATAAACCCGCCGAAAGGCCTTAAGGTTGGCTGCCTCGAAGGCATCCGCAGACCATTTGCATTCAAGCGCCAGGGGTTCCTGCCGGCGCGTGGGCAAAACGAAATCCACTTCATGCCCTCGCTTATCCCTCCAGTAGAAGATCTGGCGACTCTGCAACTGTGCCATGATTTCATTCAACACGAAGTGCTCCCACATATCTCCCAGGTCCTCCTGGCGCAGCTCCTGCCAGCCACGATGGTAACAGACGAAGCCGGTGTCAAAGGCATAGACCTTGGGTGCGGCCACGATTTCGGTCGGGCGGTGGCTGCTGAAGGGGCGGATCACGTGGGCGGCGAAAGTGGCCTCCAGAACCTTCAGATAGTTAGCGATGGTGGTGCGGCTCACTTCGCACGGGCGCGTAAAGCGAGTAGCCTCAAACACGCCTCCGCTTTGCGCTACCAGCAACTCCGCGAATTTCTGAAGGGAGCTTCGGCTTTCCAACCGGAAGAGTTCCTGAATGTCCTTGGCCCAATAAGCATCCAGCCATTCTTGAAAGTCACGTTCCGGAAGTTCGCCGGCCAGGAAGAAGGGTGGCAAACCGCCGCGCAGGAAGCGGTGACGGAGGTCAGGGCGATTGAAATCCCCCAAGTCCGCCAGGCTCATCGGAGTCAGCCAAAGGTCCCGCTTGCGCCCGCTTAGCGTGTCCTGGAATTTGGCGGAAGCGCCCAGCGTCGAAGAACCCGTAGCCAGGACTCGGATATTGGGATAGTGGTCTGCCGCAATCTTCAGCAGCTCGGAGGGGTTGGGGAGACGGTGGATTTCATCTAGTACAATCCGGCGGCCGCGCAGGCCGTCCAGGAAGCCCTGGGGGTCTTCCATCATCCGCCGCACCCGCGGAAGCTCACAGTCGAAATACTCCGTGTTGGGCAGGGTCTGGCTGAGGCAGGTTTTCCCCACGCGCCGCACCCCGGCCAACCAGGCCACCGGCCGCTCCCGCCAAGCCCGTTCAACGAGTTGTAACCAAAAGTGTCTCTGTACCATATGCAGCTATACTTGCATATAGTGTCACCTAATGCAAACACCTCATCTTTTGGTATAGTGCCGAATCAGGCTCCGCCAGGCTCTCAAACCAAGTTGCTTGGCGACGCGCTTGATTTGGGCAATGAACTCGGCGCCGTGGCGAACACCGTGGCTACCCGCTGTCATCCTGAGTCCTTCGCTGTCATCCTGATCCCGCCCTGCGGGAGAAGGATCTCGCCCTGCCGCTCAGGGTAAACTCCGCGAAGGATCTCGCCCTGCCACATTTTCATGAACATACGAGCAAGTGCAGCGCGGACGTGAACGTAAAGCCCGCGCTACGTGCTCTTCGCTTTGAGGTCGCGCAATAAGCGGTCGAACGACTTCTGGTATTGGTCGTGATCTTTCCAGGCCCGGAAGTCGCCGATGTGGCGCGCGCGGCGGAGGCTGGCGGCCCAGGCTTGATCGGTTTCCATTACGGCGTCATCCAGGCGGATGGGGAAGAGGACCAGTTTGTTCTGCTTGCGCTCTTTCTCGATCCCCGCTTCAACCTCGTCTACCCAAGAGCCGCGGATCAAGCCGCCCGGCCTTGAAAACCGCCCACGGACAGTGAGGCGCTGTCCGCGGGTACCCGCTCGCTGCGGTTATCGAGGATGTCGTGGGTGGGCATGGATTATTGGCCGCCGCCGGTCCCGGCTTCGAAAAACCGGTCCAGCTCGCCTTCCACCAACTGGAGCGTCTCTTCGCCGCCCAGCACCAGAGTTTTCATCCTGTCCCAACGCAAGTTGAAAGTGTAGGCGTGGCGGAATACATGGCGGAATTCCATGTATTCCTTTAATCGTCCTCGCAATCCGGGAGAGAGGACAGGCTTTCTATTTCCGATGGGCTGCGTCATGCCATCCAAAAGTTCCTTGTGCCATGACTCGCCACCGGGCATGCGGTCGCCGAGCTCCAAGGTGGTGCGCTTGAAGATATTCTCGATGCCGCTGTAAAAGGAATGGAGCATCGCCGCAAGGGCGGAAAGCTCGATGTCATTGGGTGGGCTTACCGCGCACTTCTCCAGCAACGGGCGGTGAACGTCGAGCAAACGGTGAAGCAAGTGTAGCGCGGACCTGTCTTGTAGGTCCGCGGCACCTGGGCACGGTCGGTGAGAAAAGCCGCAGACCTTGAGAAACAGGTCTGCGCTACCAGCTCTTGCAGTCTATCCCACACGCAGGAGTTCCCCCTTGCTCTTGAGGTATCGGGTGAAGGCGTTATCTTCGTCCAAATCAACCAAGTCCAACGGACACCCCAGCGCATCATGGGCGGCGGCCATGGCGCGGAAAAAGACCTCCGGTGACAAGCCCGAGACGGCCATGTCAATGTCGGAGTTGGGGCGCATCCTCCCCTTGCTCGCCGAGCCGAAAACGTAAACTTCCTTGGCTCCGGCAGCCTTCAGGGCGGATGCCGCCTTGTCAACCAATCGGTTCATTTCATCTGTCATGGCGTCCTTCCTGGCTGTAGTATGGCAAACTGCGCCGCCTCCGTCGAGACAAGAATGCGGTGAAGGGGGTCAACCCGCTTTCCATCGCCATGGCTGATGATGGCGCGCGCGGTTGGGTAACGGCCCTAAACCGACAACTGACGACTGACAACTGATAACTGAGATTTGTGAAGAGTGAATGGTGAAAGATGAATTATGAATTCTGGATGATGAACAGAAATCAGGCCGTTGTAGCGCCCCGATGCATCGGGGCGGTCCGTCCCCAATCGACAACAAAAAGCCAAGGACGTGCAAAACGGGGGCTCGCTACGCTTGCTCCATTTCACGGATCTGTTCTTCAAAGCGCCGTGTGAGCGCACGAGACGTACGAAATCCAAGAGAGCGCAGTTGGGCGGCAAGAGCAATGGGGTTGTCGATAAATCCCCGGCGATAGGATTCACGTAACATTCCAAGCACTCCAATCACGGTTATGCCCCGCCCGGCGGCCACCTGACGGCCCCGGCGTTCGTCCATGATGAGAGCGTCAGCGCGAAGCTCTTGCGCTAGTTGTATGGCTTCCGCCTCACCGGGGTCGAGTTGACCGGTTAGTTCGGCATCGGGTGCGGTTTGAACCTCACGAACTTGCAGCCAACGCGGTCGTTGTGCCATCCAGTGCCGCACGGAAAGTGGCGCATGAGGATCGAGAATTTCTCGCTCCACGGCACTTGGGACGAGAATTGTGCCGAACAGCTTGGCAAGGAGATCGGCGTGACCGGCGGCAACGAGATACCGCAGGGGGGAGGTGTTGGGGACAACCGTCATCGTCAGTTGCTAGAGCTACGGTGTTCGGTCAGAGAGTTTTTCAAATGCTCGCGCTTCGCGATCTAGCTCGGCTGGGTCGTAATCATACAAAGCAACGTATCGCGCTAAGAGGTCTTCGGCCTCGATCCGCGAGAGGCCGAGAAGCTGTCCGACCTGTAGTTGGGTTAGGGAACCTCGCCGGTAGCCATCAATAGCGAGCGCTTCCAGCGTCCGACGTGGCAGATCGCCGCCACACTCCCCGAGTGAGCGCGCCAAGTCATCCGGGATGTGAATGGTAATTTCCATGCGTGTAGTTTAGCGAATTGGCACGACCCTTGTACAGGGCAATATGATGAGTTGTGCGGATGGATCGGGCCTCAAAAAACCCACGGTCACGCCTGCACTGGCCGTAGCTGTCCCCGACGTGTGCCCGTGGTCCGTGGTCCGTCGTCAGCTATCAGTCATCAGTATTCGGTAAAAACCCCGCAGTGCTTGGTCCTTGATCGATGTACGCTGAGCGCTCAATGCTGATAACTAACGGCTCTGACCTGACAACTGACGACTGACAACTGATGACTGAGATTTGTAAAGAGTGAATAATAAAAGCTAAATTGTGGATCTAGTGTAGTGTCCCATAATTACCTTGACTTATACAGGTAAGGCCAGTATGCTTGAGTGCATGAGCCGAGTCGCAGCTCCGATTATTCTGTCGGCCGAGGAACGGACCGCCTTGGCGGCGTGGTCCAGCAGCCGG
>JBEKHR010000055.1:0-28846 GCA_050012175.1 Terriglobia bacterium | reverse complement strand
AAGCGTGTCTGTTCCATTACGCACGGATGTCTGTGCAATTACGACCAACCCTCGTATTTGGGTTGGACATGCGCGATAAGAGGTACGACGATGCTCCACAAATGATTGTCCGTAAGCCCACATTTCCATTTTGAACTGTACTCCGAATCTTCGGATGTTCGTCTTAACAGGGATTTCGCTTTTCCTAACCCAAACATTGGCAAGGCTCCCTACCGGGCAGTGGCGCGCAATCGTCGCGACGCACGCTGTTCAAACTGCGCACTCTGCCTCTCCATCCAGCGGTCCAGGATCGTCTTCTTGAACTTCCAACGGTTACCCAGTTTGAACGCGGGTATCTTCTCTTCGTGAACATATTTATAGAGTGTCTCGCTGGAAACACCGAGATAATTCGACGCTGCCCGGATGTCCATGACCTCTCTGATTTCTGCCATGCTCTTAACCTTCCGACACACTCGCTGCTTTTACGCTAATCAGAACAGGCGAAGTGAATTGACTGCCTTAGTCGTGAGGCATCCAACTCTGATCGAAGCAGGTGTCTGGATCCTGAAGAGATCCCAGACGACCTCGACTCAGATGGCAGCAGGCCAAGTTAGGTGTCTGCCATTCGAGGAGATCAGAGGGTCCCATCTCCATTATATAGTTGCCATCGGACAAGTAGGGACCTGATAGTGAAGGATATCCTGACTCAACTATAACATGGGGAATCCCGCGAGGCGGGGCGCGGCGGTGTCTGAAAAACTGATAGAGCAGCCGACGACTACAAGCGTTCAGGACTCGCGGAGGGCAGAAGAGGGTCGTTCGGACCATGTCGGGGAGGGAAAATGCACGGAAAGAGTTCGATTGGAGACAAACGGGAGTATACGCTCAGGCGCCGCAACGCTAAAAAGCGAATTCCGGTCGAGGGATGGCCCCTGTCAAGAATGGAACAGGAGCCCGAACGGGGCAAGAATCGGCTGCCTCTCAGCCCTACTACTGTGCTGGCGCTTTCCCCATGTCGTACACGCGCCGGATGCTGACCGACACGTTGCCCGAGGAAGCCTCGAACCGAGTAATTACGTGGAGCTGTTTGCCGTCTTCGCTCATGCGGAACGTTTGCCTGAGTTTTTCCGAGTGGGGCAGCTTGGTCTCGGCGATGAAGGCGCCGCCTTCCCACGAGGCCTTGGTCGAGATCTTGTTGCCATCCGCATCTTTATCTTTATGCTTTTTACCGTCAGGGTAAAAAGTTTGGGCGCGGTCGGAGTCGTCGATGACCACAAACTGGTCGGAGCGCTGGTCGATCCGTAAGAACTTAGGATTCTCAGCGAGGCGATTCCACTCCTGGCTGCTGACGCTGCTACCAGGATTCCCCATTCCCCTCCGGCCGCGACCCATGCCGCCAATTCCCCCCATTCCACCCATGCCGCCCATCCCGCCACGTCCCATGCCACCGCCCCCACCGGGGTACCCGCCTCCGCTACCTGGATAGCCACTGCTGCGCCGGCTGTTTGCCTGCGCGTCGTGCACCTTCTGCTCCGCATCGTCGCTCTGGTCCTTGTTGAAATTCCAGTGGCCGGTCAGTTGCGCCTTGTCTTGGGCGCGCGCCACTACCACCAGCAATGCCGCCAGAAAACACGCCGCAATTGGAGCTGCTGCCTTCCCTGTAAAGCTGAAAACTTTCGCCATCGTCCCTACCTTCCTGATCGGATGCGCTTGTCTGATGCTTCTTCTTCGATTCCGCGAGCGGGCGGCTGGTTGTCTCGCTGGCGTGCTGTCCCTGCCAGAACCTCGATCGACCTTCACCTCTGAAATCGTCATAGATTCTAAGTTGAAGTGCCCCCTATCAACGGGTGCCAAACTCCCGCGAAATCTGGGCGGAGCACAATGTGGTAAGTCAGATGATTGAACAGTGACAATAAGCATTATATAGCTGCGATTGGACAAGTGGACCTGGCAGTGAAGAATATCCTGACTTGACCAACTCGCCATGGCCTGACGGCCAGGCTGGGACGCACTTATCATAATGCGAATACTAATGGGAATTCGAGATAGAACCCGCGGAGTCTGAAAACTGCGCGATATTAGATTGGGATAATACCGGATCGCTAGTCGGACCCGGTGCGCGTGTCCGTCCAGACTCGCACGGTTTCTTTCTCACTGTTCACGGTCACGTCCACGTCGCCCTCGCGAGCCAGGGCGCGAATGCCGGCGCCGACATCGAGCTCGTCAGAATTGTTGGCTAGCATCGCCCGAACGACCGCGATTGGAACCTTAATGGCAATCGTCTCGCCGAGATGATGTTCGGCACTTGGCTCCTCAACGATTCTAATCAGCAAGTCCCGGCCGGACTTCGCCACGCTCACTTCCTTGTCACGTCGCTCCACGGTGGCGAAAACGTTGTCGGGCGAATTGCGGACCGCGTCCAGCATGGCCCGCAGATCCGTGCCATTCACCGAGGCCTGCAAACTGAACTTGCTGTGGTGTTCACTGTCGGCGGGGATCGAAGGCAATACCGCCGACGCCATCTCAATGGGCACGTTGATGCTCACGTTCGCGCCCGCCCCTCTCACGTTCGCCACCCGCACGTGAATCCAACGCTCGACAGGGGCGGCCATCAGCGTGGCGGCGCTCAGGAACAAAATGGCAACGCCTTGATACATGTTTTTCGTCACGGGTCACCTCACGATTCTTTCCGTTCGACGTGGGGATTCACCTATCCCCAGAATTACGGGATGCCAACCTTATGCCCGGAAGATGCCGGGCCATTTTGGCGGCGGTAGAGGCGGCTTTACGCCGCCAATGCACGGGCAGCCGGCTAACCTTCCGATCAAGCTGCGGAGGTGACCGCGATCGAGACCGCCACCTTGACAACCACTAACTGGAGCGGAGTTGTGCTTCAGCTTTGCGCTGCGGTCCGTGGCGCCTAACGAGAAGCCGCAGGGTTAGACACCGAACCCTGTGCTGGTGTCTTGGCGTCTTGTATCCTGGTGTCCACTTGCGGCATCACCGGGAATGGCTCGCCCCCGCGGGGTGAATACTGCGCCAGGACGTCGTCCAGCTGCTTCGCCGCGGCGGGGGGGGTCGCAAGACCGTCGATCAGGATCTCCTTGGGTTCATAGACGTGCCGGTAGAACTGGAAATTGGCACCATGGTCCGGTCTGAGCATCGCGCCGGCCAGCGAGACCCCGGCAAAGAGCCCCCGCGAACGCGAGTAACTGAGGATCTCGGCATGCATTTGAAGGTCAGTGGCACCTTCCGCGGTACGCCCCACCGGTCCAGCCGCCGCTGAGGCGTCCACGCCCAGCTTGACGCCGGTCTGCAACAGCTTTCTCACCCCTCCCGTGTTCATCACAATGAAAAGGACGTCTGTCGCCTTACCGCCAATTTGGAATCCGAAATTCGCTCCGTACAAGGTGAACATTGACGGTGCTCCCCAGGGACCGTTACCGCCCTTGCGGCATACCAGCGCGCCATGCCCAAAGTCACCGCCAAAACCAAACGCAAGCCGAAGCTCTGATGGGATGACCCCCACACAGATGGCCCTACTGAGAAGATCCCGGGGGATGCCGTTTTCGGGCGTCTGCATGATCTCATTCACGACGAAGGCTGAGGATTCCAGCCGTTTGGCTTCTTTGCTTTGCCTTGCTGCCCGCTGGGGCTGTGGCTGAGCCTGTTCCTCAGTTTGGACCTGAGGCTGGGCCTCAGGGTCGTCCCCGCCACGAACGTTGGACGTGACGAACAATCCCGTCGTCAGAATTGCTAGTCCGATCAATAAGAATTGGTTTTTGATGGTCCGCCTCTATCGAACGCCCACTTTCCCAGTCCAAACCTGCGTCCGTTTTCTCCAAGGCAAGGTCCATGCCAAACTCGGAATTGGCCAATCTTGTTTATCTGCCGTCCGGTCAGCGGATTAGCGGGAACTGTATTTCTAAGGCGGGAAGAACCCTCCGCAGGACCCTGCCTGAATTGAACCGATTGGTGGCCCATTTCGGCCAGGGGGAGGTTTTTCCAGGTGCGGGAGGCGACGTCACCCTCCCTCGACCACGATGAGGTTTTGAAGCAAGACAATCCGCACAGAAGTGAAGCATTCGAGCCTGTCTCGGGTGTTCACAAAGAATCAACAGGTTGCGACGGAGAGTTACATTCGGCGACAAGGCGCGCTGGAGCGGGTGAATACAGGGCAAATTTACGCTAGACCGAACCGCTGTATCGGTGCATAGAGCAGCGTACCGGTGCGGAGTGGTCATATAGCGTGGTCACCTGGTTTTGAGCGACAACGTGCGTACCGTGCCCAAGAACCCCGATCAGAACTTTGCACAGATCGCCCCAAAACGACGCGGTGTGTGGTATATTCCGGCGCTGGAAATGCCAACATGCAAACTCTGGTACGAAGCATTCCACGCCAACTCACGCTGTTAGAATCGGGTCTGCTGGGACCGGTTGTCCTGTATTCGGTGACAGCGAAGTGAGCAGGCGGAACTAGATTCGGGAGACCCCAAGGAGAAGAGTCCAATGCGTTCCGTATTCACCAAGCGAGTAGTCTGCTGTCTGTCTTTGGCTGGCGCCCTCGTTCTGTCGACGATATGCCGAGGCGAGCAACAGGTGATCCCAGTATGGCCTGGGGCCGCCCCAGGGTCGGAAACCTGGACGCAGAAAGAGGAAACGACCACGCTTCCACCGTTGGCTGCGGGTGGGCCTCTGATCCGCAATGTCACACAACCCACGCTAACCATTTTCTTACCCGATCCCTCGCTGGCCAACGGGACGGCGGTGATTGTGTGCCCTGGGGGCGGATTCCATTTTCTCTCCTGGGCGAGTGAAGGCACGGAAGTTGCAAAATGGCTCAGCGCCCACGGCATCGCCGCGTTTGTGCTGAAGTACCGCTTGGTTGACACCGGGCCGACCGCAGACGACTTTCGCAAGGCGGTCTGGGCACTCTTCGGCCCTCCCGGCAGCGGCGGACGCCCCGCTGGCAGTGGGGGGCTTCCGGAATCGATGCGCAAGATCCTGCCCCTGGCTGTCGCAGACGGTCGCCAGGCGATGAAGGTGGTGCGCCAGCGCGCTTCCCAGTGGGGTATTGCCCCCGATCGCATCGGCATCATGGGTTTCTCCGCAGGCGGGATGGTCACCATGGGCGTGGTGATGGAACACGATGCGGATAGCCGTCCGGATTTTGCAGGGCCGCTTTACGGAGCGGGCCTCGCGGAGGGCTCTGCGACCCCACCTGAGGCCACGCCTCTATTTATCCTTTGCGCCAGCGACGATCCTATCGCTGCGACGGGCAGCGTGGCCACCTACACCAAGTGGAAGGCCGCCGGCGCTCCCGTCGAGTTGCACATGTACTCGAAGGGCGGCCACGGCTTTGGCATGAACAAGCAAGGGCTGCCCACGGACCATTGGATCGAGCGCTTCGGCGATTGGCTCGAAGCGCAAGGTTTTATGAAACCCAAACACTGAGGCATAAGCCATGATAATTCCTGATGCGGTGAAGCAATTGTTGAGCACGGCTGTCGTCGCGGGTCTTCTGATGGTTTGCAGCATGCCGGCAGGGGGGCAGTTTCCCAGCCCGCCACCAGCGCCCCAGGGCCCCTGGATGGACAAAACACTCTCGCCAGACAAACGGGCTGACCTCGTCATCGGCCAGATGACCCTGGACGAGAAGATCCAACTGGTGCACGGTCTCGGCTGGAAGGCCATGTTCATGCAGCCGGAATCGGGGCCCGGAACCCGCGCCATTTCAGGCGGGGGCTTTATTCCCGGGATCCCGCGCCTGGGTATTCCTGATCTGCAGATGTCGGATTCAGTGGAGGGTGTCTCCGGCGCGGGAGTAAAAGGACGCTACGCAACTGCATTGCCCTCGGCGGAGGCAATGGCGGCGGCGTGGGATCCCGCACTCTCGTTTGAGGTCGGGACGATGATCGGGAAGGAGTTGCGATCGCTCGGGTTCAATATGTCCCTGGGCTCGGGTATCAACCTGATCCGCGAGCCGCGCAATGGCCGCACATTCGAATACAAGGGCGAAGATCCGTTGCTTGCCGGCACGCTGGCGGGCCAGGAATTGAAGGCTGAGAAGGCACTCCACCTCATCACGGACGTGAAGCATTATGCGGTGAATGACCAGGAAGCAGGCCGCTTTGTCATCAACTCCGTGATCAGCAAGCGTGCCATGCGGGAGAGCGATCTGCTGGCGTTTCAGATTGCGTTGAAGGACTCCGGAGCGGGCGCGGTGATGTGCTCTTACAATCAGATCAACGGGACCTACGCTTGCGAAAACCCGTACACGCTGACCGATGTGCTGAAAAAAGGCTTCGGATTTAAGGGGTTCGTTGTCTCCGACTGGGGCGCGACACAAAGCACGGCAAAAGCTGCGCTGGCAGGTCTTGACATCGAGATGCCAGGAAATGATAACTTCGGTGAGCCACTCAAGAAGGCCGTGGAAAGCAGCGAGGTGCCCATGGAACGGCTCAACGACATGGTGCATCGTATCCTGCGCACTGAGTTCGATGCCGGCATCGTGGACGATCCGCCGCAGCCGGATTCTCCCGATGTGATGCGGGGCTTTGAAGTCGCGCAGAAGGTCGAAGAGAGGGGCGCTGTGGTTTTGAAGAATGAGCACAACGAGTTGCCCTTGCGAGCAGATTCGATCCGATCCATCGCCGTGATTGGAGGGCATGCGGACGTCGGTGTACTGTCGGGCGCAGGATCCTCGCAGGTGTCACCGGCGGGCGGCAGTCCTGTACCTCCTCCTCCTGAGATCGCGAACAACCCGCTTATGATATGGATGGCTCCCGCTTATCACCGTTCGGCCCCACTCAAGGGTATCCGTGACAAGGCCGCAGGTGCTGTGGTGAAGTTCGATCCGGGCACGGATCCGGTGTCTGCTGGGGCACTGGCCAAATCGTCTCAGGTTGCGATTGTGTTTGCTGTGCAGCACGAATCCGAGGGAATGGATTTGCCGGGTCTCTCGCTTCCGAACAACCAGGATGCCTTGATTGAAGCGGTGGCGGCAGTTAACCCGCATACGATTGTGGTGCTGGAGACCGGAGGTGCTGTGCTGATGCCGTGGATTGACAAGGTGAGCGCCGTGGTCGAGGCGTGGTATCCGGGGATTAGAGGATCGGAGGCAATCGCCAATGTCCTCTTCGGCGATGTGAATCCTTCGGGAAAGCTCCCGCTCACGTTTCTGAAGAGTGAAGCGGACTTGCCCCACCCCGTTCACGTGAATCCCCCGGCGCCCGATGCGAACCACCCACCTCCGAAGCTTCCGGGATTCCCCGCGCTCTTCGTGGCCGCTATGAAAGTGGGCCCCAATTTTGATGCGGTGTACGACGAAGGGCTAAAGGTTGGCTACAAGTGGTACGACGCCGTGAAAAGAACCGTGCTCTTTCCCTTCGGTTTTGGTCTCTCGTATACGACCTTCGCCTATTCCGGGCTAGCGGTCACCCCAGGTGATTCAACGACCGTCACCTTCACAGTGAAGAACACCGGCAAGCGCGCAGGTATTGAGACTGCCCAAGTCTACGCATCTTTGCCCGATACGGCCGGCGAGCCGCCGAAGCGCCTGGTCGGCTGGATCAAGGTTGACCTTGCACCAGGCGAATCGAAGCAAGTTTCCGTTCTGGTGAGCCGCAACCGGTTGGCGATTTACGACGAAGCCTCGGATTCCTGGAAGCTCGTTCCCGGAGAATACGTCATCCGGATCGGTGGATCATCCCAGGATCTGCCCTTGCAACGAACGATTTCCTTTTAAGGTTGCCAATATTTGCGAGGCCTTCCGCGAATTCCGACTTGAAGGAATATTGGAAGAATGGACTAACATGGGTAGGTAAACGCTAGACCGTTGATCGCGTAATCGGTGCCCGACCTGTCGTTTGCATTCAGCAGCGGATGCCCTTACGGCGGGAGATCCATGCGGCGCAGGAGGTCCTGGAAGTGCGGGGCGGAGCGCGGGGATTATTTCAGCTCTGCGTATTCCGCCTTGGCTTCCTTCAGAATGGGAATGTCGGGGTCGGCGTCTTTCCAGAGCGTGAGGAAATCCTGATAGGCGGCGCGGGCCTTGCGGGAACTGGGGATTGGCTGGATCGGGGCGCACTCGCCGCAGGCCAAGGGCCGCATTGAACGCTTCTTCGGCACGGCCCAGGACCGTTTGGTGAAAGGGCTGCGCTTGGTGGGGGCCGACAGTCGGGAAGCGGCGCAGACCTATCTGGAGGAAGAATACTTGCCGCAGTGGAACCAGACCTTCACGGTGTTGCCGGCGGGCAGCACGGACGCGCACCGACCCCTGCGCGCTGAGCATGAGCTGGCGGCCATCTTGAGTCTGGTTGAAGAAGGGATCGTGGCCTCCGACTATACACTCCGGTACGAAGGGAAGATCTATCAGATCGCGCGTAGCGATATCCGGCCCGGGCTGCGAGGCGGTCGGGTGCAGGTGGAGCAGCGGCTGGACGGCAGCATGGCCGTCAAGTTTCGCCAATATAGGTTAAGCGTGGCAGAGTGCCAGCCTCAACCGAAAACGCCCTTACCCCCGAAACGGGTCGTCGCGCCGAAGGCTGGCCCCAAGGTTGTGCACAACTGGATGAAAGATTTCCATCTGCAGAAGAGTCCTCCCATGGGAATGATTCTGCCGCGCACGACAGGGGGTGGGTCGCCGACGTTCTTTGGCGGCTAACCTCCGTCGCCCTACGGGCTCCTCCGGTTAGCCGCCAAAGAACGAAAAGCGGACATTTCTATTTTGCTGGGATTAGGACATTTCTACTTTGCCTTGACACATCTGCGAATTCTCGCTGGAGTGCACCAAGGCGCAAATCAAGGCTGCCGGCGGATTGCTGGATGGCATGGTGATCTGGGGCGACGTCGCCTATAAGCAGGGAATGATGTTTTCTCCGGTGTATTGGCGCCGCTACTTCAAACCCGGAGTGAAGGCCATTGTGGATTATTGCCACAGCCAGGGCTTGCCCGTTATTTACCACGGCTGTGGCAACGTGAATATGATTTTCGAGGATTTCATCGAAGTGGGCGTGGACGCCTATAACCCTCTTGAGGCCAAGGCCGGCCTGGATGTTGTCGACCTGCGGCGCCGCTTCGGCCACCGCATGGGCTTTTGCGGCAACATGGATGTTCTACTCTGGGCCGACGGCACGAAAGAGGACCTGTACCGCGCGGTTCTGACCAAGCTGAATGCGGCCAAGGGGGGCGGATACATCTTCCAGTCGGATCATTCCATCCCCAGCAACATCTCAGCCGAAAAATACGAGTACGTGCTCAACCTCGTGCGCGAGTATGGGACCTATCCGCTGGACCTGGGTGAGTTCGATATCCCCGAACTGAGCGGCCGGTCGGGCGCGTAATGTTCAATCCATGTGGAAGACTTCTTCCATGTTGGCCCACCACTCTCCTGGCGCGCGTGGGGAGCGGTTCCTGCATGGGGGTCATAATCGCCCACCATTCCTGCATCTTGGGATGGTCCACGATCTTGACATAGTCCGCGTTCAAATCATCCCCCACTTATTCGAAGTAGGCAAAAAGCAGGTCGTCCTTCAGAAACACGGAATAGTTACGGATATTGCCGTCGTGCATCGCCTGTACGACCTCCGGCCAGGCGTTGGCATGGTAGCGAAGGTATTCTTCACGCTTGCCCGGTTAGAGGCGGAGAACCTGGCCGCCGCGAATGGGTTTTGGCATACGCTGCTCTTAGACCTCCTTCATGAAAAACTGCATCGAGTTCGAAATTCCACCCGGCTCACTGCTCCTCTACGACCACGGTGCGCCCGCTCGCCAAGGTACAGTCCAACTTCAGCTCCTGGCTGGCCGCGCTCCAGGTTGCCTCAAAAGTGTGTCGCCCGAGCGTGCGTACGTTTCCCTGCTCGAGCAGCACCTTTTCCGCGCCGTCAACCGTCACAACGTAGCGGCCTTCTCCCGAAAGATTCCGAATGCCGAACGATATCCGGCCCTGATAATCGGTGCCTGGAACCATGGCGACGGCAAGCCGGCGCGCAGCTTTGTCGTAATACGCCTGGGTAATTTGCACTTCCGGATAGCGAACCTCCACCACCTCGGGATCACCCGAGTGGGGGAACGTGGCCACCGAGATCTTGTTGTATAGATTCCAGATTCCGTGGCCCGGATTGAGCCGGGCAAAGTTGACCAGCACGTTTCCGGTCTGCGGACCGACCTGATGCTGGCCCAGCATATTCGCGGGTACAGGCCTCGGAGGCCCTTCGTATTCTTCGCCGACAACGGTGTGCCGGGGATAGAAATAGCCGCCGTTGACCCACCGGGGAGCGAAGTGTTGATCGGCGTAGTCGACAAGCCGCTGCGCCGTCGCGCGGTCGCCGACTTCGGCGGCGTAGGCTGCCAGGAACCCAAAGTCTTCCGACACCTGTGATTTTCCCCACCGGACTCGCCAGTGCTCGGGGTCGGTGTCGATCAGCGCGGACAACTCAGCATCCCGCTGCGTTGGGTACACTTTATCGACGAACTCACGGTTCCAGCCGTCCAGCATGATTCCAGTCCAGCCGTCACTCGCGGCGAGGGGAAAGTTGACCCGCTCCTTCTCCAGGACCGCATAGAACAACATCGTGCGGTGTGTTTCCGGATCGATGTAGCCGAGTTCTTCTGCTTTTTGCCAGAATCGGTGGCGCACCTCACTGAGATCTGTCCCGTGGATCTGGTCGAACTGCATCAGCCCCAGAATGGGGTGTTGGTTGCATTCAGTGAAGACACGGTCGGGCTCACACTGGATGCCTACGTAATCCGAGCGGATGAACTGCTCCGCGATGAGTTTCGCCAGCGACTGGTGGTCGTAGGTGTGCCTGAAGCCCTTGTCGCCGGGAAGCTCGAAGACGATCGAGCCCGGCGCATCAAACTCTCGATCATCGTAAAGCGTCTCGTACAAGCTGATCATCTGCAGCACATGACCGCTGTACATGATGTTCTTCTCGCGGACCGGGTCGCGCCAGTCCTTGGCAGGGTCAAGGTACTTTTTGAATTCGGGGGCCTCGACAACCGCGAGCCACATGCCCCACACGTCCCGCTGCAACATCTTCCGGATCAGGTTACGGAACGCTTGGTGATACATCTCGCGGTACGCCGGCGTTACCTGCGACTGCACCACCGCGAGCGCGTAAGACGCAAACGCGATCTGGAATTGATAGGCATCATTCGATGGAACAGATTCCGGTTCCATGAATTGCCAGGAGCCCGGCGGCAGATTGGCGAGCTCGATCAAGTGACGCACCGCTCCCAACTGCTTCTTGTCTAACGAAGGGTACGGGGCGAGGGGCGAAGCTGCCTGGGCTGAACCCAGGGCGCCAATCACCAGAGCCACCAACAAAACAAGATTCGATGCCTTCATAATCAACTCTCCTAATTTGAGTTACTGCCAACCGCGCGCACTGATTTCACCAGTCGAGGGCTTTCAGCCGCCGCAGAATCTCTCCAGTGCTGGTCCTTGGCCAGTCGCAAACAAACTCTACGGCACGCGGCGCCTTGGTGGCTGCCCAAGGCTGACGACAGTAATCTAAGATTTCAATCTCGGCCACCGCCGCGTCGTTCCTTCTTGCACGGAATTTCCGACCGTCCCTTAAACATAACGGGTTTTGTTCCTTATGCTCGTATTTGCTGCGCTTCCCAATGACTGGCGGGTCTATGTAGATTTATCACCGCCCCCAAGACGACGTCCCTAGGTCTCCCCGCCTTAAACAATCCGTGCATGTGGCCCAAATAAGCGCAATACGTGTTCAGGTGTTCGAAGTATCTTCCAGTGAAACCCGAAATGTAATGCTATATCGGTTTCCCTGGGAAAAAGGGGGCCGCGGCCCGCTCGAAAGCGGTCCGCAGCCCCCCGGATGGCGTTGTGGCCCTTGCATCAAAGGCCGTAGGAGAATTAGAACACGTACTTCAGGGCAAACTGCATCTGCCGGGCTGGATAGGCGGCAAAGCTCTGGCCAAAAGTCGAGGGCGCAGAGATGTCCGACGCCGGGTTAGAGAAGTTCGGGTGGTTGAACATATTGAACATCTCGTAGCGAAATTCTAAGGTCTGACGTTCCCGCAGCTTAAACCTCTTGAACAACGAAAAATCCCAGTTCATGAAGCCGGGACCTGAGAAAAGGTTTCGGCCCGCGTTTCCGAAGGGCTTCGGTACAAGTCCGGCCGGGTCCGCCGGCCAAGCAAAGGCGTTGTAGTTGATTTGGTTGGTTGGGACGGTGTAGTTCGCGGGACGGAAGGGCTGGCCGGGCACCAGATTCGGCCGCCCCGAGGTATCCCCGATCATCATCGGATCACATGAGCAGATGACGTTGATCGGGAGACCCGTGCGTAGGTTGGTGATCCCGTTGATCTGCCATCCGCTGCCCAACCATTTGGGGAAATGGGGCGCGGCGGGGAGTTGATAAGTGTAATCGAAGGTCACGTTGTGGCGGACGTCGTAATCGGCGGAGGCCCACTCGGCTGCGAAATTATCGGGGTTCTGCGGTGCCGGGGCTAACCCCCCGTTGCTGATTGCCCAACTGAGCGCTCCTTGGTCTTGGTTGTGTGACCAGGTGTAGTTGATGTCAAAGCCGAATCCATGGCTCATCCGGCGCTTCAGGCCCACCTGCAAGGAGTTGAATTTGCTACTAGCGCCAGGATCGGCGTATGCGACTGGCCCAACATTCGGTAAGCGCCGCACTCCGGTCCCTGGGATGAACGGATTTCCGTCAATTGCCGGGACTAACTGAGCGGTGATATGCCGACCCCAATTTCCGACATAGCCGACTTGCAGGACCGTACTCTCGCCTAATCCCTGTTGAATATTGAGGTTCCACTGCTCGGTATAAATCTCCTGCCAGTGTTTATTGAAGGCCCAAAGAGAGAGAACGGGAGTCGCCGTGTATGCGCTGATATCGGGGAAGGGAAATCCCACCAGCGTCGGATCCTGAAAGATGGTGACCTCGCGGTTCTGAGCAAAACCGGGGACGTTGGTGGGGAGGAGTTGACCACCCGCGGCATTGAAGTCGGCATAGAAGATGCCGTAGCCGGCCCGAATGACGGTCTTCTTCGAGGCGAAGGGAGTATAGGCTAATCCGATCCGTGGCGCGAAGTTCAGCTTGGGCGCGTCGAACACGGTAGTCCCTGGAGCATCAAGCGTGCCAGTGCGCATATCGAAGTTGGCAATCCTCCCGAAGGCTTCGGTGGGCGACCCATCGTATTGGTAGCGCAAGCCGGCATTAATGGTCAGGTTATGGGTGGCCTGGATATCATCCTGCACAAAGTACCCCTGCTGGGTTATGCGCACCCCTGGCCGCGGCCAGCCGATGGTAAGGTCGAGATAGGGCATGTTGGCTTGAAACCAATCGAGGGTCGGGAAATAGGCCTCCTGCTGGAAGTTTACTTCCTTGTTGCATTGCATGCGTGCGACCTGGGCTCCGATCTTTATTTGATGCTTGCCCTTGATCCACGACAGCGTATCATTATAGGTAAAGAGGTTATTGGCCACGTCCATATCTTCCAACGAGGGTCCAGCGCCCGCCGCACCGCTGCCCATATAGACTACCGGAATGTTTCGGATAGCGTCGGTGCCGGCGGCGGCATCGGACCAATTCCCACGGTTGAGGAAGAAGCCCGCCTCATTCAGCATGGTGGGCGTGAGGGTGCGCGTGTAACTGATCTTGCTCGTTGTCAGCATGGCAGGGATGGGGCGCCACTGTCCGTCGCCCACGCCAAAATAGGTCTTGGTGAACGAACCATTCCCGTTATAGCGCACGGTCACGCGGTCCTTGGACGTCGGCAGATAATCGATCTTCATCATCCCCGTGTCCTCAGTGTCCACGTTAGAGTATGAATTGTTGTATAGGGCTAAACGGGGTTCAGCAGTTGACACCGGGCCATTCGGCAGCGGGAGCTGGGCTACCACGGGGTGGAGCACGGACGACAGGGAGTCCCGAAAGGCCGCCGTCGGGACGTAGACGCTGTACGATGTTCCCGTGCGCTCCCGCACCGCTTCGTAATCCGTGAAGAAGAAGAGCTTGTCCTTCACGATCGGCCCGCCCAGCGTCCCGCCATACTGGTTGAGCCGGAATTCCGGCTTGGAGAGTGGGACGGGGTCGAAGTAATTGCGCGCATCCAACACATCGTTGCGGAAGAATTCGAACAAGTCGCCGTGAAACTGATTGGTGCCCGACTTGCTGATGAAGTTGACCACGGCGCCTAGCGTCTGTCCATACTCAGCCGAGTACATGCTATCCACCACCCGGAACTCGGCGACGGCGTCCACGCTGATGCGATTGACGCGGGCCGTGGACCCATATCCACCGGAGGACAGGTCAGAATCGATCTGCGAGCTGTCGCCGCCATCGAGCAGCCATTTCTGGCCGGCATCCCCCCTGGCCGCGCTCATACCGTTAGTTACTGAGTTGAATGCGCCTGCGTTGCCGACTGGGCCTCCGACGCTTACGACCCCCGGCGCCAGCATGAGCAACTGGTCAATGGCGCGGCCATTGAGGGGTAGATCGGCCGCCTGTTGGGCGCTGACGACGCCGCCCAGCGTGGTCGAAGCGGTTTCCACCACCGGACCTTCACCCACTACGGTGACGTGCTGGGTCACGGCGCCCGGCTTGAGTTCAATGTTCAGCTTGATGCGGTCCGACACGTTAAGCTGGATGCCTTCTTGCACATAGGTATTGAAACCGGTCATGGAGACCGTGACTTTGTATTTGCCGATGGGAAGGACGGGCGCGATGAAATTACCACTTGGGTCCGTGGTCAGTTCTACAGTGGCGGACGTCCCCATGTTTTCCACTACGACCTTGGCACCGGGAATCACCGCACCGGATGAATCGAGAACGGTGCCGAGAATAGTGGCCGTGTCGAGTTGAGCCATGCCCATTCCGCAGGCCAAGAGCACCGCCATAACATATAATCCAAAACGCCTATAAATCATCTTCTCCTCCTCCTAATTCTAATCAAGATTGACTGCCAGCGAGAGGGTGCAGCCAGTCGCTTCGGACGCCTGGACAGTCCAGGTAGTGGGTTTGCCCAACCCCGTCAGCGTGTGATTCTTCGACGCCGGTATGTGTACCGTCCATAGCTTTGTGGACAGGCCACCTGTCCATTTCGCCCAATGCTCCAACCGAAGGGAAAACAATACAAGATGAGGCAGGCTGAAGCACTTCAGGCGCTGGTTTCCCTCCATAAGAAAACGTTCCTGTTCTCACGACGGTTGTGATGAGACCCAGGACCCTCGGCGGGAGGTCTTTGGGTGAGGACTTTGAAGCTTCCCCAGTAAAAGGCAGGTTCATCACCAGTGGTGAGTCGTTACTAGAGCTCGTAGCTCTGGTCACGAATTGGCCACCTCCCCACTCAGGCTTTAAGAACTACCCGACGCAACCGACCACTATCAAGGCCCAGCACGAAGGGATGTCACAGTATCTCCAGGCCGGGCCGAAGGCAGAACACCACACTAGAACTTAACGAAAGGGATTTGTCAAGGAAAAAATAAAACGATTCTATTATGTAGAACACGTCCGACATAAAGTCATTTGCCGTTGATTACTGCTGTCCCCAGAATATGGACATATAGCTGATATATACAGTCATTTACATCATATTTAAGTTGAATGCAGCGATTTGATTGAGTCTCTTCACGCCTATCTTTGCATAACATAGCGTTTCATTTCTGTTGCATAATCTCCGGCGTTATGCTATTGAGTGATTTGTTTTCGAGCACTTCTGATTCTGAGGCAGCCACGTTTCATGGAAGGAGGTTCCGCTGTGCACACGATTCGCGACGTAGCACGACTGGCAGGGGTATCGGTGGCAACGACCTCGAAAGTCCTCAACAAGAAAGGTTACGTCAGCACCAAGTTGACCCAGCGTGTCCTCAGCGCCACGGAGGCTTTGGACTATCAACCCGACCAAGTGGCGCGCAGTCTCAAGGTTCGCCACACCCAGACCATCGGCATCGTCATTCCCGACATCACCAATCCCTTTTTCACCGATGTCATCAAGGGCGTTGAGAACGAGGCTCGGGCACAGGGGTACTCACTAATCCTGTGCGACTCCAGCGAAGATCCGGCCTTGGAGCAGGTCAACCTCCGCATGCTTTTCTCCCGCCGTGTGGATGGCGTGCTGCTCGCTCCGACCGAGGATTATGTGGCCCCAGATCGCGTCACTCGCCGGCACTTTCCTCTGGTTTTCTTCGATCGGTGTTCCCGTGGTTTCACCGGCTCCGCGGTGGTAACGGACAACTTCGGAGCCGCCTATGATGCCACCCGCCACCTGATTGGCCTGGGTCACCAGCGCCTCGCGATCATCACCGGCCGCCTCGACCTGCCGAACGCGGTGGAGCGCTTGGAAGGCTTCCGGCAGGCGCTTCAGGAGGCTCGCCTGCTTCTGCGGGAGGAATACCTGCGACGTGGTGACTTTCATTTGGAGAGTGGGCATCAACAAGGTTTGGAGTTGTTGCGCCTGCCGGACCCGCCCACGGCGATTTTTTCCTGCAACAACAAGATGACCCTGGGGCTCATGCGCGCCTTGTACGAACTGGGCGTTCCTTGTCCGGAGCGCGTGAGCGTCCTGGGCTTCGACGATTTCGATTGGGCGGCGAATTTCAGCCCTCGGCTGACCACCGTAGCCCAGCCTGCCATGGAGATGGGCAAGCAGGCTGTACAAATGCTTCTCACCAAAATAGAATCGTTTAAGAAAGGTCTTGAATGGGACGAGGAGAAGGTCGTGGCGCTTAAAGCCGAGTTGCGAATTCGTGACTCGACAGCCGCACCTTATTCCGGCTAAGCGTGAGTCCAAACTTGGCCCCTGCAATGTTCAGGGACTGACGGGGTGGCAATCTTGGGAGCGAACGGATGGAGTGAAAGAGGTCTGCCGCATAGGGCGGAAGACACGACGCTCCCCGAGGACGGCGGAGAAGGCTGGTCGCGTTCAGGTTGAGGAGACTGGAGCATATACGTTTCAATCGAAAGCCTGAGGTCTGTGGTGGCAGTAATCATCCTAAAAAGTGAGGGGAAGTCATGGCAAAGATCAGTGGTATGAAGATGAACGAACCGTGCAATAGGTTGCGAGGCAGGTTGCCGAAGATCGGGATCAGGCCGGCCATCGACGGGCGGCGCAAGGGCGTCCGGGAATCGCTGGAAAACCAAACCATGGAAATGGCGAAGTCCGCCGCGAAGCTTTTTGCCGAGAACCTGCGGCACCCCAACGGACTCCCCGTGGAATTCGTGATCGCAGACACCTGCATCGGTGGTGTGGCCGAGGCCGCAGAGGCCGCTGACAAGTTTGCGCGCGAAGGTGTGGACGTTTCTTTGACGGTCTCGCCTTGTTGGTGCTACGGCTCTGAAACCATGGACATGGACCCTCTGATACCGAAAGCGGTGTGGGGGTTCAACGGCACGGAACGGCCGGGCGCGGTTTATCTGGCCGCAGTCTTGGCGGGGCATAACCAAAAAGGCCTGCCCGCCTTCAGCATCTATGGAAAAGATGTGCAGGACGGGGCGGACAGGAGCATACCGAAGGACGTTCAGGAAAAGCTCCTGGCCTTCGCCAAGGCCGGGCTCGCTACGGCGGAAATGAAGGGGAAGTCCTACCTTTCGATGGGCAGCGTCTCGATGGGGATTGCGGGCTCAATGGTTGATCCATCTTTCTTCCAGAACTACCTGGGAGTGCGCAACGAGTATGTGGACATGACGGAATTTGTCCGGCGCATCGATGAAGAAATTTACGACCAGGAAGAGTACAAGCGAGCCTTCGGGTGGGTCAAAACGAACTGCCCGGAGGGAAAGGATTACAATCCCCCGAAGTTGCAGGCGCCCCGGTCCAAGAAGGATGCTGACTGGCACACCGTTGTGAAGATGACGTTAATTGCTCGCGACCTGATGGTGGGAAATTCCCGGCTGGAGGAGTTGGGCTTTGGGGAAGAAGCTCTGGGGCACAACGCGCTGATGGGCGGGTTCCAGGGGCAGCGGCAATGGACGGACCACTTCCCCAACGGCGACTTCATGGAAGCGATCCTGAACTCCTCCTTTGATTGGAACGGCATCCGCGAACCCTTTGTTTTCGCGACGGAGAATGATTGCCTGAACGGAACCGCAATGTTGTTTGGCCACCTGCTGACCGGCACGGCGCAAATCTTTGCCGATGTCCGGACCTTCTGGAGTCCAGAGGCCGTGAAGCGCGTCAGCGGCACAAGCCTGACAGGTAAGGCCAGCGGAGGCATCATCCATCTGATTAACTCCGGCGCGGCAACCCTTGACGCCACGGGCGAGCAAAGGAAGAACGGCCAGCGCGCCATGAAACCCTTCTGGGAGATTAGGGCGGAAGAAGTCGGCCGCTGTCTCGATGCCACGACGTGGTGCCCTGCGAGCCTGGGCTACTTTCGGGGAGGTGGGTTCTCTTCCTGCTTTGCGACCAAGGGGGAGATGCCCGTGACCATGTCGCGCCTCAACCTGGTTGCAGGCCTCGGACCGGTTCTCCAGATCGCCGAGGGCCACACGGTGGAGTTGCCGGAGAAAATCCACGACGCACTCAGCCTCCGCACAGACCCCAGTTGGCCCACCACGTGGTTCGCGCCTATGCTTACCGGCCAAGGCGCCTTCAAGGATGTCTATTCAGTGATGAACAACTGGGGGGCGAATCATGGCGCGATCAGCTACGGCCACATCGGCCACTTGCTGATTTCTCTGGCGGCAACTCTGCGCATTCCGGTCTGCATGCATAACGTCGCGCCAGAGCGCATCTTCCGGCCCGGCGCCTGGGGTGCCTTTGGAACTCAAGACCTGGAAGGTGCCGACTACCGTGCCTGCGCCATATTCGGAGCTCTTTACGGCAGGAAGTAACGCCTGAAGGTCACGCACCGGAGCTAACCCGCGGGTTCGACCCGTTCGACTCGAAGAGGTTTAACCGTTCCGTGCTCCCTGGTTCGGGCGCATCTCCGTCCTCAGAGTTTAGGCCTTTTGGCAAGAAATGAGGTGGAACTATGGAGTGCGAAAACACGTAAGGACAGACCGCGCATATTCGTATACAAGGGAGGAACTACCCATGAGGAGATCCTGCTGGTCAGTAGGTCTGCTGGTTATCTGTGGGCTAGTGGCCCAAAATCTTGCCGCACAAACGCCCCCGTACAACGGGCTCGACCTGAATATGGGGAACTTGTCACGTCTCTCCCACGCGAAGACGCGCTCGATCAGTCCCGAGAACTTGACAGGTGAAAAGGGCAAGGGCGGCATGGCAACCGTGGGGACAGGCGCTGAGGCGGCCCGCGACTTGGGACAGGGCTGGAAGATATCTCCCTCCGTGAAAATCGAACCCAAGAAGGTATTCACGCTGGCGGAAATCCAGGGGCCAGGGGCGATTCAGCACATCTGGATGACTCCCGCTGGTAACTTCCGGTTTTCGATTGTGCGCATTTATTGGGATGGCGAGTCCCAACCTTCGGTAGAGGTGCCCGTCGGGGATCTCTTTGCCTGCGGCTGGGGAAGATACGCGCAAATCTCATCGCTAGCGGTGTGTGTGAACCCCGGCAGCGGGCTCAATTCTTATTGGGAAATGCCTTTCCGCAAGTCCGCTAAGCTGACTCTCGAGAATCTCGATGACGTACCGATGACGATTTATTACCAGATTAACTACGCGCTAACCGACGTCCCGGAAGACGCCGCCTATTTCCACGCGCAATTCCGCCGATCGAATCCGTTGCCCTATAAGACCGATCACGTCATCCTGGACGGCGTCAAAGGGTGGGGACATTACGTGGGCACTTATCTTGCCTGGGGAGTCCACAACACGGGTTGGTGGGGTGAAGGCGAGGTCAAGTTCTTCCTGGATGGCGACAGCAAGTTCCCTACCATTAACGGTACCGGCACGGAGGACTATTTCTGCGGATCATACGATTTTGACGCGGGTCCCCCTGTAACCTTTCCTTACAACCTTCTGCCCGGAGTCCCTCCACCGCTTAGTGGTTATCATTATCAGGAGTTCACTACCCCTTACTCGGGGTTGGCTCAAGTGATCCGCCCTGATGGACATTATGACTCTCAGGAACGCTTCGGGCTGTACCGGTGGCACATCATGGACCCAATCCGGTTTGAGAAAGATATTAAGGTGACTATCCAGGCCCTGGGCTGGCGGTCCGGCTGGCGTTACATGCCCCTGCAGGACGACATCTCCTCCGTGGCGTTCTGGTATCAGGCGGAGCCCCACGCGCCTTTCCCCAAGCTTCCGGACAAGGATTACTTGGAAATCCAGTAGCGCGGGCTGATCCCTTGAGCTGTAACCTTTTCGACTGATAGCGCCAAATTGCCCGAGGAGGGACGGCAGGCGCCATTGCGCGCGGCCATCATCCCACTTCCAGCGGGCAACCCCACGAAGAGAGTGATCTGTATATGAACATCTCCGTACAAGCCCCAGGCGCGGCAACCACGAACACTGACGACGAACCCACGCTCTTCTCCGCCGGCAGCACTCTCCCGTTCGTTCTGGTGACCGCGCTGTTCCTCTTCTGGGGCATTCCCAGCAACATGAACGACATTCTCATCAAACAGTTCATGAAGTCTTTCGAGATCACGCGGTTCCGCGCCGGCCTGATCCAGTCGGCGTTCTACATGGGATACTTCCTTCTCGCCATGCCCGCCGCCTTGGTCATGCGCAAGTACAGTTATAAGGCCGGGTTGGTTATCGGGCTGTTCCTGTATAGCGCTGGAACGTTTCTTTTCTGGCCGGCCGCCAACCACCGGGATTACGGATTCTTCTTGTTTGCCTTGTTCGTGATCGCCAGCGGGGCCTCGTTCCTGGAAACAGGAGCGAACTCGTTCATTGCGGTGCTGGGCGACCCGAGGACTTCGGAGAGGCGTTTGAACTTCTCCCAGGCTTTTAATCCCCTGGGAGCAGTCACAGGGGTCCTGATCGGAACCATTTTTATCTTTTCCGGTATCGAACTGAACCCGAGGCAAGTCATCGCCCTGAAGGTCGCCGGGACATACAATGCATATCTGCAGCACGAAACCATGCGCGTGGTTAAGCCGTATCTCGTCCTCGGGATGGTGATTTTCCTCTGGGCGTTGCTCATTCTGGCAACCAAGTTCCCGAAAATTGCGGAAGAGGCGCAGGCGGGTGCAGAACGAGCCAAGGGGCGGTTCCTGGATCTTTTCAAATATCGCCACTTCGTCCTCGGTGTCCTCGCTCAGTTCTTTTACGTAGGCGCGCAGGTGGGGACTTGGAGTTATTTCATCCAGTACATTCAGGACTACACCCATGAACCTGAAAAGGTGGCGGGCTATTTTCTTACGGGAACTCTGGTTGCCTTTGGAGTGGGACGGTTCTCTGCCACGTATATGATGAAGCACGTCACGCCCAGCCTGCTGATGGGCGCGTACGGGATCGTCAATCTGGTGCTGGTTGCCATCGGCGTGTTTTTCCCGGGCTGGGTGGGTGTGGGGGCGCTCTTCATGACCAGTTTCTTTATGTCCTTGATGTTCCCGACAATCTTTGCGCTGGGCATCAAAGAACTGGGCCCCAACACGAAACTGGGTGGATCGCTGATGGTGATGGCGATCATCGGAGGCGCCGCGTTCCCGCCCATCGAAGGTCTGATATTCCAGGCAACACGGAGCATGGCGGCGGCCATGGCGGTTCTCCTGATCTGCTACGCATTCATAACACACTATGCCTTCATCGGATCGAAAGTGCGAATTCCGCATCCCGCGAGATGAGTATGCAGGCTCACGGTCAGCGATGTTCAGGCGGTGAATTTCGTGGTCAGCTTGGAGTACCATGCCCATGAGTCGTCTCCGTGGGGTATTTCCTGCTCTCGATACCTGCTGACCAGCCGATCATCACCACAGCCGGACCGGGACTACAAGCTAGAGGGTTTGCCCAAGCGTTTGTATCTTCGAATTGTAAGTCGACCGCAATACTGCAGGTCTTGTTTTGAACCGAATTGATATCAGCGAGGCGAAGATGATGAGGCGATTGAGAAAAGTTCTGCTCGTAACCGTTTTGGGCGGGCTGGCAGCATTCCTGCCTATACCTTCACCCAGCCACTACCTCTCGGTGGGGAAGAACCGAGCTCTGTTGCAGAATTTAGCACACTCCGATCAAACGAGGTTTGCAATGGCGGCTCCCGCGACGTCGTATGCAGCGAAGATCGAACAGACGCAATACAGCGGCTGGACCGTGTACCGGTTGACGAATGGCATTGTGAGCTTGCTGGTTGCACCGCAGCTTGGTGGTCGTGCCATCCAGATGCAGCTTGGCGAACACGAGTACTTTTTTGTGAACAAGGACTTGGCCGGTAAGGTTCTGCCGCCTGAACAGAATAATCTCAAATCGGGGTGGGCCAACTACGGAGGTGACAAGGTATGGCCCGGCCCGGAAGGGTGGGCGAATGACGACGAGTGGCCTAGTATCCCCTACTACGTCCTTGATGGCAGCACGTTCGAGGCAGATGTTGTGACGGAGAACCCCTCAGAGGTAGCCGTAAGGGTGACTAGTCCTGAAGATCCCCGCAGCGGAGTGCAGTTTATACGGATTTATCATGTCTACGCAGGCACTACACGAATCAAAGTTGATCAGGTGATGCGGAATATCAGCCGAAGGCGCATCCGTTGGGGAATTTGGCACCTCGTGCAAAACGACGCGTCGGATGTGGGCAATCCCCTTAAGCCCAACCCGGAACTCTATATGTACGTGCCTCTCAATTCGAGTAGCCGTTATCCCAACGGGTACTATCTGCCTTACGGAGACGCGAGACACCCAAGTTATCAAGTGATCGACGACGGCCGCATGCTGCAGATCCACTATCTGTATCGCGTGGGAAAGGTCGGCGCCGATTCAAGTGCGGGCTGGTATGCGGTCGTAAACGGTCAGAAGAACATTGCATACGTCGAGAACTTCGAGTGTTTCCCTGATATGGAGTACCCCGACGGAGCTTCCGTGGAATCGTGGAACGATGGTCCCGGCGTCATCTCTCGCGGGCCATGGGACCAGACTCTTGCCGATGATCCCAAGAAGACTCCGTACTTCTTCGAGGCAGAAGCAATGAGCCCCTATGCCGCGCTCGATCCTGGAGAAGAATACTCCTTCCCGATCTACTGGTCGCCGACCCGGGTCACGAATCCCATTCGCGAGGCAGTCTGGGGTGGTGTCATCAGTGAGCCGCTTGCCGCCAAGGTAAACGGCGGTCGCGTCAACCTGAAGGGCGTTTTCGGCGTGTTCACGCCGGGGGCTCTGGAGGCGACCTTCTATAGCGTGATGGGAGAAGAACTCAGCCACGAGACGCTGCAGGCCGTGGATCCTCGTGAGGTCGTACGGCTAGACAAGGCTGTTGCGCTTCCGGCGCAAACCTTCCGAATCAGTGTTTGCGTGCGCGACGCAAACGGTGAGAATCGGGGGTTCCTGGGGAATGTGATTCTGAAGTAGGGAGGATTCTGGAGCCAGCTATTCACGCGAATTGGTGGGCGATCAGTGGTAGCTTCCCCACGCAAATAAGCGGGGCACAGGAATATCGTGAGGTTCGTTGGTTCGCTAAGTTCGACCGTGCTCGCCGCCTTCAGTAGTTCGATTGCCCGGTTCGGGTCTTTGCGTTCCAGGGCGACCCCCGCCCGGATGGTGGGCAGCCAATACCTCTGCACCAGCGTGTCCAGCGGGAAGGTCTTGTCGAGTTCGGCCGCCAACTTCTCCGCCCCTGGCGTATCCCCTGCCCGCGCCAGGGCCAGCGCCGCTATCGCCCGCACATCGTGGTTCGGGGCCAGCTTCAACGGCGCCTTGGCCTCGGCACGCCCCTGCTCCCGGTTTCCCGCTTCCACCTCGCGCAACGCTGCCGCTGCCTGATAGGCTGCCGCACTCTCTTTGGCGTCGTTGTGCCGGGCTGAATCCATCGCCCGCCCGGTCAGCTCGTGCGCGTTCTTCAGCTTGCCGTACCAACCTTCAGTGTCCGCTTGGGTGGCCAGCAACAGGTCTTCCGCGCCCGGCTTGCCCATGGCGGCTGAGACCAACTGCGCCATCTGCGCCGCATCGCCCTTCAGAAACGCCAACCAGTAGCGGCTCTGGAGCAGCATCTCGGCCTCCAGCTTGCGCTCCTCTGCCTGCTTGTACACCGCCTCCGCTTCCTCCAGCCGGTTGAAGGTCGTGTAGGCGATGCCGAGGTTGAGATAGTTGACCGCATTATTTGGCGCCAGGCGTAGCGCCTCTCGAGATTCCTCCAATGCCTTTTCCCAGTTTCCCAGGGCCATGGAAACGAATCCCAGGTTCGTGTAAGGCAGCGAGTCTCTCGGGTAGGTCTGCTGCCACAGCTCGAAGGTCTGCACGGCCTTCTCCAGCTCTCCCGTCGCAATTACGTAGTAGTCCCCCTCGATCAACAACCGCTCCCGTTCGCTTACCCTCTCCCGCAGCTCGTAAGCCTTGCGTCCATTTTCGGCCCCTCGCCCCACTTCGTTGAGGTTGAAGTAAACCGCCGAAGTCCAGGAGTAGGCCATGGCAAAATTCGGATCAAGGTCCACCGCCCGTTTGAAGAAGGGCAGAGCGGCTGTTTGCCCTTTCGCATAGAACGTCTTTACTCCCAGGCTGTAGGCTTTCAGCGCCTCCAGGGATGGCGTGGTCGCTTCCTCCAGCGGCGTGGCGTATTTCTGCACCGAGCTGAGCGACTCGCCCAGCTTGCTCCGCAAACTGACCGCCGCGGCGTCCAGAGCCTTGAGCACCGCTTCCTTGCCCGCCGCCTGCTGCTGCGCCTCGGCTAGCACGTCCCCCGTGTCGCAGTTCACTGCCTTCAGGCCAATCACGTACTGGCTGCCCAGCCCCGCAATCGAGCCGGCCAGCATGGCCTTGCTGCTCGTGCGCTCGCAGACCTCGCGTGTGACCTCCGGCGTCAACCGGTCACCAGCCGGACGGCCCATCAGCTTCAATGTCTCATTCACCTTGCGCTCGGAAACCAAGGCGAGAAAGGGCGATTGCTCAAGCTGTACGGAGAGTCCCTGCTTCAGCGTGTCGTCGAATACCGCATCGCCCGTCTTGTTGTCGAAATCGGAAAGGACGATGGTGTCCTTCTCGGTCAGGCGGGCCGTGGCCTGGCGCGAGCGGAAGTAGAGCGTTCCCCCGATGGCAGCCGCGACAAGTATCAGGGCGGCGGGGACAAGAACCTTCCGTAGGGGCACCCCTCGTGGGTGCCCTTCTGGGAGGAGTACCGATTGTATCGGGGCGGGCACAACGCCCGCCCCTACAGCGGGCGAGACCCCGATGGATCGGGGCAGGCCGCCCGCGCTCCGCCCGGATTCTGTGTCGCGCTTCAGGCGCTTCAGGTCCGTGCGGATTTCCGAAGCGCTCTGGTAGCGCAGCTCACGGTCCTTCTCCAGCGCCTTGTTGATGATGTGTTCCAGTTCAGCAGGGCACTCCGCATTCAGACGCAGCGGGGAAGTCGGCGCTTTTTGGAGAATCGCGTCAAAGATGAGCGCCGACGTGTTGCCTGGGAAAGCTAGGTGGCCGGTAGCCATCTCGTAGAGCACCACACCGAAGCTGAACAAATCCGTGCGCGCGTCAAGTTCCTCACCTCGCGCTTGCTCCGGCGACATGTAGGCCACCGTGCCCAGCGCCACCCCCGGGCTAGTGAGAAGCTCTTCTGCCGTCCCGGCTGTCGGGAGAGCCGAAGCGCCTACCGCTTCCGCTACCCGTCGTGGTTTCGGCGCCAGCTTCGCCAGCCCGAAGTCCAGAATCTTCGCCTGCCCTCGCTGGGTGACAAAGATATTCGCTGGCTTGATGTCGCGATGGATGATGCCCTTCGCGTGTGCGGCGTCCAGGGCGTCGGCGATCTGAATGGCCAAGTCCAGCAGTCCGTCAAGTTTGAACGGCTTCCCGGCGATACCCTGCTTCAGGGTCTGCCCCTCCAGATACTGCATCACGATAAAGGGCTGCCCTTCGTGCTCGCCAATGTCGTAAACCGTGCAGATGTTAGGGTGGTCGAGCGCAGAAGCGGCTCGCGCTTCACGCTGGAACCGTTCCAGGGCTTGTCGGTCCTTGGTCAGTTCTTCAGGCAGGAACTTCAAGGCGACGGCGCGCCTGAGCTTGGTGTCCTCGGCCTTATAGACCACGCCCATGCCCCCGCCACCCAACTTCTCCAGGATGCGATAGTGGGAAACGGTCTTGCCAATCATGGCGAGGGACCCGCCTTTGGTAGCTATCTTAGACTGCGCTTGCAGCTAAGTCAACGCGCAATAGGACTATCGCAGTAGGACTATCCGGGACAGTTCAAGGAGCGGAACAGTTCCCAGGAGTGCTGTCTGCAGCAACACCTGCCGTCCTGGACCAACCGCGAAGTGGTCCCGGCTGCAGACCAAGATTTCCCGAAAAGCTCTGGTGCGCAATGCGGGTACTGGGCACACACAATGGATTGGGAACGATAAGTCGGCTTCCCATCGACTGGGTCACCTCTTGGGCTGGATTCAGGTGTGGAAGGGCGTATCCGTGGAAGTACCCACCCCTCCTAGTTTCCGAGTGCGTTATCCAGGAGGAATCAGCAGGCGAACGTGGGCACCACATCTACGGTTTGCCTTGCTTTTGCCTTGTCGCCGCCGAACTCCAGGTCACAAGAACGGTAACGCGACTAATCAGGACTTGACCGCGAGCGAACCCTTTCACCGCGCGCCAGCTGTTCGTGTGGGCATGGCATGGTGACTGTAAACACAGACCTGCGCGGCGCTTTGGAGTAACGAGCGATTGAGCCTTCGGAACTGACACTCCCCCGACGGGATCGGGCATGTGCCTCTACTAAGGCCAACGTTGCTCCCAGAAGAGCAATCCCGACACCCTCGGAGGCAAATGACTTTCGGAGTGTACTGGGATCAATCGGAATTATGAAACTCACCGTTCGCTGCCTGGGCGCCACTTGCACCAAAGTACAGATCGGTGGCGCTTGCAAGAAAGGCGCTCTGAATCTGGCGGGGCCATCTCTTGCTTGACCGTTGAAAAAAGAGGGAGGTACATTGTTACTGAGGAGGTGAGTTATGGCTGTCAACCCGATTCTAAGTTTGGGTGCTCAAGGCCCTGGGGTCGCCCGACTCCAACAGCTGCTTAATTCCAAAATGAAGCCGAGTCCTAACTTGGTGCTGGATGGCAGATTTGGCCACGATACACAAGCTGCCGTTGAGCGCTTTCAGGCGGCTCACTGGCTGTCCAAGGACGGCATTGCCGGCCCATGCGTTTGGTGCACGTTGGAAGGGCGCGACAAGTACGTCATTTTGCACAACGTGAACTTGGTGGCTCAATGGACTGACTCCACGTGCTGGTCGGCCGCGCTGTCCATGCTCTTGGGGGGAGCGCCGGCTTGCATGTCTCCCGGCCGGGCCGCCGTGAGTCCCCAAGTCCGTGGTGATGACGGTCTCTACCATGGGGGCGGGCTTTATAATGATTCGATACTGTCACGACCGGAAAACACCCGGGCATTTGCCGATTCCTATGGCCTGACATTGCTGCACGCTACGAGCTGGATGCCGGATGGCTTAGCTGGCCAGCTTCGGGCTCATGGCCCGCTGATGATGAACATGCTCTGGAATGCCCCGCGTTTTGTGATGGGTAAGGGTAGCCCAGGGCATATGGTGATCATTGCAGGTATCCGGGGTGATGGCACTCCAGACGGAACCACCATCCGCATCTACGATCCCTGGCCCATTGGGAAGGGCAGCAAATACTCGCTCTCCTATGGCCCTTTTATGGGAAAGATGCCAACGGCTACTTATCAGCTCTACTACAAATGATCGCGGTGCCGCCCGCGATTGTTGCGGCGAAATAAGACCAACTAGTCAAAATTCCAATACGAGTCACTCGAGGCGGCACTAAGCGATTAGTGCCGCCTTTTCTTGCGCAACATGCCTGATTAACGCCCTACCCGTACAAGTGACCGCTTGGATTCGTGAGTCTTCGGTTCCTCGGGGGTCGCACCGTTTCTGGACGCATGGTCGACTCGGAAAGTATCCTCCAGGTGTCCGCCGGAGGAACTGATTTGTTCGTTTCACTGGAAGTTGCTGCCGCTCAACCAATTCCGGCGCTTTTTTGGGATTCGGAATGAAAAGTCGGCATCCCGGAGAATGGCAGCCAGCGAAGATCAACCCTATGTGACGCCGTAGCGTTTAGATTTCGCGGAGATCCCCATGTCGCTGGCGTCATGCCGAACTATCCAAGGCACGCGACGAACCAGGTCTGGGAAGGCAGCTTCACGAGCGACAGAAACGATAGGATTGCTGAAGTGCTGGGGGGCCAAATCACAGACCGGGAGGCTCATCGCCATCGAAGTGCGGATCGTAGCCGAGGAAGAGCAAGCATTCCAGTCTTTCGGCTTCGAGCAAGACTTCGTCCGGCACCCTCTTGCGTTCGCTTTGCAAATACTCGACCAGTCCGTTGACTGCCCTGACAACACACCGGTGCAGCATCTCGTCCTCGCGAGTTGCATCTACATACTGTCGCATCACCGCAGCGAAGGATTCGAACTCACGCGTCGGATACCGCTTCCGGCTCCCTGCGAGCGCATGTTGGAAGACACAGTGCTGATCGATTACCAGTGCCGCCAGCCGGTCTTTTTCCGAGCCAGACATTTCGTGTCGCCGCCGAAATGTAAGCGTAGACCGAGAATGGTGCCGATTGCAACGAGCATCTCCAATTTTGAGCATCTCCAATTTCTTCGCTCGCGGAGGTTCGCCAGTTAACCTTCGTTTGCTGGCGGGAAGGGCTGTTTTCGACAGATATTGGTAAACCCTTGGCAAAAAGGCAGGAGTTATTTCCCACAACCCCGTTTCTGGATAGCTTCCGAGTTGCCGATGCGTCCAGTGAGAACTGGATCGTGGTCACAATAGCATCATTCGACTCGGCCATTTTGGCCAGGATTGAGAATATGCGCCTTCCAAGGGCGGCG
>JBEKHR010000054.1:0-29333 GCA_050012175.1 Terriglobia bacterium | reverse complement strand
GCCGGTCACTTCAGCCACTATGGTCTGGCCAGCGTCGCTTCGCTCCGATCGCGACCGGCATCACATCGGAATCACTGACCGGGATCAAATCGGAATCAGTGACCACCTTCATCGGAATCAGCACCGCTAGGTTCGAGAATGAAAGGAAGAGCTTACTTGGCTCAAAGCGACGCTATCGATTGGACTGCGCACTGGAGCCTTGTTTCATGGAGGAAGCTCAATGAACGAAGAGACCAACGACATCCTGCTTAGGATAGAACAACTCTTGAAGGGACTATTGAGAACTGCTGTCTCCAAGAAATTGGACGAAATTAATGCAGACAATACGTTACGAGTGATCTGGGACCTCACAGGGGGAGGTACACCCGTCACCCAAATAGCGAAGAAGGCGAAGGTTTCGCCTTGGAAGGTTTCTACCATTTGGCAGTCTTGGCAGGAATCTGGACTCGTTGTAAAGGCGGGGAAGTCTTACCAAAAGACCATTGCGTGAGAAATGGAGGCAAAAACTATGGACAAGAATGACGTTGGCGAGATAACCATGCGGCTTGACGCGATCATTGCGTTGCTTGCAGTCACGCTTCCAAATCCGGAGAATCCCAGGACGCTGCGCGAGCAGATTCAATTACTCGACGCTGCCGGGCTGGGCCAGGCTGCCATCGCTCGAATCGTCAGGAGACCGCCCCCTGCCGTTGCGTCCGAGCTAGCAAGGATCAGGGCCAAGCTCCGAAACAAGAAGCAGCAGTGAGAGAGCAGGCGTTAAGAAACATCAGCCCGGGTTTTTTGTGACGTAGGAGGCGACCATGGACACAGTAAGACAGGACGATGCTGTACCGGTACTGAAAGAAATCCTGAAGTGGATACGCATCCAAGCGACACCTTCGGTCAAGTCCACGCTTGACAGAACTCTTGCGAGTTCAGCTCAGCGCAAGCTCTATCAGGCATTGGATGGCCAGAGGAAACAAAAAGAGCTGAGTAACGCTAGTGGCATTTCCCAGCCGAGAATCAGTCGATTACTCTCAGCTTGGCAGCGGGCGGGAATCGTCGAACAGACCTCACCCGCCAAGTATTCAAGATTATTTGACTTGGAGGAATTAGGGATTTCGATTGAAAAACTCACAGAGGAGTAAAAGAGCATGGAAGTGCAAGGTGACATTCGGGACATTCGTAACGACATTGATCGCATTAAGCAGGACATAGATAGCATAAACCGTGTTCAGGTCCTCGCTAACAGCCCTGTCATCATTCAAGACGTCAGGGATGCTGTTGGCCGCAGCAAACAGATGACAGCGACGCTCTTCATCGCGCGAGACTGGATTTCCGCGGGCGACCTAGCTGGTGAGCTTGGCATTGAACCCAGTAACTTAAACAAGGTTGTCGGCAGGCTTCTCGACAGGGGCCTACTCTACAATGAGAGGCGAGGCAAGGGCATCTTCTACCGAAGAACATCGAGAATTGACCTCATCGGGATCGATAGCATGCCAGAGTTTAAAGACGTCTTCGATGAGTGGAAACAATCTAGGTGACAGCCGGGCTAGCGATGATAAGCGAATGTTCTAAATGGCCGGTCGTAATGTATCTGCTTGTGTCGGTGGCGGTTCTCGTTTGGGCCATTGCGTACAGCACGAAGGAGCGCGACACACGACTCAGGATACCTTTGGCCATAAACGCCGTAGCTTCAGGTCTTCTCTCGTTGGCATTTTTCAATTGTCCGCAAGTGCTCGATGCCCTTAACCCTTTTGGCACTTTGCGCGGAGAATTGTTCATCATCTTCGTGCTTGTGGGAACCTATGTGCTAACACTAGAGATTCCTGGCTTTTTGCTTAATCGGGATTACGACACGAAAATTTGTCACTCCTTGGACGAGCTACAAGAAGCCGTTCTGAAGGCACGCGTTAGCGGACGAGAGGGCATTAGTCGGATAGGCAAAATCGTAAAAGAACAGAGCCCACGCCTTGACGGTGCGGGCATTCTTTCAATAGCTCGCAACTCTGCCCAGTTATTCACCCAGTTGAACAATTTCGATGTTTCCGTATGCGACCTCCTTTTGAGAGAGGTAGTCCATGCCCGGTCAAGGATTGAAGGCCGATCTAAACATGCCCTTCCCTTGCTTGCGGAAGTGCTTAAATTGTCGGGCCTTGTCTTTTTGCTCGCTGAGATCCTCGCGTTACTCCATCCGAAATGAATCCAACTCACGGGTACCGGACGCGTGCAAACGGCATCGCGCGTAGGTTGATCGCATGTCCAGGTCGGGGGGTCGGTTCCTTTGGGACCGCGACATCTTCGCGACCGTGGCTTACCTTGCGGTTATCCTGGCGGTGCCGCCGGGGGCCTTCACCTGGGGTCGCGAAGGGCATCAAATCATAGTGATTGTGGCAGGCCATTACATGCGCCCGGAGACCGCCGCTCGCACGCGGGAGCTGCTCGCCCTGCTGTTTCTCGGCAGAAGAGTCCAGAGCGAGATTCTTCGCGCAGTTTATCCTGAGCGGGCAGAGCGAGATTCTTCGTCCGCCAATAAGAATGGCGGACTCAGAATGACAGCGAAGGACTCAGAATGACAACATGGCAGGCGAGTACACGGATGTCAGGCTGGGCAGCGCAATCGAGCCGTTGAATGCAAAGGACTTACGCGACGACGTCCTGGAGAGCCCACGAGAGCTAAGTGCGACCCACCGAGGTCGTGACGGTTCTGTCAAAAGTCTTATGAAAGGGGGATGAAGCAAGGAGAGGGGATTCGAGCTGGCGGCTTCGCCCCACAGGCGCTAACTTAAGGTTCGAGGTCGCCCAAAAGCCCGTCGGCCGACGGGCTTGGAGCGACCCGAAATTAACTAAGTTAGCGCTTATGATCCCCCGGCACCCAGCCCCTGTAACCTGACACCTGGCACCTGCCCTTCCGGCTCCTGCACCTTGCTCTTGACAGGAGAACCGAGACATGGTAGCCTATGTTAGTTGTCGCAAGAGAGCGCTGGCAAGCCGGCGTGGGAATGGATTTGGAAATCGACCCAGCGGACGGGGAAAAACGGAAGGAAATGGGAAAAAGATACTATTTTGACGGAACGAACCTACCGATCTAGTGAAAGCAAAGGACTTAGCTTTTTTAGAGGCCAAAAACGAACTGGTTTTTGAGTGCAACAAACCCAAATCAAAGCCAAAAAAGTGGCCAAAAACCCACCTTTTTTGCGGAATTGAGGAGGGATGAGGATGAGAATCAATTCCAAGGATTTCCGTGTGCGGCCCGGAGAAAAGGTCAAGCTCAAAGAGTGGCCGACGATTGTGAAGCCTTTTTACAAGTCGAAGAAGCGGTATCAAAAACTCCTGGAAGAACACGTTGAGGAGTTGAGCTCGCTGCAACGCCTTCTCTACGCGTCCAACCGCTATGCGTTGCTGCTGATTTTTCAAGCGATGGACGCTGCCGGCAAGGACGGCGCCATCCAGCACGTCATGTCCGGGGTCAATCCGCAAGGCTGCCAGGTTTTCAGTTTCAAACAGCCGAGCGCCGACGAGCTGGAACATGATTTTCTCTGGCGCACGACGTCCCGGCTTCCCGAACGCGGGCAGATCGGCATATTCAATCGTTCCTATTACGAGGAAGTGCTGATCGTTCGGGTGCATCCGGAGATTTTGCGCAGCCAGGGGCTTTCGGAGGAGTTGCGCGACGAGAAAACGCTCTGGGAGGGGCGGTATCGCTCCATCGTGGACCTGGAGAGCCACCTTTATCGTAACGGGACGCGGACCATCAAAATATTCCTCCACCTTTCGCAGGAAGAACAGCGAAAACGATTCCTCGAGCGCATTGATGAGAGGGACAAGAACTGGAAATTCACCCTCGCGGACATTCACGAGAGGAAATACTGGAAGCATTACATGAAGGCTTATGAGGCTTGCCTGAGCGCGACAAGTACCCATCACGCGCCCTGGTACGTCGTTCCCGCCGATGATAAGGAGAATGCCCGGTTGATTGTTTCCCAAATTGTCCTTGATGCGCTCGATGAACTTAAGACGCCATATCCCAAGACCACCGCGAAACGCCGGCGGGAATTGAAATCTATCCGCAAGCTACTAGCCAAGTAACGTTTGAATTATGGTCTCTTATTTGGCGAGCGCTGCCACGGCGGACGAGGTGGCCAAGGCGAAGGATATTTTGCAGACGACGCGCCAGGCGGAAGTTGCACTACACACTGCGGTCAGTGCGAGATAATCTCGCGTTAAGTTACAAAATGGCAAGGAGGATAAAACGATGTTAAGAAATGTCAACCATCTAAAGGGTTTTGCGATCCGAGCCACGGATGGGGAGATTGGAACAGTGGAGCAGTTCTATTTCGACGATGAGACCTGGGCCATCCGCTACCTCGTGGTCAATACCGGGGGCTGGCTTCCCGGCCGGCTTGTGCTGGTCTCGCCCATGGCCCTCCGCCAGGCGGAGTGGCAATCAAAGCGGCTCGATGTGGCGCTGACGAAAAAGCAGGTTGAGGACAGCCCCCCCATCGATACGCACAAGCCCGTCTCACGGCAGCACGAGGCCGTGTACTTGGGGTATTACGGTTACCCCTATTATTGGGGTGGGCCCAATCTATGGGGTCTCACGTCCTACCCGGCAGGCTTGGCGGTTCAAAGGGAAGTAGTGACGGAAGCGGAAGCGGCGCAAGCCAGGGCGGGAAAAGAGTCGGCCGATTCACATCTGCGCAGCACCAACGAGGTGACAGGTTACCACATCGAGGCGGCTGATGGTGTGATCGGTCACGTGAAGGACTTCATCATCGATGATGAAACCTGGGCCATTCGATACCTCGAGGTGGATACGCGGAACTGGTGGCCTGGCAAGAAGGTGCTGGTGTCACCCCAATGGATCGAAAATGTGAGTTGGCCGGACTCCAAAGTCTACGTACACCTCTCCCGGGAAACCATCAAGAACGGCCCGGAGTACATCGAGTCTATGCCTGTCACTCGCGAGTATGAGAAAAGGCTTTATGACTACTACGGCCGGCCGCCATATTGGCTGTAAGGATCTGGCAACAATGTAGCCGTACGGCGAGCAAAGGTTGATTCTGGAGGACCCCAAGTGTTGGGAACCCTGCGTTTCAGTGCAGGAAATGGCGGGACAGGACTATCGCACAGAACGTGGCGAAGCCGAGGAGGATAAGGCCGAGGATGGCGTTGACGAGGCGGAAGAAGGGCGGGCCGATGCGCTGGGGGATGAAGCGAACGACGACGATCAGCGTGGTGAACCAGGTCATTAGGCCGGCGGCCACCATCAGGATTCCCCACCCGGGGGCTTTTGAGCCGAAGATGGAGTGGGCGAACGGGAGCCAGTTGGAGGTGACGCCAACCCAGTAAACCATGGTTAAGGGGTTGAAAATGGTCAGGGCGGTGCCGGCGGCGACATCGGAGACCAGATGCGCGGGGACGGTGCTCTTGTCCCAGCGTTTGCGAGCTCTGGTGTAGGCTCGCAGCGGTTCCTTGACGGCCCGGACAAGGAAGTAGACCCCCAGCGGCAGCAGGACGATCACGCCGATGGCCTCCAGGACAGTCTGGAGATTTGGGTTGGACGGGTCGGAGAGGAGATAGTGACCGCCGAGGAGGACCAGGGAGAAGAGGATCAGGTCGCCGGCAACGGAGCCGATTGCGCAGGCGAGGGTGCGGCGCCAACCGCCGATCATGCCGCGGCGGATGGCCAGCATGTTGACCGGGCCCATCGGCGCGGCCGCCGCCAACCCCATGAAAAATGCGGCCGAGAGTACGTGGATGTCGGAGACGAACACCATGTTGCGACAGATCGGTAGAATAAGCCCGAAATTCCACCCGGGCATTCTGGCAGTCAAGAATATACACCCGATTGCCTCCAACTGAGCCGTTCGAGCGCATTTTTTCTCCTTGTCTCGCCCCCGCGCTTCGGTGAGTCCTGAGAAGCCGATGCGGAACCAAGTAGCCGGAAGGCTAGGTCTTGCACAAGCCGCTCGGTCCCGCCCTGCGGGATTGCCTTCCTCGTAACCGATGCGGTGGCTGTAAATGAACCGCCGCCAACGGGCCTTCATGGAACATCCTCGGAAATTCCTGCCGACCCCAGACGTTAGCCCCCCCGCATGAACTAAGGTGAGCAATATTGACCAGACGCATGTGCCTTACTGTACAGACACGCGAGTCACTCTCGATCTATAAAATGTTCGGGGCCAGTATAGGTGCCCAGTGTCTATCGGAGGAGAAGGTTATGCGCGACGTTTCCGCAAATAGTGTATTGCTGGTGGACGACGATCCTACCATTCGGAAATTTCTATCAAGTCAATTGCAAGAAGCGGGTTTCAAAGCACAACAAGCTGAGGACGGAATCGACGGTCTGGTGAAACTCCGGGATAAGCTTCCCAAGGTCATTATCTCAGACCTTCAGATGCCCCGGATGTCAGGAATCGAGTTCATTTCGGTGGTGCGCCGGCGCTTCCCCTCCATACCCGTAATTGTCCTCTCGGGATCAATCCAACGCGAACTTCCTGCGGAAGCCAGGCCTGACCGCTGGTTCAGAAAGAGTGTGCAACAAGTCCCCGAACTCTTGCAGGCCGTCCACGATCTGGCTCGAAAAACGCCCGATTGCGCTGACCTCCCGCAAGTGATCAGTACGCCTGTTCGGACACGCCCGGACGGCGCCGGTTATTTCGTTCTGACCTGCACGGACTGCCTGCGCTCATTCCAGGTGACGAGTACGCCTGAGAATAAGACGGTGGAGCGGACCGCCGTCTGTGTCCACTGCGAGGCCCGTGTACCATTCTTGATCGAAAGCTCAGAGCCCGCGTAAGGCGACTCGCGCCCCGTGCGCGACGACCTGACGAGGGTGACGCGGCCCGGTTGCGAGATCGGGCCGCTGGAGGCATCTAGCTTGAGCAGACATACGCTCACTTTCAATTCCCGGAACTTCCTCAGAAGGATCGGCACTCAAAAGACGACTCGGGAGTACCAAGACCGACAGGTCATATATTCGCAAGGGGACGCGGCGGATGCGATGTTCCACATCCAGAATGGCAGCGTGAAGCTGGTGGTTGCATCGCCGCGCGGCAAACAAGCAGTCATCGCCATTTTGGGGCCAGGCGACGTGTTTGGGGAGGGTTGTCTGGCAAAACAATCTCTGCGGATGTCGACCGCAACGGCGATTCAACCATCCACTATCTCCCGCGTGAATAAGGGGCCTCTTGTTCGCCTAATTCATCAAGAGCCTGCCTTTGCAAAGCTTTTTATCTCCCACCTGCTTTCTCGTATGGTTCGAGTCGAAGAAGATTTCGTGGACCGACTCTTCAATTTCAGCGAAAAACGCCTGGCCCGGATTCTCTTACTGCTGGCGCATTTTGGCAAGGAAAGTCGAGCCGAGACTGAATTTCCCAGAATCAATCAGGAACAATTGGCACAAATGGTGGGCACCACCCGGTCGCGGGTCAGTCATTTCATGAACAAGTTCAGGAAGCTTGGCTTTGTCGATTACAATGGCAAAGGCGCGTTGACGGTCCATAGCGGTCTCCTCAGCGTGGTCCTACACGACCAGCGTTTGGGTCAAACCCTCGGTCATTCCCATCCGTCCCAAACGGCAGTTCCCCCTCATGAACTGTGGTGAGCAATTCAGACCAGACACGTGAGCCATGCTGAACAGACACGCGAATCACCCCGCGCTATAGACATAGCAGGCAGGGGACTCGCGAGAGTCTGCAGCCGAGAAGAGCAGGGAGAAGGCATATTCGGCAGGAGAAAGGCGACAGGTGTCGCATCGTCCGCTCAAATAAGGAGGCGGATGCACTTTCTCGGGTGGATCGCAGTGAGGCTGCGGCCCGGAATCCTGCCAAAGGAGCAACCGTGATGAAGCCAAGCTCCAAAGATAAGGCCGAAGGCAAGTTTCGCGAAATGAGGGGCAAGGTTAAGGAGAAAGCAGGACAACTGACGAATAATCCCGGATTGGAAGCCGAGGGCACAGTTGAAAAGGCGGCCGGGAAGGTTCAGGGGATAATCGGCCACGTGGAGAAAGCCCTCGAAAAATAGCCATGCCGGCCAGTAGTCCAATAGTTCTGAATGGGGACGTCGGACACTCCGGTCAGTAGGTGTGATTGAAAAAAGGAGCTTTAAATGAAAAGACTTACTTTGATTCTTCTGTTGCTGACCTTCTGTGCGGCGGCTTTCGCTGGTGAGAGCCAACTGCAAAAGGCAACCAACGTCATAAACGAGATCATGGGGACTCCCGACAAGGGCATTCCTCATGATTTGCTGGACAAGGCCGTGTGTGTGGGCATCGTTCCTTCTGAGGTGAAGTTCGCCTTTGGATTTGGTGGCACTTATGGACGCGGTGTGCTGGTGTGCCGCAAGGGCGGGAACGGTCCGTGGGATGCCCCCTCCATGTTCACCATGGGCGGCGCGAGCGTGGGATTTCAGATCGGCGGTAAGGCGACCGACGTCGTCTTCCTCGTGATGAACCCTGAAGGCATGAAAAAACTGGTTCAGGACAGCGTCAAGCTGGGTGCGGAATTATCCGCAGCGGCCGGCCCGGTGGGTCGTTCCGCGGAAGGCGCGACCGACGTTCAACTCCATGCGGAGATTCTTAGCTACTCGCGCTCACGGGGCTTGTTTGGCGGGGCGTCGCTCGACGGGGCCGTGTACAAGCAAGATGAAGACGATAACCAAAAGGTGTATGGACGCAGGGTGACCGCGAAAGAAATTCTGATCGACGGCACAGTGCGCACTCCTCATGCGGCCCAGGGCCTGGACAGCACGCTGACGAAATACTCTCCCTCGGGTGGACGAACGTTTGGCCGGTTATAAGCGATCCATCGGGAGAACTGCAAGTCATCGAAGGGAAACAGCCACCGCGCCAGACGCGACGAGCGTCTGGCGCGCGAATTCCGGGTTCACCGTGGTTAAGGAAAAACGAAACATGAGAAAAACGCCAGTCGTTGCACTCGTCCTCTGTGTCTTGCTGATGTGCGCCGGTGGCTTGTTTGCGTATTCCAACCTGACGCATGAGGAAATTGTCGACCTGCTCTGGAAAGATGAGATCCGGCCTCTGCTGCTCAAGCGATTTCCGGCGCTGACGGAGGACCAGATTACGGAGGCGCACGCCTATGCCTATGGCGGCGCCGTCATCCAGGACCTCGGCTACTACCCATTCGGCAGCCAGCTATTCAGCGATCTGGCGCATTACGTTCGGAGCGGGGACTTCGTTCGCGAGTTGCTGCTCGAGAGTCAGGACGCTAACGAGTATGCGTTTGCCATGGGTGCCTTATCACACTATGCGTCAGACATTGCCGGCCACCCGGCTGTCAACCAGGCCGTGGCGATTGAATACCCGAAGCTGCGGGCGAAGTACGGCAACTCCGTCAGGTACGCAGAGGACAAAACGGCGCATATCAGAACGGAATTCGGGTTCGACATGGTGCAGGTGGCGAAGAGCCGTTATGCATCGCAGCAATATCACGATTTTATCGGGTTTCAGGTGTCTAAGCCCTTGCTGGAACGCGTCTTTCCGGTCGTTTACGGAGTGGAATTGAAAGACGTGCTTTCCCACGAGGACCTCGCGATCGGGTCATACCGTTACGCTGTCAGCCGGCTGATCCCGGAGATGACTCGGGTCGCGCTGCGGACCCATAAGAAAGACATGATGCGCGAAGAACCCACCTTCGCGAAACGAAAGTTTCTCTATCGTCTCTCGCGCTCCGATTATGAAAGGGACTGGGGTAAGGAATATTCAAAGCCGGGATTTGGCGCGCGCGTGTTGGCAGTGCTCTTGCATTACATGCCGAAAATAGGGCCATTCAAAGCGATGGCGTTCAAGAACCCCACCCCGAAGACGGAGGAGATGTACTTTAAGAGCATTAATACGTCTGTAGATCAATACCGGGCCTATCTGGAAGAATTGCGAACGGACTCTCTGCAACTCTCCAACATTGATTTTGATACCGGCAAAAAGACCAAGGCTGCGGAGTACACACTGACCGACGACTCATACGCAAAGTTGCTGGCCAAACTTTCCGAGCGAAAGTTCGATCGGACGTCACCGGAGCTGCGCCAAAACATCCTGGACTTCTATTCGGATCTCTCTGTTCCTATCGAAACGAAAAAAGACACCGTTCGCTGGCAGAGCGTCCTGACGGCGCTTGATCAGTTGAAGGCTCTGACTCTGGTTCCAGCTAGCGCGGGCAACCCTCCACAAGCCCAAGCGCCAAGTCTACCGCCAGCCCTACCGCCGGCTCCAGCCCCAGCCCCGGTTGTGAGTGCTGGGAAGCATTTCGATCGTGTGCTGATTATCGTGCTGGAAAACCAGAATTACGGTGCGGCCATGACAGACCCCTTCTTGGCGCAGTTAGCACAGATGGGAGCTAGCTTCAGCAACTTCAGGGCTTTGATTCACCCGTCCTACCCCAATTATCTGGCCATGGTTGGCGGCAGCTTGTTTGGCGTTCGAAGCAACGATCAAATTACTCTCCCCGACGACAATAGCCATCGGACCATTGCTGATTTCCTGGATTGGAAGAACTACGCTGAGGATTACCCATCAGAACCCCAACCTTTTCTTGGTGACCGTGGAAAATACGTTCGAAAGCACGTCCCGTTCTTGAGTTTTGCGAAAATCCAGCAAGAAGGCTTCGGCAACGTAGTATCCGTCTCTACCAAGGACCCACACAACAGATTTGTCGCTGACGTCGAAGACTTCAGAAGCGACCCGAAAAAGCATCCTCTCCCACGTTACATGTTCTACAGCCCCAACTCGGACGACGACGGGCACGACCCCGTGTTGCGACCTGGGAGGGGATTGAAGAAAGCTTCGACTTGGCTGAACAAATTCTTGAAGGAGTCGTTTCCTCTGGACGAGAAGATGAAAGGAACTCTCCTCATTGTCACATTCGACGAGTCAGAGTATTTCGACAAGACTGAGCGAATCTATACCGTTTTCCTGGGAGACATGGTGAAGCCCGGAGAGATTACAAAAACATATACTCATTACAGCGTTTTGAGGACAATTGAAGACAACTTCGGATTGCCCCCACTCAATTCTGGCGATGGTGCTGCCGAGCCAATTACGGAAGTGTGGAAATGACCTCATACCCCTGGCGTGACCGGGGGTTTTTGTACCAGGTGGGTCTCAGAGTGGGGTTTCGCGTACGTCTGGGCTGAGGGCCGCGCCATCGCCGCCTCAGACATTCCGATGGCCGGCGGGTGAGCGTCTCGTTCCATGAAGAATCTGACAACTTCCCGATCGGAACACTTCGACAACTGACTGGGCAGGCAAAACGGACCCAAGACGACCTTCGACGGCTCGGATTGCTGCGGGAGAATCGCGGACTGAGCCCGAATTCCGGGAGAAGTGTAGCGTTTGGTGAAAGGAGCTGCCGTGGTTAATTGGACGCGCTTTCGCCTCTCAGCGATGGGGACGTGTTGATGTGAATTCAGGCTCTGTCCTCTGATATCAGTAGTGGCGGTCCAGGACCGCCACTACTGAGGACTACCGCTACAGCTTCGCTCCGCTCGTCAGTGACCGATCGGAGTTCCGATCACGTCGCCCGAAACGACCAACTCCACTCGACGATTCTGCTGCCGGCCTGCCGCCGTATCATTTGTTGCCACGGGCTGGCTTTTGCCGAATCCACGGGCGGCAATAGAAGAGGTATTAATCCCCTGCTGAACGAGGAAATCGCGAACCGCATTGGCACGATTTTCGGACAATTGCATGTTGTACTCGTCAGTCCCGACGCTGTCCGTATGGCCTTCCACTTCGAGCTTCAAGCTGGGATACGCCAGGACGATGCCCGCGATCTTGGCCAGCTTTTCGCGAGCCCCGGGCCTAAGAGTGTACTTCCCCGTGTCGAAGAGGACGTCAGACATGTTGACGATGAGGCCTCTAGCGCTGTCGCGGGTTTCCAGGATCAGGTTCAGCTGGTCCGCTAGTTTGTTGCGCAATTCCTGTTTCTCCCGCTCGGCCTGCCCGGCGGCGGCCTTGCGCGCCTGCTCGCTTTCCGCCAGTGCAGCTAAGCGGGATTTTTCTGCATCCGCCTGGGCCGCGGCCATCGCAGTTGCTGATGCAGCCTGACTTTCCGCCATGTCGGATTTCGCTTTGGCAGCGCCGGCGGCGGCCTGGGCTGCTTCAGACTGGGCCTGTTCTTTCTGCCTGGTTGCCTCGTCAGCTTGCGCCTGCGACCGAGTCTGTGCGTCTGCGGAGGCTTGGCGTTCGTTGGCTTGGCGCTCCTCGTCCATCTTCTTGACTGCGATGGCGCGGGCATCTTCGGCAGTTTGTACTGCCTCTCGGGCGACTGCGATCAGCAGCTTTTTCGGGACGTCCTTTTTCGTGGCATATTCATCCGCCTTGTTCATCAACTGGACAGCGTGCTGATAGCTGTCGCTGGCGTACTTCTCGGCTCCCTCGGATTGAGCGATGCGCAGCGCGTTACGCGCCTCGAAGAATTCCAACGGCAACTTGGCATTCAGAACCACAGGGTCGAACTTGTAGCCGGTCGGAATGTAGCCGCCCCGCTCCATAAGCTCGTACTTTGCATTCACTGCCTGGGTAGTTCCTTTCGTGTCCTCGCGAACAACATTTTCGAGCACTACTAGATTGCTGGGCTGCCGAACGGCATAATAGGGCTCCGCGGTAACGATCAGCGCGAAAGCCTGAAGGTCCGTGGTCACGTCCAGCTTGCTGCGGCTGGTATCGCCCACCAATACTTCGCCCAGGTTCACTGCCCGACCCTCAGGCGAAATTGCCCACAGGATGTAAGTCAGGTATTCATTACCGAAAGTCGTGGGCTTCTGCAGGTTGTCCAATTCCACCTCGATCGCCATGGATCCGCGCTTGCTTTCCACCTTGGCTTGGCCGTTCGCTGACGGCATCAGGTCCGTGCCTGCGAAATCCACCTTCGTAGCTCCGCTGCGGTGCCTATAGTTCACCGCCTGCACGTTGCGGCTGATTACGTTTACGCGGAAAGTGGGCGTCGGCGCCAGGGGCTCAACGCTCATGGTTGTTTGGGAGTTGGCTTGAGCCAATGCAGTCAGGCTCAATGCGAATGAGAGTGTTAACAACAGTCCTATCTTCATTGTATCTCCTTGTGGCAGATGTCTGCCGTATTGCGCCGGGATTTCCATCGTGCTGCGCTGCCGATCAGGCGTGAGGCGAGGAGAGGGACGGTCGAGGGCTCGGCGCCTGAATCGGGGTCTTTGCGGGCCAGGAAGGCCTTTACGGGCGTGCGAATAGCGCGCTCATCGTCGACTACCAAAATCTTTTCGCTTTGCCTGTCCAGTTTCATAGCCCGCCTCCTTCCTTACCGGCATCTCGCTGTTCTCGCCGGGCGGGTTCATTGGCCTGTCTATGTTCCTTCCTGACCACCAGATCCTGACTAGCAGCTAAAAGCACACTTCTTTTCTACCCTTGGGCGATGCGCGTGTCAGTCCCATACTGCTCACACATCTGGTCAAAACTGCTCATCCCAGTCCTCGGCGCTGTGCACGTTGCCGGTCCCGCCCTGCGGGATCAGCAAGAGGCTACTGCGTGTTCTTCCCCCGAGAGTCGGTCCCGCCGCGGCGGGTTGCTCGATGAGTTCACCGAATCCCAAGCGTTCGTCCAACTCGCGCACTAGAATCAGGCCGCCATCGGAAGTGACCCGCGATCCCTGGAAATCCACCTTCACGGAAGAATGAAAGGAAGGCTGAAAGGGTTGATTCTGGGTCTCACCCACTGGGTCTCTACCTCCCCGAGGGCCGTCTTGACGCTGAAACCCGCATGAATACTGGCATCTGCGGTCAGGATACGGTTAACTCTGGAATTCGAAAACGGAAATGCGGGTTAACTGGCCTGAGCAATTTCGACCAAACGTGTGACCCGTGCCCGAGCCCTCTTGATGTCAGGGCTGGTTCGGGGCCGGGCCTGGCTGGCCGCTGGTCGGCGTCGTAGACCGCGGAGCGGGTGGATTGTTCGGGGGTGTACTGGGCAATCTTTGATCGACGTACTCCATCAAACTTTTCTTGAGGTTCTGAATGGCTGGCGACAGCAAAACGTCATTCGGGAGATCATGAAAGCGCTTTTCAATCATCGCTCTGAGGTCACTATTGAACGCCTGCACTTGTTTGTTGAGGACATCCTGGGTAGCGGTGCTGGTAGCGTTCAGCCGATCCAGAGCTGCGTTCAGCTTCACCAACTCATCGTGGCTGAGTTTCGCATTCAGGGCCAGGTAATCGTTAGAGCTGTAAATCGGACCGGTGCATTGGACCATTTCATAGGTCCAGTCATGGGTATCATCGATCGAAGTATGCGTGAGCTGACCCTCGCAGACGTACCCGCCCCGGCCCATTCTTACGGACTGGTTCGGTTCCGCGATGGGCCGGATTTCTTGTGCTCGTAGAGCTCCGGCAGTCAGCAATGAGAGTAGTGCAAGAGACGCTGACCATAATGTGAAACGGTCCGTCTTCCTGATCTTGCTCATGGCGGTTACTCCTTCATCTGCGAAGATAAGCCGGTGTGGCAATTGCACATGGGTGGAATAATCTCCGGCTTAAGCCGAGGTTCGAGGAAGCTGGACTGCCCTGTGTAACGGTTATCTCACTTCCACACTACGCAGCATAACAGAAGCCGAAGACAGATGTCTGCCCACTTAGGAACACTCTCGTGTATTGATTTGCTCATTTGAAAGAACGGGTGCGAGGATAATCAGCGCGACGATGCAGAGAGCGACGACGATCACAACCAGGGTCAGAGCGCTCTTGTGACGGACGACCGTGGCAGGGTCGGGACCCATCCACAATTCCCGCCCTTGTACTCCAGGATAACTGCAATTGTACGTCATTCCGCTTCCTTCAGTCCCATCATGTATGTCCCCGTCGCAAAACTTGGGTGAGCTATTTTGACCAAACGTGTGAGCAGTACTGGACTGAAACACGATTCACTCCAGGATATAAAGAGTGTGCCTCGAGGGCTCCGGCTGATTGAAATCGCCACCTGAAAGGTAGCAGAGAAAAGGAAAATGGATCATGAGAGCGCGATGGATTTCGAGGAGGCGTCGGCCAGGCTCAACTTGCGCCACAACATACAGGTTGAAGTGTCACAGGCAACAAAAATCGAGAATGGGAAACGGGGAGCGGACCGCTGGGCCCGCTTCAGAAAGCAAAATTAGGAGGATTAGATCATGCCTTTAATTCAAATCTTAATTGCCCTGATCGTGGTTGGGGTTCTTCTCTGGCTCGTCAACAGATTCATTCCGATGGCGGGCTCCATCAAGTCGATCCTGAATGCTGTCGTGGTCATTTGTGTAGTCGTGTGGCTCCTAAATGTCTTTGGACTCCTGCATTCCATCTCCGCGATTCACATCGGGCATATAGGATGAGGCTGGTCTTGGTTCATGGCGGGAGCGCGATTCGTGGCTGGCGCATCCCTGGATTGCGAAGGCTGCGCAGGGGTTTGACAAGTGCGCGGCGGGGTTTATGTGTCCCTTGCGGATGGGTGGCTTACCGGCCACTGATCGTGCTTGGATACAGGAAGAACTGATGCGCGACCCGGCGGCTACCTTGACCGGCCACCCCTGTTGTAGCTTGGGGTAATTCGCTGGATGAATCTGGACCTTTTGCGAGCGTCGAGGGTATCAGTGAATCTGAAAGTCGTTTACGCTCTGCTCAAAGAGGCATGCTCTGCGTGGGCAGAAGACCATGCCTCTAGCTTGGGTGCAGCGCTGGCGTTTTACACAGTCTTTTCGCTCGCTCCGGTCCTGATTGTCGCGATAGCGGTCGCGGGTCTGGCGTTCGGGCAAAAAGCGGCGGAGGGTGAATTCTCACGGCAACTCCAAGGGCTAGTGGGTGAGACGGGTGCAAGAGCCATTCAGGCGATCATCCGGAGCGCGAATCGGCCCGCGCTTGGCGTCATTGCGAGCACAATTGGCATCGGGACCCTACTGGTCGGTGCGTCAGGCGCCTTTGTTGAGCTCCAAGACGCGCTCAATAAGATCTGGAGAGTTCAGCGGAGATCAGAAAGTATCTTGTCGGGCGTGATTCGAGAGCGTTTCTTGTCGTTCGGCCTGGTTCTGGGCCTCGGCTTCCTGTTACTAGTGTCACTCGTGGTGAGCGCCGCGCTGGGGGCCGTGGGAAATTTCATAGCACCGCTGCTTCCCTGGCCTGTATTCTTGTTGGAATCGGTCAATTTTCTCCTCTCGTTGGGTGTGATTGCGCTGCTACTCGCGCTGATCTTTAAGTATCTGCCGGACACGGAAATTGCCTGGAGTGATGTGTGGATCGGTGCGGCAGTTGCGTCACTACTTTTGACCACTGGCAAAGCGCTGATCGGGTTGTATCTCGCCAGGTCCACCGTCGCGTCAGCATACGGAGCAGCGGCATCCCTCGTCATTATCCTCACTTGGGTTTATTACTCAGCGCAGATTCTCCTTTTAGGCGCGGAAGTCACGCACATCTACTCCTACAAGCACGGTTCGCGCGCCGAAGGAAGTCCTGTGCATCGATAGCCGGAGTAGCGCTGACCCCGCAAGGCGGGGTCAGCACCGCGGGAAAACGACGAACGCGCCGACCCCGCCTTGCGGGGTCGGCGCTACTGAATCGGGCAATCGATCGAACCTCTGGAGAGGGAAAGGCCGATGAGCAAGCTAAACGGAAGTCAAGTTCCTCACTGAGGGACAGCACCGCCAGGCGCTATCACCGGGGGAGGGGCCTTGGGTAACAACTGCCGGTAAACGATTCGCAAAGTAGCGAGCACCGGAACTGAAAGAAAGCTGCCGGCTATACCTGCGATAGAGCCGCCTGCCAGGACTCCGAAGATGACCAGCAAAGGGTGTAGCTTCATGTCGGCGCTGAGCAAATGCGGTGACACAACATAATCCTGGAAGAAGCGGAACGCGACAAGGAACGCGAAGATCCCGAGCAGGTGGTGGAAGCCGCTCAAGCCAGCAACCAGCAGGACGATGACGGCTCCAGCCAGAGGACCCATCATGGGAACAAATTCCAAAGGGAAGGCGACAGCCGCCAACAGAATCCCATACGGAACGCCCATAATCGAGAAGAAGAGTCCATAAGCCAAAGATGCCACGACTCCCAACAACACCAACGCCCGCATGTATTGTGCAAGCAGCAGGTGCAGGTCAGCGGCAATTCTCTGGACCGTGTCGCGGCGGGACCCTTCGGCAAGAAAGCCCAGCACGGAACTGCGCATCTCCCGCCCATCTTTCAAGAAGAAGAAACTGAGAATCGGAACCAAGACGATAAAGATGAGGCTTCCAGCGCGCGAGATGACCCCCAAGGCGGCATTCGGCAGCAGTGCCAGGAGGTCTCGCGAATGATTGGCCAGTTGCTTTTGCACAGTCGAAATGACAGTGCTCTTCAGCGTCTGAGCGGAGGGTGAAACGGCGAGCGCGGTCGGAGGCTCTAATTTCGAAAGGAGCTCTGGAAGCCTGGCTGCCAGTGCGTTCGCCTGGTGGACTACACGAGAGCCGATCGCAATTCCAATGACAATCAGAAACCCGACCAGCGCGAGGTAGACGAAGGTGAGCGCCAGCACCTTTGACCGCCCCGGTAGCCGCCGATCAAGAAGTTTCACCAGTGGCCAGAGCAGGTAGGCGAACAGCAGCGCCACAAAAAAGATAAACAAAGTCTCTCGAATGAGATAAAGCAGTCCCACCAGGAGGAGAATAAAAACCGCTGTCCAGGTGTAACGCGCGGCGCGGCGATCAAGACCAAGCAAGATTCTGCTCCCTCGGCCACCATGCGTAGCCTTGGTCACAAGGCTCCGGCCCACCCGGTTGCCCGGTCGAGCCGCTTGTCAGCTACTAGACTTACCGACATCTATCTGGGCCGGTCTTCCCCCCACTGGTGATCTGCGCCGTTGGGGGGCACTGAGAAATCACGGCTACGGAGTTGCAACCCTTTTATCCCCAGGGCGGCTGATGTTAGGAGGGGCGCCATGGACCCCTCTCATCCAAGTGGCGGCTTCTATACGTTCATCTCCGGTGGGCGGGTAGATCAGAGCCAGCCCATCACGGCAAGCATCGGCGCGACGTGTGAACTGACCCTGGTTCATCAGGATGAAGTCAAGGGTCTGACCCAACTGATCAGACTGGAATGTGTTGCTGAAACGTATTCCACTTGGGTGAGCCGGAGAAGTCCACGTCCAGTAGTCGCACACCAGATCCTGTTTACCCCCGGCTCCCACCGACCAGACGCTCAGGTAATCCAACGAAGTTCCAGGTTCACATCGGTATTCAACCCGTGCTGAACATAGGTTGGTGACTTTCATCAGGTCTTCCCAGGCTAGAATCACTGCAAACTTAAGGGCCTTGTCCAATTCCATGTTGGGTCTCCCTCACGAACGAATCACTTCGCTGGCCTTGGAATCACGCGCTGGCGAAGAGATCGGCCAAGCATCGGGTTCAAGAAGTTTGTTTGGGCCGAAGACGCGTCAGCAACGAGTTCGGTGATCTTATATTTCACGTCGCGCGAAACCATCGTGCATGGGCCGAGTATCCGGACATGCGCGGTGGCTTCCGAAGCCGTCTGCAGCCACATTCCGCCCACATCGCCGTAGCGCAGTGCGATGCGCACGTCTCGCACCCACCAAGAGGGAGCCTTCGCCGGCTGGCCCTCGGTACAACGGAGCAAGTAGGTGTTAGCATCGACCCAGATGTCCCCGCGCAGCAGATTCTTGTCTTTGCGCCTGGGAAGCAACTCGAGAACGTAACAGCGTTGGCCGCTTACCTCTTCCTCGCGGATGAAGCGGAAATCATAATTGTCCGGCGAGATGTCGGTGGCGCCGTAATCTTTCGTGACTTCCACTTCTTTTTCCAGCATGCGGCCAATAATCATTTTTCCCAGACCGCTCCCGTTAATCTGCTGAATGGTGTACTCCTTGGAGTCCGGGGGGACGAAGGTCACATCGGCAACCACTTCGGACTTGGTTGCTTGCCTTTCTCTACCATACAGCTTGTATTCGCGGGTGACGATGTAAGGACGAAGGCGGGCCCGGTTTTCAGCCCGGGCCTGTGCCATGCTGGCGATGATGGTTTCCGCGGTTGGGATCGAGCTTCCGGTCTGAGCTGATGCGGATGCCATTGCGGCGACTAAATAGAGAAAAAGCAACCACGAGGTTTGTTGCCGCAAAGCCACGTAGAAAAAGCTCCGTCCTGCTTCGCGAATCTTGAACCACCAGTATTGCGGCACAGGCGCACCCTCCGCGATCATTCGACGGGTCCTCGGCCTTGGATGACCCTAACCAACACTACAGAGACGGCCAGCAGGCCCTGAATAAGAGGAGCAGCAGGGTCAAATCTTGCCGACCTCTACGATTTGGCCTGTTCGGGCGCCTCATGAAACAGATCTGCGACCGGTGAGCAGGTTCCATAGCAACCAAATCACTGCAACCACGAGCAATATGTGGATGAGGCCTCCGCCAACGTGAAAGCCAAAGCCCAGCAACCACAGGATTACCAGAATCGCGAAAATTGTCCAAAGCATGTTGCTCCTTCCCCGTTGACATCCGCCTCTCAGCAGCGCCTGGCTGGCAACTCGGGGCACATCCTTTATAGCTTGGGGTAATTCGCGTGTCAGTCCCATACTGCTCACACGTCTGGTCAAAATTGCTCATCCCGGTTAATGACAGGTAACTACAGGGTGGGGTCGGCGGAAATTACGAGGGCGTCGACATGGATACAGGCACGCGTGCAATCTTTGGATAGCTGAGAAAGGGGCAATTTTGGGCTACTCACTCGTTGCAGGCACCGGGGTGTGGAATCCGGCTTTCTGACTCGAAGCAGCCTCAGCTTGGCAACTGCCATTGTTGGATTCGGAACGCCCTAGAACCGCACAATCTTGTTGCGAAGGGCGTAGCGAATCAAGCCGCTCAAGGAATGGGTATCGAGCTTGTGCATGATGTTGCTTCGGTGGGTTTCTGCCGTGTGAACGCTGACCCCCAAGGTGGCCGCGATCTCTTTGTTACTCTTCCCCTCTGCCAGAAGCTGGACAACTTCTCGCTCGCGAGGGGTCAGAAGGTCACGAGAGCGGTTCCTTCTGCCGGTTGTCTTACCCCCATTCAGGTAACTCTCCACTACGACCGTGGCTACCTTGGATGAGAAAAAACCTTTGTGCCGGCTAAGCGCCGCCACGCCCTCCACCAAGTTTCGTCCTGCGTCGGACTTCAGGACGTAGGCACGAGCGCCTGATTCGACCACTCTACGTATTAACTGTTCGGACTCATGAAGCGTCAGGATAAGCACCTCGGTCCTGGGGAGGGCTCTCAGGATCTGCCGCGTGGCTTCCAAGCCATTCAATTCCGGCATGCTGATATCCATCACCACGACGTCAGGCTTCGTCTGTTTTGCCAGTTCAAGAGCCTCCCGGCCGTTGGCCGCCTCCGCACAAACTTCCCATTCGGGACGGACTTCCAGAAGGGCTCGCATACCCTTCCGCACGACCTCGTGATCATCCGCCACCAGGATACGAAGCGTTTTCACTTAACGACCTCGGGATTCGGGATCACCACTCGGATGGTCGTGCCTCGGCGGCTTGAATCGATTTCCAGCCGACCCCCGAGTTGTCTGGCTCGTTCGCTCATGCCCATAATGCCCACTCCAAGCTGTCCGCTTTTCTGATTGCCCGAGTGGAGGGCCTTCTCGGGCATCCCCTGGCCTTTGTCCGCTATTTCTAACTTCACCTCAGTCGCGCGCCGCGAAAGCCGTATCAGGGCTGTCGGACTTTTGGAGTGACGGTGGACGTTGGTTAGGCTCTCCTGCACTACGCGAAAAAGGGTCGTCTCTACCTCCTGGGGCAGCCGGCCAAAATTGGGAGACACCTTGAGATTGATCTTGATTTCGCTCCGCTCGGCGAACCCTTTAACGTACCAAGCCAAGGCTGAAGCCAAGCCATCTTCATCAAGCAGTGGCGGGTGTAACGAGTAGGAGAATGTACGCATCTCCCTCAAGGACTGCTCTGCCACCTCGAGACTTCCAGATAGAGCTTGGCGCGCTTTCGGATTAAGCCTACCAGCCGACCTGTGCGCCAGGGTGAGGTTCGTCACCAAACCGACGAGGTTCTGGCCTATGGCATCGTGAAGTTCCCGGGCAATGCGCCGCCGCTCCTCGTCCTGCAACTGCAGCAGACGTGTAGAAAGCCCGCGGAGAGCCTTTTCACCTTGCTTGCGTTCGGTGAGGTCTCGCATGACGGCCAACACACAGCTTGATCCCGTCTCATCAGCAATTGGGACCGCATAAGACTCCGCCCACCTCCGCGTGCCTTTGAGCCCGACAATCTCGAATTCTAAATTGGCTCTGTTGCCGCTGCAAACTCCCTGCAAGAAAGCTTTGAACGCCGCCCGGTGCTCGGGAGCAATCAAGGGAAGGACTGACTTTCCATTAACTTCGGCAAAGCTCTCAGCCTCGATCATGGCCAAGCCCGCCGGGTTCATTTGAAGGAGGTCGCCGTTGCACGCGACTTTCGCGACACATTCCGGCTCGGTTTCAACGATGGCACGCAAGTGACTTTCACTTTGCCGTAGCGCCTCCTCAGCCTCCTTGCGCCGGGTAATATCAATGATGGTCCCTAAGATGAACGGTTGGCTGCCTGCCCCCCCTTCGATCAGATTCTCGTTAACCAGAACCCAAACCGGGCTGCCATCTTTTCGCTTAAGGCGCAATTCTAAATTGGAGAGGGTCTTTTCCGCCCTTATGCGGGCGGTGATTGCCTCCGGCTCGCGGGGATCAAAGTAAAATTCCTGCACTGGATGAGCTAAGAGCTCTTCACGAGAGGCAAATCCGAAAACCTTGACGAAAGCTTCATTACAGTCCGTGATGCGGCGGTCCAGGGCAGTGCGGTATACCCCGGCAAGGTTTTTTTCAAAGAGCAGGCGATACTGCTCCTCGCTTCTCTCGAGCGCTTCCTTCGCTTGCATCCGCTCAACCGCATAGAGGACGGCGCGGCAAATCCACTCGCCATTCACCTTTCCTATGACGAGGTAATCTTGCGCCCCTTCCCGGACTGCTTGGAGGCCCAGCTTTTCATCGGTAACACCCGTTAGCACTACGATGGGAGTGCGGGGGAAATGATTGTGTAACTCCACAAAAGTGCTAATGCCCTGGCTGTCCGGGAGCCCCAGATCCAATAACACCGCGTCGATTCCGCCCTTCACCAGCCGCTCGACCGCCGTCAGCAAGCTTGGGGCATCCTCCAGGGCAGCTAAGGCGGGCTTCGCTTCCTTCAACATTTCCCGGATTAGGCGGATATTTCCCGGATTATCCTCCACCAACAAGACCTTAATCGGCTCGGATGTCATGGCGTTTTTCCTTGCGGGAGTTTCACAATCGTCAACCCAAAATCTTCAATCGACTTCACAACCTGGACTAACTGTTCCAGGTCGACCGGCTTCGTCACGTGACAATTGGCATAGAGGCTGTCCTGTCGCCGAAACAAACCTTCTCCAGGAGAACACGGGGCTTGGGAATGTTACGCTGGCCATCCCCGAGTTCATACAGGATTGGTGACGCCTAGAACACACCATGCGGCCAAAATAGCACACTTGGACTCTGTAAGAAACCGAGTGTGAAGGATTCTCAAATACAGCGCAGCTAACCCCAGTATGAGGCACTTTTTAGCAATTATCAAGCATCAGCGTGGATCAATCCGCTGCCATTTGTCTCTACTGTAGATTCTGTAGGGACGCCTAGAGGTTCAGGCGCTCAAGGTACTGTCGAATACTCATTCTGCAGCATTGTACCTGTTCCTCCTAGAAGATACGCTTGCATGGTGCCCGGAGGACTGGCCTAAGTCGGGAAAGATCCTGATTGTGGATGGCGAAGCATTCGAGGGATAATAAGCGAGCAGGCCTTTTGCACCGTGAAACTGTATTGGCGCGAGGCCGACGCGCAAGGCGATGTCAGAATCGTCGCCAAAAACCAATTGCTTTTGATACCGCGGGCTTGCTTTGAGCAAGCCGAAGGAGGTTGTTATGGCCCTAACGAAAAACCAGTCTCAGGCTGTTGCAGCAAATACTAACAAGCCGGTCGTCGATTGGGAAGCCTTCCTCGCTGGATTCCCCGGCGGGAAAACCGACATTGAATACGGCGCGAACCGCAACATCTTCTGCCAAGGACAACCTGCGGATTCCGTCTTCTACCTCCGACGAGGCAAGGTGAAGATCGCGGTTACATCCGACCAAGGCAAGGAAGCGATCGTCGCCATTCTGGGCGACAGTGACTTCTTCGGGGAGGGATGCCTCGCCGGTCAGGAGTTGCGCATCGCCACGGCTACCACGATAACAGATTGCAAGCTGGTCAGGGTTTCGAAGCCGCTGATGGCGCGCATGCTGCACGAAAAGCACGAAATCTCGGAATTGTTCATCATGCATCTGCTTTCACGCAACATCCGATTCGAAGGGGATCTCGTCGATCAGCTTTTCAACTCCAGCGAGAAGCGTCTGGCTCGGATTCTCTTGCTGCTGGCTCATTTTGGGAAGGAAAGTAGAGCTGAAACTATACATCCCAGAATCAATCAGGAAAACCTGGCGCAAATGGTCGGCACGACTCGGTCGCGGGTCAGTCATTTCATGAATAAGTTCAAGAAGCTGGGCTTTGTCGATTACGAAAGCCTCGCCGGGGGGTTGACGGTTAACAGCAGCCTCTTGAGCGTGGTCCTGCACGACTAGCCTTGTGTAACTGAAATAGGTGATAACGGCTCGATGAGCCTGCTGGGCTGAGCGGTGTAGTGTGGAGGAAAGCATTGGGTTCGGATGAAGTGCTTTCCAAAGGATAGCCTTGGCTCAGGCTCAGGAAGCGAGCCGCCGCATTGTCCACCTTGTTACGGAACGAAGCCCCCGTTCATTTCAAATCCTCGGCAAATTCCCACCGGCTCCAGACTGTGGTTCCACCCCATTAACTGGGATGAGCATTTTTGACCTAATAGGTGAGCCTTACTGAACTGACACCCATGCACACAAACGGTATAAGAAGTGTGCCTCGAGTATCCGGTGAGAGGCAGATGTGACATGAGTCGGAGGCAACACCTATGAAACAAAATCGAGTTATCAGCATAGCAGTTCTGTTTTTACTTCTCGGAACCACCATTCCTGCATTCGCACAAAAGGGCGAGGAGGAAAAGCCCGGTGGCGGAGGAAAAGCCCAACCGGCACAACACCAGGCGCAACCGCAACACGAACAGAAAGCGCAACCGCAACAGCGCGCGCAGAAAGCGCAACCGCAACAGCGCGCGCAGAAAGCGCAGCCGCAGCAGCGCGCACAGAAAGCGCAGCCACAGCAGCGCGCACAGAAAGCGCAGCCGCAGCGCACCCAGCAGGCGCAACGCCAGCAGCCGCAGCGCGCCCAGCAGGCGCAACACCAGCAGCGGCCACAGGCCGTTGCTTCCAACAGGGGCGGCGGCCACTATGGCCGCGTTTCTGACGCCAGTTACCGTTCCCATTTCGGTCGGGGCCACTCGTTCCACATGGGGCATCCCCAGATGATCGAAGGGTATAACCGCTTCCAGTACGGCGGCTATTGGTTCGGGTTCAATGAAGGATGGCCAGTAGGCTGGGACTACAACGACGACTTTTATGTCGAATACATTGATGGCGTCTATTATATGTTCAACCTGAGGCATCCAGGCTTCCGCCTTACCCTCAACATATTCTGACGATTTATCCAGCACACCTTCGGGGGAGGATTCAATCGGCACGGGCGGGGCGGGTCGCCCCGAGGGGGGAAACCCGTATGAGTCTTTTGGCTTGAGAGCTACCCGAGCGGCCAATAATGCTGGAGGCTGTCACCGTGAAATGGCAAGTTCAGCCACGGCGCACTGGGCGGATGGTCAGATCATTTCCAAGTTCGAAGCCCTACTGAACTCCACGAGTCCCAGCATTTGTTTCTCCCGTCGCAAACGTGGCTGAGCAATTTGACCTAACGCGTGAGCAGCATTGAACTGACGGCGAATTACCCCCAGGGTATAGAGGGTGTAAGAAGAGTGCCTCAAGGTGCCAGCCAGGATCTGGTAAGAGGCGCATGTCAGATGAGTTTTAATGGAGGTTCCACTTTAGAGAGCCACCGAAGTGGCAGGCGAAGGTAAGGTAACTAAGGAAGTGGAAGCTAAACCCGAGGAAAGGAATCTTGGGACCAAAGGCGAGTGCAACATGGCAGAAAAGATAGCGGTGTTGGGCATTTACCCCAATTACTCGAGCGTGGAGAACGGCGTGGACGTCTTGAAGGAGGTCGGCTTTCGAAACACGGATATTTCCGTGCTATTTCCGGAAAAAGTAGTCTCCAAGGACTTCGCCCACAAGAAACACACGAAGGCTCCAAAGGGCGCTGCGGCTGGCGCAGGAACCGGTGCGATCCTGGGCGGCACATTGGGATGGTTGGTGGGCATTGGCGCTCTGGCCATACCGGGTTTGGGTCCGTTTATCGCCGCCGGTCCTATCATGGCGGCCCTGGCGGGGGTCGGAGTGGGCGGTACAGTAGGCGGGATAACGGGCGCGCTGATTGGCATGGGGATTCCCGAGCACGAGGCCAAGCGCTATGAAGTGCGGGTGAAAGAGGGCGGAATCCTCCTCTCGGTGCATTCGGACAATGCGGATTGGACGAAGCGCGCCAAGGAGATTCTAGAGCGGACAGGAGCGCAGGATATCTCGGTAACCGGAGAGGGCGGCGCCGACTACGTCAGAGGCGACAGGTCGGCCGTGCGCAAGGCTACGAGTGGTGAGACGAAATAGCTGTCCGGGAGAGGCGCTTCCATCCCATGATTTCGTGGGTTCCAGATGCGTTGACTCTCAAGAGTGAGATGAGACAAAGCAGGCAACGTGATGAAGCGAAGTACTAAGAATAAGGCAAAGGGCAAGTTTCACGAAATAAAGGGCAAGGTCAAGGAGAAGGCTGGACAACTGACGAACAATCCCAGTCTGGAAGCCGAGGGCACAGTTGAAAAGGCGACCGGGAAGGTCCAAAAGAAAATCGGCCAGGTGGAGGAAGCCCTCGAGAAATCGTTACGCCGGCTCGTAGTCCGACAGTCCTGAACGGGAACAGCGGACACGCCGGTCAGTGGGAGTAAGTACAAGAAAAGGGCTTCATGAAAAGGGTTACTTTGGTTTTTCTGTTTCTAGCCTTCTGTGTGACGGCATTCGCAGGCGAGAGCCAACTGCAAAAGGCAACCCACGTTCTCAACGAGATCATGGGTGCTCCCGACAAGCGTATTCCCGATGAGTTGCTGGAGAAAGCCGCATGTGTGGGCATCGTTCCTTCGCAACTGAAGTTTGCTTTTGGAATTGGCGGCACTTATGGACGCGGTTTGCTGGTGTGCCGCAGGCGTGGGAACGGCCAGTGGGATGCGCCTTCCATGTTCACCCTTGGCGCCGGGAGCTTTGGATTTCAGATTGGCGGTAAGTCCACCGACGTCGTTTTCCTCGTGATGAACCCCGATGGCGCAAGAAAGCTGGTCCAGGACAGCGTCAAGCTGGGCGCGGAATCATCTGCAGCGGGCGGACCGGTGGGTCGTTCCGCGGAAGGCGCGACGGACGTTAAGCTCCACACGGAGATTCTCAGCTACTCGCGGTCACAGGGTTTGTTTGCCGGGCTGTCGCTTGAAGGAGCCGTGGTGAAGCAAGATGAGGGCGATAACCAAAAGCTGTATGGACGCAAGGTCAGCGCCAAAGACATTCTGATCAACGGCGCGGTGCTCACTCCTCAAGCGGCTCAAGGCCTGGACAACACATTGGCGAAATACTCTCCCGAGGGTGGACAAGCGTTCAATTGAGGGTAACGGTCCATCTGGCACGAAAGGCGCTCAAGCGAGGTAGCCCCTTATGAAAACTGCAACGCTGGTTGGGATCCTGCTCATTGTGCTGGGGATTATCTCTCTGGCTTTCCAGGGCATCACGTACACGCGGCAAAGGAAGGTCGTGGACTTCGGCCCGATTCACGCAACTGCGGAAACGAAAGAGCGGATTCCCTTGCCTCCGATTCTGGGTGGAATCGCCCTGGTCGGAGGCATAGGCCTGGTGATCGCTGGAACGAGACGGAAGGCGTAGGTGTTTATTCGGCTCTCATTTTTCCGGCCTCTCGGGAGGCAGGGATTCTCCTCGAGGTGCGTCGTTGAGTTGCCGGAATCTCTTGCACCTCCCCCAAGACGCAAGAGGCCAAAGAGGGGGACCGGGGCAATCCCAGCCGCCGACGCACCCGCAGTGAGGTATGCCCCGCGAGGCATGAGGTATGGGGAGTGCTTATAGACGTGGTGCGGCTGGGACAATCCGGGCACGAAACAGAAGATGGAAGGGTTCGCTGGGAGACGAATGGGTGTCTACCCGGAGCCGAGGGAAGGCCAAAAAGGAAATTCCAGTTTAGAGCTGAGGGTGGCTCCCGCCGACCTCGGGAAGGTCATAGGGAAGCATGGCCGCGCGGCCGTTTCTATCCGCAACATTCTTGGGCCGGCCGGGACGAAAATGCACAGAAGGTTTAGCCTGGGGATCTTGGAGTAGTAAGCCGATTAGGAAAGGAAAGTCAGCTTCGGAGAATCCTGGACGTAGGAGGGGAGGATGACGTGATACAGCTACAACGTTATGTGGGTTCACTTCTACCGGGCGCATCGCTGTTGGCGCCGATGGGTGTCAAGGCTGCTGGTCTTACGCCAGGTCCGCGGGCGGAAGAGCACGTTCGACGGTACTAAGACCGTGAGCACCGGGATTGGCATAACTGGGATGACCACGAAGCCCGCGCTTACCGGCACTGGCTGATGGAGGAAAGGCGCGAGCATCGATACCGGGAGTACGCCAGGCTGAGACGCCGGCAGCAGGCAGAGTACTGGAGATGGCGTCACGCACATTCAGATTGGCGCTAACCTCGACGCCATTACAGGCCGGGGGCATGGTGTCACACATACATGCCGCCATTGACATTGAGAACCTGGCCGGTGATATAGCTGGCGTCGTCGGAGGCCAGGAACTTTACGGCGTGGGCTACTCGGGGCACCTTTCCCAGCCGCGCCAGTGGAATCCGGGAAGCCAGCTTTTGACGGGCCTCGGGGGTCAATGTCTCCGTCATTGCCGTTTCGATGAATCCAGGCGCAACGGCATTGACAGTAATATTACGCGTTTAGAAGCCTGAAACGCCGACATTCGTGTTTCTGGGTGTTAGGGGCTGGGCCGGCAGCGCCGAAATCCTGCACACCTCGGCTCCTAAGAGGCGCCGCGAGAGAGGGCTCTCCGCCAGGAGCAGCCAATAACATCGGGCGTGTTTGATCAAACGTACGCCGGTTTTCAACAGCCGCTGCTGCGAGCTGGTCAGCGACCGAGGAGCCCAAGCAGCCCAACCAGGATTAGGTAAAAGCCTACGATATATCTGAGGAGCTTGGGGAAAATCAGAATCAAGATGCCTGCGGCCAGAGAAACAATCGGCGAAAACGAAGTGTAGCGCAGCGTGAAGGAACCGCCCCTGGTCTGCGCGAGAGCCGTGGTGGTCAACAAGCTGAATAGCACTATAGAGACAACGCCTTCTTTGAGTTTCAATCCACACCTCCTGTTATGAAGAGAGCGTCCTAAACTGAGATTTCTTTTTTCGATTCTCGACCGACCAATAACATACACATTACCGCCACTGAATACAACTCTACTGATGCGCCACCAAGCGGTAACCTCGACCGGCCCCACACTGTTGTTGACCCTCATTAGCTGGGATGAGCAATTCTGACCAGACGTGCGAGCAGTACTGAACAGACACGCGGATTACCTCCAGGGTATAAGAAGTGTACCTCAAGCTGCCAGCCAGGATCTGGCGGGAGGCGAATGGCAGAAGAAGAAGGGTGCTTACGTTTCTCATCCTGTTTGTTGTGCTCCTCGTGGCCTGGCTTTTTGGGCTACATCCCATGGAGCGACCGGACTAATAAGGAGGGGTACCATGAAAGTTAATATCTTGAAGCGGATAGCGGTAGCTGCTGTGATCAGCGCGGTGTCGTTGGTGGGAATGAGCATACCGACCACTGCACAGCAACAACCGCAGCAAGACAAGAAAGAGCAAGAAAAACAGCAAGAAGCGCAGCCACAGCGCGCTCAACAGCAACAGCAGAACCAGCAAAAGCAGCAGGCCCAGCAGCAACAGCAGAACCAGCAAAGGCAGCAGGCCCAACAGCAGCAGCAAAACCAGCAAAAGCAGCAGGCCCAGCAGCAACAGCAGAACCAGCAAAGGCAGCAGGCCCAACAGCAGCAGCAAAACCAGCAAAAGCAGCAGGCCCAGCAGCAACAGCAGAACCAGCAAAAGCAGCAGGCCCAACAGCAACAGCAGAACCAGCAAAAGCAGCAGGCCCAACAGCAACAGCAAAACCAGCAAAGGCAGCAGGCCCAGCAGCAAAATCAGCAAAGGCAGCAGGCCCAACAGCAACAGCAG
>JBEKHR010000053.1:0-31205 GCA_050012175.1 Terriglobia bacterium | reverse complement strand
CTCCAGTGTCCCATCCCCCCATCCTCCGGTGGGGATTACCTGCGTTCATAGTTACGCTACAATTCCCTATGCGTCGAGAGCACCAAAGTACCGATTGTCTTAATCAGAGCTGTGGAGGGACCCATTCGCAACTGAACAAAGCTCCCAATCAACGATAGTGTTGTGGAGGAGGCGTATCTGTCGGAACCATTGGGGGAAACGTGGAGGAACAATTTCGGGGCAACGAATCAGTGCCAAGCTCTTCGGACCAAGTTTGCGTTGGACGATGTTCACAAAGTCAAAGCGGCAGCTCCAAACGGTGAATTTCTCCTGGCCGTATTTTCGGGAAGCGTTAACACGAAAATGTACAAAATCAAAAAGAAACACCAGCGTGAGAGACGAAAAGAGACGCGAGGGCGCTCAGACCAGCATGAATACTCGTTTCTTCGCTTGTTATCTCTTTTTGTATTCCTTTGTGTAAGCTGTTGATTCCTTGTGAATGCCTAACTGGCAGTCATGAGGTCACCTCTCCAGGTCCACCAGCCAACCCTTCAAAGACGCCTCTCCGTCCCGCCTCACTCAAAGGCAGTAGGCGGTAAACAGTAGGCAGTCGGCAGTAGGCACTTGGCAGTCGGCAGTAAGCACTAGGCAGTCGGCGGTGGCGAGAAGTAAGGAGGCAAGTCACAATCCATAATTCACAATTCAGAATAGAATTGGCCCCTTCCCCTTTCCTCTGCGACCTGCCCCCGGCTCTTCTGCCTCCTGAATCCTGACCCCTGAATCCTGCTCTTTTCCACCTACGACCTACCACCTACAAGACCCTAACTACCATTCTTTTCAACGACATTCCCGCTTCTAACGCGTAACTACCTTTGTTTTCTATAACATTCCCGCTTTGTCATCGCCCGTGCAAACCCGACTCTTTGTTTTCATAGACATTCCCGCTTCGTTCCTTCACTTTTTAAACTTACTAGTTCTTTCCTTCTTCTGTCAGTGGTGACATCTTGTCTGGGGATGCCATGCCTGCGAAGAGCCCTCTCCATCCCGCCTCCCTTAGAGGCAGTAGGCAGTCGGCAGTGGCGAGAAGTAAAGAGGCAACTCACAATCCATAATTCAGAATTCAGCATTTTTCTTCCCCAACCCCACCTACCATCCTAGCCTATCTGCCGCCGCCTGTCAAGGGACATAGAGTCGGTTCCGCTCTCCGGTCAGAACTTACCTCCGGCGGGACGGGACACCGTCATCCTGATAGCTCCGGACAAGGGTATTGGCTTGCCTTCCCAAGCGGAGCGTTCAAAGCACTTTTGTGGTTTCAGTTGTCGTTCTTGGCTTCGCGGGTCGTGACTTCACCAGTCCCAGGGCGTCTCGACCCCGAAACACCGGTTGTCATCGGCGACCGAGCCCGGCTGAGTTGTGCCGCGGACTCGCGAACGGCTTCGGCCATGTGAACTTTCTCAGGCCACGTCAGCGCCGCGCGCCGTTTTTGCCATGCGGCTTGGCGCTCCAACAGTTTGCGCGTTTCAGTCATTCAGGAACCTCGCCTCGAACCGCGTCCACGCATCCGCCAATCCGTGCCCAGCGGCCAGCCGCGCCACTTGCTCGCGGCTGACGCTGCCCGATTCCAGCAAGCCAAGAATCCGCGCAAAATCTTTGGCTCGGCCGACACTCAGCGCGATCACTGCCAAGTGGTCAGCGCGTACCACGCGCAAGGGTATGCCTTCGAAGTCGGCGGACTCCGCCTCTTCTAGCGCTTCTTGCGTGAGCCGGCTGAACACCGGGACGAATTGCACTGGCCATGCGCCGACGCGAATGGCTTCGCCCTCTGGCCGATGTCCTCTGGCAACACAAAATTCGTAGATTGGCTTCAAGAGCTCCAACGTTTGCGGCGACGGCACGGCCACCAGGACATCGGCGTCCAGCGTGGCCACGGGCTCGGTATACCTCATCTGCGCAATCGCGCCGAACAATGCGTATTCGCTGATCACGCCGGCGTCGCGCATCGCGTTGAGCAACTCCGCCACTTCTTTCATCCCCATGAGGATACAGGAGCCGGGAAGCCTTTGTCACCCGAAATGGGTGCCCGGGACTAGAGCGGACGGGAGGACCATCCCCACGCGCGAGGGCGAACAGTGAAGGGTGAAGGGTAAAGGGTAAAAGGTGAAGGACCGCCCCCGCGCGGGGGCCAACGTCTCACGTTCACCCAACTGCGAGTTGAGGAAAAACTTCAAGCCGCGGCGCGACGAATCTGTGCTCAGAAAAGAACATTGAGAATAGCCGTTAAAGTCGAAGCAGCTTCTCAGCGGTGCTCATCGCGTTTTTTCTCGCGCTTGGGCGCTTTGGCGTGTTCTTCCTTTACGGCATGGCCTGCTTTGGCATCTTCCCGTTCGGCGGGCGACCGTTTTACCAGTTCATGCCGTTCCGGCGGGCGAGGCGCCGATGCCGCGAAGCGCCGGACGTTGTACGGATGCACGTAGGTAGCGCGATTCGCCCAAGTCCTGCCCCAGGGCACGTTATTGACGATGACAGCGTGACCGCCCCAGTTGAAGCGGGTCAGGCCCCATCCCCAAGGACGAAACGCGAGACCAATAGCGACGCCAAAACCGAAGCGGATTGCGGCGCCCACGGCGAAGCCGATCCGGGGAGCTGCAAACACGATGGCGGGACTGTAGGAGGGCACCACGATGAACGCAGGGTTCCCCGGCATGATAGTAATGTACGGCCCCATCCCCACGATAATCGACGGATTCGATCTCAGATAGCCATAGTTCGCGGCTCTCCTGCGCATCCTCTGCACCGCGTCCATCACGTCGGGGCGCTGCGCCAGGACGGCATCACCCAGCTGCTGCGTCCAGCCCATGTCGGAAGCCATCATATCGAGGACCGAAGGAAAGGGTAAGAGCGCCTGCACGCTTGGGTCCCAGGGTAGTTGGTCGGCCGTGATGGCTTGGGCCAAGGCGTCGCCGGTAAGGTAATGGTGCTCGTCCGCCCACTGCGCGGCGTCGGGAATGTCGTTAGAAAAGGTCGACGCGGTGAGAATCTGCGCGAGCAATGGATCGGGATAGAGGGCAATGGGGGATACCAACCTCTCTAACTCCTGCGGCGGATAGGAAGGCGGCGCTTGCGCAAACGACGCAGCAGTGAATAGCTCCGCCGCAAAAAAGAGTGCGAAAGAGGCGGCAATCCATCGAATCGTGAACTTTGTTTTTCTCATCCTTCCGTTCAGCATTTTTCAGTTCCTCCTTTTCGAGTTCCTTTGCTCAGGGATGAGCAACCTGCTCCAGTAATTGCCCTCCATGCGGAGAGTATCTTGCCGGGAGTCCCTGAGGGGCCCTGGATTATTGTACGAGGGGGCAGAGCGAGTTTTGGCCTGTTTCCGGGCCTCTCAGCTCGCAGCTAGTGCGGTGTCCCGTAATCAGCTGGACCGAGTAGCGCCGACCCCGCCCTGCGGGGTCGGCAGGTGCCGGTCTGGAGGCCGGCGCTACGTCGAACGCACTGTCCAGTTATTTCTGGGACACTACACTACCCTCCACTTCCCCGCCCGCGGCCCGACCCCGGAGTCCCAGGTGCAAGCTTAGGCGGAATTGCAACGAAATCTTCCGTGATGTAAAGGCTACCATCCGGCCCTTTCACGATCCCAATTCCCACGTCAGTGTAATTCGCGTTCAAGATGTTGGCCCGATGATTGTGCTGGAAACGGGGCTCGTTCATAAATGCGGCTTCCGCGCCCAGAACGGTTCCGTCGATGGCAATATTCTCTCCCGCAGCCCGCCAGGGAATACCGGCCTCGTTTATTCGCGTCGAAAGGGTCCTGCCCTCCAGGTCAACATGGTCAAAGAATCCTTGCTCGAGCATGTTGCGGGAATGCGCTCGCGCCACCGCAGCCAGGTTTTCGTTCCACCTCAGGGGCTGCGCTCGGCCGCCGGTCTCGGCGGAGGTCTCGGGATCCAAACGCTCGTGGTTGACGAGCGCCCACATCTGCCTTTCCAAATCGGCCATGCGGTTCGCGCCGAAGTTTGGCTGGGGAGCCGTTTCACCGGGACCAACCTTCGGCGTGCGCTGGTTCGGACCGAAGGGATGCCAGACGCCCGGTGGACTTTGCCCCGCCACGGAGGCGTCATCGCTCTCGCCGAAGTGATGCCACGCACCCGATTTGACGGGTTTCTTCATGGGCGTGTTTGGCGCTGCCTGGACTTCAGTCTGCGGGGGCGTGGCAGCGTCCGGCTTGGCGGATGTTTGAGCCCGGTCTGGAGCCGCGCAGGCTATAGTTGTAGCCCACAAGAAGCCAGCGAAAACGACGGCTGACTGGCAACGAGGAAAGGCTTTCAACAGGCATCGTCTCTTCATGGCACGCGTCCGTGGTTCGAGCACCCCCAGTAATTCCAACTTGGTGGGACGCAAGCGCGTTGCCAAACAAAGCTCCCAGCCAGAAATCTATCACCTGTTTTGTGTGCGGGTTAGTGCTGGTGCACGTTGCCTGCCGGAAGACGTGAACGGACTCTGGCCGATCTCAGCCAGCCATTGGCCGATTTCGGGCAGTTTGGTGCCAGTCTTGCCATTCCCGAGAACATTCGATGAGTTCATCGAATCTCTCAGCGCTCGTCCAACTGCCGTCAAAGCCACGGCGCGGTGGAAAAGCCGCCCGCCATTAAGATTGGTGGGCTTGCGAGCGAGCCTTGCGCTAGTTTTCTCCAACGGCGCGGGTTCTGGCCGCATCGGGGTACAATAGTGCGTACGGGTCACAGGAGGTGGGCATGTCCGAAATGATCATCCGTCCGACGATGAAATTCATACGATTCGGATACGCGGTGGTGGTTGTGGTCGTGGTGGCTTTGGTCGTTGCGATGATGCGCATCGAATGGCCGCCCTGGATTCCGTCCCCATGGCGACCTTGGATTCCCTGGTTGCCCGCGCTCCTTCTGCTCTGGCCGCTGATACGCCATCTTCGCAACCGCCTGACCAAGATGACGATCCTCGACGACAGACTGCGGTACGAAACGGGCCTTCTGAGCAGGACCACGCGCACCATCCTGATCTCGCGAGTGCAGGATGTGACGGTGCATCAGCGGCTCGGCCAAAGGATTTTCGGAGTGGGCGATCTTTCGATTGAGACCGCGGGCGAGGCGAGCAGGCTGACAATTTCCCAAATCGACCGGCCGCAGGAAATCGCGGACCACATCAACGAACACTCCCAGAGGGGACATTCAAAGGACCAACTTACCTGACAACGGGTAGCCACGGCACGGATGCTGTGCCGTGGGCTTTTCCGCTTCCCACCCCTACAAACCCACGTAGGATGCGGAGTGCGCATTTGCCGCGCGAGCTCTAGTAGCGCACGCCCCGCGCTCCGGCCCGCCGAACCTAACCGCAGGCGGTTCTTCCAGAGTCATGGGTTCTTGCCGCGCCGAAAATAAGGTAATCTGAATTTCCCCTGGCCGCGCCGCGAAGAAAAAACCGTGGAGCTTTAAAACGGGTTTGCGCTGCCCGCTACTCTGTTGCCGCGCGCAGAAGCACGTGGGAGGGAGGAAATAGCAGATTGGAGATTTCAGATTTCAAAAGAGGGAAAGCGTGCGCTTACGAAGGACCGAATGAAACCTCCTGACTCCTGACTTCTGACTTCCGATGGCAAGTCCGATTGCGGGGCCGAAACGGTTGAATTGCCGCCTGCTTCAAGCTGAAGTCCGAGCCAGGCGGCGTGAGCGCGCGACTGTCGCTGGCCAAGTGCACCGTTGCCTTGAAAGAGAGCTGCCAAGCCGCGGTCACGAGCTTCCCCGGCCCGCTCGCAAACGATTTGACCCCCGGCGGCGTAGCCCAGAGGAGCGCAATTTGCGGCTAGGGCGAAGTGAACTTTAGTGCCCGCGCCGGGGGCTCGGGGGGCTTAGCGAACTTCGCGTCGTCGATGGGGAGGTTCTGTTGGATCTGGTCAACCTGAATGGTGAAGCGCCCGCCGGGCCGAGCAAGCGTCCAACGGAAGGGGACCTTGACGCCCTCGGCGTCGCGATAGTCAGCATAGTCAATCTGTGTGGGGTTGCGCCCCAGCGGCGTCTCGACGTAGCGCACCAAGCGCACCAGCAGCCCTGACTGCCGGCTGAGGTACAGCCTCACCGGCGGCTGACCCGGATTTTCGCCGAGGAGGAGGTACGTTTCCTCTTCGCCGACCTTCTCCGGGCGTTCCACGCGAAGCTGGCTGAAGATGTGCCTGACGCGTACAGGAAGGTAGAAGTCAGCGTCAAGCTTTGCGCCCTCGAGTTCCCCGCCGCTCATCTCACGCGGCGGCCTGCCGGAAATGCCAAGCCATCCCACGCGACCATCATACGCTGTGATGCTGTCTCCGTTCGGCAGGTGCATCACGGAGAGGCGTTTGTCCGGGGCCTTGGCGAAAACTTCGACGGGGAACTGGCGGCCGCCAAAGCCTGTGAGCGTGCCCTTCTCGACACGGCTCGAGATCTTCTGGAGAGCGTCCGCGCCGCCGAGCGCCTGTACGAACCTCTCGAGGAGTTGATCCGCGGTCGGCATAACGACGGGATTCGCGCCGCCGGCGTTCGTCGCCCCGCGTGGCTCCGGTTTCGGCTCCTCGTCGGCAATGAGGGGCGTTCCGACCGGGTCGGTCGCGCCGTGGTGACAGGAATAGCAGGTGACCGCGCGATGGCCGTTGAAGTTGTCTTTGTTGATGGCGAACATCATCTGAATCATCTTCTGCGCCGTCTGCTTCGGCTTCTTGTCGTCCTTATCAAACGCGTGCTCGACGTGGCAGTGTTCGCAATCAACACCCAGCGAGGCCGAGATGAACTGCATTGCCGGAATCACCTGATCGGCTGGAAAACCCTTAAAAACCTGGATGTTCTTGTAAGCCTCTTCCGCCATTTTGCGTCCTGCCGGGACTGACTGTACCGGTCCAGACTGCGCCTGCGCCACTAGAATCATTAAAGCAAGAGCCGACGCAAGCCCCGCGACACCAAGGGCTGTCCTTTTCGACCTCGTTTTCATGTGTGCTCCCTGTTTTGAAGGTAACAGGCAAGTATATCAGACCCTGGCGACGCGGGTTTAGTCAGGAAGGGCGGTATGGCGCAGGATTTGACCTCCCGTGAACGCCACCTCGAGGAAGTACTTACACATGGTGCGAATTCTTGCGGGTGGCTCTTGCGGTATGGTTTGCCGGCGTAATTTGACTGCCGGTCATTCTCAATGAGCCGCCCCCTTTGGTTTGCCATGTCCTAGCTGGAAAAGCCTTCGGGCAATCAAGATATCCCACATGGCTATAAACGGGACAGAAAGGAACGCGAGGTAAAGACCTATCTTCGGCACGTAGAGGCCCAATCCGATGACACTTGCCAAGATTCCCACCCAAGCGATAATTCTGCTAAAGATATTGCTTCTTAGCATAACAGCCGCGACGATGATCATAGCAATGGACCCGAGGATGTAACTCACGCGAAAAGCCGTGCCGATGTAGATGGCCATCATGGCCACCCCTGCTGCCACGAGTAGCGATCTCTCAGCATCTGTGGGGCCTGCCACATATTGGTCACTCAGGGAAAGCATCGAGAAGTTCGTGTTCGATGCGAGGTAAGTCGTTATCGCTACCATGCTGAGGGTGGTCGCGAGGAGCATGAAAGATTCACTGGCTCGTCGCAGGATAAGGTAGAGGGCGAGAGCGATCGGGATCGCAAGGACCTGGTCGACAATTAACAAGAAATCAAGGTCGATGAGCCCAAGGAGCTTATGGTCATGAAGTAGCGTGAAGTAGCCGATGACGGTGCTCGAAGTCGGCTGAAAACCCGGTGGTGGCCAGGCAATAAAGACGATGATTTGGATTGGAATAAGTCCGACGGTGAGCAGGGCGCCCACGCCGCCGAGTTTGTAGAGCCAATTCCAGCGGGAATCTGCGGGTTCAGCATCCGAAATTTGATTCAGCTCCGATTGGGGCATTCAGTCCTCCGTTAGCATGCACATCGCGCGCGACGACAAGGGTGATGTGTGCCCTTCAGGCGCCACCCCGCAACTGGCACTAGCGGTCTTATGAGAGTAGCGAGCTTCATATCGAAGTGGGGCAGGCGCATCACTTGTTCTGGCCATGCGATGCCAGCGCCTTGATACCCGCGAGAGTCTCCTCGGCTGACCGGCCCGTGATGCGAATGAGCTTCCGGCGAGATTTTCGCCCGGAGATAATAGCCACACACGCTTGCGGCAGGCGTAATGCACGTGCGAAAAAATAGATACAGGCCTCGTTTGCCTCACCCTCGGTGGGTGGCGCATGTAGCTCCAGGCGGAGTTCTCCGGTAGAGTCACGGGCCAAGCGCTCGCGGGCGGAGCGAGGCTTAACCTTGAGCCAGAAAGAGACCGTTTCTTGTTCGACTTTGAAGTCGGGCATGGTCAGTTGTCCCGCCACGGCGGGTCAGTTGTCAGTGGTCCGTTGTCCGTTGAAAGAACGGGGCTGGGGCGATTTTGGATTTTGGATTTTGGATTTGGATTACCCGCCTCCCTTGCACCCACCCGCTTTAGCCTTCTGCCTACTGCTTATTGCCTTCTGCTTTCTGCCTTCTGCCTTCTGCTTTCTGCCTACTGCCTACTGGCTCCCCTTCGAATCAGCTCCTCGCTCCGAAGATAGCGGTTCCCACTCGGATGATGGTCGCCCCCTCTTCAATAGCGACTTCGAAATCGTGGCTCATGCCCATCGAGAGCTCCTGCATGGAGAGGTTGGGGATGTTTCTCGAGTCAATTTCCTGAGCCAGCTCCCGGAGCCGGCGGAAATAGGGCCGTATCAGCTCGGGGTCGTCGAGGAACGGTGGGATAACCATCAAGCCACGCACCTCGAGCGTTCCAAGCCGACTGACCTGCTCGGCGAGTGGGATTATTTCTGACTCCCCAACTCCCGCCTTGCTCGCCTCTTCGCCCAGGTTGACTTCCAGCAGCACCGGCAACCGGCCACCACCCGTGGCCGCCGCCTGGTCCAGTTTCTGAGCAAGTCGAAACGAGTCCACGGAATGCACCCAGTGGAACAGTTCTCGTGCGACCTTGGCTTTGTTGCTCTGAAGGTGGCCCACCAAATGCCACGTGATGTTCAAATCCGAAAGCGCCGGCCGCTTGGCCATAGCTTCCTGCACACGGTTCTCACCAAAATCGCGCAGCCCAGCCTCATACGCCGCGCGGATACACTCCGGCGGGAAGGTTTTTGAAATTGCCACCAGCTTCACGTCGTCCGGCCCGCGGCGGCTACGCCGGCACGCGGCGGCAACTCGCTCCCGCACTTGCGCCACGTTTTCCTTGAGACCCATAACGACAACTCGCAAGCATCGTTCTGGCAGCGCCCAACTTCCGCCACCAAATTAGGTTATTCTACCATTGGACCGCCTTGAAAAGTTTGTGTGAAAGTAACCTGCAAGAAGGCCCCTTGTTCGAGGGTAACTCCGAATGTTACGATTCCTTTCTTACCAGTTGTCCGTGGTCAGTCGTCCCTGGCGACGAGCAGAGTTTCTGAAGAGCTACGAACGACGGACCTTTGACGAAAGAAAATGAGTTACGGCCTTTTCATCACGCTGGAAGGAATAGATGGGACAGGAAAGAGCACTCAACTCCGTCTCCTCGTTCAGCACTTGAAGAAGCGCGGGCTCGCGGTGCGCGTCACTCGCGAACCCGGCGGCACGAAGGTGGGCGAGCGCATTCGGAAAATCCTCTTGGCCTCGACAACCACTCGGCTTGCTCCCCTGGCAGAGCTGGCTCTAATCTACGCGGCCCGCGCGCAGCACTTGCAGGAGGTAATCCGGCCGGCGCTTGCCCAGGGCGAAATTGTGGTGAGTGACCGTTATAATGACGCCTCGCTCGCTTATCAGGGATATGGGCGAGAGTTGGGCGTGGAGACTGTCCGGGCGTTCGACCGCATCATCTGCGCTCGCACCCAGCCTGACTTGACTATTGTTCTGGATCTTGCTCCCTCTCTCTCTCTTAAGCGGGCCCAAGGACGCGAATCAGGGCGGAAATCAAAGCAGGAACGGTTCGAATTGCAGGGCTTGAAATTTCACAAAAGAGTTCGGGACGCATACCTGGTCATCGCGCGCAAGGAACCCCGCAGGGTGAAGGTTGTGCAGGCGGACGGGCCGGTGCCGGAAGTCCAGGCGGAGATTCGCAAGCTCGTTGACGCTTTTCTGGCTCGGCGGCTGAAGAGATTTTAGATTTTGGATTGGATTTTGGATTGCTGTCCCCCTTGCACCCAAAATCGGTAAGCAGAAACCGGTGGAAAATCCAAAATCGCCCCAGCCCCTAGCCCCCAGTCCCCATTTTATGCCTTTTGATTCATTCATCGGAAACTCCAAAGCCCTCGCGAGCCTGCGCGAGATGGTGGCAGGCGGCCGTGTTCCTGGCGCGCTATTGTTCTCGGGTCCTGACGGGGTGGGCAAGAAAACTCTGGCGCGGATGCTGGCCAAAGCGTTGGTGTGCGAGCGAAGTGATGGCGACTTCTGCGATGCCTGTCCACGATGCCTTAGGGCCGAGCAGATGTTCACCGCTGCGCAAGAGGACCTGGCGCGCCGGAGGGAAATCAAAGAGGCGGCAAGACGGGTTGAAGGGTTAGTCTATTTCGATTTCCAGATCCTCGAACCCCTCACGCGCTTCATCCTGATGGAACAAATCCGGCAACTGCGCCATGTGGCTTATACCCGGCCTTTCCAGTTCCCGCGACGCGTCTTTATCATTGATGAGGCACAAACGGTTCACTGGCAGGCGGTGGATCTTCTGCTGAAAGTGCTCGAAGAACCCCCCGAAACCACCTCCTTTATTCTCGTTTGCTCCAATCCTTACGAGCTGCGCCCGACCATCCGCTCCCGGTGTTTGCAGATTCTCTTTCAGCCCGTGGATGAATCTGCCATCCTCGAACTGCTGGCCAAGCAGGAACGCTTGACCAAAACACAGGTGCTCCTCGCGGCGCGTGTGGCGTCTGGCAGCGTGGCCAAAGCCAGGAGCTTCGATCTTGCAGCCTATGAACAGCGTCGCAAGCCTTGGTTGGAATTCCTGGAAGCCGTAGCGCGCCGTGTTCCCGCTTCCTCCGGTGGCGCGGAATGGCGGCCACTTTTTGATTCCGCAAAGGCGCTCGCCGAACGCCGGGACGATTTCGAAGCCACACTCGACATCGGCTATTCCCTTCTGCGTGACCTGCTTCACGTGCTCTTGCAAGGACCGGGAACCGAAGTGACCAACGTGGATGTGCTCCCGCGCCTTCAGGCTTGGGCGGCCGGCCTGGGGCTCCAGGGAATTGAACTCTTAAAGTCCGGCCTCGACCAGGCCTACCGGCTGCAAATCCGCAACGTAAACCAGCAACTTGGCTTTGAGGCGTTGGGATTAGAAGTTTCGGCGAGGTCCAAGGCCCGGGCGCGTTAAACGCCTCAACCAGAGTCTTCGCTCGCCGCAGCTTGAGATTTTCCATCCTGGTTCTGAAAGCAAACCGTCCATGAACGTTTACAATCCATGGACTCCATTGCGAGTCCGGGGACTTCGTGGTAACATGTAACGTATTCGTGGCTTCGTCCCTCGAAGGGCTCTTTTACCGACCGGGAAGAAACCCGGGTGCCAAAGCGAGCGTCTAGTTAATAGAGCACCTGAGCACGAATTCCACAGGGAGAAGCTCTGAACTTGAGGCCTCGGGAGACCAGGCCGAAGGAGTGAACTACCATGAACCGACGACTCATCCGCCCAACGCTGTCCGAGGTCCAGGACCAAATGGGCGCGCGCCTGCCGCGCAAGAAGCCTGCTCCTCCTGAACAGACCAACGCAGAGAACTTCTACTACTTGAAACAAATGCAGGCGCGAACACCCATGGTGGTAGTCCTCAGCGGGGACGAAGTCATCCACGGCGTCATCGAGTGGTACGACAAGAATTGCATCAAGGTCCACAGGGCGAACGAACCCAACCTCCTTATCATGAAGTCCGCCGTCCGCTATATCTATAAGGAGAACGAAAACAAGCACGGGAGCACTGGGAATGGCAATCGTCTTCCCGAAAACGGGCAAGACGACTTTGGACAAGGTTAGGTGCGGAATTCCAGCCCGTCCAGTGAACCCCACGCGGGATGCGGTTCATAACCAGGCGACGGATCTCTCACTTGGCCGCGGGCCAAAGAACTCTCTACCGTGGAGCTTGGAGGTTATCGTTCACGCTGGAGCGTTGCGACGGCCCTTGACAGTGTAACTTTCCGCGCCTAGGATAATGACGCGCTTTTAATCCCACTCGCGAGCGGAACAGTGATTCCTAATTCAACGTCCTACTATCAGCCAGCCATAGGCTCAACAACGACGATTGTTGTCCCCACTTGTCCCCTAACAGGCCCTTCGCGGACCATGGTTCCCTTCAGGTTTCTGGTCGGCCTTTTCGTCGCCCTGGTCCTGTGGGGCTTGCCTCACCGGACCACGATCAAGGCACAGGAGCAGCACAAGACCAAGGTCCCAGTTCTCGATAAGATCACTTCCGGCGGACCGACGCATCAGCAGTTTAACGGCATCGTGAGATCCATCGATTTGGAGAGCGAGGTTTTGAATGTGGACGCCATCAAGGGGAATGCCACAGAAATCTTCCCCATTAAGAAGAAAATCCATGTCGTTACCGCCGACGGGGGCAAGCTCAAGCTGACGAAACTGAAACCTGGCACCAATGTTCTGGTTAACTACGAGCAAAGGGGCGATCACAAGACAGTTACGGGAATTGTGGTCCTGGCGGGCGGAGCGGTGAAGAAGAAAATTCCCCCCTCTTAGCATCCGCGGGGTCGGAGCAGGTCTTGAAGGCATCCCATGAAAATCGGCATAACCTGTTACCCCACCTATGGCGGAAGCGGTGTAGTCGCCACTGAGCTGGGTCTGGAATTAGCTGCGCGCGGACACGACATTCATTTTATTAGCTACGCCGTCCCCGTTCGCATGACCGAACCCTCCGAGCGCATCCACTTCCACGAAGTGGAAATGCTCAACTACCCGTTATTTAATCATCCTCCCTACACACTGGCCTTGGCCACGCAGATGGTGAACGTGGCAGCGCACGAATCGCTCGATCTACTGCATGTCCATTATGCTATCCCTCACTCGGTGAGCGCCTATTTGGCCAGGGCGATGCGAAACCCCCACCGCCTTCCCTTTGTCACCACACTGCATGGAACGGACATTACACTGGTAGGCGTGGATCGCTCTTATCTGCCCATCACGCGGTTCTCCATCGAACAGAGCGACGGGGTAACAGCCATCTCCGAATACCTTCGCACGGTGACGTTGCGCGAACTCAATATCCAACGTTCGGTGGAAGTGATTCCGAACTTCGTCAACTGCGACGTATTCCAGCCCGCCGACGCCAATTGCCGACGCGGCGAATTTGCCCCCCAGGGCGAGCCTATCCTCGTCCATCTGTCCAACTTCCGACCGGTCAAACGGATTCCGGACGTGATCGATATCTTCGCCACCGTCCGGGCGGAGATCCCGGCCAAGCTCCTCATGATTGGCGACGGCCCGGAGCGTACCATTGCCGAATGGCTGGTTCGTGAGAAAGGCCTGATGAAGGACGTGTACTTTTTGGGCAAACAAAATCAGGTGCAGGAACTCCTGAACTGCGCCGACGTGCTCCTTTTGCCCAGCGAAATCGAGTCCTTTGGCCTTGCGGCGCTGGAGGGAATGGCTTGCGGTGTCCCTGCCGTCTGTTCGGAGGTAGGGGGATTACCAGAGGTAATCACAAATGGAGTGGAGGGATTTCTAGTGCCCGGTCATGATGTGAAAACCATGGCCGCACGCACCCTCGAGATCGTCACCAACCCGCATCGTCGCGAGCAGATGGGCATCGCGGCGCGGGCACGCGCCTCGACCACTTTCTGCAGCCAAAAGATCATTCCCCTTTACGAAGATCTCTACAAACGCATCCTGGCAAATACGTAAAGAGCGGTAGGTGGCAGGTGGTAGATGGGGAGAGTCTGCCATCCCCACATACCGCAAACGGCTGATCCCCTCCGAAGAGCCTCCCCGACAGGTCGAGGCGTAGCGCTTCCGGGGACTCGTGGCCTGTCTTCTGACTTCTGACTCCTGACTTCTGCTCGCTACTTGTCACTGCCCTTCCGCTCGTCACTGATCACTCGTCCCGCCGTGGCGGGTCACTGCCTTTCAGCATTGCTTCCCGCCTGGCCCGAAACTCCGAGCCGGGACCCCAGGTGGGGAAACGGTCGGCCTCGGCAACCCGATATCCCACTTCGAACAAGAGCTGAAGGTCCTGCACGGCGCCGCTCAAGTGCCAGTCCGGGGTTATCGTGTCGGAGGGCTTGTGGTAGTTCTCCTTAGTGAACTTTTCCCGCATCTTCAATCCCCACCCCGCTGGCTTTCCCAGGTAGTCGATTCCGCCTTCGGCGTCGAGCGCCGGCACACCCACCTTGGCGAAACTGAAATGATCGGAGCGAAAGTAGAAGCCCTTCTCGGGTTCTGCATCGGGCCTCACGACTCTTCCCTGCTCGGTGGCAACGGTCTTGACGTAGTCGTCGAGTGTGGACATACCCAGACCGATCACCGTGATGTCGCGGGTGCGGCCGAAGGTGTTGAGCACATCCATGTTGATTTCTGCCGCCGTCCTGGTGAGCGAATACAGAGGATGCTCAGCATAATACTGCGAGCCCAGCAACCCCTTTTCCTCGCCAGTCACCGCCAGAAACAAGATCGAGCGACGCGGGGGAGGTTGGACCTTCGTAAACGCTCGGGCGATCTCAAGCAGTCCGGCCACTCCCGAGGCATTGTCCGCCGCACCGTGAAAGATGCCCGCCGGCCCCACTCCCAGGTGATCCCAATGGGCTGTGTAGATTACATGCTCCTGGCGCAGCTTGGGATCACCCCCTGGCAGTTTTGCGACCACGTTTTTTGAGTCGATCGTCCTGATTTTGTTGTGCAACGTCACCGCAGCCTTGGCGCTAAGGGGGACCGGCCGGAAGTTCCGGTCAACGGCTGCCTTTTCGAGCGCCGCCAGATCCTTGCCCGTCATGGCGAACAGAGCTTTGGCCTGGTCATGCGTCATCCAACCTTCCACGGCAGCCCGCGACATGCCCTTATCCGCGCTCACGAGGCTGAACTGTTCGCCGCCGTTACTATCCCGGACGACCTCCCAGGGGTAGCCCGCGGGCCCCGTCTGATGAACGAGCAAGCATCCTGCGGCGCCTTTTTGAGCCGCCATCTCGAACTTGTAGGTCCACCGACCGTAGTAGGTCATGGCCTTGCCTTTAAACATCGTTGGATCGAGTTTTGCGGGATCCTTTGGGTCTGGAACTTGGGGATCGTTGATGAGCATGACCAGGACCTTACCCCTTAGATCCACGCCTTTGTAATCATCCCAGTGGTACTCGGGCGCGACCACGCCGTAACCCACAAAAACCATGTCAGCGTTAATGCCTACCTCCGGCTGTTCACGCTTGGTCCACGCCATGAAATCGTCTCTGTACCGAAGCGTCAGCTTCTGGCCGGAATCCGAACCTGTGAAAGTCAATTGCATGGCTGGATCGGCAGTGATCCCGACCATCGGCACGCTTTGAAAGTACGTCCCATCTGGATTGCCGGGCTGCAAACCCAGTTCCTTGAACTTTTCTCTTATGAAAGTAGTCGTGAGCTCCTCTCCCTTTGAGGCGGGCGCGCGACCTTCAAATTTGTCGGAGGAGAGAATTTTGATGTTCTCAAGAAGCCTCGTCTCGCTGATTTCAGCCCGCGCGGCAGGTCTGGAACTCGTGTCGGAGCCGAGTAGCTGTGAGGGCCGGCGCGTCACCCCTCTTGAAACGAGGACCGCCACAGCCAGAACGAGACAACACCTCATGAAGATGACTTGGTTTCGATGACCCATGGATTGGATTTCTCCTGTTCAGATTGCTGCATAAACGCTCGCCTATTATGCCAGAAGAATAGTGACAGTAGTGTTGTCAGTTGTCAGTTGTCAGTCGTCGTCAGTTGTCAGTCGTCGGTTGAGGCGCGGTCACCGCGATCTGTCCCCTGACGCCTGAAACCTGGCAGCCAAACCCGCTCTTCTGCGCGCTGCTTACTGCTTACTGCCTACTTTTCCCTGAGAGCCTTCAGGGCAGGAATCCCGCCCAACGGGCTTGACACCCAACGGGATTGAACATTGCAAAATGAGGCCGTGGCGTGTACACTTCCGGCTTCTCCCGATTCCAAAATGGAAGTCCTGGCTGGCATAACACTCTTTTGAAGACGAGAGGTACAAATGATTAAAAGCAACAGGCAACGAAGGGTTTGGATTCTGCTCACTCTTGCGGTTTGGGCATTGCTCGGTATATCCGTTTCCCTGGCGGATGAGGGAATGTGGACCTTCGATAACCCCCCCATCAAACAGCTCAAGGAGCGTTATGGTTTCGAGCCGACGCGCGAGTGGCTTGACCACGTGCGCCTTTCCAGCGTGCGTTTTAACGACGGTGGGTCTGGCTCTTTCGTAAGCCCGCGCGGACTCGTGCTGACGAACCACCACGTGGCGCTTACCCAACTCCAGAAGGTCTCTTCGCCCGCCAAAGACTACGTCAAGGACGGGTTTTATGCGCGGACTGAGGCGGAAGAGCTGAAGTGCCCTGACCTGGAAGTGAACGTTCTGGTCGCCATGGAAGACGTCACCCCGCGTGTCCTGAGCGCCGTCAAGCCGGGGATGACCGAGGAAGCTGCTTTGAAGGCTCGAAAAGCGGAAACGGCAAGAATCGAGAAGGAGAGCTTGGAAAGAACCGGCTTGCGCTCGGATGTGATTTCCCTTTATCAGGGCGCCGAATACTGGCTTTACCAATACAAGAAATACACCGACATGCGGTTGGTTTTTGCCCCCGAACAACAAATCGCCTTCTTTGGAGGCGATCCGGACAACTTCACCTACCCGCGGCACGACCTGGACTTCGCTCTGTTCCGAGTGTACGAAAATGGGAAACCTGTCGAAAACAAACATTATCTGAAATGGTATGCGAAGGGCGCGGGTGATGGCGAACTGGTCTTTGTTTCAGGGCACCCGGGCTCCACCTCGCGCCTCGAAACCATGACTCAGATCGAGACTGAGAGGGACTACGACCTGCCCCTGATTCTTAAGGTTCTGAACCGGCGGGTGGAAACTGCCAGGCGGTATGCCGCCCAGGGACCTGAACAGGCCCGGCAGGCAGCGCGGATAATCTTCTTCACGGAGAATTCTTTGAAGGCGTTTAAAGGCCGCGCTCAGGGCTTGGCAGACAAGAACCTAGTGGCCAAGATGCAAAAGGACGAGGCAAGCTTTCGCGCGCTGGTGGCGAGCAAGCCGGAGTGGGAGAAGGCTTATGGCGGAGCATGGGATGCCATTGCCCAAGCTGAGATGAAGCATAGGCAGATACTGAAAACATATCGGCTCTATTCGCTCCGCTGGTCCCGCCTGGCGGAGATCGCGCTCAATATCGTGCAGTATGTGGCAGAGGTGAAAAAGCCCGACGGAGAAAGGCTTGAGGGCTATCATGATTCTCAGCTTGATTCGCTTCGTTTTCGCCTTTTTTCCCCAGCGCCGATTTATCCTCGGTATGAAGCGGCAATGTTAGAAGGAGCGCTGCAACTTTCCCTCGAAGAACTGAGCGCCAACGATCCCTTCATGAAGGCCGTGCTGGGCGCGCGCACCCCCGCTGAAGTGGCGAAGGCGGCTGTCGAGGGAACCAAGCTGGCGGACCCGGCTTTTCGCAAGTCGTTGGTGGATGGGGGTGAAGCGGCCGTTCAGGCATCAGGCGATCCCATGATGGGGTTGGCCCGCACCATCGACCCCTTCGACCGCCAGAGGATCAAGGCATTCGAGGACAATGTGGAAAGCGTGGAGACTCCTGCGGGGGAAAAAATCGGCCAGGCTCGATTCGCTGTTTACGGGAAGTCACTCTATCCCGATGCGACTTTCACACTCAGGCTCGCCTATGGCGCGGTCAAGGGTTACCCGATGAATGGGACTCAGGCGCCTCCCATGACAACCTTCTTTGGCCTTTACGACCGGGCCTATAGTTTTGGCCTCAAGCCCCCTTATAATCTTCCGGCACGTTACCTGGAGCGCCGCACCCGCCTGGATCTCGCCGGGCCGCTGGATTTTGTCAACACCTGCGACATCACCGGAGGAAACTCAGGGTCCCCGGTCATCAACAAGCAAGGCGAGTTGGTAGGGTTGATTTTCGATGGAAACATCGAAAGCCTGGTGGGCGACTACGTGTACTACGAGGTGAACAACCGCGCCGTGGCGGTCCACAGTGGCGCCATCATTGAGGCGTTGCGCGAGCTGTACGATGCCTCGCCCTTGGCTGACGAGCTCGAGGGAAGGTAAAGCAAGCCACGCTGTGCCTTAACTGATGTGAATCGCGAGGAGACTGAGAGGCATTGGCAGAGTATGCGGAATCCAACGAGGTGTGACAATGCCTAAGATTCTTAAGGTCGCTGGGTTCGGAGTGGTGGGTCTTATCGTTGCCCTTGCCATTGCCATCAGCCTGACAATCGGCTGGCGGCCGTTCATCGGCCCGCGCGCTCGTCCGTTGACGAATCGGACCTTTGAGCGGACACCGGAGCGATTGGCCCGCGGCCGTTACCTGGCGGAAAATCTTGGATGTTTTGATTGCCACGGGGAACACGACTGGACGAAGCACGACGCGCCGCTCATCGAGGGCACGCGAGGCGCCGGCTACGCCGACTTCCCCTTGGCCGGGCTTCCGGGCCGCGTCATTCCGCCCAACATCACGCCCGACCCCGAAACCGGAGCCGGCAATTGGACCGATGACATGGTCGCGCGGGCCATCCGCGAGGGAATCGGTCACGACGGTCGAGCGCTGTTTCCTTTTATGCCCTATCCGGACATGCGTCAGATGTCCGACGAAGACTTGGCCTCCGTTATCGTCTATTTACGCTCCATTCCGCCGATTCGAAAAGCGCTGCCGAAGACGGAGATTATCTTCCCCGTGAAGTACCTCATGCGCAGTATGCCTCAGCCGATCACCGAGCCCGTGCCTCAACCCGACGTCTCAACGCCAGTGAAGCGCGGCGAATACCTGGTGACCATCGCGGCCTGTACGGATTGCCACACGCCGCAGTCGAAAGGCCAGCCCATTCGCGGCCTCGAATTCGCCGGTGGCTTCATTCTGGAAGGTCCGTGGGGTCGAGTGGCGAGCGCCAATATCACCCCGGACCCCTCCGGCATCCCCTATTACGACGAAGCGCTCTTCCTGGAAATGATACGCACCGGATACGTCAAAGCGCGGAAGATTAACCAGATCATGGACTGGAGCGATTACCGGAACCTCACCGACGAAGACCTGAAAGCCATCTTCGCCTACCTTCGCACGCTCAAAGCCGTAAAGCATCGCGTTGACAACACCGAACCGCCCACGTTTTGCAAGCTCTGTGGCTCCAGTCACGGGGCAGGAAGCCAGAATTAGCAAGTCGCTGAAGAACCCGAACTCTGGAAGAACCCTCTCACCGCAGAGACACCGAGGCGCAGGGGACTGAGAAGAAAGGGCCCTTTCTCTGCAGCACTAGGCGCCAACTTCATCGCGCGCCGCGAAGAAAGGCAGATCCTTCTCCCGCAAGGCGGGATTAGGATGACATGTCATTCTGAGCATGGATGGCCGAAAGCGGCTATCCGTGATGTCAGAAACGGGGTGCCGCGGGGTAAGACCGAAGGGTAGCTTTTTCGTGCCCCGCAGGGGCACAAGATAGTAGCCGGGGGCAACGCCCCCGGAAAGCGCCACGCTCCTTCCCCGACCCTGGAGGGGTCGTATTACCCTGAGCCGCGGGACGCAAGACCGGCGTTGCGCCATCCGGGTCTATTTCAACAAGTCCCTGGAAAAAGGGCTTGACATTCCCCCAAGCCATGCTAGGCTAGATTTTTGGACTCCCGGTCTGGCGGAGGGTCTTTCGCGTCAGGTGCTTGCATTTCAATGAAAGGGACACGACTAATGGACCGCGACCAAGCCGGCACCCACCCCATCAACGCCGTCCCGTGAGAGGGTACGTATTGTTCTCAGCCCTGTGGTGCAACGCGTTTTTTCGAAAAAGATGTTATTTTCGACGGAACGAACCTAAGGATTTGTTGAAAACACAGGACTTAAGCCCAGGAGGCCCCTAAAAACGAACTCCTTTTGCAGCCTCGAAAGTGCCAAACAAAGCGAAATTTCGAGCCCTTTTCAGGTGGTTTTCGGGACCGATTCGGCAAAATGACGAGCCCCTTCTCATCCAACTTGACAAGTGGGAACAAGATTCTCCACAGAGCACCATCAACCCGTGAAACCATCGGGCCAGCCGAGGCTCGAATCTGTGGCGAAGCGAAGAGCTGATAGCATGAGAACAGTTCAGGAGGACTAGTATTCCATCCCTAAATGCAAAGCTTAAAGCCATCCCGCTCGGCGGTTTGGGCGAGTTCGGAATGAACATGATGGCGTACGAATACGACGGCACTATGCTCGTCGTGGACTGCGGCGTCATGTTCCCAGACGCCGAACTGCTGGGCGTGGACATCGTCGTTCCGGATTTCACCTACCTGCGGGAGAACCGGGAACGCCTGCGCGCCATCCTACTGACGCATGGGCACGAAGACCACATCGGGGGACTGCCGTATTTGCTGGACGAAGTGGACGCGCCCGTTTACGGTTCGCCGTTCACTCTGGCCCTGGCGCGTGCCAAACTGGAACAGCACGGCATGGCCGACAGCGTGCGACTGGTGGAGATGCATCCCAGCCAGCCGTTCGAGGTTGGTCCCTTCCATGTTGAATTCATCCACCTCACGCATAGCACCATCGAAGCCGGTGCGCTGGCCCTGACCACGCCGCTGGGGACCGTCATCCATACCGGCGACTTCAAGTTTGATCACACACCCACCGACCAGCGGGTGAGCGACCTGCACACCTTGGCGGACTATGGCCGGCGCGGCGTGCTGGCGCTCTTCTCCGACTCCACGAACATCGACCGGCCGGGCCGCACGCCCTCCGAACGAGCAGTGCGCGAGCGCCTCTCGCACATCATCTCGGAGGCGAAAGGCCGCGTCCTGATTGGCTGCTTTGCCACTTCCATGCACCGCTTGCAGATCGTCGCCGACCTTGCGCAGGAGCACCGCCGGCGGCTCTGCTTCGTAGGACGCAGCATGTTCCAGAATTCCGAGATCGCGCTCCGGATGGGCAAGCTGCACATCCCGGAAGGTCTGCTCATCCCGCCACAGGATATCAAGAAACTGCCGCCCAACCAGGTGGCGCTGGTTCTCACGGGCAGCCAGGGCGAGCCCATGGCAGCCCTCTCGCGCGTGGCGGTGAACAACCACCGTTGGGTCACGGTGGAACCCGGAGACGAGGTGGTAATTTCGGCTCGCGTCATCCCAGGCAATGAGAAACCCATCTTCCGCATGATCGACCACCTCTATCGCCGCGGGGCGCGCGTCTACTATCACGACGGCAGCCAGCCGCCCGTCCACGTCTCCGGGCACGGTAGCGCCGAAGAACTGAAGCTGATGCTCAATCTGGTGCGACCCAAGTATTTCGTGCCCATCCACGGCGAGTACCGGCAACTCTACCGCCACCTGGAACTGGCCAAGGAGCTTGCGGCGGTTTCGGAAGAGGGTTTCCTGCTGGAAAGTGGCGACGTTCTCGAGTTCGACGAGCTGGGGGCGCGGCGAGCGGGCCGTGTGCCGGTGGGACGGGTGTGCATTGACGTAGGCACCTTCGATGAGGTCGAGGAGATCATCCTTAAGGAGCGGCGACACATCTCGGAAGATGGCATCGTCATCCCCATCCTGGCCATCAATGAGCATACCGGCCAGCTCGAGACCCGGCCGGAAATCGTCTCGCGGGGCTTTGTGCCGCTCGACGAGGCGCAAGACCTGGTGGAAAGCGCGCGCCAGGTCATCCTGAGAACCATCGAAAAATCCAACCTCGAGGAAGTGGGCGATTGGGGCGTGATTAAAGAAAAAATCCGCATCGCGCTGCGCAAGCACTTCAATGAGGAGACCGGGAAGAGGCCTATGATTTTGCCGGTGGTCCTCGAAGTCTGAGAATTTTAGATTTTGGATTTTGGATTAGGATTTCGAAGGGAGTAGCGCAGACTTCGTGCTTTTCGAAGTCTGCGGCTTTTCCGCCGTGAATCTTCAAAAGCCGCAGACCTGCATAACACGCAGGTCTGCGCTACCCACTGCTCGTTGTAGACTTCGATAGAGGAGAACATGTGAGGAGGAAACCAACACTCGAAGAACTCATCCAAGCCGCCAGCCGGCTTACCCGTGAGGAGCGTGAGCGCCTCATTCACGCCTTAATACAACCTGCCATAGAGCCCGCGCATGAGATCACCGAGTTGCGGGGCCTCGGCAAGGAAGTCTGGAACAATATCGACGCGCAGGATTACATCAACGCGGAACGCGACTCGTGGAAAAGCTAACCACTTGAGCGCGAGAAAACTGAAGCAGATACACACATGCCCCTGTCTCAAGCCATCGTGCTAGCGATTGTGCAAGGCCTCACGGAATTTCTTCCCATTTCCAGCACTGCACACTTGTGGCTCTTTCCGTGGCTGCTGGGATGGAAAGATCCCGGCCTGACATTTGACGTGGCTCTGCACGCCGGGACGCTCCTGGCCGTGCTGGTTTATTTCTGGCGCTACTGGGTGGAGATGGCCAGGCTGGCTGCGGGCCGGGGTGAAAGGGGCGCTGCCGCGCCGAACCCCGGCGCTACAGGCCATTCGGCCAGCGCAGACCTGCGGGAAAATCCCCGACTGCTGTGGTACCTGGTGATTGCCACCATCCCTGGCGCCCTGGCGGGGTGGCGGTTCGAGCATGCCGCGGAGGAGCAATTGCGGTCGCCGATTATCATCGGCGCCGCCTTAATCGTGATTGGTCTGTTCATGTGGGCGGGAGACTGGCTGGGAAAACGCGAGCGCGACCTCGGCCACGTCGGCTTACTCGACTCGTTCCTGGTGGGCGTGGCGCAAGCGCTGGCGGTGATCCCCGGCGTTTCGCGCTCCGGCGTCACCATGACTGCCGGCCTTTTCCGGAGGATGAAACGAGAAACTGCGGCGCGCTTCTCCTTCTTGCTCTCCACGCCCCTCATCGCCGGGGCGGCGTTGAAGAAAGGCCTGGAAATTCGCCATGCGGGTCTGCCCCATGACATGCGCCTACCCTTTCTTTGCGGGGCGCTCGTCTCGGCCCTTGTCGGTTACCTGGTGATTGCGGTTCTTATCCGGTATTTGGAGCGGCGCACCTTTAAAGTTTTCGTTGTTTACCGGGTTGTGCTGGGCGTGATACTATTGGTGCTCGGATGGGGATTGCATCACGTTTAGGTGCCAGAAGCTAAGTGTCGGGCGGCAGAGGGCTGTTTGTGTTTGTCCCCTGAAACCTGACACCTGAAACCTATCACCTGCTCTTCAGCGCCGGTTTGCATAAGGAAGGCAAAAGTATGGGCGCCTCATCCGCTGCCACACCGTCGAAGTCCAGAGAGTCCAGCGCGAAGAATTCCCAGCAAAAACAGCCGCTCTTAGACTCACGCCGCCGCTCGGAGCTTACGGGTTTCCTTGTCGCGGTTGTCGGGCTGCTGGTCCTGCTGAGCTTGGCATCCTTCATGCCCGAGGACTCTTCGCTCAACACCGCTACGGCTGCCGGCGCCACGCCGCGAAACTGGATCGGCCCCGTTGGCGCCTATACCGCTGACCTGCTCTTCCAGGGATTCGGCTGGGTTGCTTACCTGATTTCTATGGTCCTGCTGGTGGTGGGCACGCGCTTGCTGCTCGTGCGGCCCTTCGAAGCTCCGAAAACCAAGGCCGTTGGCGCAGGCTTGCTGGTCACTTCCTTGAGCGTGCTTCTCGAGCTTTTCCCCTACACGCCGGCTGTCCGGGGGCTGATCCATGGCAGCGGCATGCTGGGCTATCTGGCGGCTGCAGGACTGATCCACACGTTTAATGGGGTGGGCGCCGGCATTGTTGCAGGCGCGGTGTTCCTGTCTTCACTGTTTCTCGTCACACGCTTCTCCTTCTCCTGGGCGGCAGGATTCTCAAAAGCGCGCTGGCAGGTGCTGGCACGGCCTGTCGCGGTGCGATGGAAGGCGTGGCAGGAAGCCCGCGCGGCGGCGGCCGCGGAGCACCGGCGACGCCGGGCCGAGAACTTGCGAAGGCTCGGGAAGCCGCCCCTCATCGCGCAGAGGGTGGTGATAAGCCAAGCCACTCCCGTCGTCACCAAGCTTCAGCCGAGCGCACCTCCGCAGGAAGCGCCCGCGACCGAACCTGCCGCTCCGGGCATCATGCCCGCGCTCACGGTCGAAGCCCCGCTGAGGTCCTCGCCCGGGTCCTTGGGTCGCGTAAGAAAGGCCGAGCCGGAGTCTGCGTCCCCTTCGCCCAGAATCGTCGGCCGCGGATCGCAACCCTACAAACTTCCCAGCGCCACTCTCTTGCGCCCGCCTGACGATTCGGAAGGCATCGACGAAGATGAGCTGAAAGATCGCGCCGCCCGTCTGACGGCGAAGTTCAGCGAGTTTGGCGTCACCGGAGCAATAACGCAAATTCATCCCGGGCCGGTCGTCACAACCTACGAATTCAAGCCTGAGGCCGGGATCAAATACAGCCGTATTACCAACCTGGTGGACGACCTTTGCCTGGCGATGAAGGCTGAGTCAATCCTCATCGACCGCATCCCGGGCAAATCGACGGTGGGCATTGAAGTACCCAACCTCCACCGCGAGATCATCCACTTGCGCGAAGCGATCGAGTCCAGCGAGTTTGCTGCCTCTTCTTCCAAGCTGACCCTCTGCCTGGGCAAAGTCATTACCGGAAAAATCAGAATCACGGACCTCACCCAGATGCCTCACCTGCTGATCGCGGGGTCGACAGGGTCGGGCAAGAGTGTGGCGCTCAATTCCATGGTCGTGTCCATCTTGTATAAGTCGAACCCCGATGAAGTGAAGCTGATCATGATCGATCCCAAACGGCTGGAATTAGGGCTCTACGAGGGCACCCCGCACCTGCTGACGCCCATCGTCACGGAGCCCAAGCAGGCCGCCAACGCGCTTCGCCGCGCCACCTTCGAGATGGAAGAACGCTTGAAGAAACTGGCCGAGCACGGGGTGCGCAACATCGAGCAGTACAATAAAATCTTCGCCCCCGAATCGACCCTCAACTTGTTTGACAACAACGGCGTGCCCGAGCACCCGCTGCCCTACATCGTGATCGTCATCGACGAGCTGGCGGACCTGATGATGGTGGAACCGCAGGGAGTGGAAGAGTCAATCACGCGCTTGGCGCAAATGGCCCGCGCCGTGGGTATCCATTTGATTCTCGCCACCCAGCGCCCCTCCGTGGACGTCATCACCGGACTTATTAAAGCCAACCTGCCGGCGCGCATCTCATTTCGTGTGGCCTCCAAGGTGGATTCGCGAACCATTCTCGATGCCAACGGGGCGGAAGCCTTGCTGGGCCGCGGCGACATGCTCTTCCTGCCGCCCGCCAGCGCCCGCCTGCAAAGACTGCACGGACCGCTGGTGACCGAACAGGAAATCTGCAAAGTCGTCGATTGGTGGAAATCCCAGTCGCAACCGCAATACAACGAGGAATTCCTGAAACCGCTGAAGGAGCGAGAGCAGGAAGAAGTGGGAGGGGAAGACGACGAGGAATCGGCGGAACTCGACGCGGTCTACGACGAGGCCGTGCGCCTGGTAGTGGAATCCGGCAAGGCTTCCACTTCCCTCCTCCAACGCCGCCTGCGACTTGGCTACGGGCGCGCCGCGCGACTCGTTGACTTGATGCAGAAGGACGGGATCGTCGGCGCCCCCGATGGCTCCAAGCCGCGCGAGGTCCTCAAACGCCCCGAATGGCTGCGTGAAGTGGACGAGTCGTTGCGCTAGGGGAATCGCGTCTTTTCCCTCTCTCAAGGGGAGAGGGTGGACCGCGATCCCGATGCACTTCATCGGGACGCGGGCCGGGTGAGGGGTCAGTTGGACGGCGGATTTACCCAGATTCTTGACAGGGAATCAAATCAGCCCCAGAATAATCGCATGGCGCCGCGGTAGCTCAGGTGGTAGAGCGCAGCCCTGAAAAGGCTGGCGTCGGCGGTTCAACTCCGTCCCGCGGCACCAACCACACGTCACAATTCAAAATCGTGGAAGAAAGTGAAACCATCCGAGGGCTTCATGCCCTTCAACTCCATGGGCATCATCAGGCTTCATGGCCGGCGCCCCAAGATGCCCATTCAGCATTCCTTGTTGGCCACACTTAAACATCTCCTTTCGAGTAAGCGCGCATGCGCCGGAAGCTGGCGTGGAACGTTCCAAAATGAGGCGGCGTGGTGTAGGCTCCAGCCTAGCCGAGCTTTGAAAACAGAAACCCTGGATGCGCTGTCGGCGACAATTCGTCTCTTCCACAAGGCCAGCCTTTCAGGTTAGCCTTGGAGTCCACAGGGTGGCAGGATCGCAGGCTGCGAAGCCCACCCCTGCTGTGGCCTTCATATGCGCACTCTCCTGGCGCGAGCGCGACAAAACGGTGAAACCCACCCCTGGATAATTGCCTTCACGGTGATGCTGGCGATCTTCATGGAGGTGCTGGACACCAGCGTTGCCAATGTGGCCTTGCCTCACATTGCCGGCAACCTCTCGGCAGGAGTAGATGAGAGCACCTGGGTTCTCACTTCCTACCTGGTCTCGAACGCCATTGTGCTGCCGCTCACCGGATGGTTTTCCACGCTCTTCGGACGCAAACGCTTTTACATGACCTGCGTGGCCATCTTCACGATCGCCTCCATGCTCTGTGGACTCGCCCCCAGCCTTCCACTGCTGGTGTTCTTCCGGGTTCTGCAAGGCGCGGGCGGGGGCGCGTTACAACCCATCTCGCAGGCCATCTTGCTCGAAAGCTTCCCAAAGCAGAAGCGAGGCATGGCCATGGCGATCTTCGGGATGGGTGTGGTGCTGGCGCCCATCATCGGCCCCACGCTGGGCGGCTGGATCACGGACAGCTACAGTTGGCGCTGGATTTTCCTCATCAACATTCCGGTGGGAGTGATCTCACTAGTGCTTACTCTATTCCTCATCTTTGACCCACCGTACCTCGTGCGCAAGAGCCTTCGCGAGGGAGCCAAGATTGATTACATCGGCATTGGTTTGCTGAGCGTCGGGCTGGGATTTCTCCAAGTGGTTCTCGATAAGGGCGAACGCGAGGATTGGTTCGGGTCGGGCTTCATCGTCTGGTGCTCGGTGGTGGCGGTAATCGGACTCTTGGGCGCCTTCCTCTGGGAGCTCAGCCGAGAAGATCCGGCGGTGGATTTTCACCTGCTTAAGGAACGGAATTTCCTCATCGCCACCCTGACGATGTTCATGCTGGGATTGGTGCTTTATGGCAGCACCGCGTTGCTTCCGATCTTCCTACAAACCCTGCTGGGGTACACCGCACTCTTGAGCGGGCTCGTGCTTTCCCCCGGAGGAATCTTGGTGATATTCCTGCTGCCCGTGGTGGGAAAGTTGCTCACCCGATTCGAATCGCGTTGGCTGGTCGTGTGCGGCCTGTCGATGCTGGCACTCTCGCTGTTTCACATGGCGAACTTCAACCTGCAAGTCGATTTTGGTACGGCCATGGTGGCGAGAGTTTACCAATCTGCCGGAATGGCTTTCCTCTTCGTGCCCATAAATGTGATGGCCTTCTATTTCGTCCCCAAGGAGAAGATTAACAATGCCACCGGCATCATCAACCTGGCGCGCAACATCGGAGGAAGCGTTGGCATTGCGGGCGTGGTGACGATGCTGGCGCGGCGTGCCCAATTCCATCAGGCGGTGCTGGTGAGCCATATGACTCCGCTCGACTCCGCCTACCAGGCGATGTTGAGTGGCGCCAAGCAAATGCTGGTTGCGCAGGGATCGAATCCCGCTCAGGCGGCCCACCAGGCGCAAGGCCTAGCCTACGGATTGCTGATGCGCCAAGCCTCCATGCTTGCTTTCCTCGATGACTTCTGGCTGATGGCTGTCGCCACCCTGAGCATGATTCCCTTCATGTTCTTGATGAAGAAAGTGCGGCCCCACAAAGGGCCACAGGATGCCTACTGAGGCAAAAGGTTAGGATCGCCTTAACCGGGAACTTCTTGCGGCGGATTTCCATTTAAACCCTCACTTTGAACCTTGACCTGTCTCCCCGCAATTCCGCTTGACTTGTGATCTTTTCCGAGTAACGCTGTTACTTCACGGAGATCCCCAATGCGCTATACTTCCCCCTATGTGCCATTGGTGACGCTCGTCTATCCAGGGAAGAGTCCCTTACAAACAGCCGCTGATGTTAACTTCTGCGATGAAGCGCGCAGCCTCGGGGCAGTGTGTACTGGCGTGTGTTTCCCTTTGTGGCCCGGTTGCACGGGGAGGAAGCTCCCATCCCTGCCGTTGGCAAGATATTTTTGGTCCAATCAATTTGACGAAGGGTTAGCTGACTCTCGGCGCAGTTTCTTCTTGCTCGCTATGCGCGAGGAACAGATGTCCTTTTCATGAGAGGGGTAACAACTCCGCTGAACGCCACGCAAGATCTGTCTGTCACTCGAAGGGTCAAGGGCGGTTCACCGACATTTAGGAGGTGACCGATGGGGCCGATAGACACGAACCAAAAAGGAAGGGCGCAACCTCTCCTTGTTCGCAGAGGCAAGGCGCTCCTGGTCGTCGAGGATCCTGGAACTCTTCACTATTATTGCAGCATTCTGGAAGGCTGGGGGTATCAGGTGCTCGCCTGCCACTCCTATGAGGAAGGTGTGTGCTGCTTGGGGTCAGAAGTTTTCGACTTCGTTATGGTGAGTCAAGGGAGTCGCAACTTTGAAGGGCGTTGCGTGGTGGAGCGCGCGACGGAGACCAACCGGCGCTTGCCCGTCCTGGTCGTGGCGCGTTGCCTTGACATGCGTTGCTACCTGGAAGCGATGCAGTTGGGGGCTGTGGACTATCTGGCGGAGCCGGTGACACTTTCGGAGATGGGACGAGTGTTAGGAAACCATCCGTCGATTCGGAGCAAGGCGCCGTGAATGACCAGAGCCGTGTGCTGGTTGGTAGGTTGATTCTCAGAAGTGATGATGCCCTTGGGGAGACAGATGTGACTTGGTGGGTACTTCGGGGCAGGAGGTTTGCCTTCCTGAAGGACCGAAGTCTCACGAGTGGCTAACTGCGGAGGTAGAAAGATGAGTGCATGCATGATCGGAATGAATTTTTGGGCATTTTTGGTCTTGTTGGTGGCGGCTGTGATTGCAGCCGTCGTGCTCCATTACCTGATTTGTTATCGGTTTCTCGAGGGATTCGACGGTTTTCTCGGCAAGTTGGGCGTGGGATGGCTGGGAGCTTGGCTAGGCTCACCTGTCCTTGGTCACTGGTTTGAGCCAGTTAAGCTCGCAGGCATTTACTTGATCCCAGCCTTGCTGGGGGCCTTTGTGGGTGAGTTCGGTGTTACCGCGACCTGGAAAATGCGCGCAAAGATAGGCGCTCCCAAGTGATCTCGGGACCAGAAAGCCAATAGGCCAAGAGCGCTGGGTCGAAGTCGGGACGGCCGATGAGGGGTGAGGTGTGTCTATCGCTAGGCGAACCGCGCAACCCCTGGAGGCGAAGGATGGTTGGAGGAGCGGTAGGCATTGGTTTGTGTCTGCTTCTCTGGGGAACAAGAGCCTACCTAGCCGCTAAATACGTGGTCAAGTACAGGGTCGGCCGGGAGTATCGGCGGGCATGGAAGGGGGGAACTCCTGACTGGCTCACGCGAGTCATGCCCTGGCTGGAATTCCTGGGCTGGGTGGCATTGCTCGCTTCCATCGCTTGGTGGGTGCTCCACCCAACGTTAGTCGCAGGCGCCAGGCGGGGTGGGGTGTGTCTATGATCCCCGCAGGGTTGCGGTTTCCCATCGCTCGGAAGCTGTGAAATAATCCCTGGATGAGCAAAAGCATTTCATCCCGCGAGGCGGGACAAAGTCGTAGAAGGCGCAAAGAAAACAAAGCGGTTGTTCTTTGCGAGTCTTTGCGCCTTGGTCCCGCTTTGCGGGATGAGATTGTTCATTTTTTCACAGCTTCTCGGCAACCGTTCCGGCTCACACGGTATTCGTAGAGTAGCACTCACCTTAATTGTGGAACTCGATGAATTCCCCCCACGACCCTGGCGCATCGGCGCTCGGAGGACCTGAAAGAGCTCGCGGACCGCGATGAGCGAATTCAGGTTTATAATCCACTCGTGGGAGAGCTAATCATACCCGGGGCGACCACCTCCAAGTCTCAAACCTTCGAACCCGTCTATCTGCGGACTTATCCCCGTGGTGAGCTGGCGCGTCGGGTGGCGCGGGCTCTCAAGTTACTGCAATCCTGCACTGCCTGTCCGCGAAACTGCCGGGTCAATCGTTTAGAAGACAAGTTCGCAGTCTGTAAGACGGGCCGTCATGCTGTCGTCTCCAGCCACTTTCCGCATCATGGCGAGGAAGACTGCCTGCGCGGCGGGCGAGGCTCCGGCACGATTTTCTTTACAGGCTGCAACCTGCGTTGCGTTTTCTGCCAGAATTTCGACATCAGTTGGCAGGTGCGTGGCACGCCAGCGCCGCCACGCGAACTCGCCGCCATGATGCTGGAACTTCAGGCCCAGGGTTGCCATAACATCAATCTGGTGACCCCGGAGCATGTGGCGCCGCAGATCGTGCAAGCCCTGCCATTCGCCATTGAAGAGGGCCTGAGGCTGCCGCTCGTTTACAACACGAGTGCCTATGATTCCATGGAGAGCCTCGCACTGCTCGACGGGCTCGTGGATATCTACATGCCCGACTTCAAATACTGGGACGCGGAAATGGCGCGGAAGTATTCGAGAGCCCCGGACTATCCTGAGGTCGCCCGGCGCGCTATTAAGGAGATGTACCGCCAAGTCGGAAACCTGGTTATCGACGACAATGGGCTTGCCCGACGCGGCTTGCTCGTCCGCCACCTGGTGATGCCCGAAGAAGTTGCAGGCACGCGAGCCGTGATGCAGTGGATCGCGGATGAACTCTCTCCTGAAACTTACGTCAACATCATGGCCCAGTACCATCCCGCCGGGAAGGTTTCAAGATCCGACCACGCCGAAATCAACCGGCGCGTCACTCCGGCTGAATACGAGCGCGCCTTGGACGCCGCTTGGCGGGCGGGACTGAAACGGGTAGTGGCTAGTGGTTAGTGGCTAGTACTACTACGTTAAGTTAAGGTGGGCGGTTTCGTTTGCGAATTACGCTGCCACAATACGCGCACTCTCCGGTCCAGGTAAACAACAGGCGTTGGATCTCACGACGCGTCTGTGGCAGGGTCC
>JBEKHR010000052.1:0-32722 GCA_050012175.1 Terriglobia bacterium | reverse complement strand
TGGACCACGCCGCCAAGGTGGTCCGTTCCTCGGCCGACAGAATAATCGGAGCTGCGACTCGGCTCATGTCCTCAAGCATATCGGCCTTATCTGTATAAGTCAAGGTAATTATGGGACACTACACTAGAGTGGATGCGCATTCGCTACGAGAGGGATCTTAACAAACGGTAGGACTGTCCTGCCGATTCCAGGTCGGGTGGTTGAACGTCAGATTCGTCCCGCCCAGGCCGATGCGGTAACCCTTTTCCTGAGGCCGCCTCTCCAGCGGTTCGCCGATTTGATACAGGGCGAACTTAATGCTCGACGAGCCGCCATTGATTGTCAGGACGCGCGGGTTACGCGGTTTTATGGAAGACTCCTTCGTCATTCGGCAATTTGCCGCTCCTCACGCCACTCTCTTAAAGTCAATATAGCCGCGCTCCACATCCGTGCGGATAAGTTGCACGCGGAGCTGGCGACCGACGTCCATGCCCTCAAAACCGCTCGCCAGTCTTCCTTCAATGGGCGGATGCAGAAGGCGGACCCATGTGCCTTTGACCGATGCGCCGGTGACAATGGCATCGAACTGCTCACCGATCCTTGATTCCAGCATAATTGCCGCCGCGGATTTAGTGACCTGCCGTTCCACTTTTTTCGCAACGTCTTCCTCTTCGGTGCAGTGCTGGGCGAGAGCTGCCAATTCGTCATTTTCGTAGGGCTGGGCACTTCCCGCCATTGCCGCTTTCAGCAACCGCTGGGTAATCAGATCGGGGTATCTGCGGTTCGGGGCGGTGGAGTGAGCATAGTCCTTGACCGCAAGGCCGAAGTGCCCGGTGACACTGCCTCCAGGAAGTTGGACAACGTATTCACCCGGACCCAGGAGTTTGACAACACTGAGAGAGAGATCGGGAAAGCGGAGAGGATCAGCAGCTTTCGCCGACACCAGGAATTGCTCCAGGGCCTTGGCGTCGGGGTCTTTGGGCAACGTTGAGCGCCGTTCTGCGGCAAGCTCGATGATCCGGTCCCAGCGTTTGGGAACGCGGACCACGCGGCGCAGCGACGGAAAGTCTTTGGACGTGAGGTATCGTGCGGTAACGCCGTTGGCGGCGATCATGAAGTCCTCGATAATGTCTTTGGCCCGGTTACTGTTATAGGCTGCCAGGTCTTTGAGCTCATCTCCGTCAAAGACCGGACGCACTTCGATGGTTTCGAGATCAAGCGCACCGTGCAGGTGCCGGAGCGCCCTCAGCTTCTGGGCCACGCGGTCCTGGAGTCGAAGGTTCTCGTCCAGACCGCTGACCGTGCCGATCCCTTGTGGCACCGGCCCGCTACCCTCCAGCCAGCTGGCCACGCTGTTGTAAGCCAACTTGGCCCGATTACGCACCGTCGCTTGATAAATGGCCGAACTCTGGAGCGTTCCGTCCCCGGCGAGAACCATTTCAATGACGATGGCCAGGCGGTCTGATTCGTAGTTGAGAGATGTAAGATCCGTGGAGAGTTTCTCTGGCAGCATCGGGAACGTCTCGGCAACCGTGTAAACCGAGGTGGTGTTTCGCCGCGCGTGGTCGTCCAGGGCCGATCGCTTTTTGACGATCGCGTCTACGTCGGCAATGGCGACCAGGACCTTGGCGGCCCCGTCGGGCATGGCTGCGGCAACGGTAAGCTGGTCCAGATCACGCGAATCATCGTTGTCGATGGAGCACCAGAGAAGGTTCCGGAGATCATGCGCCGATTCCCCAGCTCGTGTCGCTGGCCCGTGGATTGTGTCGAGCTCGGCGAGCGCCTGGGGCGGAAAATCAGGAACAAGTCCTCTTTCAAGCATCGCCTGATGGGCAATTCTTTGCAGAATCGAGCGGTGTTGTCTATCGTCTCTGTCCGTCATATATGTCACCATTTCTGAAATGCCTTGTTGTGGTTTCTTGCTTAATCCATGCATTCTACTCGCCACTGCCATCATTCGCCAACCGTAAGCCGACCGCCCCAGGCCGTCGGACATCCACGTCGGCGCATGCGGGGGAAGCGAAGGATGATTGAACACATTGAAATGCCAAAGCGTTTCAACGAGCTTCACAGCCAATGGCTCCACCTTTGCCGTGCCCGCTATGATCTCAGCAGCGTAACGGTGCGCATGGGTCCTGCGATCCATGAAGAGTGAGGCAGTTGCGAGCCGCTGGGCTAACAACCGGATTGCGAGGTAGTCGTACAGTTTGATCGACTAATCCTCGCTGCCGCAACCCATCTCTGGCATTATAATTAGAGAACTGGTGCTAGGCATTCACAGCAATCGTGGGGTACAGGGCGGCTGCCATGAACAAGAGCGACCTACTTCGCTATAAGAATCTTCTCCTTTCAAAGCGGCAAGAACTCACCACCGGCAAGAGTCTGGTCGATTCGATTTCCACCGCAGGTGAGCTTCGCGGGGACTCGGTCGACATGGCCACCGGTAAGACCGACGCCGCCACGCAAATCCGGTTGCACCAGACAAACGGCAAGCTCTTTCGCGCCATTGAGGATGCCTTGGCTCGGATTCGGCGCGAGGGATTTGGCATTTGCGAAGAATGCGGGCAGCCGATTAGCAAGGCACGCTTAGAAGCGGTGCCCTGGACCAGGTGGTGTAGGGACTGCAAAGAGCGACAGGACTCTCGAACCTGAGTTGTTGACGTTCCCGGAACACCAGCACCCCCTTCTAATCCGTCAACTTATGGAAATGTCGTTGAGGCTCTGCCAGTGCAAGCATACCAAGAATGCGCCGTACTGCGACGGGACGCACAAGACCGTTTCGACTTTGGCCGCCTAGAGTAATCGACATGGTGGTCTTGCCGCCTCTGACCGGGACGGACGTCGCTTCTGCATCCTATTCGACAAGGCGGGCATCGAATCCAACATGGCGCCCCGAGGTTCATCCTGGATTCGTCGTAGAGCCGAGCAGGCCATGAAGACAGGCCTGCTCCGTGCCTATCGCGGTGTGGGCGTAAATCCCGACAAATATCTGAAGCACCTTCGCCGCGCTTACGGTCTGCACGTCACATCCTTCCGGGAGATGAATAAGGTGCCGTTGCCGGTGGTGGATTACCTTGCCGAGAAGACCATTCGCGCCTCGATGAAGATGGCTATGTTGGAGGGCGCGGGGGCGGGCGTAGGTGGTGTGCTTTCCATTCTTCCCGATGTTGGCCTCCTGGGCGGCATCACCTGGCGCATGATCCAGAAGCTGAGCTTGGTGCACGGCTTTGAGTATGCTAGCGAAGACGACATGGCCGATCTGTGGCTGGCGGTGGCGAGCGCCGCAGGCGTGGATATGGGCAAGGACCTAGTTCGCAAGCAGGTGATCGAACGGTTCGTGCCGCGCATCGTGGAGCGTATCGCCGTGCAGACTGGCGGCGAGATCGCGGAGAATGGGCTCTGCCGCCTGGTACCGGTGCTGGGATCCGCCATGGGCGGCACGCTCAACTATTACTTCGTGCGGGGATGGGGACGCCGCGCCCAGCGCCATTTTCGCGAGCGGCACCTCTTGATCCGAAGTCCTCTGATGTCCCGGCCAAGCCTGGAAGCAACGGCAAGCGACCCACATTCGGCGGAATTAAGTCTCTCCCTGCTCCGATGAAGCTCCCCTACATCTAGGATGCAGGTCCAATATTATCCAGTCCGGTTCAGTCATTCACTGGACCGCGGGACAGTGACACTCCTGCGAACGTGTGAAGTGCTCCAAGCCTCCCAAATCGTACCTCGTATCCTCGTACGGAAACATCTTGGCAATGTAATAGGCAGCGCCACCACCAGAACCATAGACCTCAACCTTTGCATCTCCAGCTCGGGACTTCCACTGAGCTGCCACACCCTCAGGGGCAGGTACGTTCTGGTACTTGAATAGAGCGTGGTAGTGCAAGGGGATCTCTGGGCTGCCATAACCAGACCATCGTTGTTCATCTGCCCGGACCCAGCCCACTCGGCCCCGAGTGTTGCGACCGAGAGAGTCAATGAAGTCATCCCAATGCTGGAGGCATCTGGACTGAGACATCTGCCTGCCGAAGGTGAAAGTTCCGTAGTGATCCCAGGGCCATTGGGAGATAAAGTCCCCATAGGCAGAGACCAGATTGGATTGTTGGACCGAGTACATACTGATACCTCCATGGTGTTCAGTTAGGAATATGAACTGGGTTGATGATCGCCATAGGCAGCCATGCCGAGTAAATTGATTGACTTGGTGGCATGATGAGTGGGAAGGTTACCAAGCAAGCTTATCGATATGCGTAAAAGCATTTAACGTAGATACACCAATATCTTCCCAGGGTTCTTCTCCCCCCAGTTCATATGACGGGAATCTGCCGAGTTCCCTCGACTTCTGGCTCCCCTCTCCATACCGCCCCGGGAGATGAGAACCTTTCCCGCCCCTTCAAGTTGTCCCCTGAGCATCCTCGATTGAGGATGCGAGGGGTCCTGGACAGCTTCTTTACTGGGGATCGGGAGGCTGGCCTTTCACCGCAGGAGATCGCACTTTGTTGGCCCAATCGTTATCCCGGCTTTGTCGGCTGCGGGAATTCTGCTATCGGCGGGAGGTCCTTTTGCGTACAGTTGGCAAGCTTTTCCTGTGCGCGGCGGAGTTTTTGCAAGGCCTTCCCTTCGATCCGGCGGACAGTCTCGCGGCTAACGCCCCAGGTCCGGGCGATTTCCTCAAGAGTGTGCTTAGTGTCATCGTCCAGGCGCAACCGCATCCGGATGATCGATTCCTCGCGGGGGGTGAGCTTCCTCAACAGGGCCGAAACCCACTCGTTCCCATCGCCCCTGTTGACCGCCTCCGACGGCGAAACCACAGACTTATCCTCAATCGACTCGCCCAGGTCGGATTCTCGGTCCTCCCCAATGGGTGTCTCTAAAGACACGGTCCGCTGAGAAACCCGCTTGGTGCTCTGCACTTTGTCGGCTGTGACCTGTAGGCGCTGGGCGAGTTCCTCACAGGTGGGTTCGCGGCCAAGTTCTTGTACGAGTTGTTGCCGGGTACGATCTTGCTTTACGATCTCTGCGGAGACGTTTGCAGGCAATCGAATCGCACGCGCCTTATCAGCAATTGCACGCGAGATCGCGGAGTGGATCCGCCGAGTGGCATAGGTCGAGAACTTGTAACCTCGACGCCAGTCGAATTTCTCAACCGCTCTCATCAGGCCAATATTCCCCTCCTGGATCAAGTCGGATAAATCCAGGTCTCGGTTTGTGTACTTCTTGGCGACGGACACAACGAGGCGAAGGTTTGCCTCGGTTAACTCCTTCTTCGCTTGTTCGGCTTCGGCCTCGCCGCGCCTTATCAGGGCGAGCGAGCGTTTCAGGGCGGTGAGCCCCACCTCGCTCGATTCCTCCATTTCCTGTCGCCGCAACTCGACCTCTTGCCGCAACTTGTCCATCAGGCGCTTCTTTTCGAGCGGGTGTAGCACCATGGAGCGAGCCAGGCGCGACATCTCAACCATCGCCCGCGACAACTGCCACCGCACCTGCAGATGAGCACGCTGCTCTGATTTCGGGATTTCATTCAGCCGAGCCGCCTGCTCAAGTCCCACACCGTAAAGTTCCATAATCTTATCGATAATCCGGAGCGTCTCGCTGTACTTCTTTACGATTTCTTTGTCTGTCAACACTGCTTTGCCGATCCAGATTACCTCTCTAATCGAACGTGTACCGTTGCGTAACTCCCGGCGAATTCCGATCAGCTCTTGGAGTACCAGCGGAGAACGAGAAAGGGTCTTGAGCACCAGGGCTTGGCCACGCTCCATACGCTTGGCGATGGCCACCTCTTCTTCGCGCTTGAGCAGACGCCTGGAATCGACTATCCGAAGATGGTTTTTGACTCCCTTAGCAGACACTCGTCCTCCAGTTCCATTTACCGGGCCCCCAGATATGTTTAATTATGCCTCCTACCGACCAGCGACGCACTGCCACTCGCCGCAGCCACCCGTTGGTACCCAAGCCCAACTGCCATCCCGCAAGCTGGGCCATCAGTTCCTCCCTTTGCCGTGATGTGCCCTGACACCTCCAGCCTCCCAGTCCCGTTCCAGAATCAACCTCAATTCTTTCCATGAGGATGCGGGCATTCAACAGTACGGAAGTACGGCGTGGAAGTTGCCATCGCTGGCCTCTTCATATAGGCTCACAATGTTAGATCCTGTTTTCAGACGTTGGCTGGAGACCGGATGACGCTACGGAATGGCAAGCTGCACAAACTGCTCTCGGCCTGCCGCCTGCGGGCCATGCGATAGATCTTTTCTTCTTATTCCTCCTGATTGCCGGATTCGTCGTCTGGAGCATTCGACTGCGTCCGCGCCTGTCGTCATTCATCAGACTCGTCATCCTCGCAGCGGTCGGGATCGTTCTGCTCATCGCGCTCCAAGCCGGCAACAATGCCGTCTTTGGCCGTGTCTTCCCGGTCGTCAAGGGTCAACGTGCCAGCAGGGCTCGATGCTCGCTGAGGAGGAAGGCTTAAGTCATTGACAACACAGCATTTAGATTGGGAATAGCGCGGTGCCTGCGAATAAGCCTGGCAGATCGTGTCTGCGGGTCGAGGTAGCTAGCAGCAGACTGTGGTGCTGTAATCATTATCAGACATTCATAAGTTGCGGATCCACGGGATGGCGAATTTTGCGTTTATTGCCAATCCTATGCGTCTCTAATTTGATAAGGCAATACATCGTTTTCTTGATCCGGACGCACGGCGGGGCGCTTTCCGCTCAATTGCGGGGGTATTTGCAGCTTAACTGTGTTATGTTAACTTAATTATTTCCCGACGGCATTAGCATGCCCGTATTCCATTGAAAACACAGGGATAAGCCAAATGGTGCTCTTCTTATCTGTATCTCGTTGAAAATACAGAAATTAATATGAATCCGTGCCAATTCCAGGGTTGTTCGGGCCTCGAAAACCCAGTCAGGAAGGCTATCGAGAGGCCGCCGTGGAATCAACAAAGGACGACGAGATCCCGGTAAACGTGGCCGACACCAGGGGTAGCATCCTCGCGGAGTCTGCTTCTGCCTCAGAAGGGCTTCCCTTGCCGCCGGAATTCACCACGATGGATACGCTTCGACCTAGTCCGCCACGGTGCCCTTGGCACTTATGCACCGTCTGTACGAGTTCGCGGGAACTTATAACTTAGTATAGACCGTCGAGGGGTACGAGGTACGGGTCAGTCCGACTTCGAGAAGTCCAATTTCAGCTGCTCAATAAACTGGCCAGCAGGCTTGTCCCTCTTCTTGGCGTTGGTGGCCAATCGACAGAACACGACGTTCTCAGGCGTGTAGCCCTTCTTGTTGTCGATACGATCTAGGCTCCCCGTCGCTCCCGACCTGCCTTGGCCAAAGTCGAAGGCCATCTGCTGGCCGGTATAACCATCCTTGCCTGCCTGTTGGTCGTAGAGTCTCTCGAAGTCCTCCAAGGTCAAGTTGAACGGGATGCCCTTTCGTCGGGCGACGGACTTCTTCATGCTGTATCGGTAGCGCAGGGCTCCCTCTTTGGTGCTTACGCACTTTTCGTATGTGCATTTATGGCAAACCGTGCCATTGCGCTGGCGCAAGGGTTTGACTTTTTTGCAGCACGAGCAGCGGAACTCCTCAGACCCCACCTTCTCGTACTTTGTGACTCCACCCCGTTTCCAGTTGGCCTTTAGGCCTAGCTTCTTCATACGGTCACGCACCGGCTGCTCTGACACCCCCAGCTGCCTGGCCATCTTGGGGATGCTGAGGCCCTGGGAGTGGAGCTCAATGAGTCTCTCGTCTGAGAACTTTCTGTTTCCGGGGGCCTTTGTAGGACTGATCGTCAATATGCTCGCCATGGGGTTTCTCCTTGGCAGACGGGATTTAGATTTTCTTTGATATCCCGCCCTCTCACCCCTGGTTAGTATAGGGAATGGTGACTCCCAGACCCGGCTATCGAGGTTATTTGGCTTCATTGATTGGTGATGATCGAGCCCGCCGAGCTAGCTTTGACACCGCCTCTGTTTTGCGTCAGTGATCGCCCAGAACCGGCTACAGGGAAATCCTCGAGATCATTGACTGCGGCGCGAGGCGTTATAGCCGCAGCCAACATGGTCAACGTTCAAAAGCTTTTCGACTGGGCATGGATTCGGATTCCCCACCTTGATGTTTGCCCAGTGTTCATGCGGGTCAGGAACAGGCAATCATTTATCTGACGGGTTTGTCATGAGTTATCCGACGGCCTCTCCCCCAATTGGATTTAGGAGATGAGGTTAGTCTACCCGCTTGTTCTGGACAGGTCTTAGCGAGGGCTGTCTTGGTGTGATCGCAGGATTTTACTTCAGGTTGAAGGCTTTGGCCCCGCAACTTTCCACGCATTCAATCCCCTCTTCATTTGGATGTTGCGGTCATAGCAGGTGTTGCTGCCCGCTTATCTGGATCCACTTTGAAGTCAGGCACCAAGGAATAAGGTTCCCCCTTGCGCCGGACGGAATCTTCCAAAGCTTCCTTTTCGGTCTTTCCGATTCCCACCAATGTGTCACGCAAGTAAAACTCGAACCAACCGAACTCCTCATTGAACTCCGTCCGCGTTCGGGGCTTGGACGGATCTGTCGAGGATGGGGGAATCATATAGGACTTGCATACTCTCTTCGGGGGCAGCAACGTCTTCGCCAGCTTGTCCAAGAATTCCCGAGATATGCCCGTCTGCTCTTCGGTAACGGGTTTAGCGGGCCTCTGTTTCTTGGCCTTCGGTTTCGGCGGGTGGTCGATCTTCGCCTGACATCGCTTGCACCATAGGCCAGGCATCCAAGGATGAGTTTTGGACCGGGGGAATAACTTCGCCGGATGAACCCTGTGGCACCTGACGCATTGTGCCCAGTACTTGTTGATGAGCGTGTTATGAGACACTTGGCTACCTTCCCATATGGATCTGATTACGGCTTCGCTTGAAGCCGTTTATTCTTTTGTTAACAATCATCGTCTTGATAAATACTCGTTCAGATCCAACACCTGAAGTTGACCGAGCGGCCCAGGGGGCACGTAAGCAGGCTTATACGAATTCCAGGCTGCGGGAAATTCCTGGTGCTTGACCCCGTCGAGGCTCGTGCCCATTTGCGAATATCGCCCGGCATGCTGCTTGAAATAGAATGCAATGTTGTGGGCCTTACACATATCGCGAAGATTCCGGGCCCACTGCTCGTCCATCGGCCTGAAGTCCGTCGTGCCGTTACCAGACTCGCCGCCAACCATCAGCTGGTCGAAACCCTCGATGTGCTGTTCGATGTCCGGCATCAAATCCTCCAGGATCGGTTCCGCAATCACATAGCGCGTCTTGCAAGGAATCTCGCGCAGCGTATCCATTCGCCACAGATATTTCTTCAGCTCGACGGTGACGCCGAGGCATACGTTCAAGTAACCTTCTCCCCAATCCTCCGGCAGCCGGTCCGCAATGCACTCGGCACGTTTCGTCAAAATCTGCCAGAGCAGGTTGGGGGTCCTCTTGATGGCGCTCCAAGCTTCAGCTCGCCATTCATCCGCGCCCGGATGGAAGAAGTCACTCCAACTGCTGGTAAAGACCTTCAAGACTTTCCCTTCCTTGGCCGCTTTCCTGTCCCACTTCAAAGGCGCATCCCACGTCTTAGTTCGCTCGACTTTATTGAAATCGCGGTCATATTTGCTACACGCCGCACGGGCGTAGCAATGCAAACAGCCCTCACTTACCGGCTGACATCCGACCCAGAAGTTCTGCGTAAAGTCGTAAACTTCGCTTTTCGTCTTTCCCATGGCTAACTCCTCTTAACCAACAAGCAATCGTGTCGTACACTCGTCTAGTGCCGCGGATCCGAGACGGTTCGACGGCCACGCCGCACGTGCTGGCCAACGACGTCAGTTTTGGCCTCTGCTAGCCACGCTGCCAAGTCCTAGCCCACGGGGGCCCAAATCACGCGTTCCGTGGACCGGTGGCAGAACGTGGGCGGCGTATCACCCGCGTCCTTATCTTCGGTCGCGAACTAGGCGACGACAGTCAACGAACTACCCCTTATTTCGCTTAATTCGCGCTTCTTTGGGCTGGGTAGACCAGCCGAATGACACCGGTTGCTACTCGCCGATAGATCGCGACGTGGGTGCCTGGCTTGCCCAGACCGAAGTTCGTGCGGACCTTGCCGGTACTCAGATCCATCCAGCACCGCGTAGGGGCTTTCGGTATGCCGGTATCCGCCTTGCGGCCTTTGATACGCTGGGCCTTGCCTCCGGCCTTTTTGCGGTACTGGTCATGAGCCCCCTTGCTGAATTCGGGGTAGCCCAGCCTTGCCGCATGTTTCCTGGCCTTCTCAAGGCTAGCGTCCTTGTTTGCTTTGTAGAATTCAGTCATTTCTCGACTGAATTCAGGTGTGTGTTTCTTTGCCATATACTTACTCCGTTTTACTATCCCCCTGTCGGTTAAGCCTGCCGTTGCCGGTCAGGACAACAGGGGAGGGACTCCGATATACTCGACACCATCCAGCAGATAGCTGGTAAATCGAGCTTTGCCTGCGACTTGTCCAAAGAAGAAAGGGATGCCTCGCTCTTTGCACAAATCACGAATGTTCCGTGCCCACTGGGGGTTCCACGGTCTGGGATTGGCAGCGCCGCACCCAGTCTCCCCGGCGGCACAGACCCACCCTATACCCTGAATGTGATCGGCCAGCTCCGGCATCAAGTCTTCTAACGTCGGAGAAAAGTCAACCCACCTCAGGGCACAGGGAATGCTGTTCAACGTGTCTAGGCGCGGAAGATACTTTTTCAATTCGACACAAGTTCCGAGCCAGACATTTTTGTAGCCACTGCCCCAGTCTGGGGGAAGTCGGTCCGCAATCAAGTGCGTCCGCTTCGAGGCGAGCTGCCAGATCAAATTCGGCGTGGCGCGAATAATAGCCCACGCATCGTCTCGCCACTGGTCAGCTTCCTCCATAAAGAAGTCCGAGTAAGCGCAAGCGAAGACGCTCTTGTACTTTCCGACTTTCGCCAATTCCATCTGCACCTTGATCGGTTTATCCCACTCTGTTACAACCCGCCTCACTTCCTCGGGATTAATGCCGCGTCTGTGTTGGGCGTGGAACATGTAGCAGTTCTTACAGCCCTCGCTAAACTTGTGGCACCCTATCCAGAAGTTGTGGGAATAATCGTGCTGTTTTGAAGTGTGTCCGTCACATTTTGTCATGGTCATCTCCTTGCATCTCAAATAACCAGCTCAGGGGAGCCCGGCGCTTGCCGGGCTCCAGAGAGTTGCGTCCAACAGCGCCAGACCTTAACGCTACGGCTGGCTTCTCACCCTCAGCGAGAACGCGAAATAAGCGAAGTAACCATGTCTTCACTTTCGGTTTCCTCCTTTTTTCGCTTTTTTCGCAGTCTCGGGTTTGGTGGAGCCGGTCCGCCTGCTGTTTGGCTCTCCCTCTTTTTTCGCTTCATTCGCATTCCCACCCACGGCGGACCAGACCTCACGTGGCCTGCCGGTCGCGTCCTGTGATGGCGGGCCTACTTTCGCAAGGCCATGCTCGCGCAAAACCGTTAGGGCTCTGGAAATCTCCTCTCCACCCTTGTGCCGTTTGAAAAGGGCGGAGATTGCCGTCCGGTCGAGACCGTCTGGCGCCCCCCGCAAGCCTTGCAGGATGGTGTCGGCCATGGGGTCGCCTACCGTATCCCCAAAGATGAACTGTGCTGAGGCTTGGCAATACTCCCACAAAGCCACAGCTGCCAATAGATGCTCTTTCCGCACGACGGCAGACTTGTCCAGAAGCGCGTATATGCAAGCCAGCCGCATAGTTTGCGCTTCCGCCCGAGAGGTGACGGCTCCGAGCAGACCCTGCCTGCCCGCCGTCAGTTCGTGGTATGTTTTCGCCCACAATCCCTTGATGGCGGGATCGCGTTTCATCTCGCCAACAGTCTGGGCGAACTGCACGGACTCCTTGAGTCTTTCCACAAGAGGCGAAAGGTCAGCGTCCGTGAGATTGCCGCCTTCCGGCAGCTCTTGGGAACGCGTCGCGCAGACCCATAGGAAGCGATTGGCGAAGCCATTCCCCATTTCTGTCGTGCTCAATTCGCGGCGAAGTTCATCGCGCGTGATGTGCCCCACGATAGAAACGTGGGCACCTGTGGCCGTGGCAGGGGAGTTCTTCGTCATTGTGAAGAGGTCGCCTGTGTCCCATGCCTGGCGCATTACCACCGATAATGTGTTCCCTTCGCGCGCCATTACTTGCAAGGGCGACGCGAACTCACTTTCGAAGACCAACAGCCTCTTGTCAGAAACGCCGGAGTCTATTTCCACGTCCTGATAATCGCCGGTGGCTCGGTTACCTTTTTCCCGAATTGCCTCATGCCGCTTGATGGGGTCACGGACAGCCCAGATCAACCCTTCGCCGCTCGAAAGCCCGGCTTGGATTGAATGCTTTGCCCAGTCAGGATCCACCACGCGAAACAGACGCAAGACTTGAGCCCAGCTCGAGCCTTTACGCCCCATGGAGGTAACGCCGACGAGCACCACGTAGATGTTCATGAAGTGCCTGCTGGCTTCCGCCATGAAGTACGCCGTCCGTCCGATCACGTTCCCGAGGCACACGAGCGTCTGTATCAGAAGCGCCACGCGTGACGCCTCGGTGTGTGGGCCGATAGCCCGAACCACATCGCCGGCCAGCCCGTGATAGGCTTCCTCCGCCGGCGGGTCGGGCCATTGCCGTGCTGTTGAAATAGTTTCACTACTCATACTTCACCCCTTTCGTTAGCGGCCCTTTAGCGGGCCGCAGACCGTCGTGCAAAAGTCGGTCGATTTCTTCCGCAGATACGCGGACCGCCCTTCCAACGCGGAAGGAGCTTATCTTCCTTCTCAGTACCCACGCCCTCACGGTCGCCGGCTTGATGCGCAGCGCCTCAGCCGTTTCGGCGACGGTTAACAGTTTGCTGTTCATCCTTTCTCCTTTTGCCCACCCGGCAATTCCGGGTGGGCTGTTTTGATTTGCAAGCCGCGCATTACTGCGGCCTACATGGGCGCATCTTCCCAAGCTGTGTCATTGACTTCACGCTTACGGGCGGGAATCGGCGAGTGTTTCTTGCAGTGGTCCTGCGGAGCAGCCTTAATAGCAGTGCGGATGTAGTGCGATTATTTGCTGTGGAGAGTAACTGGAGAGTGGAATCTAGGCAGGAGGCGTGGGAATTACAGAATTCCTACTTTGCGCATGTCTGCCCGAACCTTGCTAATTTCAATCTCGATCTTATGTCTTAGGGTGGGATCCTTGTATGCCTGAATAAAGGACCGGTACTTACCGTCCTTCCGCCAACTAGCGGGCAATTCAATCAGATGTTCTGCGTCCAGGCCACGGCAGATTTCAAAATCAGATGCCTGGGGCTTCCGAGTTAGCTGCACTAAAATGGCTCGCTTTATTTCGGAGCGATACGGCTTGGGAAGTTTTTGATTGGGAGCTTCTCTGGTCGCGAAACCGGCTGGTTTTTGTTGATTGGGAGCTTCTCTGGTAGCGAAAGCGGGCACGGTCGGCTCGTTCGGCACCCACGGAAGTGGAATACGATCATTGAACAGGCGAGGTGAATACAAGGTCAAATCGACTGTTGAAACTTCGACTTGCAAATCCCCGAACGAAAGAATCAGGTTGGCTGCCGTCGCCCCGCTTGGTACAGCGAGTGATACGAAGTGGCCCTCAGGATGTGCCTTGTATATCCACCCGCCCGGGACCTTTCGCAACTCATGCTGGGGGAGCCACTCGACCGTTAGGTCAGGTGCTCCCAAACAGCCGATGCGGATATCCAGACACCCTTTGGAAGGTCCGCACTCAACCCGGTTGAACCGTGCTGGCAATTCGGCTGAAAGCTGAAACGAAGACCTAAGATTGCTTCGCCGGACAGGCAAGCCAAGCTCTGCGAAAAGCCCGTCGAAGCCGTCGTGACTTGGCCTGCGCTTACGCAGCTCGCTGTCAATTTCTTGCAAAGTAGAATAACTCAGGAGTGATGAGAGATCCGGGCCGTTTCCACACAGTGTAAACTCTCTCCGCCAATCGCGGGGATTGCACGACTCGATGACATCCGGCGATCTCCAACTGTAGGGGGGCGCTCCTTTCGCTGTCAGCCGAACGTTAGCCCACTTGTCTCGGCCTCCGAAAATCGGAGAATTTCTTAACTGATCTACCAGATGGTGGACTTCTTCAGGCCGCTCGTTCGTCTTAACAACAATGATCCCTTGAAATGGTGTTACGTCTAGAATTGTCCTCTGAGATACACGGGGCGATGATCTGAGAACAGCCTTCCCCGAGATAAGAATCCATTCGCTGCCATGCCTAGCCGCTACGCATGCGCATTCGACTGAATCGTATAGTGGTGGGGATTGCGAGCGGAAAGGAAACCTTGGGGATTGCATGAGGGGAGCAATGTGTCGAAAGAATTCATCAAATGGATCAGGCGAACTCGGCATAGCATTCGCGTCCCTTTTAGAAACAGAAACGCGATTGTATTCCATTCTCATCCCGCTTGTCACCCTACAACGTGGGTGCCACGCAATCAAAGCGGCATGCCCCACTCACTCTGTCGTTGAATTCCGCGCCTCCCGGTTTGAGGAAGGTCGGCAGGCGGGCTGGGATGCGCCCGCTCTTCGGTTCGTTATGCTAACCGAATCACTTTTCGCGTGAGCGGTAGGGGTATAGTCTTGAATATGAAAAAGTCTTCAAGTGAACTTCACAAAGCAGCCCAGCTTCTGGGGAAGAAAGGCGGCATGGCAACTCTCAAGAAGTACGGCCCCCAAAACCTCCGCCGGTGGGGTAAACTCGGAGCTGAATTCGGCAAGCTTGGCGGCAGACCGCCCAAGGTAAGGAAGGAGACGAACGAATGAGTCTGTATAAGCGCGTGACGTGTGCCAAAGGAGGTACCTGTAACACGAAAGGGCCTAATGCAACGTGCACCAAATGCGGCGAGCGGCCCAAGGGGGGCGCCTGGTGGTATCGTTTCCGGTTCGGCGGGCGCATCATCCACGAGTCGAGCCGAAGCCAAAGCCTCACCGTAGCGCGTGAAGCCGAGAAACAGCGCCGCCGCCAGCTCGAAGAGCAATGGAACAGGATTGAGAAAAAGAAACTCCCGCCCACGTTTGAGCGGGCAAGTGCCGAATGGCTCCGCAAGCGCGCTGCCCTAAAAGGGAGCACGCGAGAGACGTACGAGCACGCAATAAAGCACTTGAACGCATTCTTTGGGAAGCGCCTGATTTGCGATATTGATGCGCCTGACGTGGCGGCATATCAGAAGACTCGCGCTGCTGCGAATGCGGCCGGCGCTACTGTCAACAAGGAGTTCACGATACTGGCTTCCGTTCTCGCGGACCATGGCCTGTGGAATGCCATACGCCGTGACGCCAAGCGGCTTGAGGAAAACGATAGCGCCGGACGAGCGTTGCTCCCTGACGAAGAATCGCGGCTCCTAAAGGCCGCTTCACAGGTAGGTCTGAAGCAAGGAAATTGGAGTCCAATCTACACGGTGACCGTCCTGGGGCTGAATACGGGTTTGCGGCACTCCGAAGTCCGCAAACTCCGCTGGGCCGATATTGATTTGGAGAAGCGGGTGCTGGTGGTGGGCCGGACCAAAACAGAAGCGGGAAGCGGAAGGCCGGTACCGCTGACTCACCCCGCACGGGCAGCATTAGACAAGTGGGCGTCACGTTTTCCGAACCGTAACGCCGATGATTATGTTTTTCCCGCTTGCGAGAACGGCCATATTGACCCGACTCGGCCTATCGCCAACTGGCGGACGGCTTGGCACAACGCAACGTGTACGGTGGAATGTCCTAAATGCGGCAGGCTGCAGCTACCGACCAATCTGTGTCAAAATTTAGAGTGCAACGCGAGCATGCGTGGTATCATTAATCCCTTAGCTGGACTGCGATTTCACGATCTGCGACACTCGGCGGCTACCAAAATGCTCGAAAACGGAGTCCCTATCGCGACGGTTGCTCAGGTGCTCGGATGGTCTGCCTCGACGGCCATTCGCATGGCCAAGCGTTACGGCCATATCCGGCCTGAAGCGCAACGGCAAGCCCTCGAATCTATCGCCACTGCATTGCCCAGCATCGCCGTTGGCGAAGCAGGAGCCGAATCTCGGGATGTGCACCAAAATGATAACCAAGCGTCGAGTGCTGGTTAGCTAAGTCCTTTTAGGCCCGTAGCTCAGCCCGGTTAGAGCGCTACCTTGACACGGTAGAGGTCTGGGGTTCGAGTCCCCACGGGCCTACCAGCATCCTCAAGGAAATACTCCTGCCTCATCCGTCCCACTGCCGCGTCTTTAATGTAACCGTCCTGTAACAATAGCTTCACCCTAGATTAACCTGCCTGCCCGATACTATTCTGAATCTACGATGCCTTCGGACGGCGCCTGCCTCTTGATTGGGTGGGAGTCCACGAGACAATCGCTGAGTTTTACCTTAGCAGCGATCGATTCGGAGCGTCGGGACATTGACCGGCCGGCTTGTCGAGTCACCCCTAGCTTCGGACGACGCTCTTTTTTTGGGAAGAGACTCAAAAGCCGTTCAGCGCTCTTTGCAGTGCCCCCGGCTCGCCGGGGGCAAGTCTGCGGGGGCTGGCCTGTCCCGACCTGTCCCGATGATTTTGATGCTTTCGACCGGGATGCTTTTGATCCGGACGCTTTTGCTCGGCCCCTGTTCCGACAATTCGGGTCGGGAGCGTGCTCGGGAAGTCCGCCTCTTGACCCTGTGCCGATGCGTTCTATGGGAATCTGTCCCAAGGTTCTTGGTGCGGAGCGCGACTCGAACACGGGTCCTTCAGAGTGCTGTTGGGGGGGGGTGCAATTTGGGGTGAGGGAGCATGGAGAGCACTCCGGACTAACGACTGCCGAACCCAATTGTTAACTTCCGCTTAATGTTCCTGTAAAGCAGCCGGATAAGAGTGAACGTGGAGGACAACACTTATGAAAAAACTTTCGAATCTAGCAATCATTATTATGATTGCCGCCCTTGTCTTGACAAGCCTTGTGGCGTTCCACTCCTCAGCCTCGAATGCCGCACCTGTTCCTACCCCGGATGCAATCATGCTCAACGGCGCCGGGGCTACTTTCCCGTACCCGATTTACTCGAAGTGGTTCTCAGATTACAACAAGATCCACTCCGACATTCAGATCAACTATCAGTCCATTGGTTCTGGTGGAGGAATTCGCCAGCTCTTGTCTGGGACGGTGGATTTCGGCGCTTCAGACCCTCCCATGAATGACGAACAGCTTGCACAGGCCAAAACCAAGATTCTTCACTTTCCAACGGTATTGGGCGCCGTCATTCCCACCTACAATATTCCCGGTGTATCGCAGGAGCTTAATTTTACGCCCGATGTTCTGGTGGGCATCTATCTCGGCAAAATCACCAAGTGGAATGACCCTGAGATTGCCAGGTACAATAAGGGAGTAAACCTCCCTGCTCTAGATATCGTCGTTGTGCACCGCTCGGATGGCAGCGGAACTACGTACGTCTGGGTCGACTACCTCTCGAAAGTCTCTCCGGAGTGGCAAACCAAGGTTGGCCGGAACACCTCCGTGAATTGGCCTGTTGGGTTGGGCGGCAAGGGTAATGAGGGCGTCACTGGCCTGGTTAAAGAAACGCCAGGGTCGATTGGTTATGTCGAACTCATTTACGCCATCCAGAATCAGATTCCCTACGGTCAGGTTCGAAACGCTGCAGGCGTCTTCGTGAAAGCGAACCTCGCAAGCGTGACTGCCGCAGCGGCAGGCTATGCGAAGGCCATGCCTGAAGATTTCCGCATTTCCATCACCAACGCTCCTGGCAAAGCTGCTTATCCGATTGCCAGCTTCACCTACCTCCTGATTCCGACGAAAATCGAGGACGCCACTAAGAAGGGTGTCATCAAGGGTTTTCTCACCTGGATGCTGAACGACGGTCAAAAGGAAGTTGAAGCTCTGTCCTACGCGCGGCTTCCAAAGGAAGTGGTTGCAAAAGAGTTGAAGCAGATTTCGCAGATCCAATAAATCGCTATGGCAGGCATTCCAGTTCCAAGAGGGCGCGCGGCTGCAAATCGTCGCGCGCCGGCTTTTATCCAGGGCCTTCGAAGCGGCGATACGTTTGCCCACCTCTTCACGCTTCTCTGCGCGGCGAGCATCCTGTTGGTGACGGCAGCTCTCGTTCAACAGCTTTATGTCAATTCTACGGGCGCGGTACACAAGTTTGGGTTTCGATTTTTGACCGGCCGCACTTGGGATCCGGTTAGCGGCGACTTCGGCGCTTTGCCGTTCGTTTATGGCACGCTTATCACCTCCGCGCTTGCCTTGCTTGTGGCGGTTCCGCTGGGAGTAGGGGCGGCAATCTTCCTTTCTGAGCTGGCGCCTCCGCGCATCTCGAATGCGATGACTTTTGTCATTGAGCTTCTCGCGGCAATTCCCAGCGTAATTTACGGATTGCTGGGCATATTCATCCTGGTGCCGTTTCTTCGTCAATACGGCGAGCCATTCCTGAAGCGCACTTTAGGATTCCTACCGCTTTTTCGGGGGCCGATGTACGGCGTGGGGATGTTGGCGGGCGGTTTGGTACTGGCCATCATGGTCGTGCCATTTATCATTTCGCTCTCACGCGAGGTCCTGTTGGCTGTCCCGGTAGAACAACGTGAGGCGGCCTTGGGGCTCGGCGCTACAAAGTGGGAGTCCACCTGGCAGGTCGTGGTACCTTACGCCCGCATTGGCATCATGGCCTCCATCTTCCTCGCCTTGGCAAGAGCTTTAGGTGAGACGATGGCGGTTACCATGGTCATCGGCAATGATCCCAGAATCAGTGCTTCCTTATTTGCGCCCGGCTATTCCATCGCCGCAGTGATTGCCAACGAATTCGCGGAAGCCACCGGCGATCTCTACCTACAGGCGCTGATCGAGCTGGGCTTGGTGCTGTTTGCGCTGACCATTGTGATTAACGGCTTGGCTCGAATTGCAATTATCTTCACAACTCAGAAGGGGTCGGGGCACTAATGCTCTGGCGTAATACCTGGCGCAAGTTCGTCAACTATTTCATGTTCAGCATGACGGGGCTTTGTGCCTTGGTTACGGTGGGCGTCTTATTTTTCATCCTGGGGTACCTGGTGTGGAACGGAGGAAGCTCCCTCAGTTGGGCCTTCCTGACGCACTTGCCGACCCCGGTTGGCGAAAGCGGTGGAGGGATGGCCAACGCCATTGTGGGGAGCGGGAAGCTGCTTCTACTGGCATCTGCCTTCGGAATCCCTATTGGTTTCCTGGGCGGCGTCTATCTGGCTGAATTCGGGGGCCGGGCGTTTCCCTTCGTCGTTCGGTACACGGCTGATCTCTTGAACGGTGTGCCCTCGATTGTCATGGGGATTTTTGCTTGGACGATCGTGGTCTTGCCGATGAAGCATTTTTCAACCTTCGCGGGAGGTTTGGCGCTGGGCGTGATGATGATCCCCATCGCGGTGCGCAGCACGGAAGAAGCCCTGCGCACGGTCCCGCTGGTGCTGCGGGAAGGCGCCCTGGCGTTGGGGGCGAGCAAATGGAAAACTATCGCCACCGTGGTCGTGCCCGCGGCTCGCAAGGGGATTGTCACGGGGATCATCCTGGATATCGCTCGCGTCTCTGGTGAAACGGCGCCGCTGCTGTTCACCGCCTTTAGCAATCGGTTCTGGAGCCCGGGGTGGAATCAGCCTACGGCCTCGCTGCCGGTCATGGTCTATACTTACGCGATCTCGCCCTATGATGATTGGCACAAGCAGGCCTGGGCTGCCGGATTGGTTCTCTTGACTCTAGTGCTGGTGGCGAACGTTGCCGCCAAATTATCCGTTTCCGGGCGATCTGCCCATTAGGTGGTAACTGCCATGACGACTTCGGAGGCCGGTGGTGCGCCGATGGTCAAGCAAGAAAGCCGCCCCGCTCAATCTTTAGGAGGGACAGTGGCCGCAGACGACGTTAAATTGCGGGTTTCCGGATTGGACTTCTACTACGGTCCCAAGCAAACCCTTTTTGGCGTCAACCTTCAGATCCTCACCAACCGCATCACAGCCCTCATTGGTCCTTCGGGTTGTGGCAAGTCGACTTTCTTGCGCACTTTGAACCGGATGTACGAGACGGTGCCGCACGCCAGGGCCGAGGGCGAGGTCTTGTTCGACAATGAAGATCTTCTTGCCATGGACCCGGTCGCGCTGCGTCGTCGCGTGGGAATGGTTTTTCAGAGGCCGAATCCCTTTCCCAAATCCATTTTTGACAACATTGCCTACGGGCTCCGCGTGAATGGGAGCCACGGTGGGGCCGCCCTGAAGGAAAAAGTGGAGAAGAGTCTGCGACGCGCGGCACTGTGGGATGAGGTGAAAGATCAACTCCACAAATCGGCCTACGCTCTTTCCGGGGGTCAACAGCAGCGCTTGTGCATTGCCAGAGCTTTGGCTGTAGACCCGGAGGTGCTGCTCCTCGACGAGCCCTGCTCTGCCCTTGATCCCATCGCCACGGCGAAAATAGAGGAGTTGCTCTATTCCCTCCAGGACCAGTGCACGCTGATTATTGTTACCCACAACATGCAGCAGGCCGCGCGGGTGGCGGATTTCACGGGCTTTTTCCTTTTGGGAAAACTGATCGAATATAACAAGACGGAAATCATCTTCAAGACACCTGCCAAGAAGGAAACCGAAGACTACATCACCGGCCGGTTCGGATAGAGGTGGTGAGCAAAAGGTGGTAGGTTGTTTGTCGCAGGGACCCGCTCGATGGGAGGAGAGAGCCCGGGAAGAGAACTAAGGCGTGCGCCACCCGGAAGTTAGGAGTAAGCTTTTTGGGCCAAACTTGATGAGGAGGAAATTGGCAGGCAAGAGTTGGAATTGGCAGCGGGGAAGTCTTCCCTGCCCTCCGCCTACGACCTGCTTCTTACGCGATGATGCGCCACTTTGAAGAGGAACTTGAAAACCTCAGAAACCGCCTGCTGGAAATGAGCGGGCTGGTGGAGGACTCCGTCTACCGCAGCATCCAGTCGCTCATTGAAAAGGATGAGGCGGCGGCGCAGCAGGTCCTGCAGAACGAAGCCAGAATCAACCGCATGGAGATCCAGATCGACGAGTTGGCCACCAGCCTTTTGGCCCGGGTTCAGCCCATGGCGACCGACCTGAGGTTTATTACCGCCGCCATCAAGATCAACAACGACTTGGAGCGCATGGGGGATATCTCGGTCAACATCGTCCGCCGGACTTTGGCCTTGATGCGCGAACCTGTCCCGAAAGAGTTGGTCGATATTCCTCATATGGCGACCATTGCCCAGTCGATGATTAGAAAAAGCCTGGATGCATTCGTGAGGAAGGATGCCGAACTCGCGCGTAGCATCCTTACCTCCGATGATGTTATCGACCAACTCCGTGACTCCGTGTATGAAGAATTGATCGGCCTGATGGAGCGAGATCCCACCACGGTCCGGCAAAGCATCAACCTGATGTTCATAGCCCGCGCCCTAGAGCGCCTCGCTGATCACGCCACCAACATTGCCGAAGATGTTCTGTTCCTGGTGGAGGGAGTGGAAGTGCGCCACCACGCGGAGGTGCGCGAGTAGGCTGGCAGAGTTCAGGGCAGGGCCGATCCGCCCCTCCAATCGCAGCCCACCCTCTAGTGCCATGTCCCACCTAATTGCTGACAGTACCCCCTCACTCCCCTGCCCCTCTCCCCCTTGGGGGAGAGGGTGGACCGCCGTCCCGATGTACTTCATCGGGAGGCGGGCCGGGTGAGGGGGTTCCTGCCAAGCTGCTCGTTGTCAACAATAACGCCGGGCAGGACACTAGCTTTGGGCTCCGGTGGTTCAACGGAGCCCACCCCAGCGGCGTGGTCCAAGTTCTGCCGGATTCCCCTTCATCCAACCTGCGGGGAAAAGCTGCATCAAAGCCTTAGTGTAGCGCCGCCCTTTAGAGCCTGCCCTGATCCCGCAGTCGCGGGAGAAGGGGCGGCAGGTGCCGGTCCCGCATGCGGGACCGGCGCTACGCCCGTTGCCGCCTAAGACTGAGGGATTACTTTTGCGCCGATTTTCCCTTTGACTGGACCGGACGTTTAGTGGTGAAATAAGCAGGTTGCGGCACTTGGACATCTCGAGGAAGGGTGAAGCGTTCGTGATCGGGAGTCAGGTAATGAAGCGAAGACCTCTTGGGCTGCTGGCAGCAGGATGTGCGTTCGCGTTGCTGGCGCTGCCGCTCTGGGCTCAGCAAGAGGGTGAAAACGCAAACGAGACCGCGAATGAGAATGAGATTACGATTCCTGAAGGGACGGAGTTCAAACTCCAGTTGCACTCCACGGTAAGCTCAAAAACCTCCAAACCAGGTGACAGGATTCTCACTACATTGCTCGATCCCGTGGCGGTCGAGGACCGGGATATTTTAGCAAAGGGTGTGCGGATTGATGGGCATATTGCTGAGGTGAAGTCCGCCGGACGCCGCGGAAAAGGTGGGTACCTGTCTTTCGTATTTGACACCGTTGAACTCCCCAACGGGCAGAAACTAGCTATCCTGGGATCACTGACCGAAGTTTTTTCAAGTGAGGGCGGAGGTGATCCCAATGTCGGACCCGAGGGTGATTTGAAGGGAGGCGGGGCCTCGCGAAAGAAGCAGGCCGCCATTATCGCAGGCACGACAGCGGTAGGTGCGGCGGCGGGAGGCTTATACCCGGCCATCGGGGCAGCCGGGGCGGGTGTGGCCTTGGCCATCCTTCTCCCTCACGGCAAGCAAGCCGCCTTGGCGGCAGGCTCGTTGATCGGTATGCGACTCGACCGGGACGTCACGTTCAGCCTTCCGTCGAACGAAAAATAAGCTCCCCAACTTACCTCAGTTCAGCCTCTATCCCCCTCGCTTTGGAGTGCGGCAGCTTGCTGCCGCTTTATCCCCGCGAGCTTGCTCGCGGTCATCTCGGCCTGGGGCGCAATTCCAACCAGCCCGCCGCGGCGGGGCCTGTAGGAAAGCGGCGGCCCGTCAATTGACGGCAGCCCGTCAATCGACGGGCCGCACTCCAAAGCCGGGGCACTTCAAGAGTCGCGGAGGGTCTTATGCGCGATTGGCCTCACAGCCCGGTCCACCGCCTGGCAGAGCCCGGAGCCTACATCGTGACCGCTGGCACATACCTCAAGAAGCCCACTTTCGCCGGCCCCCAGCGCCTCGAGTACCTCTGCGACCGGCTCCTCGAGCTGGCGGAAAAGTACGAGTGGCAATTGCAGGCCTGGGCGGTCTTCCCCAATCATTACCATTTCGTCGCCTTGTCTCCCGCGCAGGCTGCCTCTCTTACCTCGCTCAGCCGACATCTGCACTCTTTAACCACCATCCAGGCGAACCGCTGGGACGGAACCGGCGGGCGCAAAGTGTGGTTCCAGTACTGGGAAACTAAGCTGACCTACCCGGAGTCCTACTTCGCCCGGTTGAGTTATGTTCATCGGAACGCAGTCCATCACCAGATCGTGCGCGAGGCCTCGCTTTATCCCTGGTGCTCGGCGGGCTGGTTCCAGCGCCGCGCCACAACTTCGTTTTACAAGCAGATTATGCAAATGAAGATTGATCGCGTGCATGTCGAGGACGAGTTCGAGGTTGATCCCAGGGATATTTAGGGCAGCTTTGGAGTGCGGCCCGCCGCGGCGGGCCGCTTTACCCCCCGCAAGCTTGCTCGCTAGACGGAATCGATTTTGGAGTGCGGCGGCTTGCTGCCGCTTTACCCCCCGCAAGCTTGCTCGCTAGACGGAATCGATTTTGGAGTGCGGCAGCTTGCTGCCGCTTTACCCTTCCGCGAGCTTGCTCGCGGTCATCTCGGCCTGGGGCACAATTCCGGCCAGCGGCGCCCTTGTCCACACTAGTACTGTAGATTACGCATGCATAGTGCAGAGGGTGCAGCGATCGCGATGAATTCGCGGTGAGAATCCAAGGTGGGGCACAAAGAAAGGTCGGGGCCATCAACTGAGAACACGATCGTGCCGGCGCAGCACTTCCGCGACTCTCGCCCTTTCGAGATGCCATCGAACAAGTGACTGGGATCATCGACTGGAACGGCACTGGAGCAGTGTTCCGAAAGCTGCGTGCATAAAATCCGTACCTGAGGAGCAGCGGTGCGAACTGCTACTACAACCTCAGGGCGTGGCGTTGCGTACCTTCCTCGTCCGATGGAAAATATCACGTTCTTGGGGGAGGCAGCCTCGGTGAAACGAGTCGCGAATCTGGATAGGTCACTCGCTCTTGTGGCACCTCCATGATGCGGAAACACTGCTATCTCGGCTTTGGTGTCGGGCGTTGTGTCAATGAGATTCTCGAGCCCGACTTCATCGACATCTCCCGGCAGAAGCATGATCGGTCGGGCACCCCTTATCAGTCGAAACACCGCACTCATGGAATTGCTCGTCAACCGCCGCCCCTTATAATCCCTGCTGCCTGGCCCTCTCGCCGCCAAGCCAGGAGTCGGAGCGAGCACCTCGATGTGAACGATGCCCTGATCGAAGGACCCGGTGTCGTTGGTCGTCAAACCTACGTCGAAGCGGACCCTGCCTTCCCGGTTCAGCCCGTTCAGCACAAAGGTTAGATCGAGCCAAGTTGCTGAGCCCTTCATTGCGTCGGAATTTAGGCGCACCACGTCTACAGACACCCTTGCGGACTCCAAAAGGCTAATTAGTCCCTTGATGTGGTCCTCGTCGGCATGCGATATCGCGATGACATCGACCTTGCCTATCCTCTCCTTTTCGAGAAACTCGAGGAGGGTTGGACCGGGCCCGGCATCGATCACCACGACCCCCGCGGTGTCGGCTACGACCGTGCAGTTCCCATGCCCGACATCTAGGACAGACACGGTAGACTTGGCCACTTATTATTTCTCCTGATCAATCAAGTTCGAAGTCGAAGAAATAGAGGTCCTCATGCTTTTCGGCGCCCTTGTTCACCTGTGCGTAGAATCTGAAACCTGCCGTAATTTTCGGCGAATGCTGTTTGGGAATTAGGTCTAGCGGCAGACGCACGATCTCCTTGGAATCCCAGCCGGGAATTGCCACATAGAAGAGCGGTGGCACCAGCGCACGATCAACGTCTTCGACCCGTAACAGTGTCTTCCAGGGGCGTCGAGTCGAAACCGGCTTACCCGCTAGGTCCAGGATGCACATCTCCAGGCCCCTGATGATGGCGTCGGGGTCGACCTCGTCCAACGACAGCAATGCAGGGATGTAGCGCCTATATCTTCGCATTTCGTCGACGTCGGCCGTGCTGTACCGAGTGCAGAGCAAGGCAGGAAATTTGGCTTTATACAATTCCGCGACCGCCTCCGACCCTCTGAAACCCGCGTAATTGCCCTGAATTCTGTGGTCGCAGACTGCCGCATCCACCTCCCCCTTGGTCTTCGACACAAATGCTACGAGGTCTTTCAGGGGCCCTAGCTCCTTCACTGGCTCGAGATCGGCGTCCACAATCTCTAACGCCATTCCGTCCCTGGCTCGCTCATCGTCATCGACAACCTTCACTCGACTGATCTTTTTGCCAGCAATATCTCTGGGCATGTCAGGATCCCAAGACGGGCAGTTCGAGTAAAAAGCTCGCGCCGCCAAGCTCGCCGTGAGCAATAGCTTCTACGTTGCCTCCCAAGTCCTTTACGGCGTCGTGCACGATCGTCAATCCCAGTCCAGTTCCGTTCGGGCGGGTCGTTTCGCCCGGTAGCCACACATCCCGTGTGGATACGCCTTCGATGCCGGGCCCGTTGTCGTGAAACTGTATCGTTAAGGTGCGGTCATGGAGTGCGGTGCGAACGAGTACCTCATGCTCTCGCCCATGCGCCTTGTCGAACCAGACGAGGCTATTATCGAAGAGATTTGTCATAACGCACTCAATGGCCGCTCGGCTGCCTCTCAGGTAGGGTTGAGCTGGGACGAAATCAGTGACAACAGATACTTTGCGGTCGGCGAGGAATGGCCTAAACATGCCTAGCACGGACTCGATCACTTCGTGAACGTCGACGCGACCCGCCCTCCTCTTTTCATGATCCAAGAGACTCAGAGTCACGTTGCCAAGCACCTTCAGCGCGCCCGTGCAGTTCAATATGAGCGTCACCGGCTCCTTGAGCGTTGCCTCATAGCGCTCTTGGAGCTCTCTCTTTGCGCGCCTCTCGATAGTTTTTGCTGCGTGGTCGATTGCCTTGATAGGGTTTCCAGCGGATTCGTGTGCAAAGGTGGCTGCTGTAATGCCCGCCGTGCTCAATGTTCGGTATAGCTGCACCTCGCTCCGTAGGCCTCGGACCTCCTTTTCCTTGGCCGAGTCGTATCTTTGAAATGCCGCCTGCATTGCAGGCCTTGCAGCACTCGGCAGAGTTTGCAGCACCTTCTCGACTGCCTCCCTCCCTTTACCTGACTGTGTTTCAGCCTCGGCCCGCTCCTTGGCGCGTCTTACAAGTGCCTCGGCAAGACGACGCCTCGCCATCCACTCAAGCGCGTCCGTTGCGAAGCGCTTAAGTTCCAAGAATGATGGAGTCTCGATGAACCCCGACCTGTCGGTCTTCTGCAGGAGCACACCTTCCGTGTCCCAGGTTGAGACTCGACCGATCGAGTTGTTCGTGGACGGGCGCTCCTCAGGGGTCTGCGCCCTGCGGAGGTTCATTTCCAGCCAGTCGTTTCCAGGATTGCCGTAGGGGTTCACCCGCAGCCCGTTTTGATATAGGTGGACACCACCGAAGTGCTGTAGCCATTCTCTTACTTCTCCGAGAGTTGAGGTGCGGGTCGAGAAGGTCTGATTGTTGAGAAGGAACGCCCAAAGATCGAACTCAGTGGCTGGACATTGGTAAAGGGGGCTGCCCGGGGCAGGATTCAAATCGCCGTGTTCAGCTACGTAGAGGGTCTGGTCTTTCCAATCCGTCACAGATGCACGTCCTAGTCCCTTCTCGTCGACCCTTGCACTCAGGTGGAACTCGGCATCCTTGAAGTAACGGCTGCGAACAAGATTTTCCAAGTCTGAAAACTCAGGCGCGTCGAGGCTCGGTTTGAATCCGACGGGGTTGTCCTCGAAGGGGTCAGCCAAAAGGATCAGCGATCTTGCCAGTTTCTTTACCTCGGTGCGGCTGATGCCCAGCCCAAGGTTTTCGATCGTGACGTCGGTCCCCTGGTCCGCGCCGGATGGCGCTTGTGTCTCAACGATTTCCAGATGAACTTGGTCAACCAGCTCTGCTTGGTCGTAAAGAGACCAATCTATCCGCAATTGAAACTGGCGCTGGGGCTGTTGTCGTGGGCGACTCCGAAGCTCGGCCATGGAGCCCAGCCGGAGCGCAGCAAGCCTCCCGAGTCCTTTGCTGCCCGCAGGAGTCCGGCCCAATCTCGTGGTTCGTAGGGCTGATCTGCCGGACCGTCCCAAGATCAGCCATCCCTGTTCAATGGCGTTTGAGTCCATGCCGTCCCCATCGTCCCAAACGGAGATGGAGCCCCCGGGTCGGTCGGTATTCGAGAGCTTGATAGCGCAGGTGCGGCTGTCCGCGTCGTATGAATTCTTGACTAGCTCAACAATACTTTGGTCAAAGCTGGGGTTCAGCTCTTCTCCCAGCCGACGCAAGATGTCCGTCGAGAATCGCAGGGCTATGTCGGACATAACTATTCATCCCACCAAGGTAGCTCGCGGAGAGCACCAACGGTCAGGTGGCGACAGCGAATTCTCCGGTCAAGCCAGGCGTTGGTTTCAGGTCTTTTCAAAACATCTAACAGTTTCCGACATGATCGGACGGTTCCGTCGTTGGGTTCCAAGACGAGCAAGTGATTTTCTGCAGCAATCCCTCTTTGGCCCCCGATAATGGTACCGACTGCTCGAAACCTGTCACCGGGCCTCGAGGTTCGTCGAACGACGACGAACGGCGGTTGGAAGACTGTTCCGGCGAATCTGCGACAGCTCTCTGCTTTCGTTATCTTCGCCCAAGCGGAAACCGTACGAGAACAGATGAAGGGGCGCCAGAGTCCCTTCAGGGGGTCTCGATGCGGGACAACAGGACCCACAGAAACCTTGAAGTGGTCACCGACAGTTGTGGTCGACGCGACAGGCGAAGTAAACCATGCCCTGGACCGTTGCTGTTTGGTCTCGTGACCAACGCGCAAGACCAGTATAAAGACATCGACATCTGTCCACCGGTCGAACTGCCCATAGATCTGGGCTCGCTCGACGATACATTTCGAGGTGACGTTTTCCCGCCACTTCTCGTATCTGGATCCTGTCCGCAGTACTTCCGGGAGGATGGCCACCACTCGTGTTGCAGGTCTAGCTTTGGCGATGCACGACTCCATGAAAACCGCCGCCGAGTTTACCTTTCCGCAAGCCCAAGTGCATTCTTCGGGAGCTTCGATCAGGGTGAAAGGGGGATTGACAATGATGTGAGTTGCAAGCTCATATGGACGACGCGCCAGTAGACCACAACCACTTTCGACCCCGGGTAGAAGGTTCTCCGGGGACGCAGCTGAGAGGTTTCCGACCTTGGCTCCTCGCTTGAGGGCCGCCAACATCAGCCTCAACCGGGCTGCAGCGACGAACTCCTTATCTAAATCACGCCCATGGATGACATCGGCCCATAGGCGCATTGTTCCCGAAAGGTCGCTGGCGATTGGTAGGTGCTCGGCAGCACCAACGAGGAGATCCCCCGCCCCGCATGCCGGATCGTACACCGCAGACCTAGGGCCGATTTCGCTCCCGGCCAATCTCAGTGCCCGCCGCGCGAGCCCGGCCCCAGTGAAAAATGCCCCAATCCCCCTGAGTTGCTCAATTGGGACAAGACTCCTCAACTGCTCTTTGGGCTGGCCGTTGAGCGCAGCCAGAACCTCAGAGGAGCGTGCTAGGGGCACGTTGCCCGCAAGCGACTCGGAGACAAGGAATTCAAGTCTCTCAACGTATGGGCGAAACTCCTTCATTACCATCCTGTATACAACAGTCCAGACCGAAACGGAAGCGGTTTCTTGACCCAACCCCTGAGCCCTCTCATGCAAAATCGCGCATAGTCTCGGAGCATTTCAAAGGCGTGTACAAAATGACCCCACGCCCGCCATCCTTCCTCGGCCCTCACCCGCCCTCCCTCCGTACCAGATGGTATCGCGGCTCGTCCCCCAGGCACCCCTTCGCTGCGCTCAGGGCAGGTTCTAATCGCAGTGCCCCATGTCGCGCAACTGAAAGCGGTGACCAGACTTCATGTCTCTTGACAAGCGGAACGAGATAGGCTAGTATGGTACGCGATAGGAGTCAGGATTCGGGATTCAGGAGGAACGAGGCGGAAGAGCGGTTGCGGGAAGGGAATTGTGAATGGTGAATTGTGAATGAAGGTGGGAAGCAGCTTTCCAACGACAAGGGGGCCCGGCCCGCAAGGCGCCTGCCTGAGGCCGACCGAGCCAAGCAGCAGCACTGAGGAGATTGCAAAAAGGAATGCATTGCGGACTATGGACGAGATCCTGGGCCCATCGACGCGCCTGAACATGGCGACACCTCCCGTAAGAAATTTGAGGCAGGAAGGCGAAGCGAGCGATATTTGTTGCGTGAGCGTGCACACGGCGTTGTCTCCTGAACCAAAGCTGCTGCCAGGGAAACCCCCACCGTATTGCGTCGAAAGATAACATCACCGATTTCAATATTTTGTTCGGAGAACACATCTATCGACACGATGTCGGTGTTTCCTGTCAGGCGGGCAGCGTGTACGGCCTATATGTGTAGCCTACTATTAGGGGTACGGGCCGCCGAGTGTGGCAAAATGATACAGATATGGGGAAAGCCTATTTGTTTTTAAATCCTTCTAATCCATTGAAAAACAATGAGATATTTTGCTGCGGAAACAGAACACCTCAAGAAAAACGGGAATTATGGGAAAAGTGGAAATCTCGCCCTCCGGAGGGCGGAAGCTAACTCATGGCACGGCTGTGCGATAGGGAGATGGCTTCAGACGCGCGACTTCCGGAAGCCGCACGAGTCGTGAGGCGGGCGCCAATTGCACCTCATCGCTTTCGAGTTGGGGCAAAAACTTGGCCAGTGCGGCGATCGTGGTTGGGTAGGGGTGGCCGATGGCCAGGGCCGTGCCCTGCTCTTCCAGTACACGCCGGAACCGGCGAAGCTGCCCAAGCGTATAGCGCACGGTCTCGGTGTCGTCCAAAAACACCGAACGATAAAATGCGGGAAGGCCCTGCTGGCGAGCCGCCTCGAGAGCCACGCTGGCTGCTGTGGTACGGCTATCCACGAAATAGAGGTGGCGCCCGGCAAGCGATCTCATTACCGCAGTCATCAAGCGGGGATCGGCGGTGGCACGTGACCCCATGTGGTTGTTTACGCCGGCCGCATGGGGGACTGAAGCCAGGTCTGATTGCAGGATTTGTTCGACCTCGAAGCTGGTCATGCCAATACGGATTTCTCCCTTCCCCGGCGAGGCCTGGGAACCCGCTTCCGGCTCCATCGGAAGGTGAAGCATTACCTCGTGTCCGGCGCGGCAAGCTTCTTCGGCGGTTTCCACAGAGTCGGGAAGGTGAGGTAGAACGGAGAATGTCAGGGGATACGGCAAAGCAAGCAGTTGGCGCGCAGCCTCGAGGTTTTCCCCGAGATCGTCAATAATGATGGCGGCGTGAAGGATGCGACGGACCTCACGGAGCTTCCATCGAGACACCTGCTTTCCAGAACGTAACAAGCGGATATCAGCGACTCGCCATCCCCCTTTCGTCCGGGATTCATTTATGGCACATTCCAGGTGGTTCTTCTCAGCCTCGTGCTGCAGGGCGGCCATGACCGTCGAATAGACCTCAGCGCCGACCCGCGCTTCAACGGGAGTTTCAGGCTTTCCGGAGGCGAGACCAACGGGTGACTTGATCCAGACTTGGGATCGTCCGGCAGCTTCGAGAGCATTCTCGATCTTTCGCGCCAGTTCCCGCTGATCCTCTTCGCGCAAGGGCGCGAAGACAGCCCGTTTACAGCCGCCGGTGCAAATGGCTAGAGCCAGAAGGAAAGCAAGCCGCAGCGTTGAGGCTTGAATGCCGTGTGAAGTGGAAATCAAGGGTAGAAATACTCGCAGGATCGAGCGCAAGGTTGAGTGTTCAAGTATCCGTGGCAATGCCGGCGCGGGACTGATCAAGCAGCCTTAGCAGATGACGACGAATGCATCAGGATTTCAATTGCCTTGAGGAGCTGCAAATCATCCTTGCCACCGAAGTGTTCGGGGTTCTGTGTCTCCTCTTCGCCCTCGATAGCAGCGGAGGTACTTCCCGCGCTTTGGACCACGCTGGGCGTAACGCCGTTATCGTTGATCGCCTTGCCGTCAGCTCCGTAATATTTCGCCACGGAGAGCAGCAGCGCTGAGCCATCCCCAACCGGGATCGTTTTCTGAAGAACTCCCTCGCCAAAACTGCGCACCCCGACCACCTCACCGCGCTTGTTGCCCAGAACAGCGGAGGCGATGAGCTCCGCAGGCCCGGCGGTGGATTGGTTGATGAGCACCGCCAAGGGGAGATTGGATACGCCTTCAGTGGGATGGGCCGTGATGTCCTGCCTGGGATAACGTTGGCCGGAAAGGTAAGTAATCAATCCCTTGTCCAGGAAAAGGCTGGTTGTATCAACGGCTTCCTGCACATCGCCGCCGGCGCAGTTTCTCAGATCCAGAATGATCTTATGAGCTCCGTTCGCCTCAAGCTCTCTGAGCTTGGCAGCAATCTGCTTCGCTTTCCCCTTCTCAAAGGTTGAAACGCGCAGATACCCGTCCCCGTCGTCCACTATCTTTGCCACCACCGGAGGATAGTTCAGTAGGGTACGTGTCAAGGTGATGGGCTCCGGCTCGCCTCGTGCTTCCCGGACCACGTAGAGCTTTACCGTGGTCGCGGGCGCCCCAGCCAGCAGGCGCTGGATTTGCAACACGGAAAGCTCCCGTGTGGCCGAGCCCTCGACGCGATCGATTAAGTCACCAGCCCTCACGCCGGCTTTCTCAGCCGGACTCCCTGGAAGCACGGAAATCACGGTAGCATAACCCATCCTCTTGGATAGGAACATGCCTACGTCCGCTGGGCCCGGGTCAGGATGTTTCAGGTAGTCTTGATACTCTCCAGGAGTGAAGTATGTGCTGTAAGGGTCCAGGGCCTCGAGAAGGCCCCGAATTGCTCCGTCCGTTACCTTCTTGAGGTTGGGTTCGGTCACATAATCTAGGCGGATGCGGTTCAATACTTCGCTATAAACTCCCAAGTCGCGGTAGGTCTTCTCCGAGGTGGAGTCGCTCTTGCCGAGCAATCCTCCGAGGACGACATAAAATATCAGAAGACTGGAAACTGAGATCAACGTAACCCGTATGCGGTTGGTCATTACCGGGAAAGCTCCTTCAGCGCTGGGCCCACGACGCCCTCACTGTCCAAAGTATAGCACAGCAATACATTGGATGCACCTTGCCGGCCTAAAGTCACTGCGAGCCTCGGGAGAATCAGGTGTGGTCTTTCGGGAGGGAGAAGAAGAGCATTGGGTGATTGACTCATTGCGTCATTGAATCACGGAGTCACTGAAGAGGGGCGCCAGGGACTGCGAACAATTCTAATTATGAATTCTGAAGTATGAGTTGCCTTCTTAACTTCCCTCATTGCCGGCTGCCCCCTGCTTATTGCGTACCACCTATCTTCTGTCTGCTGGGGACTGGGGAAGAAGAGCAGGCAGTCGCCAATTCATAATTCAGAACTCCCCCAGCCCCAAATCCCTAGCCCCTAGTACTACTACGTTAAGTTATTGACCTCCCACAGGAGAGGTGCTAAGCTCCGGTCCATGACCGAGAGCGAAATCGAGAAATGTCGAAAGCGCTTGGAACAATTCTTGGCCGACCTGCTGGAG
>JBEKHR010000051.1:0-33915 GCA_050012175.1 Terriglobia bacterium | reverse complement strand
CGGCTCCAGCAGGTCGGCCAAGAATTGTTCCAAGCGCTTTCGACATTTCTCGATTTCGCTCTCGGTCATGGACCGGAGCTTAGCACCTCTCCTGTGGGAGGTCAATAACTTAACGTAGTAGTATTAGTGGGTAGTGGTCAGTGGTAGTGGCTAGAGTTTAGTGCCTGGTGGTCAGTGGTTTTACTAGCCACTAGCCACTAACCACTAGCCACTTCTTCTATGAATGTCTGGGTCTTCAAAATCAATACAAAACGCGGCTGGGAATTTGACCAGTATTTCCGCTCCCGCGCTCGCGGCGTGTATGAACTGGGCGACGAAGGCTGGATACGCAGCGCCTCGAGTTTGCGCTATATCCGCGAGGAAGTGAAGCGTGGAGACCTCTTCTTTTGCTACGAGGTGGACCGCAAGTGGGTTGTGGGAGTGGCGCGGGCGGCTTCGGACGGGCGCGACACCGGCATGGGCTCGCTACTTGATTTCTGCCCGCCGCACGAAGCCGTGCGCTTGAAGATCCCCCTGGCGCGGCATCCCGACCTCGATCACATCCTGGCTTTCAGCCCGCAGCGCGGGCGCGGCACCGTCCAGAAGATCGACCGGGATGAATTCGCCCGCCTCCGTCGCCTCATGCTGCGCAAGAACCCCGAACAGGCGGAAACTCTGCGACGGCTCCTGGGATGAGATTAGCCCTCAGCAATCAGCGGTCAGCCTTCAGCCCGGCTGGTTGAACCCGGGCCAGGAAGTCGGAGTTGGGAAGGTCGGAACGTTGACCGTGAGCAGCGCTACAGACGCCCTCCCGCGACGCTCGGTGGCCTAATGGATAAGTTTCAGGCGTTTGAGGTCCCCCTCCGTCCACCGTGCCTGCGTCTCAATGATGCTTCTTAGGGTCTTGCGGGTGAACGTGGTACTTCCTCTATGAAATGGCACGGTCACCCTCCGCCCGTCGGTGTGGTAATAAATCTGGTGAGACCCGCCACCACGATCAAAAGTAAACCCATCGCGGACCAACGCAGAAATGAGTTCGCGAGCAGTGAGATTCCGAAGCCGTCCGTAGTCGATGCCCACCAATCAGACCGTGACCGCCACGCGGGGTTCGACAGTGACCTCCACCTCATGAGCCGGTTCCTCTGGAAGGTGTTCGCCGTGCTCAAGCATGCTTTCCACCACCATGCGCACGACGTCGTTCATGTTCTGCAGGGCTTCGCTCTCCGTCGCACCCCAGGTTGACGCTCCCTGCCGCTCCAGCGCCGGGCAGTAAGCGTGCCAGCCGGAAGGGTTCCCGTCGAAATCCTCGTCACGTTCCAGCACCACTTTGAAGCTGTAGGTCTTCATTTCATTTTAAGTGTACGCACGGAGCGCCCGTTCGTCAAATGACAACAGAGTTACAGCCGATTGATTACACTGGCAAGATACCCCGCCCCAAAGCCGTTATCAATATTCACGACGCAGACGTTGGGAGAGCAGCTATTGAGCATGCCGAGCAGCGCCGCGAGCCCTTGGAAGCTGGCCCCATATCCCACGCTCGAGGGGACGGCGATGACGGGCGCGCTCACCATGCCGGCCACCACGCTGGGCAGCGCGCCCTCCATACCCGCCACGCAAACGATCACGCGCGCTTCGCGCAGGTGCCGGCTCTCCCCCAACAGCCGATGGATGCCCGCCACGCCAACGTCGTAGAGCGGCTCGACGCGATTCCCCATGATATCGGCGGTGACGAGCGCTTCTTCCGCAACCGGGATGTCAGAGGTGCCCGCGCAAACCACCACGATTTTCCCTTTGCCTCGAACCTTGCGCTCGCGGCGGAACGTGATGGCCCCGCAGAGTTCGTGGAACTTCGCCGTCTTATCCAGTTTGCTCACACGCTCAAACAGCCCCGCGTCGCCACGTGTGATCAGGATGTTGTGCCGGTTCAGCAGCATACGACGAACAATTCCTTCCACGTGGGCAGGGTCTTTACCACGGGCGAAAATCACTTCCGGGAATCCCTGGCGAAGGGATCGGTGATGGTCAATCTTGGCATAACCCAGGTCTTCGTAGGGCAAGTTGCGCAGGCGCTCGAGCGCCCCTTCCACGCTCAGCTTCCCTCGCCGGACCTGCTGGAGCATTTGCGTGATTTCTTCAGGAGTCAATCTCTCCTCCCATGCCTTCATTTTGCAGCAGCCAGTATATCAGGTGCAAGGCAGGCGCACACTTTCTTGACTTCCCGGAAAACACTCACTAACATCCCTTTGATGCTCCCCTCGGAATCATCCCTCGGCAAAAGCGTGATCCTCGGAGTGACAGGCGCCAGCGGGGCCATATTCGCTCGCCGGATGTTCCAACTGCTCGAGGCGGATAATCGGGTGGCGAGAATACACTTGGTCATCTCCGGCAGTGGGCTCAAGGTCATGCGTGAGGAGCTGGACCTGGATGTTACGCGATCCTCAGAAATCCCCTCTGCCCTGGCCGGCCAGCCCGTGACGAAGACCGTTTACTTGCTGGACTCTGACATCGGCGCCAGCATCGCCAGTGGGTCGTATCCCGTGGATGGCATGGCGGTGATCCCCTGCACCACCGGTTGCCTGGCGCAAATCGCCAGTGGCATTTCTGAGACGCTCATCGAGCGTGCCGCAGACGTTTGCCTGAAGGAAGGTCACAAGGTTGTGCTGGCGGTGCGCGACGCTCCCTTCAGTCGGATTCACCTGAAGAACATGTTGCGTGCCCAGGCCGCAGGCGCAGTGATTTTCCCCATCATTCCTTCTTTCTATCACCGGCCAAAGACTATCGACGATCTCGTCACCCAATTCTGCTGCCGGGTACTTGCGCTCCTGGGGCTCGAACAGGCGGACCAATTCCGATGGATGGGAGAGAAGCTAGGGGCTGGGGACTGAGGGCCAGGGGCTGGGGGCTGGGGAAGAAAGAAGGTAGCAGGTAGTAGGTAGCAGGCAGTAGGCACTAAGCAGTGGGCAGTAGGCAGTAGGCAAAAGCAAGAAGCGATAGAACAATTCTCGCCTCTCTGGTTCCTATTCCCCTTGCTCTGGATTCCCTGGCAAATGGCCACTGACAGCAGGCAATGAGTCAATGGGCAAATGGTTCAATGAATCAATAAGCGAATGACTTAATAGCTTGATTCTCCCAGGTTCTGACGTAATGCTTCGGCTGTTCATTTTGCTGCTTTCTCTGGGCGGGCTTGCGGACGCCCTCTATTTCACCTTGGCGTATTACGGGCGCATCCGGAAAGCGCGCTGGGTGCCTGAAATCTTCTGCGCGCGGGAGGATTCGAGCTGCGTCACCGTCGTGCGCACGCCTTACGCGCGTGTCTTCGGCGTGCCCAATTCGCTTCTTGGCATCGTCTATTACATACTCCTGCTCGTCTGGAACATGTTCGTTCCTCGCCATGTGAGCATTTCAGGCCACGTCTTGAGACCGTTCGAAAACCTGGGGCTTTTGTTACTGGGCGCGAGCGCCTCCTCTGTCGTACTCGGCTTTTATCTGATTCATGCGCTTCGCCGGGTCTTGCACACTCACTGCCCGCTCTGCTACGCCGCGCATGCCACCAACATCATTCTTTTCGTGCTGTTGATTTTCGTTTCCTAGTCCATCGTTCAAACGGCGCTACGGGTGTACAATGTCTCCCCGTCATGAACTCGACGCCTTCGCACAGATTTCGAATGCAAGGGAAAGGACTCTTATGCCAAAGCACGTGTTGCGTAATTTTGGTTTGATAATGCTTACGCTCATCGCCTGCGCAACTCTAGCCGTGGCGCAGGAACTGAACCCAGTCCCCCTTCCGCCGCCGCAGACTTCCGGGGGCAGACCGTTGATGCAAGTCCTGAAGGATCGACACACTTCGCGGGAATTCAGCAGTCAAAAACTTCCCCCGCAGTTGCTTTCCAATCTGCTCTGGGCAGCCTTCGGAGTGAATCGGCCAGACTCCGGCAAGCGCACCGCGCCCTCGGCTATGAATTGGCAGGAAATTGATATCTACGTGGCGACACAGGACGGCCTTTACCTTTACGATGCCAAGGGCAACGCTCTAAATCCGGTTTTGGCGCAGGATGTTCGCGGGGCAACCGGCCAGCAACCCTTCGTTAAAGAAGCGCCCGTTAATCTCCTCTATGTGGCCGATCTGGCAAGGACCGGAAGGGCGGGCGGCGAGGACCAGACCCTGTACACGGCTGCCGACACGGGCTTCATCGCCCAGAACGTGTACCTTTTTTGCGCTTCCGAAGGACTGGCTGCGGTCGTCCGGGGCAGCGTCGATCGGGCGGCCTTGGCAAAACTGATAAAGCTCCGCCCCGACCAGAAAATCATCCTGGCCCAGACCGTCGGATATCCGAAAAAGTGAGTACGGATGTAGGGCCGGTCCCGCCTTGCGGGACCGGCCACTGGAGTTTCTACATTTTTGCTGAGATTCTCTGACCTTGCGCGACTTGCCCTCTCCCCCTTGGGGGAGAGGGTGGACCGCCGCCGGCGTTCTCTTCAGCCGGGGCGGGCCGGGTGAGGGCGTGGTGGGCCTGCGCCCATCCATTTGCAGTTCACATCGCGCCGCTGAAAGCATTGGGCAACGACCACGCTACGTCCAGCACCTTCTCGAGAAACCTGGGGACAGCGTTGCGTTGTTTGTGGTTTCAGGGCATTGACCCCCTCGCCCCCCGGCCCCTCTCCCCCAAGGGGGAGAGGGGAGAATGTAGAAACTCGAGGGAGGCCGTCCAAGAGGCGGCCCTACTTGCCTCATGGGCCAAACTGTTCCAAGTCAAGCCATGCCACCGCCCGTCCCCGGCGGAGCACCCGCCGCCAGGGGCCTTATCGCGAAGCTCCGCGCCACGCTCGAAATGATAAAGTTCGAGCACTCGATCTTCGCCCTGCCGTTTGCGCTAACGGGGGCCATGCTGGCGGTGCGCGGCTGGCCCACCTGGCGACAGGTGCTCTGGCTGATTGTAGCCATGGTAGGCGCGCGCAGCGCCGCAATGACCTTTAATCGCATCGCCGACCTGAAATTGGACGAGCTTAACCCGCGCACCCGGATGCGCCCCTTGCCCAGCGGGCAAATCAGCCTGCGGTTTGCCCTGGGCTTCACGTTGCTTTCCGGCGCGCTGCTGGTGTTGGCCGCCCACGAACTGAATCCCCTGGCGTTCAACCTTTCACCCCTGGCGCTCGCCGTCCTGATCGCTTATTCCTATACCAAGCGCTTTACCGTACTCTCCCATGTGGTTTTGGGATCTTGTCTGGGGATGTCGCCGATCGCCGCCTGGATTGCGTTGCGGGGCGAGGTGAGCCTAAGCGTTTTGCTGTTGGGCGGGGCGGTCACCTTGTGGACGGCTGGCTTCGACATCATCTACGCGTGCCAGGACGTGGATTTCGACCACGCCCTCGGGCTCCACTCCGTCCCAAGGCGCTACGGGATCACGGCGGCTCTCTATGCATCCGCAGTCCTTCACGTGCTGATGCTTGTCCTGCTGGTGACGGTAGCCCGGATGGAGAATCTGGGATGGATCGCGCTGGTGGGCTTACTGTTCGTGGCTGCTTTGCTGACTTACGAACACGCCCTCGTCAAACCCTCTGACCTATCCCGCGTGAATGCCGCCTTCTTCAATGTGAACGGATACATCAGCGTTCTATTCTTTGTCACCTGGGCCGCAGATATATTGGTTCATTGACTCATTGAATCATTGCTTCATTGAACGCGCATGGAGAGCAGGGTGGAGAAAGCAACTGACCACTGACCCGCCGCGGCGGGACAACCGACCGCTCTTCAATGAATCAATGATTCAATGATTCAATGAGTCAATCTACTGAAGTCTGTGTGGGAACCCGATTTCCTTGAAGATCAGGGAATCGAAGATGGCAAGAACGTGCTTGCGATAGGCCAAAATGCGAGCCACCGTCCCTTGGTACACAGGGTCGTGATCGGCGAGGCGCTGCCACTGGGCCAGAACGTGGGCTGGCACATCGATGTCTTCCCGCAGTTTTTGGATGGGATGGCCGCGCAGAAAGAGGCCATAGAAGAATGCCGCCTCGTCCTGCGGTTCGGCGAAACTGTAATTGGTCCACTCCATAGGGTCTCGAGCTTCAAAAGTCAAATTCTAAGCTGAATAATCGCGGCGCGCCACAGATTTTGTGTCGCGGTCCCGCCTTCGCGAATCACAATCATAAAGCCTTTGTCAAGTCCTATTGAGTATCCATGCGGGTTTGAAGCATGTGTTCAGAGCAAGATTAATGCCAGAATAGGAATGGCCTCTGAATTGCTCGGCCACCGGCCGGTTGCAATCTGTGGGTCTGGCCGATACAATGCATTTTGGCCATATGCTCCCAGGCGCACTCCGCATAGAAGACTCGAAGCTTGACCCTATCGCCGAAAAGGTTTGGGCGGGCGAGCGTCTCAGTTTCAACGAGGGTGTTACGCTCTACGAATCCGGCGACCTGCTCGCCCTCGGTTACCTTGCCAACCACGTGCGCGAGAAACTGCACGGGAACCGGACCTATTTCAACGTCAATCGGCACCTCAACCCAACCAATGTGTGCGTGGCCAGTTGCCGGCTCTGCGCCTTCGGCCGCAAGCCCGACGCGCCCGCCGCTTACACGATGGCCCTCGAGGAAGCCTTTCGGACTGCTGGCGAGGGCTGGTCCGAGGCGGTAACAGAATTCCACATCGTCGGCGGCCTCCATCCCGACCTGCCGTTCCAGTACTACGTGGATCTGATTCGGGGGCTAAAGGAAAGGTTTCCGACCGTACACTTAAAAGCTTTCACGGCAGTCGAGATCGGCTACTTCTCGCATATTACACAAATGCCGATTCGAGATATCCTGGAGAAGTTCAAGCAAGCGGGGCTGAGCTCGCTGCCGGGCGGCGGCGCGGAGATTTTTGCTCCGGAAGTGCGCCGGGTAATCTGCGACCACAAGATCGGCGCCTACACGTGGCTGAAGGTGCATCGCCTCGCGCACGAGCTGGGTCTCGAATCGAACGCCACGATGCTCTACGGCCACATCGAATCCTCGCCCGACCGCGTTGACCATCTGCTGCAATTGCGCAACCTCCAGGACGAGACTCACGGCTTCCAAACCTTCATCCCGCTGGCCTTTCACCCCGCCAACACCGAACTCGGCAAACTCGTCCCCCACACCGAGACTTCCGGCTTCATGGATCTGAAGAACGTCGCCGTCGCTCGCCTCCTGCTCGACAACTTTCCCCACATCAAGGCCTACTGGATCATGATGACACCCCGCGTGGCGCAGGTGGCCCTGCGCTTCGGAGCCGATGACCTGGATGGGACGGTGGTGGAAGAGAAGATCTATCACGACGCCGGCGCCAAGACCCCCCAGGCCATGACCCGCCAGCAGATCATCCGGTTGATCCGCGAAGCCGGCCAGGAACCCTTCGAAAGAGACACTCTCTACCGCCCCGTCGCCCGCACGGAGACAACCGTCGCTGTGCAGGTGTGAGGTTTGTCAGCTTTCGACAAACGCCTTTAGCCTGGCAAGCGCTTGATCCCACTGCTCGGACACGAGATCGAGGTATTCCTTAACTCCTTCAATCGGCTGCGGATCAAATTCGAATAAGCTCTCGCGACCCGCACGAACGCTGTGCACAATTCCTACACTCTCCAAGGCTCGAAGATGCTTGGTGATCGCCTGCCGGGTCAGCTTGGACCCCTTGGTTAGCTGAGAGATCGAATAGGGCTGGCCCCTACAGAGCTTCGCAACCAGCGATAGCCTTGTCTCATCGCCTAGCGCAGCAAAGAGGGGTGCATGGGCCCGCGGTTTGGCGGCCATGCCGCTACGGTTTTTGTGTGACATGGCTCTCGATGTTCTTCATCTGCTCGGTCCAACTGCCGTCATTCATGCGGAATGCTTCGAGTCGGCGGTCGCTCGGGATTTTGTCGAAGCCGGACTCTGTGAGCAGCAGCAGTGTGCCGTTCGTGGTCTTCTCCAGCCTGAACTCGACGAGCGTGGGCGTCTCCTTCGAATAATCGATTTTGGAATCTACGGCATAGGGATGCCAGGTGAAGGAAAAGAGTCGCTCGGGTTCCATTTTCTGCACGACGGCCTCCCATTTGACGTGCTCGTAGCCGGGGTAGGTAATATGGCCACACGAGATCTGACCAGGTACGAAGGGGCCATCTAATTTCACGCGAAACCACTCGCCGAATTCGCGGTGATCCGTCAGGGCGCGCCAGACCCGCGAAACTGACGCCTTAAGCTCAATGCGCTTCTCAATACGGTCATTCATAATAAGCAACCTCCGGGTTGCATATTAGCGTAGTTCTGTTGAAGAAGCAACCGTGAGTTGCTCCACCCTGCGCTTCGCACCCCTCCCAAATGACCCCTCACCCGTCCGGCTCCGGCTGGTGAACGCGCCGGCAGCGGGACACCCTCTCCCCAAGGAAGAGGGCAGTTTTCCTGGCTTGACCGCACAAGAAGGATGGCAGATCTCTCCCCGGGGCCGCACGTGTCCCACATCTCTCATTTGGCCCGGCGGTCCAGCCTATAAGTTCTGCCCCTTCGCGACGAGAAAGGGAGGGGATTGGGTCTTCCCTCTCCCGAGGGGAGAGGGTGGACCGCGACCCCGATGCACTTCATCGGGGCGCGGGCCGGGTGAGGGGTCACTTGCACGGGGCGGAGGGGTCGAAGTTTAACTTAGAACTGCTCCCCCTCGTGCGCGATGAAGTAGAGAAGGAGTTCGACTATAATGCCAACGGAGCAGCACAGATTCGCGCGAGCGTGCTTAGATGAAAACCAAGATCCTGTTTCTGGCCGTCGCCACCTTCACGTTGACGGCCACCCTCAGCGTCGTGAGCCATTACTTCACCCCGCTGCCTGCCATCCTCCTGCTCACGGTTCGATGGATCTGCATCCTCACTCTCGTCCTCTACGCCCTCTACAAGCGCTCGCTCACTACGTGGATCCTGGTGGCCATGGTCATCGGCGCGGCAGTCGGTCACGATTGGCCACGCGTTGCCCTCCACCTGCGCCTGCTCAGCATGATTTTTCTGCGGCTCATTCGAGCCATCATCGCGCCGCTGCTCTTCGGCACGCTCGTCAGCGGCATCGCTGCCCACTCCGACCTGAAGAAGGTGGGGCGCATGGGCGTCAAGGCGATCGTCTACTTCGAGGCGGTCACCACCTTTGCGCTGTTCATCGGACTCGCCGCCATCAACCTCAGCAAGGCCGGCGCAGGGGTAAAGTTGCCGCCGCCCAGCGGCGAAACGCTTCAGGTCCAGCGCCTGTCTGCTACGGAAACCATCCTGCATATCTTCCCCGAGAACCTGGCGAAGTCCGTTTCGGAAGGCCAGATACTCCAGGTGGTAGTGTTCAGCATCCTGTTCGGCATCGCCCTGGCCATGGTGCGCGAGGAGCGTCGTCGGCCGCTGCTGAACCTTGCCGAGAGCCTCGCCGAGACGATGTTCAAGTTCACTAATCTGGTCATGTACCTCGCTCCGCTCGGCGTGGGCGCGGCCATCGCCTATACGGTCGGCAGCACCGGCATGGGCGTCCTGTTCAACCTCGCCAAGCTGCTGCTCACCCTCTACGTCGCGCTGCTGGTTTTCATTCTTGGAGTGCTGTTGCCGGTCGCGCTGCTGGCGCGGGTGCCGCTGAAGAAGTTCATTGCGGCTGTGGCAGAGCCGGTTTCCATTGCCTTTGGAACCTCGAGTTCCGAGGCCGCCCTGCCGCGCGCCATGGAAGCGATGGAAGCGATCGGCGTGCCGCGGCCGGTAGTGGCCTTCGTCATGCCGACCGGCTACAGCTTTAACCTGGACGGCAGTACGCTCTATCTCTCGCTGGCGTCGATCTTCGTGGCGCAAGCCGCCGGCATGCATCTCAGCCTGGGCCGGCAACTGCTGCTCATGCTCACGCTCATGCTGACCAGCAAGGGAGTTGCGGGCGTCTCCCGGGCAGCCATCGTCATCCTTCTCGGAACTGCGGGGTCGTTCGGCCTGCCCACGGAGCCGATCTTCATTCTGCTCGGTATCGACCAATTGATGGATATGGCGCGGACCTCGGTCAATGTGCTGGGCAACTGCCTGGCAACCGTGGTGGTCTCGCGCTGGGAGGGCGATTTCGGAAAAGAGCTGCCCTCACCGGTCGTGATGAACGCGGTTAGCGGCTAAGGCACCGTCGTGGAATGACTGTTACATCTTGAATCCGAAAGCCCCCTCGCCACCGTGGTATGGGAACGACAGAGCACCACCCCCGTCCCGCCTTGCGGGAGGGGTCCGGTAGCGATGGATTGCCGCCTTCCCCGGGCGGCCCACGCATGCATCTTTTCCGCATGTCTGCGATTGCCCGAAGGGACGGCTCCTCGCTTCCCATCGGTTCTCCGACCAGTCATGGAAGCATGGTGACTGGACTCGCCACTCGGCTCGATGATCGCAGACCCGCCGCGGCGGGTCTGCGCCACCCGCCACCCGCCACCCGCGAAAAAACTCTTGACAAGCGATGCTTCATATAATAGCCTAGAAAATGACGCTAGGCAGCTCTGCCATGACCGTAGAGAACCCACGGATGATTTCCCCCGTCCTTCTTTCCAAACCGACACAATGTCATTCTCAACCGCTCGCCACGACGACCGTAGTAACTTTAAAAAATGGCGGAACGACGCGGGAATGTTATTGAAAACAAAGGACCGGTGTGGGAAAGGTGGCGATGAAGCGGGAATGTGATAGAAAACAAAGGCACTTAGCCGTTTAAACCGGGAATGTTGTTGAAAACAAAGGTAGTTAGTATCTGGGTAAGGGGCGAAACTGCTGAGATCCTTCGTCGTCCCGATCAGATCGGGACTCCTCAGGATGACAAGCTCGGGGTATGCGCCTTGTTCCCACGACACGACATGAAGGCTGTGGCGCGGGGTTGATTTGCAGGCCGTGTGGCCATCCGCCGGTTAACTTATCTCTGGTTCGGAACCCGGACGTGAGGCACGGCAACCCTGGTAAAGCAGCCAGGTAAGAACTGGCGCGTACTCGAGCAGCAAGATGAACGGGGAGTCGCGGTAGGGTTGCCCTGCAACGTAAGCCACCACCGGCGCGTAGCCAAGGACGCTGGTTACGCTGATCAGCAAGAGGGGTGCGCGGGGGTAGAAGCAAAGGAAAGGGACGATCCAGGTGAAGTACCAGGGGAAAGCGTTGGGGGAGAGGAAGAGCAGGCCGCAAATCAGTAGAAGGCTTGCCGAGAGGGGCTCGAGGCGGCGCTTCAAGGCGTAAGCGACAAGCACCATGACGAGTGCGCTCGCCACGAGTTCGGCCTGCGATTTGGAGTTTCCGGCAAGCCGGATAAGGCGGAACAGGCTGTCGTTACCTTCCCAGCCTGCCGCGTAGTCGGAGAGCCCTTTGAAAAGGCGCCTTCCCGCGCTGAGGAATGGCAGATAGCTCAGGCCCACAACGGCCACGAAGAGAGCGGCATAGGCCGGGCGAGTACGCCTCAAGAAAAGGGGGAGCAACAGCACGGAGAAGAATTTCGAAATCACTGATAGCGCCAGAAATGTAAGGGATAGCGCGGGCTTATGTAGTATAATGAGCAGGATCGCAGCCAAGAGCGTGAAGATAGCCAGCGAGTCGTGATGGCCGCACATCGCGAAGGAGATGACTACGCACGGATTCCAGGCGTAGGTGAGAAAGCGGTGGAGCGGTTGTTTCGAGACTACCAGCAAGGCCGCCAAAACGCCCAGGGCGGCAAGGTCGAAGCCGGTATAGAGCATTTTGTATCCGGCAACCGTGCTGACCCAGGAAAACGATAATTCGCTGAGCGGCGGGTAGAGCGTCGAGACGTTCCTTCCCGTTTCAATCGGATGCCTGTGATCCTCGAGACCGCTCAGAGGAGGCATTGCGGGGTAGACGATGTAGGGGTTGATGTGGAGGCGCTCGACGTGGCCCTCCCACTGGTAACGGTAAACATCGCTGGAGAGCGCGGGTTCGCGTGGCAGAAGGCAGAGTCGAAAGAAAAGCGCGCCCAGCACAATGACCAGCAAGGCCAAGGGGCCCAAGATAAAGCGCTCGACAAGATAAACGCCGGCCACGTATAATGCTCCGGCGGCCAGCGACAACGCGATGAACTCCGGGACCGAGTTCGAGAGGTTCCGCCAACGCCCGATGAGGCTGAAAATCACCCCGAGGCCGCCGGACAATACCAGTAAGCCGAGAGTCGGAAGCAGGAACGACGGGGAAGGTTTTTGCTGCATCAAACTTATTGTCGGCCTTCTGATCCTGCGAGGCTCGAAGCGCTAACCCGGCGCCTGCGCCACAAGACCTAACGTTTCGCGTACCAAACCGAAGTCTTATGAACCATTTGCTTCTCTCCCTGTTGGTCGTTCACTCGAATCCGCTGGCTCATTATCTCTATCTGATTTTCCACAAGGACCCGTTTCGCGGCATTTACAGGGCGAACGCTTTTGATCTCTCGATCCTGATCCCTTACTTTACCATTCTTGGCATCCTGTCGATCTACGGGATTCATCGCTATTACCTAACCTATCTTTACCTCAAGAACAAGCAGAACGCCCCGAAGCCGGCGGGGCAATTCGAGCAACTGCCGCGGGTCACGATTCAACTTCCGGTTTTTAACGAGCGCTATGTGGTTGAGCGGTTGCTCGAAGCCGTCACGCGCATCGACTATCCGCGCCCCCTGCTGGAAATCCAAGTGCTCGATGATTCCACGGACGAGACGCGTTTTGTGGCCTCGCGCCTGGTCAGCGAGTATGCGCGGGCCGGCCATCCCATATCCTACTACCATCGCGACCACCGCGAGGGCTTCAAGGCGGGCGCGCTGGCCGAAGGTATGAAGCAATCGAGTGGCGAACTCATCGCCATCTTCGACGCGGACTTTATTCCTCCGCCGCCCATTATCCGCCAGATGGTTGACTACTTCACCGATCCCAAGGTGGGGGTCGTCCAGGGCCGTTGGACGTGGGTGAACCGCCATTACTCGAACCTCTCGGAGGTGGAAGCCATCCTGCTGGACGGCCACTTCGTCATCGAGCACGGGGGGCGGAACTTCTCCGGCCGCTTCTTCAATTTCAACGGCACCGCAGGAATGTGGCGGCGCGCGGCCATCCTGGAGGCAGGCGGGTGGCAGCACGACACGCTCACCGAAGACACCGATTTGAGCTACCGCGCGCAACTGAAGGGTTGGAAATTTATTTATGACCGGGACATCGAGTGCCCCTCCGAATTGCCCGTGGAGATGAACTCCTTCAAAACCCAGCAGGCTCGCTGGGCCAAGGGCCTGATCCAGGTGGCCAAGAAATTGCTCCCGGTCATCTGGCGGAGCGAACAGCCGCTGTACATCAAGCTCGAGGCCACATTCCACCTCACGGCGAACCTCGCTTATCCCCTCATGGTGGTGTTTTCCGTCATCCTGCTGCCCGCCATGATCGTGCGCTTTTACCAGGGCTGGTTCCAGATGTTGTACTTGGACCTGCCCTTGTTCCTCGCCTCCACGTGTTCTATCTCGAGTTTCTACATGGTAGCCCAACGCGAGCTCTATCCGCGGGATTGGTGGAAGCGCATAAGATTCGTGCCTTTCCTCATGGCCACCGGCATCGGCCTTGCCGTCACCAACTCCATCGCAGTGATTGAAGCGCTGTTGGGGAAGCAGTCGGAATTCGTCCGCACCCCCAAGTACCGCGTAGAACTGAAGGAAGAAGGTTGGGAGCACAAGAAGTATGTCCGCCATCGCTGCGGCTGGAAACCCTATGTCGAGCTCGGCTTGGCGGCCTATTTCGTCTTCACTACCGCCTATTCATTCCGCGTTGAAAACTACCTGACCGTTCCCTTCCTGCTGCTCTTCTTCATAGGCTATTCCTATATGGGGATGATGTCTCTTTTCCAGACGCCTCTGCGGCGGCTTTGGAATTCACTACCCGCCCTAGTCCGATCGCGTCCGGCCTCACAAGAGACATAATCTGAGACTGTCCAGGCCGCCCGCGACTACGATCTGTCAGGGAGTGTCCCAATTCGACTGTAGGGCCGCCTCTCCCGCAAGGCGGGACGGGACGGCCTGGCCGGTCCCGCCTTGCGGGACTGGCCCTACTATTTGTCACAGCGCAGGGTGTTGGAAGCCGGAACGTGCTACACTCCCGATTCCTCGGAGGTCTCCATGCAAATAACTCGGTCGCGAAGCTTCTACCTGCTGTTGCTGGCACTCTTGCTGCCGCCTTCCGTGCTCCCCGCTCTGGCTTGGGAGCGCGAACCACTTGCGGTTTTTCATGAGCGGCGCGCGCGCTTGGTGCGCGAGACTGGCGGTGACGGCGTCATCGTGGTTTTCGGTTACCGGGACGCGGACGTGGCCGCAAGCGTGACGACGTTCCATCAGAACGAGAACTTCTACTACCTCACCGGCTGGAACCAACCGGAAGCCATGATGTTGCTGGTTCCGAAGGCTCCGAAGCCCGGCGCCACGTTGGAGCTGGAGAGGGAAGTTCTTTTCATACCAGCGCACGACTTCCGCGAGGAGAAATGGACAGGGCCGAAGCTCGGGCCGGACGATGCCGAGGCGAGCGCGCGAAGCGGCTTCCCCACTCTCAAGGCGACCTCCCTGTTCCAATCAGAACTTCTGGAAGCGCTCAAGAATTTTCCCAAAATCTATACGGAGCTGACTCCTCAGCCTGAAAGCGGCGAGGATTATTTCCAGGCTGAGGTCGTGTCGAAACTGCGCAAAATGGCCCCGCTGGCGAACTTTGCCGACGTGCGCCCGTACGTCGAGCGCCAGCGAGCGGTGAAATCGCCGGGTGAGATCGCCCTGATCCAGAAAGCCGCAGACGCTTCTATCGAAGGGCACCTGGCGGCAATGAAAACGGTCCGTCCGGGCGTCTGGGAGTACGAGACGGCGGCGCGGATGGAGTACGAGTTCCGGCGGCGCGGATGCGAATGGCCTGCTTACCCACCCATCGTCGGTTCAGGGTTCTTTTCAACGGTCTTGCACTACGATGCTGACGATCAGCAAATGAAGGATGGCGACGTAGTGGTAATGGACGTGGCGGGTTCCTATAGCGGCTACGCCAGCGACATCACGCGCACCCTGCCAGTCAACGGCCACTTTACGCCGCGCCAGCGCGAAATCTACGAGATTGTTTTGGGCGCGCAGAACGCCGCCATGGCAGCCGCCAAACCCGGCATGATCCTGCGGCAAGGCAAGAACAGCCTCCACGATATCGCCTACGCCTACATCAACACCCACGGCAAAGACCTGAATGGAAACCCGCTCGGCCAGTACTTCATCCACGGGCTCGGCCATTCGGTCGGCCTGAACGTTCACGACCCCATGAACTACAACCAGCCGCTGGAACCTGGCATGGTAGTAACCATGGAGCCGGGCATCTACATCCCCGAAGAGAGAATCGGAGTGCGCATCGAGGACGACATCCTCATCACCAAGGATGGCTATGAACTCCTGACCCGCCGCCTGCCGCGCACGGTGGAAGAAATTGAGAAGCTGATGGCCGGCAAGTAATTCTGACCTCTACCCAACTCCGAAGCCGAAAGATGGATGAAGGACAGGTGTCAGGTTCCAGGTGCCAGGAGGCGGCCGGGCGTCGAATCCGCAACAACTACTGCGCACGCGCCATGGCGGGCTTTGGAGTGCGGCAGCTTGCTGCCGCTTTTGGGCTCGAGCTTGCTCGAGCCGCTGCCGGAAGCAAGCTTCCGGCGAGAGAAAGCGGCAGCAAGCTGCCGCACTCCAAAGCGCCTCGCGCCAGCAACATTTTCCGGTCGAAGCCCCGGAAAAAGCGTGGAAATCTTGATTCGGCAGCTTTTCTCACACCTGGCAAGATCAGTTCAAAGAGGACTTGCGCGAAGAACAGGCTTTCCTTAACGTGTTTACGGAGGTAAAATAGAATTCCAGCCTTGCTCGTAAAGATTTGCCCGGGCTGTGGGTCGTGGGACGCCACATTGGCCCAGGCGCGTTCTGAAGTCACACATGTTTGATGCTTTACAAGGTCGTTTCCAGAAGGTTTTCAAGTCCTTGCGCGTTCAGGGAGTTCTGAACGAGGAGGTGGTGGACGAGACCTTGCGCGAGGTGCGGCTTGCCCTGCTCGAGGCCGACGTCAACCTGAACGTGGTCAAAGCCCTGCTCGACCGGGTACGCGTGAAAGCCCTGGGGGAAGAGATTCGGTCAAGCTTTTCGGGGGGCCAGGAAGTGGTTCGGATCGTTCGCGATGAGCTCATTGAAATTCTTGGGCGCGAGGCCTCGCTTCTTACGTTTTCGAAGGAATACCCCACGGTTTTCCTCCTGGTGGGATTGCAAGGTTCCGGCAAGACTACCACGGCAGGCAAATTGGCGCTTTGGCTTTCCAGCCGTAAGCGGCGACCCATGCTGGTTTCAACGGACGTTTACCGTCCCGCAGCGCGCGAACAACTCGCCGTGATCGCCAAGGCGATCCAGGTTCCCTGCTTTGCCGCCCAGGGAATTAACTCGCCCCTCGATCTGGCGCTGGCGGCGCGCAAGGACGCGGCGGACCGCGGGCATGATGTGCTGATCGTGGACACTGCCGGGCGCCTGCACATCGATGAAGAGATGATGCAGGAAGTCAGCGATCTACGCACCCGCCTGCGCCCCAGCGAAGTGCTTCTGGTGGCCGATGCCATGGTCGGCCAGGACGCCGTGCGCAGCGCCCAGGACTTCCACGAGCGGCTGGGAACCACCGGTGTGATCCTGACCAAGCTCGACGGGGACGCGCGCGGCGGCGCGGCGCTCTCCATCCATCACGTCACCGGCCAGCCCATCAAGTTTATCGGAGTGGGCGAGAAATACGATGCGCTGGAAGTCTTTCACCCGGACCGGATTGTGTCGCGCATCCTGGGCATGGGCGATATTCTTTCCCTGATCGAAAAGGCGGAAGAGAAGATCGATAAACAGAAGGCGCTGGAGGTTCATCGCAAGCTACAATCGGATACTTTCACGTTGGAGGATCTTCGAGATCAGCTTCGCCAGGTGCGGAGCCTCGGGCCGATGGACCAGATGCTCGGCATGCTCCCCCAGGTGGGCATTTTCAAGGACGCCGGTAAGGCGCGCGTGGACGAGAAGGAGTTGACCCACATCGAGGCGATAATCAACTCCATGACTCCCCAGGAGCGCCGCAATCACGAGATTATCAACGGGCGGCGGCGCAAGAGGATTGCGAAGGGGAGCGGCACGAGCGTCCAGCAGGTGAATCAGGTCTTGAAACAGTACTTCCAAATGCGCAAAATGATGAAATCGTTCAGCCAGAACTTCCTGGGTCGACAACTCAGCCGGCTGAAGGTGCCGGCGGGGGAGGGCGGTGTGAACGTATGAAGGATGCTGTTGTGAGTATTGTCATTCCGAGCGAAGCGAGGAATCTCGCTCTGGAAACAAGGCGAGATTCCTCGTCGTCCGCCAATAAGAATGGCGAGACTCCTCGGAATGACAGGCTAGGGGAGTTGTTCGGCTCAAGAGCAAGCGGCAGTTTAGCCGGTGCGAAATGCCGCGGGTTTCTTAGCCTTCAAAATTTGGACGTCAAGGGGGACGATTGTTAAGGATACGTTTGGCCCGAACGGGAGCCAAGAAGAAGGTCAGTTACAGAATTGTGGTCATTGATGGCGAGAAGGCACGCGATGGGCGCTTCCTGGAGATACTTGGTCACTACAATCCGCGCCGGCATCCTCCGGAGTTGGTCTTTGATAAAGAACGCGCGAACTATTGGATTAGCCGGGGTGCCCAGCCTTCCGAGACGATTCAGAGCCTGCTTAAGAAGGCGCCGGAAGTCCCGAGCCAGAGCTGATGACACTCGGGCGGTTGCCGGGTTCAGGCCGGTGCGAGTTGCAATCATTTGTTCTAACACACCCTTTCCATTTCGGGATTTAAGTACGAACTGCGTGCTAGGGAGGGCCACATGAAGGAACTGATCGAAGCAATCGCAAAGGCGCTGGTCGACAATCCTGACCAGGTGTCGGTGCGGGCCGTAGAGGGCGAGCAGGTGACGGTGTTGGAACTTCGCGTGCACCCTTCAGACCTGGGGAAGGTCATCGGCAAGCAAGGCCGAACGGCACGCTCCATCCGCACGATTCTCAATGCCGCGGGGATGAAGCTGAAGAAGCGATACACCCTGGAGATTCTCGAGTAGGAGGTCCCTCGGAATCGCTCCCTCCAGGAGCGGCGCGTAGGGATTGGGCAAACTTGGCCGAGAACGTGCCAGAACGCTTCCTTGCCGTCGCTCGCGTCCTTCGTCCACAGGGACGCCGGGGGGAAGTCCTGGCCGAACCGCTGACGGATTCTTCCTCACGCTTCCAAGGACTCCGGCAGGTGTTCCTGGAGAATCCTGGAACGGCTCCTCAGCCCATCAAGGTAGAGAATGTCTGGTCCCACAAGGGCCGGGTGGTGATCAAGTTTTCGGGTGTCGATTCCATCGATAGCGCTTCGCGCTTGAAAGGCCTGCATGTGCTGATTCTGGCGGAAGAGAGAATGCCACTTCCTCCGAATCACTATTACCTCTGGGAACTCCAAGGGTGCCGGGTCGTTACGGACCGCGCGGGAAGGCGAGTGGAGGTGGGCACGGTAACAGATATCGAGCCCACGGGCGGTGTTGATGTTCTTCACGTGGCGACATCGCGCGGGGAAGTTCTGATTCCCCTGGCCCAGGCCATCTGCACGAAGATCGACACGGAAGCGAGGACGATCTTCATTGACCCGCCCGACGACTTGTTGGACTTGAATGCATGACGTTTGACGTTATCACCATCTTTCCGGATTTCTTCAACAGCATGCTGGAGCACGGCGTGCTCAAGCGCGCCATCGCCGGCGGCCAGGCCAGCATCCGGTTGCATGACTTGCGCGACTTCACCGAGGACCGCCACCGAACCGTGGACGACCGGCCCTTCGGGGGCGGGCCCGGAATGGTTTTTAAGCCCGACCCGGTTTTCAAAGCCGTCGCCGCGCTGGAAGCCGGAATGCCGGGCCGGCGCCTCCCCGTCATCCTGCTTTCGCCACAGGGAAGGCTCTTTACCCAAACGGTGGCGGAGGAGTTGATGGGGCAGGATCGCCTCGTGCTGATTTGTGGCAGGTACGAGGGGGTGGACGAACGTATCGCGGAGCACGTGGCCACCGACGAGATCTCGATTGGGGACTACGTGCTCAGTGGTGGGGAACTTCCTGCCGCGTTGATTATGGAATCCGTGGTCCGCCTCCTGCCAGGAGTTCTGGGCAACGAAGAATCCGCGCCCCAGGATTCCTTCACGACCAGGCAGGCAGGCTCCCGCGAATTCCGACACGGCCTGCTCGATTTTCCCCATTACACACGACCCGCAGAGTTCCAGGGTTGGAAAGTCCCGGAAGTCCTGCTTTCGGGGAATCACGAAGAGATTCGCCGCTGGCGCCGCCAGCGAGCGCTCGAGAAAACATGGCGGAGGCGGCCCGATTTACTGGCCGGCTTTCCATTGAGCGAAGAAGACCGGCAATGGCTGGATACCCTCCAGCGCGAGGGGTGCGAACCGGTCGTTATTTCAGGTTTGGGAGAACAGAAATTATGAACGCGCTCGAAAAGGTTGAACAACTGCAAATGAAGAAAGACTTGCCCTCGTTTCAGTCCGGAGACACCGTGCGTGTGCACGTCAAAATCAAAGAAGGCGACAAGGAACGAATTCAGGTCTTCGAGGGCACAGTCATCGGCCAACGGCGAGCCCGGAATCACTCCACCTTCACGGTTCGCAAGACCTCCTTCGGCCAGGGAGTGGAACGCATCTTCCCCTTGCACTCACCCATTATCGATAAGATCGAGGTGGTTCGTTCCGGCCGGGTGCGCCGCGCCAAGCTCTACTACCTGCGCAAGCTGCGGGGCAAGGCAGCGCGACTACGCGAGGTCCGAACAGAACAGGAAGCCTGACGGAAGCGTCTGGGGGGGGCGTGGAGGTTCCGTCCTCTCTCGGTTGCGCCGCGCGCCCTAAGAAGTCGTCACGAAATAAGCATTGCATTGGCCGCAGTACCACCCCCTCACCTGTCCCGATCAGATCGGGACACCCTCTCCCCCAAGGGGGAGAGGGCGGCACAAATCAGATTGCGTCTCCCCTCTCCCCCTTGGGGGAGAGGGGCCGGGGGTGAGGGGGTTTCGATTCGAGAATGGAACGGTTATGGCTCACACCATGCCGGCCTTGCGAAACTCCGGTGAGTTCAAGTGTACGCGGAAGCTGGAGGAGCAGGCCCTCCGCGCGGGGTGGCGTCTGGTTGCGGGATGCGACGAAGTGGGACGAGGGGCGCTCCTCGGCCCCCTCTATGCCGCCGCCGTCATTCTCGATCCCGCCCGACCCATCGCGGGCGTGGATGACTCAAAAAAACTCACTCCCCCTGAGCGCGAATCGCTTGCCCTACAAATCACTGAAAAAGCCCTTGCTTTCCAGGTTGTCTCCCTTTCGGCGGCTGAGGTTGATGCCCTGAACGTGTACGAGGCATCGAGGCAGGGAATGATCCGCGCGGTGTTGGGACTCGACCCGGCTCCCGAATTCATCCTTACAGATGCCATGCCTCTCGAGGGCTCTCATAAGGCCACCGGGTTTGTGATTCCTCACCGCGCGGTGGTCCACGGCGACGCGCTCTCGGTCTCCATTGCCGCTGCCTCCATCCTGGCCAAAGTGGCCCGCGATGCGCATCTCCGAGCCCTCGATCGCCTGTACCCACAGTATGGCCTGGCAAAGAATAAGGGTTATGGGACGCGAAAGCACCTTGAAGCTCTCGCTGTCTACGGTCCTTGTGCCGAGCACCGGAAAACCTATCAGCCTGTGAAGGATTACCTGCTTCCGCTTTTCCCGTTTCCGGTTGCGCCGTAGCTTGCCTTACCTCTGGAGTGCGGCAGCTTGCTGCCGCTTTCTGGCGCTCGACGGCCCAGCTTGCTGGCCGCGCACGGGCGCCCGGCACTTCGGCTGGCAAGGCTGCGAGCAAGCTCGCCGGATCAAAGCGGCAGCCCGCCGCGGCGGGCCGCACTCCAGGGAGGACTCTCATGGCATCGTTACTCATTAAAGGCGGTCACGTGATATCTCCCGAAGACCAATGGGACGGCGAGCTCGACGTGCTCGTGGAAGATGGCACGATTCGCCGCATCGCGCCGCAAATCAGCGAGGTGGCTGACGAGTTGGTGGAGGCAGCCGGCAAAGTCGTCTCACCGGGCTTCGTCGACATCCATGTTCACTTGCGCGAGCCCGGCGGTGAAATCTCCGAGACTCTGGAGACGGGATTGGCAGCCGCGGTGGCCGGAGGCTTTACCGCCGTCTGTCCCATGCCCAACACCAAGCCGGTTATCGACCGCCCGGAGCTTGTGCGCGCCATGATCGACAAAGCGCAACGAATCGGCCTAGCCCGCGTGCTTCCCATCGCCGCAGTTTCAATGGGAAGCCAGGGGGAATCGCTTACCGATTTTCGGGCGCTGGCGGCGGCCGGTGCGGTGGCCTTCTCCGACGATGGACGGCCGGTGAAGAATGCCGGCTTATTGAGGCGCGCTTTGGAAGTGGCGCGTGAGGTCAATGCCCCTTTGATGGACCACTGTGAAGACCCCAGCTTGAGCGCCTCCGGGGTGATCAACGAAGGCCCGGTCTCAAAGCAGCTTAAGGTCAGAGGCATTCCCAGCACCTCGGAAGACGTTTGCGTGGCCCGCGATCTGATCGTCGCGGAGTCTGTCGGCGCGCGCCTGCACGTGTGTCACGTGTCCACCGCGCGTTCGATCGAGTTGGTACGCCTGGGCAAACGCCGTGGCATCCGCGTGACTTGTGAGGCGACGCCGCACCATTTCACGCTCACCGACCAGGCCGTGCTGGAACATGGCACGAATGCCAAAGTGAATCCTCCGCTGCGCAGTGCCCAGGATGTTGAAGCCATTGTGGCAGGGCTTATGGATGGAACGGTTGACGCCATCGCCAGCGACCACGCTCCTCACGCCCCCGAACTCAAAGCCAAGCCTCTGGGCAGCGACGCCCCCTTCGGCATCATCGGTCTGGAGACGGCGCTGGGTCTGGCGCTTACTCAATTGGTCCACACCGGCAAGATCTCGATGTGGCACCTCGTCTCGTTGATGAGCACCAACCCGGCGCGTATCGTCAACCAGCCCTATGGCCGCCTTAGCGTGGGCGGGCCAGCCGACATCACGATCTTCGACCCCGAGCTCGAGTGGACCTACCACGCCGCCGCAGGCCGCTCCAAAAGCCGCAATTCGCCCTTCGATGGGTGGAAGTTTAAAGGTGCTGTCGTTGCGACTGTCGTCAATGGAAAGGTCGTTTATCGCCGCGCGTAATCGGCAACCAAAGTAGCTGGTAGGCAGAAAGCAGTGAGCAGAAGTGGTTTTTCAGTACCGCTAGTTGCGATCTTCTTCGCGCGCCGGGAAGATTCCTTCCATCGGGATGTAGGCCCGTCAGGGCCGATATCATGTGGCCCACGGCGACAGCCGTGGGGGGAATACATCCGACGACATTTCTGGAGCCCCGGCAGGGGCGACATCGGCACACAGCAAGCGTTGGGAGCGAATCTGCGCAGGTTTTATGTCGCCCCTTGCGGGGCTTGGCCAAATGCGATGGGACTCGCCCCCACGGCTCACGCCGTGGGCTAAAATATGCCGCCCGCTACGCGGGCTGTTGCGGTTCTGCTTACTGCCCACTGCCTACTGGCTTGCTGCGGCTGCCAGGTTTGACGGCGGGGATGCCGGACTTGCAGAGAGGACATTCGGCGGGATTGTAGTTTTGAATGGATAAGGTCAACAGCGCCGCCTTGGGCACACCAAGGTCGGCCGTGCCGCCGCTGCGGTCAATCAGCGCCCCGGCGCCGACCACCTTCCCTCCGGCTTCCTCAACACATCTCATCGTTTCACGCGTCGAGAGGCCCGTGGTCATCACGTCTTCCACGACGAGTGTCGGCTCACCGGCAGCCAGGCTGAATCCCCGGCGCAGAGTCATGTTGCCGTTCTGCCGCTCCGTAAAAAGCGCCCGGATGCCGAGCGCTCGGGCGACCTCGTGAGCCACCAGGATTCCGCCCAGCGCAGGCGCAGCCACCACCGTTGCGCCCACATGCCGCAACTTCGCAGCGAGTTCGCAGCACAGTTGTTCGGCGACTTTGGGGTGTTGCAACACCAGCGCGCATTGTATGTAGCGGTCGCTGTGCAAGCCCGAGGAAAGGATGAAGTGGCCCTCGAGGAGAGCCGAGTTCTCGCGAAAGACTTTCAGGATTTCGTTGTCGGTCATGAGTTGCGTCCCCTGGTGTAGGGACGAGCGGCGCTCGCCCGAGGGCCGAACGCCGTTCGGCCCTACAAGGACCGTCTGGCTGCAGCGCTGGGCCGCGCTGTGCTCAATGCCCCATCCATCTCGGCAACAATCGCATCCGCGGCAGCGACCGGATCAGGCGCGCCGGTAATCGGTCGTCCCACAACCAGATAATCCGCTCCCGCTGCGATGGCGCTCGCCGGGGTCGCAATGCGAGCCTGGTCGTCTGTGGCGGCGGAGCCCCGCACCGGATGGTGCAGGGCGGAGGCGGGCCGAATCCCTGGTGTGACAATCAGGAACCCGGGGCCGCACACCTGTCGAATGGCGGAGATTTCGCGCGGCGAGGCCACCACGCCATCCAGTCCTGCACTTTGCGCCAAGCGAGCCAGCCGGATCACGGCTTCGACCGGCGTCCCGGAAATGCCCAACTCCTCGAGGTCCTGGCTTGCCAGGCTGGTCAGGATGGTTACGGCCAGCACCCTTGGGCGCGCCTCATCCCCGACCACAATCCCGGCGGAGCCCTGCACCGGATGGTGCAGGGCGGAGCGCGCTCCTTCGAGCGTCGCTTCCATCATTTTCCGCCCACCCGATGCGTGGACGTTCACCATGCTGACCCCGAGTTCCGCAGCTTCGCGGGCCGCCGCCCGCACAGTGTTTGGGATGTCATGGAATTTAAGGTCGAGGAAAACCCTATGGCCCGTGGTTACGAGGTAACGGACCGGCACGGGGCCTTCGGCGGTGAAAAGTTCCGAGCCCACTTTGAACATTCCTGCATGGCCCTGCAGCCTTTCCGCCATTCGAGTTGCAGCGTTGCCGCTTGGCAGATCCAGCGCCACGATTAGCTTGTCTCGTGTAGTCATCTGTTTGATTGTAGAAGAACGTGGGAAGAAGGGGAATGGGAATTTACCTCAAAGGCAGGGTCGCGTCAAAGTCGCGGAAAAAGCGGCTCTGCCGCCTGCTGTGCGGAAAGCCTCTGGCTTTCCGGCGCAGACAGCCTCCCTTCTTCCCCTCGGCTCGGCTGGAAGGCTCAGCCTTCCAGCCGAGCCGAGGGCGTTAGTCAGGGCGGAAGCCCTCGGAAAGGCGAAGCCTTTCCGCACAGCAGGCGGCGGAGCCGCTTTGGTACGTTACCTTTCGGGGACTTTGACGCAACCCTGCTCCCCTGAGGGAAATCTGAACCCAAATTGGTAACTGGAGTTGTGGCCGCGCTGCACCGACGCGGTAGTGTTTCGATATAGGTCCACGGCGATAGAAGTTTACAGTCGACGGTCAACAGTCAAGGCGTTCTGGATTCTTACTGTGAACTGTAAACTGTGGACTGTGAACTCCTCGCCCTGCGGCACATCGTCACTTCCCGGGTGGAACATTCCTCCGTGCTGAATTATTGCACGGCACTCGAGAAAACAAGCTACGGCAGTCCCCCTCCTGGATGAGGAGGGGTGCAGGGGTGGTCGCCCCAAGGAGGGTGGCTATCGCGTCACCTACCTGCCCGTTGACCGTGACGGCTTGCTGCGGATTCGAAGGCGGAGATTGATGCGGATGGACACAAAGACGAGGTGCCAGGGACTCGATATACTCTTGTGATTCGAGCGACCTTCCCGTCACCCGGTATTGCCCGCCACCTACCCATTTCAACTGCAGATTTAGCTTGACAGCCGAATAGTACGGAATTATAGTTCCCTTGCAGGGAACATATAGTATGCTCCCTATGCGGGAACATTAATTGTAGAACAGGACGGCGGTGTCTGCAAATGCGATTAGTTGGAAAAGAGCTCCTCGCCGAATTCGCACTGCAACACGCCGAAATCCGATCCCCTCTCGACGCGTGGATTTGTGAGGTAGAGGACGCAAGTTGGAGTGGGCCGGCGGACATTAAAGCTCGATACCCTAGTGCCAGCATTCTGAGTGACAACAGAGTGGTCTTCAACATAAAAGGGAACGAATTTAGGATAGAGGCGAAAGTCAGTTTCGAGATCAAGGTCGTCTTGGTGAAGCAAATAGGCACGCATTCAGAATATTCGAAATGGAAGCTCTGAGGGACATCTTATGATTACCGCCATAAACTCGGAGGTCGATTACAAAGCTGCTCTCGCAGAGGTCGAGCAGCTCATTGATCGTCGCCCTCGTGCCGCGACTCCAGATGGAGACCGTCTCAATTTTCTTGCCCTTCTCGTTGGGGATTACGAGCAGAGGCTAATTGGATCACACACCCCTGACCCCATCGATGCCATTAAGTTTCGTATGGAACAGATGAACCTAACGCCAAGGGACCTCGTACCGCTCCTCGGTAGTCGGAGTAAGGTATCTGAAGTGCTTTCGCGTAAAAGACCTCTCACTCTTTCAATGGTTCGAGCACTTCATAAGGGCTTGGGAATTCCGGCAAAGGCTCTTTTGCGGGAGCCGATGCCATTTGACGATGGCGAAGACGCAATCGAATGGGATCGCTTTCCAATTCGCGAGATGACTGCACGCGGCTGGATTAAAGAGAAGGTGGCTGACCTACGGGGTCAAGGCGAAGAAGTTATGCAACGATTTTTTGCACCGCTGGGAAAGGATTGGGCTCCCGTTGCTCTCTATAAGAAGACGCAGTATGTACGATCTGCGCGCCAAATGGATCTCTATGCTCTCGCTGCTTGGAAGGCCCGTGTGTGCATTCGCGCGTTAGAAGCACCCTGCGCAGCCGGATTTGAACCAGCGAACCTCTCTATTGAGTTTATGCATGAACTGGCGCACTTGAGCGTCCTTGATGAGGGACCGAGGCTTGCAAAGGAATATTTGGAGAAAGCAGGTATTTCTGTGGTCGTGGAAGCTCATCTTCCCGAAACATACCTTGATGGTGCGGCAATTTTGGCAGGTCCTGACCGTCCAATTGTTGCATTAACTATTCGGCACGACCGCATCGACAATTTCTGGTTCGTTCTTATGCATGAGCTCGCCCACATATCTCGACATCTGAGCGGAGATATAACTGCTTTCTACGACGATCTCGATGTCGAAGATTCCACTAACTCTAAGGAACAGGAAGCGGATCACGTTGCAGGGGAGGCGCTGATACCCGAGGCGGAGTGGAAGGAAAGTCCCGCAAGCGGTCTGCGGACACCAGACGCTGTTCACCATCTTGCGAGCCGCCTCCGAATTCATCCTGCGATTGTCGCGGGGCGGATCAGACATCATTCCCGGGACTATCGCGTGCTCAACCGGTTGCTCGGCCAGGGTCAAGTGCGACGGGTGTTTCCGGAAACAATGTGGCCGTCACGCAGGTAAGACATGTTTGGTCCAAGACATTACGTGCCAATTCTTTGATGGAAGCAAGCGGAGAGATTTGCGCTCAAAGAACTGTGTAAAGAAGACCGAAGCAGAATCACTCCGCTCATCGAAATCACGCCCAAGACATTCCAAGCGCCCATCAATGGAGATAATCAGGGCAAGAAACCTGAGCCTGCCCTCGTGCTGGAAGATCAAGCCAAGACGCTGCTTGAGAGTTGGGAGAACGCACCGTTCTTTTTGGATCTTAGCCTCATCGATGGTATAGTCCCGTCAATATGCGGCGTGGGCCACCCGCTCGTACATATCGCAGAAAGAGCCCGAACCTTTAGGCTTTTCCTGATCCCGGTAACTGGACTGAACAGAAAAGCTGCATACCAGTCTGCTGTTTCAAGAGTTGTTCAGCTGGATAGGCGCGGAGCGTGTCTTAGGCTAGTGGCAAGCGAGACAGCGAGGCCGTCATTCGCTCGCGCGGTAGAAACTGTGTTGGGAAATCTGGGCCTGGAAAAGAGCGATGTGGATTTGCTGTTGGATTATCAGACCTTTGACAACGATCAACCCCCCTTGAAAGCACTCCTCTCCAGTATTCCAAATCTCTGTGCTTGGCGTACTGTTAGCGTTGCGAGCGGCGCTTTTCCCGCTGACCTGCAGAAATACAGGCCCGGCTCACATCTAATTCCCAGAAACGACTGGCTAAGATGGAAAGGGAATTATCTGCATGAAACAACTGTTCCGAGACAACCAAGTTTTCCAGACTACACAATTCAGTACGGGCAGTACCGCGAACCTCCAAGGAGATGCAATCCCAGTGCCAGCATACGCTACACATTGGATAACGATTGGCTAGTTATGCGAGGGGAGGGGATATTCAACAAGAAAAGTCCCGGCCGGGTACAGTGGACAAAAAACGCGATCCTGCTGAGAGATCGCCCGGAGTTCTATGGCGCCGAATTCAGTTGCGGCGACGCTTTCATCCTTAAGAAAAGCAACGAGCCCCGCAACCACGGCTCACCGGAGGTCTGGATTCGTGCAGGGATTAATCACCACATGACAGTCGTCTCCCGGCAGATCGCCAATCTGGCCGTCCCCTAAGGCATCGACGAACTCGGTCGCGGAGACGATTGAAGGCGGCCTTGTCAACCAGCTTGAAATAGATTTCCGCTCTAGTCCACGAATGCATCCCCTTCGCACCGCCTAACTCATCGAGGAAACTCAATGCTTCATCGCGCCACAGCAGGCTGGCAACCGAGAACGGGTCCGGCGAAGGATTGTCCATCGGCAGTTTTAGATCACAAAACGATAGGGTGCCCGATTCCGCGCGTGCGACCCGTATCCCCCACCAGCTGGGAACAACATCTACTGCGCGGCGCACGTGGCGCTCTGCCGCCACCAGCGTCACGCGATCGAACACAGAGCCATATGCACTGGCCTGTTCAGGAAGGCGGGTCAGAGTGTCCCGGTCGCTCTTCAACTCAAAACCATGCAGCACACCGTTGACGACCGCGAGATCAATGCGTGAGGTCCCGTGGTGAATACCCAATTCTTCAATGATCACAGTCTCGCGGTCATCTTTGTATTGGAAGAGGAGCTCTCGTTTCAGGGCAGCGCGAATGTGAGCATCGTTCATTGGGGTTATATGATACACAAATCGCGGGCGGAGCATTGATCGTTTTTGGCGGATGAAATGATTGCCGCCACATTCGGGTGACGCCTCCGACCCTAGAAAAAGTATGTGATACCAACATTCATGAGGGGTAACTCACGCATGAAATTCGCTTCTTCAAAGCTAGCGCGCCCTCATCGCGAATTATCGATTGGCACGCCGCGCGAAGACGTTGAACTGACGCCCGCAGAGTTGGGAGAAAACATTCACGCTGCTTTGAATCTCGCCTTTCGATGCCAAGCAAGGTGAATCGGATCCGGCCACAGAGTTTTATCTTCTGGCAAATGAAGTCGTTTGCCGTGATAGCTTGCGAGTAGATCTTCCTCGTTCGGGCCTGCTTCTGCAAAATGCCCAATTGCAACAATAATTGGATAGTCGGGCGGGGCACCCGCCGAACGCCGGGTGTAGCACGCATCGCCTGGGTGGCCGGGGCGCGGTCAATCCGCAATTTCGAGAATTTGGTAAGTAGGGCCGAACGGCGTTCGGCCCGCGTGGGCCAGCGCGGCTGGCCCCTACGACAAACGACGGCGTTCGGCCCGCAATTTGGAGAATTTCGCGAGCCAGTAATCAGGTCTGGTCATACGGGGTAGGGCCGAACGGCGTTCGGCTCACGTGGGCCAGCGCGGCTGGCCCCTACGACAAACGACAGCGTTCGGCCCGCAATTTGGAGAATTTCGCGAGCCAGTAATCAGGTCTGGTCATACGGGGTAGGGCCGAACGGCGTTCGGCTCACGTGGGCCAGCGCGGCTGGCCCCTACGAATCATCGTCGAGGTTCCAGGGCCATTCCTCTTCGGACCCTGGTCCCGCCTCTGGATTCTCCCGATCCAATTTCCAGCGCGCAGGGTTCGAGAGAATGTACTCGCGAATCCTGAACAATTCATCCTCGTCGCGAATGATACGTTCGAAATAATCCTCTTGCCACACGGCGGCACGCGGTCGATTCCAAAGCTTTCGAATCCGACTCGTAACCGCCGATTTGAACCCCGCCGCCCAGGAGGCCAACGAATGGGAGCGCATGGGCGGGATGGGACCCCGCCGGTTCCGCGGGGTTTGTGGGGCCGAGCGGCGTTCGGCCCGCGTGGGCCAGCGCGGCTGGCCCCTACAACAAACAACCGCGTTCGGCCCACGTGGGCCAGCGCGGCCGGCCCCTACGAATCATCGTCCGGGGTCCAGGGCCATTCCTCTTCCGACCCCGGTCCCGCCTCAGGATTCTCCCGATCTAATTTCCAACGCGCAGGGTTCGAGAGAATGTACTCGCGAATCTTAAACAATTCATCCTCGTCGCGAATGATACGTTCGAAATAATCCTCTTGCCACACCGCGGCGCGCGGTCGATTCCAAAGCTTTCGAATCCGACTCGTAAGCGCCGATTTGAACCCCGCCGCCCACCAGGAGGCCAACGAATGGGAGCGCATGGGCGGGATGGGACGCCGCCGGTTCCGCGGGGTTTGTAGGGCCGAGCGGCGCTCGGCCAAGGGGCGAGCGCCACTCGCCCCTAGGGGTGTTCGGCCATCGGGCGGGCGGACGCGGTTCGGCCAAGGCCGAGCGCCGCTCGGCCCTACAATTGGTTGTGCGAACCCGCTACCCACCAGCAGGCGCTCGCGCTTTGGCCCCAAAATCCAAAGAATTCCGTGAAGATGGTTGGGCATGACAATGAAGGCATCCAATGCAAATTCCTGCCGGATTTGGGCGGATTCGAACCACTGTTCCCGCGCAAGCTTGGCGCAATCATTTTCGTCCATGCGGTCTTCGACCACACGGCCGAAAATGCACTTTCTGTTGAACGCGCAGAGCGTGACAAAGTACGCCCCCGGTAACGCATAGTCATAACCGGGCAATCGGATGGAACGGCGATGGTGGATTTTCGCGTCGTATTTCATCGGTAGGGCCGAAGCGCGTTCGGCCATGGGGCGAGCGCCGCTCGCCGTTCGGTCATTGGGCGAGCGCCGCTCGCCCCTACTTGGCGCTCACCGCCTAGTTTTCCGGCTTCGTTCGCTGCTCGGCAGGGATGGACAGGATAACGTCAAAAATCAGCGACGCCAGCATGGTGCTGTCCCTTCGCTGCGCTCAGGGCAGGCTCTTGCCGCCGCTGAAGCCCACCAGCCAGGGGCGTTCGTCTTCCAGATAGAGTTGGCGGAGAGAACCCCTAATATCCTGAAAAATAGTCGCTGCCATCGGGGTGAGTATGGCGGAGCCAGCGGTTGATTGCAAGAATGATCTTCAAGGAATCAGTATATTACACTACATATCAGCAGGTGGGCCAGGTACTTTTTTGCAGCGCCGGGGGGGGGCGACACCCGTTATCCCATAGCGCCAGCTACCGGAAGGAGCGGAAAGCGGCGCGTAGTGGCGCGCGAGGCGTCGTCGATAGGCTATGCATGTAGCGTACTATCAAGCGGGGGAGCCGCCAAGTGTGCCAAAATGCCACACTCATATGCTCGCCCCCAACCTCCCGGTATTCTTCTAACCCCTTGAAAACACACGGGAATATGATGTCGCTGGCGCAGAACACTTCAAAAAAGCGGGGCGCGTGGGGCAAATGGAAATCCCGTCCACATCAGATCAGAAATTACAACTTTGCCGCCTCCGCAAATTCCCTTAAACGCTCGGCAACGCTCTTTACGTGCCGGGCCAGCGGCAGCTTTGATCCCTCTTCGAAAATGGGAATCAGCTTTTCAAGCTCCGGGCCGGAGACTGCACCCGTAATGGCGACGCGAATGGGATGAAACAGGTCCCTTCCCTTCTTTCCAGTTTCGTTCTGCACTTCCTTCGTGGCCGCACGGAATCGCTCGTAACTCAATTCGCTTTGGGCCAGCACCTTCGGGATAAACGCGTTCAGCACCGCACGCGCACCTGCCGCCTCCGAGAGTTGGCGCGCTTCAACTGCTTTCTTAGCATCGTATTCAAAAATGATATGCACCGCATAAGGCAGTTGGGACAACATGCTGATGTTCTTGAGGACAGCATCCAGCACCCGCTCGAGCCAAGCCAGGACCTCCGGGCTTGGATGCGCGTCCAAGTAGCCCGCCCCGTGCAAGAATGGGGCCGCAAGCTCGGCCAGGCGTCGCGGCGGGCATTCTTTCATATAGTGGCGATTCAACCAGTAGAGCTTTTCCGTATCGAACACCGCGGGACTCTTGGTGATGTGCTCCAGCGAGAACTGTACAACTAGTTCCTGCAGGCTCAGAATTTCCGTCTTTCCATCCGCCGGTGACCAGCCGAGCAGCGCAAGGTAATTCCTAAGCGCCTCGGGTAGAATCCCCAGTTCGTGGAAACTCTGGAGCGAGGTGGCGCCGTGCCGCTTGGAAAGCCGCGTCCGGTCAGAACCCAGAATGGTCGAGAGGTGCGCGAACTGTGGCGGCTCCCAGCCCAGTGCGTGGTAGACCGCGAGCTGGCGCGGGGTGTTGGAAATGTGATCGTCGCCGCGAATGACGTGGGTAATCTCCATCAGGTGATCGTCAATCACCACCGCATAGTTGTAGCCCGGATTACCGTCCGAGCGCACCAGGATGGGATCGCCAATGACCTGAGCCGAAAAACTGGTCGGTCCGTGGACGAGATCGTTCCAGGAAAACGCACTTTCCACGATTTTCAGCCGGATCGCGGCAAGCTCGCCCGCCGCAACCTTGCGCGCCGCCTCTTCGCGTGGACGCTTCCGGCAGCGTCCGGAATAGCGGGGCTGAAGTCCAACCTTCAAAGCCTCCTGGCGCTCCTGCTCGAGTTGCTCTGCCGTGCAGAAGCAGAAATAGGCATGGCCCTGGTCAATCAACTGGGTGGCCAACCTGGAATAGGCCTCCTTGCGCTCGGATTGGCGATAAGGCGCAAACGCGCCGCCTTTGTCTGGTCCTTCGTCCCAATCGATTCCGAACCAGCGCAGGTCCTCCAGCAACTGTTGCTCGTACGCTTCCTTGGAGCGCTCGACGTCCGTGTCTTCGATGCGCAATACGAAAACGCCGCAGTAGTGCCGCGCAAAAAGCCAGTTGAAGAGCGCCGTGCGCGCATTCCCCACGTGGACGTAACCCGTGGGGCTGGGTGCAAACCGAACTCGAACCTTGGACATAGTGTGAATGCCTTCCCTGGTCATGCGGACGAGGTCGCCGCGGCGACCGACCAAACCTCTCGCGCGCGGAGTTGTCCGTAGTGACTAGTATAGCGCGGCCTTGTGGCCGCAACCAAAAACGAGGCTCACCGCCGAGGCGCTGAGACACGGAGAAGGCCTTGGGGGTTCCCGCCCCTTGCGCCCCTGTGTTTATAATTACCTGAAAATAAACAGCTTAGTTTAAATTTGGTTGCGGCTACGGGCCGCACTGTTGTGTAGGTCTTTGTGTCCGCCGAGAAACTTGACACTTTTGCTCAGAAGTTGCCTTTATCAGACGACTACTGTGGGGATGAGGGACGCCTAATTCCTTGAATTCCTTGAGTGTAGTTCCTGGCAGGTGAGGCAGTACCGAGCCCAGGGGATAGCCTTGAGGCGATGGGGGGAGATCTCCTCGTGGCATCCTTCGCACGCACCATATGCCCCGCGAGCGTAACGACCAAGTGCGCGGTCAACTTCTCTCAGTAGCTGACTTCGCAGACTTGCGGTCACCGCTGTCACATCCTGCTCGGCAGTTTTAACTGCAAATTCAACAACATCCGGAGACTGAACACTTGTGGCCAGCGCTTCGGGCGCGCCTTTCGCCGATGCCAATAATTCGCTCCGCTTCCTCAACAATAAGGTTCGATAATGGTTCTTTGGAGACTTTACTAGTGTGCGCATTGATAACCACCCCTCTGGCCTCTGCTACAGAAGCCTTTTAACCAAACGCCCGCGATAAATGATGATTTAAGTAGCCCTAAGGTTGCACAGTTTTTGCGATTATTTTATTTATTGTGTCCATGATCTTTCTTTCAGGTTACCAGACGTTTGAGAGCCGTGATACAATCCCTCGGCTTGCGTTCGAGCCACTTGGCCACGCGAGGTGTTACGATTGGCAAGACGCGAAGAGATAATGCAACGGATTCGGAAGGCTTTGGGCCGTCCCTTGGATGGCTCCTCAGTGATTAGTGAAAGCACCCTACCACCAGCCTCGCCGCTGACCGGGATACTGCCTATCATCCCGCCCGAGGAACTGCTGCCGAAGTTCGAGGCAGAATTGACAAAAGTGGCTGGCATTGCCCACCGCGCCGCTAATCGCCAAGGGTTGGAAGAGATTCTGCTGACCATCCTCTCCCATGCTAAGGCCACAAGCGTGGTCCTTTCCCGCAATCCACTTTTGGCGGAGTTGAACCTCGAGCCGCTGCTCCGCGCCTGGGGCCAGGGCATCTCCGTTTGGCAGACCTCCGGGGGCGGAGATTCTCCTGGAGCCGGGGACGCTTCCCTGCGGGCCTTTGCCGAGGCCGGCCTCGCCGCGACTGTGGGGATCACAGGCGTGGAATTTGCGCTGGCGGAAACCGGCAGCTTGGTGGTTACCAGTTTGACGGAAGGCGCCCAACTGGCATCGCTAGCCCCGCCTGTGCATGTAGCTTTGTACCGGCGGAGTCAGTTGGTGGCGTCGCTCGATGAAGTCCTGGAAAGGCTTCCCATGGCGAGCCAACCTGACCTAGCTCTACCCGGCCGTTCGGTTGTTTTCATCACTGGGACCAGCCGCACTGCCGATATCGAACAGATCCTCATCCGCGGCGTCCACGGCCCGGGCGAACTCCACGCCATCCTAGTGGAAGCGGCCTGCTTTTCCTAGTGTAGTGTCCCATAATTACCTTGACTTATACAGATAAGGCCGATATGCTTGAGGACATGAGCCGAGTCGCAGCTCCGATTATTCTGTCGGCCGAGGAACGGACCACCTTGGCGGCGTGGTCCA
>JBEKHR010000050.1:0-35535 GCA_050012175.1 Terriglobia bacterium | reverse complement strand
CTGCCATCAAGGAATATTTGGACAATCACAACCAGAATCCTCGTGTCTTTGTATGGACCGCCTCGGTCGAACGAATCATGTCCAAAGTCGCCAAATGTAAAGAAGCGTTGGGGACACTACACTAGCCTGGGGTACGTTTGCCGCCAACACTTCACCCTGGTATTATCCGATGCGCCCAACGTCCCATAAGTTGCAGCGAAATTCCAAGGTTCATCCGTCCCACGGCTTTCCGTCCAAAGGCAGGGGATTTAGTTTCTTGTCCCTCTTTTCGTCCCGAATCGCATGTTCGGGAAGGCAACCATGCACCTGCCGTCGGTCCCTCGCGCAGGTCGCTGGGGAGTGACTGACAGCCGATAGCGCCGCTGCATAACTGGGCCGGACTGGTGTCCTAGTGCCCTGAGTCAGAAGTTCGTTGATGAAGTCAGCCCCGACTCGTCGGGGCGAAAGAGGGTAGCCCACGGTCCCGCAAGGCGGGATGGGTAGGCGAACCCTCCCTCTCCCCCGTCCCCTCTCCCGCCCGCGCGGGAGAGGGGTGTCCCGCTCTGCGGGACGGGGTGAGGGCCCTCCCCCAGGGCTTGCGCCCTGGGCTATCCCGCCTTGCGGGACCCCTGACGGGGTTGCGAAAAGACCGCCCGCATGAGGAAGACTTTGTAAGCGAACTTCTGACTCAGGCCACTAGCACGAGATGTAAGTAAAGTTCAGCGGCGAACTACAGCCACGCGCCAACTCTTCTTCATTCCACCTTCAAGGGTGCGGCAACCGAGCCGACGCGTCCGCTAAGGTCGTCACGGACAACGAAACGGACTGTGTATTCCCCCGGAGCAAGATCCAGGGCGCCTCGGAGGGCAACACCTTGCTGGCGTATCGACAACACCTTCTCCGAGGTCAGATGAGCATCAAACTTCTGGCCTACGGGATGGTCCACCTGTTTGCCTTCAGGTGTCTTCGCCAGCGCTACGAATTCCAGCGCAAAATGGTTATTGTCGCCGTCGTTGATCAGCGCCGGCTCTGCCGCCTGCTGTGCGGAAAGGCTTCGCCTTTCCGAGGGCCTCTGCCCTGACTAACCCCCTCGGCTCGGCTGGAAGGCTCAGCCTACCAGCCGAGCCGAGGGGAAGAAGGGAGGCTGTCTGCGCCGGAAAGCCAGAGGCTTTCCGCACAGCAGGCGGCAGAGCCGCTTTTTCCCCGACTTTGACGCGACCCCGGAAATCACCAGAAGTCGATAGATTCCCATTCGTCATTGTGATACCATGTCTGCGCTATTGTGCCTTGTCAAGACAACCCCCATAGAATCACTCTCTATGGGGTCGTGCACTGATTGAACCGAAAGGAAAGTCATGTTATGTCCGGGCATTCTAAATGGGCGACAATTAAACACAAAAAAGGGGCCTTAGACGCGAAGCGTGGAAAGGCCTTTACAAAGATCATCAAGGAAATCACCATCGCCGCGAGGATAGCTGGTGGAGACCCGGATGCCAATCCTCGCCTGCGTACGGCCATCGTGGCCGCCAAGTCCGAGAACATGCCGGCGGATAACATCAAGCGCGCCATTCAGAAGGGGACGGGTGAACTTCCCGGCGCCGCGTACGAGGAAGTGGTCTACGAAGGTTACGGGCCGGGTGGTGTGGCGATGCTGCTGGAAGTGACGACGGATAACAAGAACCGAACCCTGTCCGAAATCCGTCACATTTTCTCCAAGCACGCCGGGAACCTGGGGGAGCACGGTTCCGTGGGCTGGATGTTTACCAAACGAGGCTACATTGTGGTGGAAAAGGGAAAGGCCAGCGAGGAGACGCTGCTGGAATTGGTGACCGAGGCGGGCGCGGATGACATGGCCGAGGACGGCAGCAACTGGGAAGTCTTTTCACCCCCTGCCCAATTGCACCAGGTGGTTGACCGCCTGAAGACCGCCAACATCACGCCGGCTGCCGCGGAAGTCTCCATGATCCCCCAGTCTTACGTGAAGCTGACCGGCAAACAGGCGGATCAGATGCTCCGGCTCATCGAAGAGCTCGAAGATCACGAGGACGTCCAGCACGTCTTCGCGAACTTCGACATCGAGGAGGCGGAGCTTCACGCCCTGACACAGGCGAGATAAGGAATCGCCTGGCGGCGCCGAAAACCACCCCAGCGCCGCCTTGCGTCCGGCCCCCGCCCTTGCATGGCGGTCGGGGCAAAAGGCAGGGTGGGCCGCCGCGGGCATGGAATTCCAGCTTCGGACTCTCGGGGTTTTAGCTCTTCGTGGACGAGCCGTTCCCCTCTCTTACCCGCAAGAACGAAGATGCGTCATTGCACGTCTTGAGCCTATGGCGATTCATCCTCGGAGATTCCGGGTTCTCATCCCTTTCTTCGGTCTTGTCATCATGGCAGGCGGCTTGCCTGCCTCGATTTTTCCCCAAACCGCCAGTGTTCCGGCCAAGCTGACTTATTCAAGGACGTTCAAGGGCAGCACCCCCGAGTATCTACTGATTACCGTGGACTCAAAAGGGTCGGGGACTTTCGAAGGCCAAAAACTGGACGAAGCACAGAGCCCTCGCCCCTTTCAGCTTTCCGTGGGCACAACGGAGCGAGTCTTCGCGCTGGCCGGGCAACTTCACAACTTCCAGTCCGTTAACCTCGACAGCCGCAAGAAGGTGGCAAACCTGGGCCAGAAGACCCTCACCTACCAGCAGGGCGAGGACGTGAACCGAGTGGTCTTCAATTTTACTGAGGACCGAATGGCACGGGAGCTCGTGGACATCTTCGAAGGCGTGGGCATGGTTGAGGAGCACATTGCGGCGCTTGAATTTGGGATGAAGTATGACCCGTTGGCTCTCCCCCAGGAGCTTTTGCAAATCCAGATTGAACTCAACAACAAGAGCTTGGCCGACCCCGTGATGCTCCTTCCGACGCTCGAAAAGATTGCTCGTGGTTCGCACTTTCTTCACTTGGCGCAGGTTCGCGCTCAGCAGATCATCGAACGCATCCAACCCAGCCCTTAGCAGGAAACTCGAAAATCGAAACTCGGGTCCACGGGGTTGCAGCAGCATCTTTGGCGAGTTTCGAATTTCGAGTTTCCAGTTTCCAGTTCCGAGTTTCGAATATCGTCAATCAGCAATCCCAGCCATCCGGCAACCTATTGGCGATCCGCTTCGTCTAGACTGGTGTAAGGTTCGGGTGGCCTGTTAGGCCTTTCGCGGGGTTTTGGGGAGGTGGTCCATGACACCCATGAAACAACCGGCAGCAAGTGTTTTGGTGGGGTTAGGTGCGGCAGTTTTTCTTGGGATTGCCGCAGCCTGGGGCCAGACTTATTCTCACGCCCGCATTGTTCGCCTCAGTTTTGTCGAGGGCAATGTCACGGTACAGCGGTCTGACATTGCCGATTGGGCCGAAGCCCCGATCAACACCCCTATCCAGGAAGGCTTCAAACTTTCGACGGCGGAAGGCGGCTTTGCCGAAGTTGAATTCGAGAACGGGTCGACGGTGCGGCTTGGCCAGCTTTCCATGCTTGAATTCACCCAACTTGCCCTGGGTTCCGACGGAAGCAAAATCAACTGCCTCACGATGCCCCAGGGCTATGCGACATTCCATGCGGCCCCCGAAGGACAAGACGTGTACGAGGTGCGCACGTCCAATGCAACGCTTACTCCGCGCGGGAAAGCGATGTTCCGAGCTGATGTGGATTCCTCAGAGGAACGAGTAGAAGTCTTCAGCGGCTCGGTGGAGGTCGCAAGCTCTCTCGGTTCCTGGACGCTGGCCAAGAATTCGGTCCTTGAACTGAGTCCCGGTACTGACCAGCCTGAACAGCTCTCGGAAGGAATCACCAAGGACGACTGGGATCAATGGGTGCAGGAGCGAGAAAGTCGAGTGGAAGCCGCCCAAAACGGCCCAGCGCCCACAGCGTATTCCAATAACGCCAGTGACGCTTCATATGGCTGGTCTGATTTGTCGTATTACGGGAATTGGTCCTACATGCCGGGTTTCGGATACGGGTGGGCTCCGAACGTCTATGCGGGATGGTACCCGTATTCGTTTGGCCGCTGGTGCTGGTATCCGCGTTTTGGATACACGTGGATTTCTGCGGATCCCTGGGGTTGGCTCCCCTTTCATTATGGCGGGTGGACCTTCGTCCCAGGCCTTGGCTGGGTGTGGTTCCCGGGGAGTTTCGGCGCTTGGTCACCCGGACTGGTTACCTGGTTCACGGGCCCGGGATGGATTGGGTGGATGCCGCGATCCGGCCATCACCATGGAGGTGAGACTAACCCCTGCCCACAAGGTCACCCTTGCGGAACTGCCGTAAGCACCACTGGGTTTCAGAGCGGCCGTGCTGTGGGTCCTGGAACCATCCTCCTAGTGAACTTGGCGTCTGGCAAGAAGGTGGAACAGCCCGGTATTTTGCCGGACCGGCAAGCTATGCTTCCAGGCCGAATTGTGCCCCAGCCCGCCGGTTTCGCCAAGATTGAACCGATTCTGAAAGGTACACGCGGCGCAGCCTTAGGCCAGCAGACTATAAACAGGGAGCCGACAACCTCTGCACCGGGTGCGGTCGCAGGCTCAAGTGGCGTCGTGGGCAGGCCGGCGGTTAGATTTTTCACCCAGCGTGCGGCGCCTGGACCGGGCGGAATAGTCTACGACCCGGCGGTAGGGCGATATGTGAACAACTCTCGCCTGCCCTCAGGGGCCGCTCAGGCGTCGAACGAACTGTCTACCCGTCCACTCCCTTCAGCTCCAGGGGCTTCGGGATTGCGTGCAGTTCAGCCGTCGTCAGGAACTCCGCAAAAGGTCGGACCCGCGGCTGCTCCACAAAGCCATACCTGGGATTGGTTCCAACATTCTTCCCCTCGGTCTGATTCTAGCTCGTCCACAGCGTTTCGGAGTGGAGGAGCACCGGCAGGCGGCCGCGCGCCAAGTGGCAGCGGCTCCAGGGGAGGTGGCGCCACGAGTGGTGCGGCCAGGAGTGGAGGCGGCAGCATGGCTGGCGCCTCTCACGGTGGCGGGTCGGGCTTAGGCGGCGGCATCGGCGGTGGCTCTCACGGCGGTGGCGGGTCGGCCTCAGGCGGCGGTCATCGCTGAGAAATCGCCTTCACCTGAGCCGTAAGACCATGTACTCTTCGTCAAAGTACTGGTCACCGATCTTGAGCGCGGCGCGTTCAACTCCGAAGGTTTCGAAGCCGAGCGAGCGATAGAGCGTTTTCGCTGCGACTCGGCGGGCGGATACGGTTAGATCAACCTGCTCTAAACCGGGCAGGGTCTTGACCCTCTCCAACAGCGCCCGGAACAATGCTCGGCCGATGCCCTGCCGCCTGCAATTCACCCTCACGTAGACGCCCCAGATCCTGCCCTTGTGGCGGGCCTTGAGATGTTTTTCGCGGAAAAAACCCGCCATGCCGACGAGTTCTCCGGCGAGGAATGCGCCCAGGACAAAGCTGGCGTCGTCCGCCTGACCCAAGCGCGCAGCGGCCAACTCGATCGGGGTTGCGCGGTGTTCTTCGGCGGACTCGGCAAACGACTGCGGTTCCTGCTCAAGAGCCTCGAGCCGCAGATTCCAATAGGCCGCTGCATCACGTTCCGTCAAAACGCGGATCTCCGCGTCAATCATTCTTCCCCTTGCTCCTTATAGACCCAGGCCCCGAGCACGGTCGATATGACAACGACCACCAGGGTTACTACAGCATCCGCCACCCACACCCCTGCCGGAATCAGCCTTAACGTGAAACCCCATCCAATATCTGGGAGAACCCCCATCAAGAGGCCGGCAGCAACGCCCGCCAGCACAGCAGTCCCCGGGCCAGCGCCGTATCGGGGACGAATGGCCGCATAGAGCCAGATTTCCAGAATCCCCATGACGAAGCTCAACACGACGATGAGAACGGTGGTGCCAACAGTCTCCTGCGTCGGGTGGCCCAATGCCAGAAGCGCAGCGCTCAAATTGGGCTTAAGGAAAAGCCCCCAAGCTACAAACCAAAGCACATTGCCCACAACGCCTGCTATCAATCCCCCGATAAGCACACGTGTCCAATTAATCCTTCCCATAGCGAACCTCCATCGCCTTCACAGGCGCTCCCACTAACAATTGAGAATTGGGAACACAACCTGCGTCGCATGATATGCCTGTTCTCCTATCGTTGCAAGCGGTACGGAGACCAATATTTTTGACTTGCAATTCGCTTTTTATTCGCCTATAATCGCAGGCATGGTTGCGCCCTTGGCCAATGGAGCTGGGGGGAATTATTTCTGAAATGGTGCGAACATGGCTTTGACGCGTCGGCAGAAACAGGTCTTTGATTTCCTGGTGGATTTCATCAATCGCAATGGGTACTCGCCGAGTTTCGAGGAGATCGGCGCAGGATTGGGGCTGTCGTCACTCGCGACGGTGCACAAGCACATGCAGACCCTGGAAAAGAAGGGTTTCATCCGCCGCAACTACAACCAGAGCCGGTCTGTGGAGGTTGTTGCCGTGCCGGGCTCTGTGCCGTTTGCCAAGACAGCGGTTCGTCCCTTCGGGCGGAGGAAGCTGCCGTTCGAGACGAATGCCGGAGTTGAGCCGGTTGGAGCGGTCCCCATTCCACTACCCGCCACGGTTTTAGGCAACATGGAGTTCCCCCTGCTGGGGCGAATCGCCGCCGGCCAGCCGGTTGAAGCTGTGCCCAATGCCGAGACCTTCTCCTTCGGCGATTTCACCGCTGGTCGAGGAAGCCTCTTCGTCCTGCGGGTAAAGGGCGACTCGATGATTGATGACCACATTTGCAATGGAGATTACATCCTCGTGGAAGGAACGCAGACGGCAGAGAACGGAGAGATCGTGGTGGCTCTTATCGAGGGTACCGACGCCACACTCAAGCGATTCTTCCGCGTCCCCAATGGGAAAATCCGCTTACAGCCCGCCAATGCCCAAATGGACCCCATCATCGTGTCGGCGCGGGACGTGAAGATTCAAGGGAAGGTGGTTGGGGTGCTGCGGAAGTACTGAAGCGCAGAGAAGGGGGCCCGCAATAAGCAGAAGGCAGTCGGCAGTGGGCAATTCATAATTCAGAATTCATAAATCAAAATTGTTCCCAGCTCCACCTTTTCAACCGAGCACTGGCAACCTCGGTCCGAACCGCACGTCCGTCCTTTCTTGGCGCGGGCTATTCTACGTGTACTTCAGCCACCGGAGCAATTCCACCAGCGACGGTCTCTTGCCGTACATCAAGATGCCCACCCGGTAGATCTTGGCGGCTACATACACCACACCGATGGTCGTAGCAATGCTGAGGGCCAGCGAGAGGGCGATTTGCCAGAAGGGTGGAGTCTGGAGCGCAATGCGAAAAGTCATGAGAATGGGGGACAGAAAAGGGATCAACGACACGACAACCGAGAGCCGTGAGGCCGGGTCGCGCATCACGGCGGGATAAAAAATGAAGGCGGCCACGATGGGCAGGGTGACGGGCAGTTGCACTTGCTGCGCCTCCTCATCGCTGGAAACCATTGCCCCAACGGCAGCGTAGAGAGACGCATAAAGAAAATAACCAGCCAGGAAGAACAGCACGGCATAGATCAAAAGAGAAAGTGGCATATGAAACTGCGGCACAGACGCGCCCGGCCTGAAAGCGGCCATGGCGGCTGCCCCGTAAGTTGATATAAGTACGCCGGTGAGTGTCCAGATGAGGTACTGCGTGAAGCCTACCCCGGCAACGCCCAGAATCTTTCCCGCGAGCAATTGAAATGGACGTGCCGAGGAAGCGAGGATTTCAACCACACGCGTTGTTTTCTCTTCCAGAACGGATCGCATGGTGGCTACGCCATAAACAATCAGCGTGATGTAGAGGACCATGACGACGGCAAACGCCATGAAGAATGTTTGACCTTTTTCTTCCGACTCTCCTCCCTTACCGACTTTGACCAGGGTGAAATCTGCGCCGCGAACCAGTTCGCTCAAATTATCGATTTGAATCCCGCGAGTGCTCAAGCGCCGGGAAATCACAGCATGATCAACCGCGCGCCGGATGGAACTGACGGCTTGAAAATCACTGGTGTTCCGGGTGTGAAACTCCACGGCTTTTCCTTCGAGGACTCCCTTGGGCACCACCAGGTAACCATCCAGCAGTCCCCGCCGAACCTGGTCGGCGAGTTCGTCCCGCGCTCTCTGGTCGGACTGGGGCTGATCGAGGGTCTGAACCAACTGGAAGAGCGGCTGGCCATTCTTCAATTTCTCAGTGAATCCCGCCGCGATGATTTTAGAGAAGCTGGCATCGTCGAGGAGGGCGATCTTGAGGGTGTGGTCGGACTCCCGCGTCGCCATCATCATGGTGAAAATCAGCAGACCCGCACTGAGCACGGGCAGGCCGATCGTGGTGAAGATGAATCCCTTGGTGCGGATGCGCACAAGGTACTCGCGTTTGACCACCAGCCAGACTTTACGCATGGGCTCCCACAACCATTTCGATGAAGATGTCGTTCAAAGGCGGTTCGACCAGTTCGAAGCGGCTGATGCGCACGCCGCGCAGCACAGCGGCTTTAAGGATTTCCTGGGGATCGGCGCCTGGCCTGAGCCGGGCCTCCACGACTGCCCCAAAGCGGTTCACTTTTTCGATCAGTCCCGTACCTTCCAGAAAGTCGCCGTCCCCCGAATATTCGATGCGAAGGGTGTTCTTCCCGTAGGACTGCTTGATGGCGCGGAGGTCCCCGTCCAACACACTGCGTCCTTTGTTGATCAGACAGATGGCGTCGCACATCATCTCCACCTGCTCCATGCGGTGAGTGGAAAGAATGATCGTGGAACCCTGGTCGCGCAACTCCAGCATGATGTCTTTGATCAGGCTGGCATTCACCGGGTCAAGGCCGGCGAAAGGTTCATCAAGAATCAGCAGCGGGGGCTTATGAATCACCGTGGCGATAAACTGAACCTTTTGCTGCATTCCTTTCGAGAGATCCTGGATCTTCTTTTCTGACCAGGCTGCCAATTCCAGGCGTTCCAGCCAGGCTTGGGCGCGCTGCCCCGCCTCGCTCTCGGAGAGTCCTTTCAGGGCTCCCAAAAACCGCAGCACCTCCCGCACCTTCATTTTGGTGTAGAGGCCTCGTTCCTCGGGGAGATAGCCGACGCGGTCCTGGGTGCGATCGCTGACGGGCTCCCCCAGAACCTGAATTGATCCTTCGTCAGGAATCAGCACACGCATGATCATACGGAGCGAGGTGGTCTTGCCGGCTCCGTTGGGGCCGAGCAGACCGAAGACGGCGCCTTCCCTGATCCGCAAGCTCAAATTGCTGACGGCGGTCAGCGTGTCAAACCGTTTGGTAACTCCATCGAGAACCACTGCATCCATCGGTGAACCCGTCCTGCCTGCGATACCGTGGGGAGCTTACCCTGCGAATATTCCCGCAGACTGCTCTCTTTTGAACCCGGTGACCATCACCTAACCCACACCTTGTGCTTCGAAGCGGATTTACGTTTGTAGCATCAAAATGCATTGGGGGCAATCACAAAATCGAGTTCCTCCCAGGCCATGGGCCTGCGCTGGGGCGCTCAAAACATGCTGTACGAAGTTATTTCCTGGGAGTAAGATAGGCGACTGCGGGTAAGCCGCCAAGTACCGGAGAAGCATACGCAATGCGAAATGTGGTGATTATGGGTTCAGGATGCGCGGGATTGACTGCAGCTATTTATGCCGCGCGCGCCAATTTGAAGCCGCTGGTTATCCGGGGGCTGGAAGCCGGTGGACAGTTGACCTTGACGACTTTGGTGGAGAATTTCCCCGGCTTTCCCAAAGGGGTGCAAGGGCCGGAGCTGATCGAACGGATGCAGAACCAAGCTGCCGAATTTGGCGCCGAATTCATGGAAGGCCATGTTAGTGGCGCTGACCTTTCCCGTCGCCCCTTTGTGATTGACCTGGGGAGCGCGACGGTCGAGGCGCGCACGTTGATCATTGCTTCCGGCGCTTCAGCAAAAATGTTGGGACTGGAATCGGAGCGCAAACTGCTCGGCCACGGTGTATCGACCTGCGCAACCTGCGATGGATATTTCTATCGTGGCAAAGAGGTGGTGGTCGTGGGAGGCGGCGATACGGCTGCGGAAGAGGCGATGTTCCTCACGCGCTATGCCACGCAAGTGAGTATTATTCACCGCCGCGACCAGTTACGCGCCTCCAAAATCATGCAGGACCGGCTTTATCGCAATCCAAAGATCAAGTTCATCTGGGATTCGCTGGTGGTGGACGTCCTGGACGTAAACCGAGGCGAAGTCACGGGAATTAAGCTGAAGAATAACAAGACCGGCGGTGAAACCATTAAGAGCTGTGAAGGGGTGTTCATGGGAATCGGCCATTCGCCCAATACCTCTTTGTTCCGCGGGCAGCTCGAGATGAACGAAGTGGGTTATCTGATTACGCACGACGGAAGCAAGACCAACGTGCCGGGCGTCTTCGCCGCGGGTGACGTCCAGGACCACGTTTATCGGCAGGCCATCACCGCGGCTGGTTCCGGCTGCATGGCGGCCATCGACGCCGAGAGATTTCTGGAAGCTGAACACTGAAAGGCAGGTGTCAGGTCTTAGGAAACAGCGAATAGGGAATAGGGGAAGGGTTACAGGGGAAAGGGTATGACGCCCATTCAGTCTCACCGGGATCTCATTGTATGGCAGAAGGCGATGGACCTTGCCGAGGTCGTTTACGGATTAGCAGCCAGGTTTCCTCCGGAGGAAACGTATCGCCTTGGTTCGCAGATTACTCGAGCCGCAGCTTCTGTACACGCCAATATCGCGGAAGGAAACGCGCGAGGGACTAAACGGGACTACGCCAACTTCCTGTCAGTGGCAAAGGGCTCGCTGACGGAAGCGGAAACGTTTCTCATGCTCGCCGTGCGGCTGAAGTATATTACCCAGGCCGAAGCCTCAACAGCTTTTGCTTTGGTGACGGAAGTTAGCAAGATGCTAACCTCACTCCGGAACAGGTTGAAAGAGGACGGAGACCAAAGATGACGGGTGCCCAGCCCCCTGTTCCCTATTCCCTGTTCCCTGTAACCTGTAAGCTGGCACCTGACACCTAGGACCTGCACTTATGCTTCGCTCCATTCTGCTCTACCTTTCCCAGAAACAAACCCCCAAGAAGATCCTCACAGGCCACGCCTTGGGGCGCCGCATGGCCGCGCGGTTCATTGCCGGTGAAGAATTGGAAGACGCGCTCCAAGTGGTCCGGCGGTTGAACACCGAAGGGTTTATGGTGACCCTCGACCTGCTGGGTGAGAGCGTGAAGGAAGCCGCGGAAGCTGAAGCTGCTTGCCAGGCTTACGTCCACATCCTTGATAGGCTCGCGGTTGAAGGCTTGAATTCCCACGTGTCTGTCAAGCTCACTCAACTGGGATTGGCGATTGATGAAAGGTTGGCGTTCCGTCATCTGGGGTTGATCTGCGCGTGCGCTGCCAAGTACCACAACTTTGTGCGCGTGGATATGGAGGGTTCGGCCTTCACCGAAGCGACGCTCCGGGTTTTCCGAACTGTGAGTGCGCCGCGCCATGTGGCGGGCATCGTCATCCAATCATATCTTTACCGCAGCGACAAGGACGTTGAAGAGTTGCTGAAGTCCGGAGCCCGCATCCGGCTGGTTAAGGGCGCCTACGACGAGCCCCCCGCAATCGCCTATCGGCACAAAAGGGATGTAGACCGCAGCTTTTCGAGGTTGATGGTGATGATGCTCTCCAGCGGGATCTATCACGCCATCGCCACGCATGACGAGCGCCTCATTGCCGCTGCGCAGGAGTACGCGCGGGCGCACGACATCTCCCCCGATCACTACGAATTTCAATTGCTGTACGGGATCCGACGCCACTTGCAGCGCGACCTGCTCCGCCAGGGCGCGCGGGTGCGCCTTTACGTTCCCTATGGGCGTCATTGGTATGCTTACTTCATGCGGCGTCTGGCCGAAAGGCCGGCGAACCTGTTATTCTTGCTTCGCAATCTTTTCCGCGCCTGATCCCCGCGGGTGACTTCCTGAGCAGTCTCTACGTCTCTCGATGAAGGTTGTCGACCCCATCCAAGACTTCGCGCGCCTGATGCAGCGGGCAGAGGAAGAGTTCAACCTTGACGAAGCGGCGCTGCTAATCGCCCGCACCGAATACCCTTACCTCAATGTGCCTGACCAGCTCGCACGGCTCGACGCCCTTGCCTTGCACTTGGACTGCGACCTCTCGCGCCCCGCCATCGAAATCATCGCGAGCCTGAACAAGCTTCTTTTCGAGAAGGAACAATTCCGCGGCAACGAAGAGGAATACGACGACCCGCGGAACAGCTATCTCAACGACGTTCTGGACCGGAAGCTTGGGATTCCCATCTCCCTGTCGCTCATTTACATCGAAGTGGCCAGGCGGCGCGGTCTGCCCGTGATGGGCGTGAGCTTTCCCGGACATTTCCTGGTGAAATACCGGACCGACCACAATGAGATCCTGATCGATCCCTATCGCCGAGGGAGGATTTTGACGCGCCAGGATTGCAAGGAATTGTTGAAAGCGCAATTCGGTGACGAGGCGGAACTGAAGCCGGAATACTTCGCGGCATCGACAAAGAAGCAGATCCTGGCCAGGATGCTCAACAACCTTAAGGGATCGTACGTTCGCCGGCACGACTTCACCAAAGTTCTCACCCTGATCCAGCTCGCCCTGGGGGTCGATCCGAAGTCAAGCCAGCAGCTCCACGACCGAGGGATGATCTATTTCCTGATGCGCCGATTCGGAGAAGCCCAGGCAGATTTTAAAACCTATCTCAACCTTACTCCTCGCGGCAACCCCCAAGCGGTTGAGGTCGCCCAGTTACTGCACCGCATTCGAGGCATGATGAACTGACAATGGGAACAGGGAACAGGGGTAGGGAATAGGTTGAGGTTGCCAGGTCCTGTTCCCTGTCACCTGTTCCCTATTCCCTGCTCTAGCTAAGCCCCAGTTGCTTCTTTGCCGCCTCGCTCAGGCGGCTGATGTCCCAGGGCGGGTCCCACACCACCTGCACGTTGGCGGACTTCACCCCTGGGATCTCTGCAACCTGCTGCCTCACCTGCTCACTAATGAAGCTGTGAGCAGGGCAACCCCTTGCCGTCAGGGTCATCACCACATTGACGTGGTCGTCATCAACTTGAACGTCGTAAATCAATCCCAGATCCACGAGATTGACTGGAATTTCCGGGTCGTAACAGTTGCGCAAGACTTCGTAAACTTGCTCATTCGTTACCATTCGTAGCCTCGTCGAGAGCCTTCGCTCCTGCTCGGATTGTAACCTCGAAATCTCCCGCCTCAAATTAATTTCTTTCGCCACCTACCCTCCTGCATCATCCGCAGATTACGCAGATTTCACAGATATAGGGACTTTAGAGCAAACAGAAACTCCGGCGACGCAAGTGGGGGCCTCCACGAGGCCCGACAACCTAAGAGACCATGCATTAACTCTTGACGTCTCCGTTTTTCATCTGCGTCATCTGCGAAATCTGTGGACTGAAGTGCCAGATGCAGCGCGCAAGCCAGCCAGGCCTGCGTTGGGCGTGTGGCGCGAGAACGTTCCTTGTCAACATCGGCCCGGAGCCTTAGAATAGATGAGTTAGGCCATGCGAGCGGCGTGCGACCGTAGCGCTATGCTCTTTGGCAGCGAGGACCGCGCCGGCCAGAGGCCGACAGGGCACCGATGGGAAATTATCTCCAACTCGTTTTAGGCAAGGTCATCGGCACCAAGAACGAGCGCGAGTTGAAGCGCCTTGCCGAGCGTGTAGAGGAAATGAACGCGCTCGAAGCTGAGATGCAGCTTCTCAAGGACTCCGACTTCCCGAGCCGTACGAAGCAGTTCAAGGAGCGAATCGCAAACGGTGAACCGCTCGACAACATTCTGCCGGAAGCTTTTGCGCTCTGCCGCGAGGCGGGACGCCGCACCCTCAACATGCGCCACTTCGACGTGCAGTTGATCGGCGGCATGGTGCTGCACGAGGGCAAGATCGCCGAAATGAAGACGGGCGAAGGCAAAACGCTGGTGGCCACCCTGCCGGTCTACCTGAACGCGCTGGAGGGGAAGGGCGTGCATGTGGTGACGGTGAACGATTACCTGGCCAACCGCGACGCGGGCTGGATGGGCCCTATCTACCGGCTCTTGGGCCTGAGCGTGGGTGTGATCGTTCACGACCTGGACGATGACGAGCGGCGCGCCGCCTACAAGTGCGACGTCACTTACGGCACCAACAACGAGTTTGGGTTCGATTACCTCCGCGACAATATGAAGTTCGACCTCGCGGATTACGTGCAGCGACCGCACCACTACGCCATCGTGGACGAAGTGGATTCCATCCTGATTGACGAGGCGCGCACCCCGCTCATCATTTCCGGTTCCTCCGATGAGTCCACGGACAAGTACTACAAGATTGACAAGGTCATCCCCCGCCTCGAGCCCGGCGCCGATTTCGAGGTGGACGAGAAGATGCGCCAGGCCACCTTTACGGAGTCCGGCAACGTCAAGGCAGAAAAGCTGCTGGGGCTGGAGAACCTCTACGACCCCGCCAACATGGAGTTCGTCCACCACCTGCAACAGGCGCTGAAGGCGCATACGCTCTTTAAACTCGACCGCGACTACGTTGTGAAAGAGGGCGAGGTCATTATCGTGGATGAGTTTACGGGCCGCCTGATGCCGGGCCGGCGTTGGAGCGATGGACTTCACCAGGCGATCGAGGCCAAGGAAGGCGTCAAGATCGAAAAGGAAAACCAGACGCTGGCCACCATCACCTTCCAGAACTACTTCCGCATGTACAAGAAGTTGGCCGGAATGACGGGTACAGCGGAAACCGAGGCCGCGGAGTTTGAGAAAATATATAATCTGGAAATAGTTGTTGTCCCTACTAATAAGACACTCATCCGGCATGAATTCCCGGACCTCGTCTATCGCACCGAGCGAGAGAAATTCAACGCCGCAATCGAGGAAATCAAGGAGTACCACCTGCGCGGCCAGCCGGTGCTGGTGGGCAGTATCGCCATTGAAAAATCGGAGCGGCTGAGCGCCGCGCTCAAGAAGTCCGGCGTGGCGCCGGCACGACTCCAGGAACTAGCGCGAGAGGCGGGCCTGGAAGGCCCCAAGCTGCGCATCTGGGCGGAGCGGCTGGCCGAGTCGCACGGGCCGGCCGTGGAATGGATGGTCCGGGCGGGAGTGCCTGCCACCACAGTTCAGAAGATGCTTAAGGACGACCGCTACAAGTCGATGCTGGCGGGAGTGAACGGAACGCGCCGCGCCTTTCTCCAGGCCATCCTGAAGCGGGCTCCCAAGGATTATCACGCCCACCAACTTCCCCCCGTTGATGATGCTTACGCTGAGCGCATTGTGGCACTCCTCCAGAGCGCCGACGAAAAACACCTGGCGGTTTTGGACTACTTGATTGAAATCAGGAGTCCGCTCACGCGTCTTGTGGAAGTGCTGGGCATGAAGGAAATAAAACACAACATCCTGAATGCCAAGCAGCATGAGCGCGAGGCGCAAATCGTGGCGCAGGCCGGGCGCGAGGGAGCGGTGACCGTCTCCACCAACATGGCCGGACGCGGCACGGACATCCTGCTGGGCGGGAACCCGGAGGCCATGGCGCGGGAGGAATTCCGCAAGTCGCCGGAGAAGTACCGCGAACAAGGGATCAATCCCGAGCCGCCGGAACGCCCCCCGGAAGGCTCGCCGGATGAGATTTATCGGGCCTACGTTGAGGAGTACTCGCAGTGGCGGGAAAAGTGGAACGGATTCATCAGCCACTTCAAGACGGTCACCGATGTGGAGCACGAGCGCGTGGTTGAACTGGGCGGGCTGCACATTCTGTGCACCGAGCGCCACGAAGCGCGGCGCATCGACAACCAATTGCGTGGCCGCGCCGGCCGGCAGGGCGACCCGGGCTCCTCGCGCTTCTATCTCTCGCTCCAAGACGACTTGATGCGCATCTTCGCCAAGGATTGGGTCTCCGGCTTCATGCAGAAGCTGGGCATGGAAGAAGGTACCGCCATCGAGTCGAGAATGATCAGCAAGCGCATCGAGGCCGCGCAAAAGGCCGTGGAAGCGCAGAATTTCGAGTCCCGCAAGCATTTGCTCGAGTACGACGACGTGATGAACAAGCAGCGCGAGACCATCTACGGTCTGCGCCGTCAATTGCTCGAAGGACAGGAGCAAAAGGAATTCGTCCTGGAGGCTTGCGACCGCATGGTGGATTGGCTGGTCAGCCAATTCTGCCCCAAGGCGCAGCACGCCGACCAGTGGAATATCAATGGCCTTCGCACGGAGTTCTGGGGCCGGCTGGGAATCGATCTCCGCCAATACGACCTGAAGAAGTTTGACCCCAAGTCCCTCGACCAGCTCACCGAGGACCTGAGGCGCCAGGCCCGCGAAAAGTACGAGGAGCGCGAGCAGGTCTGGGGCCCTGATCGCATGCGCTTCCACGAGCGCATGATCATGCTGCAAGTAGTGGACGCGCAGTGGAAAGACCACCTTCTCACCATGGACCACTTGAAGGAAGGTATCGGCCTGCGTGGCTACGGCCAGCGCGACCCACTTGTGGAATATAAGCGCGAGTCCTTTGATATGTTCGAAAGTTTGATGGACCGGGTCGAGGACGAAACCCTGCGCTATCTCTTCCTGATGAAGACTCCGGAAGAACAAGAGGAAATGATCCGCCAGTACCAGCGGCGCAAGCGGCGCGAGCAGGCCGAGATGCAGATGGTGGGCGGCGGGGTCGCGGAGAAGCCCCAGCAGGTCATCCGTCGAGAGAAGATCGGACGCAACGATCCCTGCCCCTGCGGGAGCGGCAAGAAATATAAGAAGTGCCATGGGGCGCCGGGGCCTCCGCCTTCCCCACCATCCTCGGGAGGCCGCCCCTCGCCCCCCGTTGCCGCAGGAGCCAGCAAACCCGGCAACAGCGCTGAGAAATCCTGAATGGCGACTCGAATTCTGTTAAAGACAGACCCCTTGCCCTTCTGATATTCTTGCTTGTCGCAGTGCTCCTCAAATCACAAAACAACCCTGGCACAGAGGATTGGCTATGACCGAAGAAATTCAAGAGCTGCACGAGAACGCAGAAGAAGCCCATCGCGACCCAGGTCTCGCACCTGTTACATTATCAATGGCAGTCCTCGCCGTCGTGCTGGCCGCCATCTCACTTCTTGGCCATCGCGCTCACACCGAGGAATTACTACTGCAAAACAAGGCCACCGATCAGTGGGCCTATTTCCAGGCCAAGAACATCCGCCGCCACACCTACGAGTTGTTTCTAGACCTTCTCTCGGTCTCAAATCCAAAGGACGCTGGGGTCGCAGAAAAACTCAAAGAGAAATATAGCAGCGAAATCAAACGCTACAAGGACGAGCAGAACGACATCGAATCCGAGGCTCAGCAGCTTGAAAAAGAAGTCGCGACCCAACAACACAAAGCCAACCGATTTGACCTGGGAGAAGTCTGCCTGGAAGTAGGAATCATTTTGACCTCCCTCACGTTGCTGACCCGGCGAAAACTGTTCTGGCGACTGGGAGGTCTGGCAGGGCTTGTCGGTTTGGTAATTGCCGCGTCCGGATTCTGGGCCAAGTAGCCGGGGCGCGAAGCCAGCGGAACGAGAGCTAGGTACTCTTCGAGGCGAACACGAGGTTCGCCCCTACGCGTCGCCAAAATGGATTCCCCTTGGCAAACGCTTCACCTCGACACCTTTCAGTGCCTCGTTCTCGAAGACAAACGAAAGACCTCAACGAACTTCATAGTGTTGCTCCAGGAAGGACTTGAGATGGTCGAGAAGGCGATCGCCACCCACCTCCACTAGATTATTGTGCCCGGCGTCCTCCACTGGAAAGAAGAACTTGGGTTCGGGGGACGCTCCGAAGAGTCGCTGCCCCATGGAAAAGGGCACGACTTCGTCAAGGGTCCCGTGGACGATCAAGATGGGGGCCCGCACCAGACGAATCTTGGCGAGCGAGTTGAACTGGCTCTTGGGAAGATATTCAAACAGGGGAATGCGAAACATCCGCCGCGCCATATCCTTCGCCGAAGTGAAGGAGCTTTGCACAATGAGGCCGCCGCACTCACGCCTCGAGGCAAGGTCGATGGCCACCGCACCGCCCAGCGAATGGCCAAAGACCACGATGTTCTTGGGTTGGACATGCCGCTCCCGGAGCAGGTAGTCGTAGGCTGCGTCGGCATCGCGATACACCCCTGTTTCGTCCGGAGAGCCTTCGCTCTTCCCGTAACCCCGGTAGTCCACGGCAAGTACATTGATCGCGAGGCGCGAGTAGAACAGCAGGTGTTCAAGCCCATGGCCGATGTTCTCCGCGTTCCCGTGAAACCACAAGAGCACTTGCTCGGAGGCGGGATTCGGCAAGTACCATGCATTCACCCTGACTTTATCGAGCGTGGTTAGCCAGACATCCTCAACGTGCAGTCCGTAAAGTTCTGGTGGGGAAAATCCTTCCGGGAAACGCGGCGGGAAGTAGATGAAAGAATTCTCGAAGAGGCGGATTCCTACGACAGTCAAGAGAAGGCCCGCGGCTACTCCCATGGCCAGCATCATCGCAAGCTTCTTCCGGCGCCACATCGGTTAATCCCGAACTCGGAAGCTGGAGTTGCGCAGACACGGCGCACACGCCAAGCTTGTCATCCTGATCCCGCCACGGCGGGACGCCATTCTTTTTGGCGGACGACGAAGGATCTCCGCAGTTCGCAGGACACCTTCATCCGTCAGTTGACGGACTGGCCGTTCAAAGAAACTGCAGGGATTCTTCGTCCCGACAGGTCGGGACTCAGAATGACACGGGGGCTTTTTCATCCGCAAACAGTCGATAATTGGCTGCACAGGTATGTTCGTACTGCAAACTCACTGATTGTCGTCGCCCCCGCTGTCGCCAGGAGAGATCACCACAAAGATTCCGTTGCCTTGCCGGTTGATGCGCAGCAGCGTTTGCCCCTTCGCCTCAGCCGCCAAGCGGTTAAAGTCTGCCACGGAATTCACCGGGTGGCGATTGATAGTCTCGATGACATCGCCCGGCTGTAGGCCGCCCTGAGCGGCGGGACTGCTGGGATCAAGTTCGCTGATCACTACGCCCCGGGCGCTCGGTGGCAGGCCCAACTGATCGCGGACGTCAGGTGTGAGGTTCTGCACCGTGATTCCGCGCAGCGTTCCTTCCGAGGGAGCTTTGCCGACACCGGGTGTGACGCTCAGATTGGCTGGCCGCTCACCCAGCGTGAGGTGAATGGTCATCGGTTTGCCGTCTCGGAGGATGTCCAACACCACTTCGGTCCCTGGGTTCATGTTGGTGACCATAGCCGTCAACTGACCCGAGTCTCCCACCGTCTTGCCGTCCAACTTGCGGATCACGTCCCCGTTCTTGATGCCGGCTTTATCGGCAGGTCCGCCGGGGGTAACGTCATTGACCAACGCTCCTGAGGTATCTGGAACCTTGAACTGCTTAGCCAAGTCCTCCCTCAAACTCGTGATGCTTACGCCCAGGTACCCTCGCGACACCTTACCCGTCTTGATCAGATCTTCCATGACGTGCTTGGCCGTGTTAGAGGGAATGGCAAAACCAATTCCGATAAAGCTGCCCTCTCCTCCGGGACCGGAGTTTCCGCTAACGATGGCCGTATTGATGCCGATAACCTGCCCGCGCACGTTCACTAGCGCCCCCCCGGAATTCCCGGGATTAATGGCGGCGTCCGTCTGAATAAAATCTTCAAACTTGTCGGGGTCAGAAAGGGACCTGCCCAGCGCGCTCACGCTCCCGCGTGTCACCGTGAAGTACTGCCCGAAGGGATTCCCGAAGGCCATCACGGTATCACCGACCTTCATTTGGCCAGAATCACCGAAGGGCACTACGGGCAAGTTCTGTGCGTCAATCTTGATAACGGCGATGTCGGACTGCGGGTCAGCGCCCATAACCTTGCCTTTGAACGTCCGCTTGTCCGAGAGCAAAACCTCGATCTGAGTGGCCTTAGAGACCACGTGGTTGTTGGTCACGATGTAACCGTCCCCCGAGACGATTACGCCGCTTCCCAACGCGTGCTCGCGCTGCTCGCGAGGCACACCGAACTGCGGAAGCATGTTGCCGAAGAACTGACGGAAAAAGGGGTCCATCATAAACGGCGACTGTTGCACCTTGATTACTTGCGTCGATTGGATGGCCACAATCGCGGGTGTAACCGACTCGGCGATTCGCTCGTAGGCTTTGTTCTGCCGCTCCAGCGTGTCAATCTCCGGTCCGTCCAATCCTGAACCCTCAGCCAGGGCGAATTGTGGGAAAACACGGTGCCCTTCATAAAGCAAGCCCGACAGGGTCAGGCAAACTACACCAATGAGCGTCAAGCTCAACCCAAATAGATTCTCGCGCAGAAATTGTTTTGCGTTGGCGCGCATGAAAGTATTCCTCCTTTGCTCGGCCGGACCAGCTTTCTCGGGGTTGCGGGTAAGGCGTGAACGCCTTCAGGCCCCCCTCGGGAGAAGCTGGCCAGCAACCTCTGAGTCTCCAGCTCGAAAAAGAACGTCCAGGGATAACCGTCTGTCCCTCATAAGCGATCAACGTGCTCACGTCCCCCCACAAATAGATTCGACGTGGCCCTGCCCATCTGGTTATCAATGGGCCGGCGGGATGGCCACCCTCGACGCGACACATCAAATCTTCCGGGATTCGACCCTATACACACCGTTGTTCCGGCCCGTACTAATTTAGATGCAGCAGATTGCTGCTACGGTTTGCTGCTAGGCCACACCTCCATTATAACCCTGACTTAATAGGATGGCGAAAGGGCGTCAGGCTGGGGTAGTGTCCTAATATGCGACGTAGGGCCGGGGCTTGCCCCGGCCTGGCTGCCCCAAGGGGCGGCCCTACATTCTAATTGGGACACTACCCAGGCTGGCCATCTCGAGCGAGATCGGATAGACGCCATGTGGGTAGCCTGGGACCTGGAACGTCCCAAGCCCGTGTTGCGTATAATTAGAGCTTCTCTCAGTGCGTTGAAGAGGCGAGCGTGGGTATAAGTGCTTCTGATAAGGTAGCGACGATGATCGAAGGGAGCAGACATGAATAGATTCGACAAGCATACGGCAACGTTGGGCATACTCATTGTTTTGACACTTTGCCCTTTCCACAAAGCCTTTGCGGCACAGGAGGGCGCTATTGTGCCGGTGGGCATCCTCCTGCCCGCCACAGACGCTCAGGGGCGCATCATTCAAGCCACTGCTCCCGACGGCAAGGCGTATCCGGTGTTTCGTTCACCCCAGGACTCCCCGTTTATACACCATGTTCGCGAGGTGCTGCAAAATAGCTTCGCGCAGCAGGCGCTGAGGCTTGACCGCTATGCTCGCAACCTTCTACTCCACGAGCCGGGCGGAGGCGGGGAACAACGCCTGACGGAGCCGATGTACTTGCTCCTGTCCGGCGAAGAGGGTGGGTTTGCCCGATACGGTTTCTGGCTCGAAGACCAGCGCGGCCGCAGGCGGTTGGTCCTGGCGGGTTATGTGGATTTGGTGGTTGATGAAGAGGACATCGCCACCGGGAATCTGGAGGAGATCTTCTCCCACGAGCTGGGGCACTTGATCCTGAAATCTCTCCTGGGCGACATCAACAGCGGCCCTTCACGCAAGATGCACCAGAGCATGACGGTGACAGACTACTGCACAGCCTTCGATGAAGGTTACGCTGAGCACTTCCAGCCCCTGGTTCGCGATGCAAACGGCAACGCCTACCTGCGGGAGTTGACCAAGGGGGCAACCGCAACCGACCTAAACCTGCTATGGCTCAGCAGGCTGGATCAGCAAATGCGCACCGACGGCGTGAAGCGGAATTTGTTCATTCATCGCAAAGCACTGCCCGCCGCGGCGCTCCAGCCAGACCCGGACCGCTACCAGCTCTATCTCGACAGCGAAACGTCGCTGGATTTCCTCACCGACGAACTCAAAAACGCGCAGGAGATGATGGCATGCGAAGGCGTGATCGCCACTTTGTTCTATCGCTTCGTGAACGACGACCGCCTGCGCAATCAATACCGCGAGGCGGGGTTTTACCAGCCGTTTCTGGCCTCCGGAGTTTCGCGCGATGGGATAAGACAAGCGATCCCTCCGTACGAGAATGTAAACCTGAAGCTCTTCGCTGCCATGCGGAGGGTGGCTGCGGAATCGGCCCGTGCCCGCCAGCCTTTGATGATCGAACTGGTCAAGGCCTATGCGAGCCTGTTCCCCGAGGAGGCCGAGTCGATTTACAGGGTTTTTCTCCAGACCACGCACGGAGTGACCGCTTCGCAGGAGCTCGCCACCGCCTTTGAGGGCGCCGCCGTCGCGGGCCGCAGGGGTGACATCGAAGCCTTCCGCCAGCGCTCCGGCGCCGCCTTCTCACTTCTTCGGGCCACTACCGATCAAATAGCGCATGGCAAGCTGGCTTTGGATGCAAACCTGGGGCCGGAGTTATGGGTGTTGAACCCAAGTTTCAAAATAGCTCCCGCCATCTGGGAGCGCGACCGAACCCTGCCGCTCACGATCAACCTCAACACCGCCAGCGAAGCTGAATTGATGACTTTGCCTGGCGTGGACTTGGCCACCGCCCGGCGGATGGTGGCCGAGCGCCGAGCGCGCGGCTTCTTCAGAAGCCTGGACGAGCTGTGCGCAGCGGCAGGTTTATCACCCGGCCTCTTGAAATCCCTAGTCGAGATGAACGAGCAGATGCAGAGAGAGAAGGAATACAAACGCCAATAGCAGGGTAATTACAATTCCTTTTTCAGCGGCGTCTCGGAAATGGAAAAGGGCGGGTCGGTGCCATCCTCCCATTTCATCGTCTCGGCCCGCGATGCGTTTGACAACGGGGATTCCCTGCGCCGCAGCACATTTTCGACTGCAGACCACACAACATGAGCAAAGTCCGGCAACGACATGGGAGGAACAATGAAATCGAATGCTCCGCGCTGGATGACTTCCAGGTAAAGGGCGATGTCAACAACTTCAGAGACCACAATGACGTTGGCAGGCGCTGGAGCCCTCGCGGCCAGATTCACGATGACTTCCCATGAGCCGTCGGGGAGTCGGGTATCGGCCAGTACCAGATGTGGCGGCTGGCATCCCCACAGGGCCTGGCTGGCTTCGTGGCAGGTTCGTACGCTTTCGGTTTCGATGGACTGGCTCTCAAGCGCACGCCTGAGGGATCCCATCGGTTCAGGACGGTCGTGGACTAACAGTACCCTAATCCTCTCCTGCATGGTGGAATCCTTTCCGAATCAAGGCTCACTTAGGCCCACATTCTCCAGACCATATTGGAAATGACGCGGTTGCCTCGATGGAATTCCAGCAGCGACCACCAGAAGTTCCGTTCGGATCGGCGAGTTGCGGAAAAGCTCCAAGGTAACGTGACCACATCCCGGACCGCCATCCTCTAAACGCGTACTCTTTAGGGCACAATTCTGACTCTATCTTGTTAAGGAAACATGAAGGACGATTGAATTCTTCATTGAAGATTCTGACTGAAGAGACCTAGGATGCACAAGGAAAAAGGATGGTGAACACAGACCCTTTACCCAATTGACTCTCCACTGTTACCCGACCGTGCATTCGCTCCACGATATGTTTAACGATGGAGAGTCCCAAGCCGGTGCCTCCCACCGCGCGGGAGCGCGCCTTGTCAACTCTATAAAAACGCTCGAAAAGGCGAGGCAAATCAGCAGAGGGAATCCCGATACCGTTATCCGCGATCGTGACGCTCACCTCATCGTCCCTTGTTCGCGTGACCTCCACTCGCACTTCGCCATCCGGGCGGTTGAACTTCACGGCATTGTCCAGGAGATTCACCAGCGCCTGCTCGAGGTGGACCCGCTCACCGAGGACCGTAACTTCCTCGACATGGCCGTGAATGAGCTTGACCCCCCGGCCCCGCGCCTCCGCTTCCACGGTCCGCAAGGCGGCTTCCATAGCTGCCAGGACCGAAACTCGTGCTTGCTCTGCCGTGGGCTTGCCGGACTCCAGTTCGGACAGGGCCAAAAGATCGGAGGCGATGCTATTCAAGCGGATGGCATGAGTTTTGATGATCTCGAGGAATTTGCGGTTGTTCTCCCGGTCTTCGAGCGCACCCTCCAGCAGCGTTTCCGTATAGCCGCGAATAGCCGTCAGCGGCGTACGCAATTCGTGTGAGACGTTTGCGACAAAGTCCTTTCGCACGCGTTCCAGTCTTTCCAGGTCGGTGATGTCATGGAGGATCGCAATGGCGCCGCGCCCTCCAGTCACTCGAAGCGGTGCAGCCTGGACCTCAAAGGCGCGGCCTTCGGCGGCAGGAAGTTGCAACCGCTGCTTCAAAGTTTCGCCGGTGGTCACGACGCGCGACAGAATCTCGCGCAGAACCGGGTCACGTACAACGTCCACCAGGGGCGACCTTTCCGGGATCTCGGCGCGCGAGCCGACCGTGCGGGCAAAGGAGGCGTTGTAGAAGGTGATTCTCAGGTCTTGGTCCACCGCCAGAACGCCTTCGACCATACTGGTGAGAATCGCTTCCAGGCGCGCCGACTCCAGGCTCAACCGCTCTACGAGATCGTGTAACTGGGAAGCCGTCAAGTTGAGTGAGCGCGTTAGGGCCCCCAACTCGTCGTCCGCGTCCGGCAACGGGCCTTCAGCGAAATTCGCTTTCACCAGCCCCTCGGCGAAAGCGCGCAACCTGCCAATCCGGCGCGTGAAGGGCCGAGAGAAAAAATAGGCAATAAAGAGGGCGACGAAGATAGCAATCAAGGAAGCGGTCAGGATCCGCCACCGGACCGCCGCGATGGCGTCGTCGAGGTTCTCAAGCGGCAGCGCCAGCCTGAGCACATACCCGGAACGGCCCTGGTATTGGAGCGGGATGGCCAAGTAGCACAAGTCGCGACCCAGGGTGCGACTGCGGCGGATGGCGCTACCTGTGCGGTTCTGGTAAGCTGCCTGAATCTCCGGACGACCCGCGTGGTTCTCCATGCCTTTGGGGTCACTGTCGGAATCAGCCAGCACCACACCCTGAGGGTCTATAACCGTCACGCGGGATTGTGCTCGCACGGAAGCGGATTTGGCCCATTCTTCCATCCGCTCCAGGGGAAGATTCGGCGGCTCGGCCGCCAAAACCCTCGCCACAGCGGCAAGCCGCTGTTCCACTTCCTGAACTTCGTGCTTGCCTGTGTATCGCGTGAGGTAGAAATCCAGCACGGCCAGCGTCAGAGCGATCACGACGAAGGCGCTGGTGAGGAGCTTGCGGAAAATCGGGCTGCTGAAGACCATGCCGACCTAGGATAAAAGGATTAACAATCCTCGGATTATATCACGGAGGAGAGATCAGGCTGCGGGCAGGTCGAATAGGGTCAGAGTGATTCGCCCACTTCCTTCGGCTCCGGCGAGAACCGGTAGCCACTTCCGCGCACCGTCTGCAAAAACTGAGGCCGATGGGGAACTGCTTCAATCTTTTCACGCAGGCGGCGGATGTGGACGTCCACAGTCCGTGGAGTCACGAAGCGGTCGCGGCCCCAGACCTCGTCAAGAAGCCGATCGCGGTTGAATACATGGCGCGGGTGAGAAGCCAGATAGTACAGGAGCTTGAATTCCAGCGTACTCAACTCCACCGGCTGGCCACGAACGGTCACCTCCTGAGTTCGCGAATCGAGCCGAAGGCCCGCGGCCTCCACCACCTCCCGCTTTTCTGCCACGCGCTCCTGCCGGCGCAAAACCGCTCGGACGCGGGCCACCAGCTCCCGCGGGCTGAAGGGTTTGACCACATAGTCGTCCCCGCCAATCTCAAGGCCGAGAACTCGATCCATTTCCTCACCCTTGGCCGTGAGGAAGATTACAGGCAGAGCCCTCAAGCGATCGTCGGCGCGGAGGCGCTTGCAAATGCCAAACCCGTCTTCGTCCGGCAGAAGAATGTCCAGAAGGAGTACGTCGGCAGGGTTACGACGCAGATAATCGAGCCCCTCACGTCCTCGCCCGAAACTTTCGACCTCGAACCCTTCCTTGCGAAAGTTGTAGCGAACTAGCTCGACGATGTCTTTCTCATCTTCAATGATGACCACGCGTGGCCGCACACGAAAAGTATAGCATCCCTAATGTTACAGGAATGTTTCTGATTGCGTATATTTCATCGCGAATGTTACTGGCGAGCGAGAATTCCAATGCCAGCCGCGCGCCGTGTCATTCTGAGGCCCCCGTTCTTTGGGGGCCGAAGAATCCCTGCAGTTTTCTTCGAATTGCCGGCCAGTGGAAGTTCCCTGCGAACCAGCCGGGGCAAGGAGTTCAGCAGCTTGGCCGACCCCTTTTCGTGTTACTATGTTGTTGAAACGGCGGGCTTTGGAGTGCGGCAGCTTGCTGCCGCTTTGTCTTGCCGCGAGCTTGCTCGCTGGCTGGCTAATTCAATGTCGATACAGGGGCAGAGGTACGGCCAGCAAGCTGGGCTGGTTGAAAGCGGCAGCAAGCTGCCGCACTCCAAAGCGCTTCGCGCCAGCAATATCTTCCGGGCAAAGCCCCATTAGGAATGAAATGGCGAAAACTTTCTTAGGCAGGCCGTTGGGTATCCGATTACGCATTGCGGAAAGAACCCTTTTGGCCTTCTTCGCCGCCCTCTTTATAGCTTCCCTCACCCTGTCTTTGCCTGGCGCTACGCTCGGGGTGCTGGCGGTATTGAACGTAATCGTTGGCTGTCTCATCGTGGCGTTAAGCAAGGATGATCTGGTCGAACGAAGCCGGATGGCCTCACCCATACGCGATTGGCTCCCAACGCTTCTCATGCTGCTGGCCTACCGCGAATCGGGATTGTTCATCAAGGCCGACCCTGCGCATCGGCTCGATCATCTGTTCATCATGTGGGACCGAACGATGCTTCACAGCCGGGGGGTGGAATGGGCGCTCTATTCGTGCGCTCCCTGGCTCCAACATTATCTCGAGATGTTTTACTTGCTCTGCTATCCCCTGGTCCCACTGGGCTTCGCGGCCCTTTACTTGGCGCGGACCTCGATCACGGCGCAACGCGAACCTGTCGGGATGCCGAAAGACCTGTCATTCCGAGGAGTCCCGCGTCCGCGGGACGACGAGGAATCTCGCAGGGTGATGTTTGACAAGTTCTGGACCGCAGTCCTCCTCGCCACCCTATTCTGCTACGCTGTTTATCCCTTCTTTCCGCTGACTCCGCCGCGCGTCTTGTTTAACGATGTTCCGGGGCCGACTGTTCCTCCGCTGCTACGAAACATGAACCTCTGGGTTCTGGACCGCTTCAGTGTGCAGGCCTGCCTCTTTCCGAGTGCCCACGCGGCGGCGGTCACCGCGACGGCGTTGGCCGTCCGCGGCTATATGCCGCGCCTCGGCATTCTCTTCTGCATCGCCGCGCTGAGCGTTGCTGCCGCCACTGTTTACGGCCGCTACCACTATATGGCCGACACCGTGGCTGGTGTGCTTGTGGGTGTCGTGGCGTTCTTGGTCACCCGCCGAATTCATAAGGCTTAAGCCACGACCGCGCGGTAGCCGCGGGCGGGTGGTAATTCAATGAGGCTGCACGAAGGTGGTGAACCGCCGTCCCGCATCGACTTGTGCCCACCACAGCGAATTCTCCTGCCCGTCTTTGGGTAGTGCCCTAATATGGGACGTAGGGCCGAACACCAAGGGGCGGCCCTACACTCGAATTGCGGCACTACTCGCCTTCGGGTAGTGGGATCTTATAACTTGAAGCGGTTCACAATGGCAGTGTCAATTTCAAGACGAATGGAATGGGGAGTGCCACGGCTCGACTACTCGCCCCAATTCCGAGAAACTCCCTGAGCATTTCTCAGCAATCTCTCTCCAGGCTTTCTTTAATGCTGGAAGGGGCTTTGCCTAAAAACAGCCTCTTGCGCATGAAGTACGACATCTGCCCAAAAAGTGACCCCAAGTTCCAAAATCGGTTAAACATGGCGCTGGGAACACAGTGCTGAGAAGGTCGGCCACGCCCAAATCCAGTACAAAGAACTGATTGCCTTAAGGCTGAGATTCTATGAATTGTAGCTCCGATGAATTACTTCCGGCTGCGGCGGTCCACGTCTCTCCAAGCTCAGCAAGCCTATGGTTGATCCATTTGAGGGGTGGCCATTCTGTCCCTGCGGCAAGACTTGGGCGAAAATCCCGATTGGTAAGAATATATTCACCTTTCAATGCATTGAGAATTTTGTATCGTCTCTGAGATTCCGCATCCGATACCACTTTTACGGCACTACTTGATTTCCCAGTTTTTAGGTCTTCGCCTAGACTTACAAAGAAATGCTGCGGTGCCCGAGCATGAAGATCTTTCAACTCTGCCAAAATTATCGGCATTCCCGTGGCCATGTCTCGTTGAGCTTGTGATGCCCGATGAGCAGAAATGCCAATCAGTAGCAGCCCAGGCAAACCCACCAGGACAAACATGAATGCAACTTTTTTCTTGCCTTGTTCCCGAGAGATGTACGCTGAATACCACGCCAAAAGCAGGTTGGTTATGCCTACAGCCACAGCGAGGAATGTGTCCATCCCGCAAGGCTACACCGATTCTATACCCTTGTCCACTCTTTCAACCCAAGGGCAGTTTTATCCTCAAATTCCTTGGGGAAACGTGTAAAACTGCGTTGGTACCTGCTTCACGCGTAAAATTCCTCGCAGGAAGTCACCGCGTGTGGCGTGATCCGTGAGTGCGGGCAACGGCGCTCGAACACGGTTGGGTGTGGGCCGCTCAATGCTTGCATTGAAGAGGAGTCTTCTTCAGGTAGTTTCCTAAGTTGCGCTGTGCCGCAAATAGGACCTCATGTGCCAAGTTGCTCTCCGGCCGTCCTATAAGCCGAAGCGGTGCCACAGAGGCTCCCAGTTTGTAAAATGAGAATACGTTGATTCGCCCCATCGAAAGCCCCCGGAGCGGGATTGAGGGTCCAGAGGCGTGCGAGTATACCGCGAAACAATCCACTTTTTTATTTGTGTTCACCTTTTGCTCGATTTTCACTGTTGACCTCCTGTCGAGCCAAAAGACCCCACTGCCCGTCTTTGAATACGCTTGACTCTGCATTTTGTTCTTGACACGAGACTGGGGTTGTGATAGCCTACTTGGGTTGTCGCATGAGAGAGCTTGCAAGGGAGCGCGGGAAGGAGGTTCGAAATCGGCCCGGCGGGGTAGGGAAAGGGGGCGAAAATACAAAAAAAGATACTAAATAGAGGGAACGAACCTAAGGATCTATTGAAAGCAAAGGAGTTAGCGTTTTCAGGAGCTAAAAACGAACTGGTTTTTCAAAGCCAAAAACCCCAAACGAAGCGAAAAATGGTAGCAAAAAGGCACGATTCGTACACTGGAAAATGGAAACCGGCAACACAGATTTAGGATAACACCCCGTCTTGAATGCGCTTGACTCCCCTTTCATTCAGGAATTAGCATGAAAGGTTGGCCTTTTCCCGAAATTCCTTACTGTAGGTCTCAGGGCGAATGATCGAGCGGATTACGGTTCGTGGCGCACGGCAGCACAATCTCAAGAACATCGACGTGGAGATTCCGCGCCACAGCCTGACGGTGGTCACGGGCTTGAGCGGCTCCGGCAAGTCCAGCCTGGCGTTCGACGTGATTTACGCCGAAGGCCAGCGCCGTTACGTTCAGACCCTGTCGGCCTACGCCCGGCAATTCCTCGACCAGATGGAGCGGCCTGATGTTGACACGGTGGAGGGCTTGAGTCCTGCCATCTCCATCGAGCAAAAGACCACCAGCCGCAGCCCGCGCTCGACGGTCGGCACCATCACAGAAATCTACGACTATCTCCGGCTGCTTTACTCCTCCATCGGCGAGCCCCATTGCCATCAGTGCGGCCGGCCTATCTCCCGCCAGACCACGGAGCAGATTGTCTCCTCCATCATGGCGCAGAACCAGGAGGGCCGCTCCGCCGGAAACGGCGACGGCCAGCGCATCATGATTCTGGCCCCCGTGGTGCGCGGGCGGAAAGGGGAGTTCCGCAAGCTCTTCGAGCAACTGTCGCAGGAAGGGTTCGTGCGCGTCCGGGTGGATAAGCAGTTGCGGCAGGTCGATGAGGAGATTCGCCTCGACCGGCGACGCAACCATACCATTGAGGTGGTGGTGGACCGCCTGCTGCTGAAGTCCGGGATCGAGAGTCGGCTGGCGCAATCCATCGAAACGGCCATGAAGCTTGCCAAGGGGATTGTCCAGGTGGCCGTGGTCAATGGGGAGGAGCAACTCTATTCGCAGGAGTGGGCGTGCGTGGACTGCGGCATCAGTGTTCCCTCGCTCGAGCCTCGTTCCTTTTCCTTCAACAGCGTCTATGGGGCCTGCGCTGCTTGCCGGGGCCTGGGCAGCCAGTACACTTTCGACCCTGCCAAGGTGATCGTCGATTGGTCCCGGCCGCTGCTGGAAGGGGGGCTGGGGCCGGGCGGCGGCTCGTCGGCCATACAGCGCGGCCTGATGCGTGCGGCCGAACACTATGGGTTCGACTTGAAGACCCCCTTCGAGCGCCTTCCCGTGAAGATCCAGAATCTGATTCTTTTCGGGCGCAACCCGGGGCAACCCAAAGCCCCTTCCGTGTTTCCCGGCGTGCTGCCCCTGCTCCAGCGCTGGTATGGGGAAACTACGTCGGAGAACTATCGTGAATGGTTCGGGCAGTACATGTCTGCGGTCCCTTGCCCCAAATGCCAGGGCAAGCGTTTGAGGCCGGAAAGCCTGGCCGTGACCGTGGTCGACCTCTCCATTGCCGACCTCACGGCGCTTCCTGTAAGCCGAGTGCAAGGAGTCTTGAAGGAATTTCGCATGACGCCCCGCCAGGCGTTCATAGCGCAGCGCATCTTGAACGCAATCTTCGAGCGCCTGGAATTCCTGGAAGCCGTGGGGTTGGGTTACCTGAGCCTTGACCGGTCAGCAGCCACACTCTCCAGCGGCGAGAGCCAACGCGTCCGGCTGGCCACCCAAATCGGATCGAAGTTGCGCGGCGTGCTTTATGTGCTCGACGAACCGAGCATTGGCCTACACCCTCGCGACAACCAGCGACTGCTCCAAACCCTGGAACGATTGCGTGACCTGCAAAATACCGTGCTGGTGGTCGAGCATGACGAGGAAACAATACGCCGGGCTGATTACGTGGTTGATCTCGGGCCAGGGGCCGGTAAGCAGGGTGGTTTTCTGGTGGCCGCCGGGCCCCCCGGCCAGATCGCTACCACAGAGGATTCTCTTACGGGGCAATATCTTTCGGGCAAGCTGCGAATCCCCGTCCCTGCTAAGCGACGCTCGCCCAACGGCAAATTCCTTTCAGTCCTCGGCGCGCGAGCTAACAATTTGAAAAATATCGATGTGCAGTTTCCGCTGGGCTTGCTCAGCGTGGTGACGGGCGTTTCGGGCTCGGGCAAGTCAACCCTGGTGAACGACATCCTCTATCATGCCATCGCCAAGAAGCTCTACCGGGCCATCGCGGAACCGGGCGCGCACAAAGCCATCCTGGGATTGGAACACCTTGATAAAGTCATCGTGATTGACCAGTCGCCGATCGGGCGCACACCGCGCTCCAACCCGGCCACTTATACAGGCGTGTTTACGCCCATCCGGGAGCTCTTTGCGATGTTGCCCGAATCGCGCGAGCGTGGCTATCGCGCCGGCCGGTTCAGCTTCAACGTCAAAGGCGGCCGCTGTGAGGCCTGCCAGGGTGAAGGCTTGAGGCGCATTGAGATGAATTTCCTGCCCGATGTCTTCGTGACCTGCGAGGTCTGCCGGGGCCGCCGCTACAACTCCGAAACCCTGGCGGTGAAATACAAGGGTCAATCCATCGCCGACTTGCTTGAAACCACGGTTCGGGATGCCCTGCCCATTCTCGAGAACATTCCGCAAATCAAGCAGCGGCTCCAGACCTTACTGGACGTCGGGCTTGGTTATGTCCACCTGGGCCAGCCCGCCACCACGCTTTCAGGTGGCGAAGCCCAACGCATCAAATTGGGACGTGAGTTGAGCCGCCGCCAGACCGGCCGTACCCTGTACATTCTTGACGAGCCTACTACCGGCCTGCATTTCGACGACGTGAAACAACTCCTGGAGGTGCTCAGTCGCTTGACAGACCTTGGCAACACCGTCATTATCATCGAGCATCATCTGGACGTTGTGAAACAAGCGGATTGGGTCATCGACCTGGGACCCGAAGGCGGTGACGAGGGAGGCCGAATCGTCGCCCAGGGCACACCGGAAGAAGTGGCGCGCGTGAAGAAATCGTTTACGGGACAAGCACTGGCGCGACTGTTGAATAATGGCCGGGCGTAGCGATGGCCACTGACCGCCCTTGGAAAGACTCGCACCATGACTATCGAGCAACTAGTCCACGAGAAACGCGACGAGATTCAGCGCATCGCGACAAAGCACGGCGCGAGGAATATCCGCGTGTTTGGTTCGGTCGCACGCGGCGAGGCTCGCAACGATAGTGATATCGATTTTCTGGTGGACACCAGCCCGGTGACGAGCTCTTGGTTTCCCGCCGGTTTGGTGCTTGACCTGGAAGAGGTCCTCGGGTGCAAAGTAGAGGTGGTGACTGAGAAAGGCCTCAGCCCCTTTCTCAAGGAACGTGTACTTCAAGAGGCTCTGCCATTGTAAAGGACGTCGCGGCTAGGCCCGCAAGCGTACGGGGTTCTTTGAAAGAGACAACTTCAGCGGAGTTGCTTTGACTGATTGTGTTATCCGTACGATCTCGGCGAGCAGCACGTCCAGTTGCGACGCAAAGTTCACCTGTTGCGCAACAGGCAGCGTCTCGCTTTTCCGTATGGGCATGTGCAAGTGAGCGTCTGCAACTTTGCGGGCGGCGTTCTCAAGGTGCTGCATCGCCTCTTTGAACGATTTGCCCCCGCCCCCGTAATTGTTTGCCACTTCTTTGAACGAGGACTGCTCGAATAACGGCGGCACGTGGTCAAGTATTCCCCGTATGAGCATCGCCGCCGCCAAGTAGCACTCCTCCCTGTGGGCCGTGTTGAGCTCCTCGCATAACCGGACGAGCTTTTTGAAATCGAATTTCGTAGAGGTCAGCTTGCGTAATTCGGCCAGCCGAGTGTCGGCTATAAAGCTTGCTCCCGCATGCTCTCCGCCCGGCGCTGCCTTTGCTTTAGCAATCTCAACTTCTAGCTCCGCCAACTCGCGGTTACGCTCCATCATGAACAGCTCGAAAACTGAATCATCCGTCAGTGTCAGGTCGAGTTCCATGGAATGGTTGTGTTGGAACACCTTGGAGTCAGTATCCGAAAGGAGGGCGGCCTTTTGCGCTTCAAGGACGGCTACATTGGGTTTCGCCGGTGTCGGCCGTGACCCCCCCTCCCCGCCGTCGTCTCCTTGTTTCTCCTCAGCTTTTGGCTGTGCTTCTTTCATCCCGACGGGCGTTGGGATTAGTTCGAGATTGCATCCTGGTTCCCTGCGCTCCCCATACTCCTCATGAATGGTGTGCCAGTACTCGCCAAGGGCAGCCGGTTCCTCATCGAGTTGAGTAACAACGCCATTTACCCCAGGCGTCTTCACCCTCACCTTGGTACCGACCGCAAATCGCTTTGCTAGACCCATTTCGTCCACTACGTGCGATAACGTGCTTTTATCACACCTTCAGGCAGAATGCCAGAGGAAAAGATTTCGAGGGAGCGGCTTCACCGCTATGTCGGTTTCCTGTTCCGCTACAGCCAGTACCCCTAACGCTGCACTGTAAGGTGTGATTGTCACGAAATCTTAACTTTGCTCAAGGTTCAAGGCGCTATATGTTTGGCCCGACAATCAGAGCACGCTCCCCCGCTTGGGTTGACACTTGCCGTAGGACAGACGTATGATTCCGTTATGGTTCCACTTTGGAACCTCAAGAGCTAACCATGGCAACTCTAACGATCAAGAATATCCCCGAGGGACTACGCGAGCGGCTCAAGGAAAGCGCCGCGCAGCATCGCCGCAGCATCAATGGGGAGGCCATTTCCTGTCTCGAAAAGGTGCTGGTCGGCAATCGGTTGGACCCGGAGGATTTTCTGGCGCAGGTGCGCTCATTGCGTGCGCGCATGCCCCGGGTTTTTGTTACGGAGCGGGACCTCCGTGTCGCTAAGAACCAAGGGCGCCCGTGATCATCGCGGATACCAACCTCATTGTTTACTTGCTGGTTCGGGGACAATACACCGAGGAGGCGGAAGCCGTCTATCGCAAGGACCCGAAGTGGGGCGCACCACGTCTCTGGCGCTCTGAATTTCGTAACGTGTTGGTACTCTACCTGCGCCGCAAGCTGATTGGAATGGAGGAGGCGTTCGAAACCATGGAGCAAGCTGAGCGGTTGATGGGGGGGCAGGAATTCGAGGTGGAATCTTCCCGCGTCCTTCGGCTGGCAACGACCTCGGGGTGCTCGGCCTACGATTGCGAGTTTGTGGCGTTGGCGCAGCATCTGGGCGTGCCTCTGGTTACATCGGACAGCGCTCTGATCGCTAGGTTCAAGCCCACGGCTGTTTCAATGGGGACTTTCTGCTCCTGAAGTTGGGTCCGATCCTTGACCTTCGACCCTCGACTTCTCGACCGAAACGATGACAATCTACCCACAAAGGCCGCTCAAACTCGATAAGGTGAGCACTTATCCGCTTGCTTCGCGGCCAAGCAAGGTTACGGTTCGAGACTTCGCGAAGGTCTCGAGGCCTGGCGCCGGCGTTCGCGAGTGGCTCAATTCCCTGCCCCAAATACTGGCTGGGGAGAGCTTTCGCGCTGTGGTAAGTGCCATTGAAAAGGCGCGGGCTAAGCGCAAGCCGATCATCTGGGGGATTGGCGGGCACGTGATCAAGTGCGGTCTCGGTCCCATCTTGATTGACCTCATGAGGCGAGGCTATCTCACCGCCGTGGCGATGAACGGCGCGGCGATGATTCATGACTTCGAGATAGGCCTGGCGGGTGCAACTTCCGAAGACGTCCCAGCAGTCCTAGGTCGCGGGGAGTTTGGCATGGCTGAGGAAACCGGGCGGATTATTAATGACACCATCGCGGCCGGCGACCGGGAAGAGTTGGGTATCGGAGAATCTGTCGGCCGCTTTCTAGCCGGCAGTCGCCAAGCGCGTTTTAGGCGCTTCAGCCTGTTGGCACAGGCCTACCGCTGGCGGATTCCGGTGACGGTGCACGAGGCCATCGGAACGGACATTATCCATAATCATCCGGCCATCGATCCGCGCGCGCTGGGGGCCGCCTCTCACCGCGATTACCTTCTGCTTGCCTCGCTGGTCAAAGGCATGCATCGCGGGGGAGTTTACCTGAACGTCGGGTCGGCGGTCGTGCTGCCCGAGGTCTTCTTGAAATGCCTGAGCCTGGCTGCCAACCTCGGCCGAGCGCCGCGCGGTATCACAACCGTGAACATGGATTTCATCCAGCATTACCGCCCCGTGCAAAACGTGGTCTTGCGGCCGACAGCAGGGACCGGAAAGGGGCAGGACCGCAGCCACGGATATATGCTCACCGGGCACCACGAGTTGATGGTCCCCTTGTTGGCGGCGGCGCTCAAAAGGAAGTGACTAGTGGCTAGTACTACTACGTTAAGTTATTGACCTCCCACAGGAGAGGTGCTAAGCTCCGGTCCATGACCGAGAGCGAAATCGAGAAATGTCGAAAGCGCTTGGAACAATTCTTGGCCGACCTGCTGGAGCC
>JBEKHR010000049.1:0-37487 GCA_050012175.1 Terriglobia bacterium | reverse complement strand
GTGACATCCTCCGCTCCATCGAAGGCATTCGCGCCTCGTCTGAGAAATTGCGCGGTTGCATCGTGCAGTCTGAACTCCCTTCTTTTTTGTGACAAATCATTGCATTCTTTATGCAGAGGTCAATAGGCGCACAGTCCCAAGATGCCTGCATTGTCTGCGGCCCGAACCACCCGCGCGGTCTCCGGATCAGCTATGAAAAAGATCCGGGTGGATCGAGCACGGCAAGCTGGGTTCCCACCTCCGAGGGGGAAGGCTTTCGGGGAATCGTTCATGGCGGCATCATCAGCACTGTGCTTGACGAGGCTATGGCCAAGGCGGTCGCTGCCACTGCATCTGAAGCTCTTACCGGTGAACTCCGGGTGAGGTTTCATCGGCGCGTACAGGCCGGCGAAAAACTTCGGATCAAGGGTTGGATTGTCAAGCGCACGAGACGGTTGATCGAAACAGAAGGAACGCTCACGGCCGAAAACGGTAGCGAGTGCGCTCATGCGTGGGCAGTTTTTCTGGTATTACTGAAGCCGACCCGTTGACTGGCGCCCGAAAGAGTGAAACCGCAGATACCCTCGCGACTGAGTTTCAAAAAGGAGAATAACTCAATGAAAATAGGTGTACCGACAAATGATGGAACCTCGATTTCCGAACACTTTGGTCGCAGCGCAGCTTTCCTAATCTATGAGGTTGAGAGTGGGAAGATCACAGGCCGTGAGGTCAGAAGGAACGGCATGCGCCATGCGCACGAACGAGGGGAGTGTGATCATAACTCCCCCGCGCATGAGCCCCACAGCCACGCTTCAATCCTCTCATCGCTCTCGGGCTGTGAGGTGGTGATTTGTGCAGGAATGGGCCAGCGGGCGGCTGAAGCTCTCAAGGCGAGCGGAGTCGAGCAGGTCGTCATCACCGACTCCGGGCCAGCCGAGCAAATCGTCACTGCTTACTTGAGCGGGAGCATTCGTCCACGGGCCACGGGTTTTTGCAGTTGTCATCATTGATGTCAGTACCGTGGAGCGCTTGAGTGTAGGGGACCTCAGCACAGCATCCCCCGAAGGTGCCGCGAACGTAGCGGTCTGCAAACTGAGTTTCGAGGAGAACAGAGTCGTTGAACCGAAAAAGAGTATTGATTGTCGGCGGTGTGGCTGGCGGAGCTTCCTGCGCCGCCTCGACGAACCAGCAGAGATCCTCGTGCTCGAAAAAGGGCCATACCCGTCTTTTGTGAACTGCGGCTTGCCCTACTACACTGGCGATATCATCGCCCAATGGATATTGGAGAAATGAAGAGAATAGGCATTCTTGGTGGTATGAGCCCGGAGTCCACCATGCTCTACTTTGAGCACATCACAAGGACTTACACCGCGCAGTATGGGGACTACGGCTATCCGGAGATCCTGATCTACAGTGTGAAGTTCCAAAGGTTCGTGGACTGGCAGCGGAACGGGCAATGGCACGAGGCCGCACAGGAAATGGCTTCGGCGCTGGAGCGGCTGCGTCTTGCTGGGGCGGATTTCGGGCTCTTTGCGACCAACACGATGCACTTTGTCTTCGACGAAGTACAGCAAGCGGTGCGCATGCCGCTCCTGAGCATCGTCCATGCCACCGTGGAGGCGATTGTGGACGCCGGGCTTCGGTCGGTCGGATTGTTGGGAACAAGGTTCACAATGCGCGAGCGCTTCTTCCTCGATGGGCTGGAGCGCTCGGGCATCACGGCGCTGGTTCCCGAGACGTGCGATCAGCTTCGAGTACACGAGGTGATTTTTCAGGAACTATGCCGCGGAGAAATCCGCCCCGAATCCCAGCGGCTGTTTCTTAAGATCATTGAAGGCCTGCGCGACCGGGGGGCTCAGGGGATTATTCTCGGGTGCACCGAAATTCCGTTGTTGCTGCGACCCGAGCACTGCGACTTGCCCCTGTTCAATGCGGCACTGCTGCACGCCGAGAAGGCCCTCCGCTTTGCCATTCAACCGGAGCATTGAAAGATATGCCTGAAACGACGCATCAGTCCGTCAAAAACCTACTGCGTGGCTGTCGAGCGGGGATTGGTTGTCAAAGGCTTGTTGGCACGTAGAGAAACGTCCCTGCACGTAAAGTTGTCTTGGAGAGGCGAACCAGGGCACCGGGCATCTCTCTTACAAATAGGGTTGACTGAACAGTGGGCAAGCTGGTGTGGAAAGGAAACCAATTATGAAGGTCAAACCCATCGGCCTTATTCGTTCCCCCTTCCAACAGGCAACAGGCACACCGATACAGCCCCGCGCTGCGGAAGACGCTGAGGGCACTGTGGAGATTTTCGAGGAGTTCGTTCCCGGCCTCAAAGACCTAGAAGGGTTCGAACGCATCTGGCTTCTCTATTGGTTCGACCGGGCAACATTTGAAAAGTGCGATTTAGTGGTTAAGCCGTACCTTGATGACACTCCACGCGGAATATTCGCCACCCGTGCGCCTGCCCGTCCGAACCCAATCGGTCTGTCGGCGGTACGTCTGCTCGAGGTGCGCGGCAACCTGCTCAGTGTTCGCGACATTGATATCCTGAACGGAACGCCTCTCCTCGACATCAAGCCATATTTCCCGCAGTTTGACTGCTTCGAGGTGACAAGATCAGGTTGGCTCAAAGGCTCCACCCTTGGGACAGCGAAGGCTGACAGTCGCTTCGAGAAAAAGGGGAAGTAACGGACCTTAGTTTCGCCCACGTTCTTCGCCTCCGGCTGAGGTGGTCATGAAACGTCGCGCTCCCCCGGGGCGTTCAGGTCCGTCTGTCCCTTGTAGAGAACACACTATTCGAGTTGGCTCTCCGCACATAAGCCTTGAGAGGCTAGGGAGCGACCCGCGACGACTGCCAGGCGACCATCTGCCAGCGGCTGTCCTGCTTCACATAGACGTCCAGGTAACAAAGCTTAAAGGTTTGCTCTTCGCCGTGGGCCTTGATTTTGATTGAAGCGCGGCCGGTTACCACGGCAGCCTGGTTATAAATCCGAACTCGAATATCATCACCTGGGGTGATGGACTCATACTTCATGTCACCGGAACCGAGAACCCCGATGAGTTCGGATTTTGTTTGCTGCAAGCCACTGGCGTGCGCATAGATCAAGTCATCCGACAAGATGCGATTGAGCGCTGCAACGTCCACTCTCTCCATCGCCCGAAACCGTTGGGTTTCGAGTTCTCGGATCTCTCTTTCACTATCTCCTATCATCTGACCCTTCACAACCGCCCACAAGCAGACTAACGAAATCATGACAACGAAAATGCGTTTCACGGCTTCCTCCAGTATTTCTGCCTTGAATCCGCGCAGGACAAAAACCGGCGGCAACTCCGCAAGAGAACATCAACTGGCATCTGCATACTATACGCCCGGCACCACAGGGTCAGTAAGTAGGTTTCCGCCCTGCCGCTCCCGGAGCGGCTGAAAACACCTGGACTGAAAACTGGAAGCATTGAACGCGGCTTCGGTGAGGCGTATATTGTTGCTCAGCCTGACATCGAAATGGGGACTAGAGCAAATAGCCTCATGTAGATTGCGCAGGCGAGTTTTCTTCATCCTTTGGCAGACACGGAGGATGCAAGAATAATCGGGCAGGAACTGATCATGTTGAAGTCTCTGAACTTTTCCAAAGTTGCTGTTGCACTCGCGGCTCTCTTCTTCCTGGGTTCACTCCTTACCATGGGCATAAAGACCCGGCTAGTCTTTGCCGCCCCAGCCGAACCTATACCGGGCGCCTCGCAGGGCAAACCCACGGAGCCATCTCCAATCCCTGCCGCCGATCTCATCAACGCTCCGGACTTGGTCAAAATCCTCCAATCACCCAAAGGCGAAAGACCACTCCTCATTTATGTAGGCTTTCGATTTCCTTACACCCAGGCCCATCTTCCGGGTTCTGAATACTATGGTCCGGCCGCCAACGAAGCAGTGGTGCATCAGTTGCGCAAGCGAGTGGAAGGGCTCGCTCGAAGCAGATTCATCGTTATCTATTGTGGATGCTGCCCCTGGAGGCGTTGTCCCAACGTAAAGCCGGCTTACGAAGCCCTGCATAACCTGGGTTTCACAAAGCTGAAAGTGCTTTACATCCCCGATAATTTGGGGACGGACTGGGTGAATAGAGGTTATCCGGTTGAAAAGGGTGCATAGCGATTCCCCCTCCTGCCGAGTCTTGATTTGACGTCATGGCGTAAGGGATGGATTTAGAACGCTACAAGGAATACTCCTGGATGATGGTTACCAGCACCCTCGCCTTCTGCGCCGCCTTCCTTTTGGGCGGTCTCTCGCGGGCGATATTTATCGCGCTCTCTATAGCAAGTGTTTGGTTGTTCTTGAAAACGCTTAATCGACGGCTTTTTTCGGTATTTCCCCAGCACGGAGATCTTCCTCTCGATAATATTCCTAAACGGCTGTGGCGTGTTTTTGTAGAAGTCGTCCTGCAATATCGAGTGGTGCGCGACCGGCCAATTGTCGGCATACTCCACGCCGCAGTCGTGTGGGGATTTCTCGCCTTCGCCTGGGTAAGCGCACAACACCTCCTCCTTGGCATACGCGGACTTTCAAAAGCAACAGGGACGCGGAGCTGGTATGGCACGTTTGTCGCCGTATGGGCGCTCGCTGTGCTTGTGGCGATGATTGGCCTGTCGTTTCGGCGATTTGTATTAAGACCGAAGCCTCTCGGAACACTCTCCGCAACATCCGGGATTGTAGCCTTCCTTATCTCAGCACTAATGGCAACGTATCTTTTGGGCTGGAGAGTGTTTCCAGTCGGAAGCATGTCCTGGAAAGTAAACTGGTGGCTACATACAATTGCGTTTTTTTCGTTACTCGATGTAATCCCGTTATCGAAACACCTGCATCTGCTACTTGCCCCGATCACGATATTCCTGCGTTCGGAGACAACCAGCACAATGCGGGTGCTCCGGGAAGAAGGCGACGACCTGGGAATTATCCACTTCCCGGACTTTGGCCGAAAGGACGTTCTCGACCTCAATGCCTGCGTCGAGTGTGGCCGCTGCACCCAGTTCTGTCCAGCTAACCTCGTTGGAGGATCACTAAGTCCCAAGGAAATCATCCTTGACGCGCAGAAAGGCTTGCTCTGCGGCGGAGATGTTGTCGCAGGGACTGCCACGGAGAAAGCACATGGCAAGGTTTTCGTTTCGGAGGAAGACCTCTTCCAATGTTTAGCCTGTGGCGCCTGCGAGTACGCATGTCCTGTGGGCATCGAGCATGTAGGCAGGAAAATCCTTGACCTCCGGCGTGGGCTCGTAAGCGAGGGTCGCGTTACCAACGGCAAAGTGATCCAACTATTTACAACTATGGAACGTGCTCCGCACAATCCCTGGGGTATGCCTCACGACACACGACAAAATCTCATCCAGTCGAAGCAGTTTCCGATTTTCGATGGCCACCAGGAATGGCTCTTCTGGCTTGGCTGCGGATTAAGTTTCGATCAGCACGGCCAAGCGGTCGCTCTGGCCATGAAACAGATTCTTGATGCCGCCGGTATTTCATGGGGCGTGCTTCCCCGTGAAACCTGTTGCGGTGAACCGGCGCGACGTGCGGGCAACGAATACCTTTTCCTGCAACTTTCCGAAAAGCTTATCGAGACATTCGCTAATGCGCAGGTGAAAAATATCATATCGTGTTGTCCGCACTGCACGACGATGTTGGAAAAGGACTACCGGCAAATCCCGCCTTACGCAAGACTCGATATCAGGGTAGCGCACCATTCGGAACTCATTGCGGAACTGCTCCCCCAGCTCGCCATCGAACCGTCTGATTTGCCGGCAACCTACCATGACCCTTGCTACCTTGCGCGGGGCCGCAGCATCACCGCATCGCCGAGGAAGATCCTTCGCTCCTGCGGAGTTTCGCTCACGGAAGTTGCACGCCATGGCCAAAACACGCGATGCTGCGGAGCGGGCGGCGCACAGCTTTTTATAGCTGACGACCAACGGGATCAGAACAAACAACGGGTGAACGAGCTCCGATTCGCCGAGCTCGCCGAAACCAAGGCCGCCACGGTGGTGGTGGCTTGCCCCTACTGCCCCATCATGCTTCGCGACGCTGCCAACCACGCCCAGCGCGACGACGTCGAAATACTTGACCTGGCGGAAATCGTCGCCAAGAGCCTCCGGCCAAAGTCGCATGATGAGGCTAAGGAAGAATGACAAACCCTGGCAGCGATGACCTGGCAGGCTGCGGAAAAACGGTTCCCTGCTGTCATTCTGAGCGAAGCGAAGAATATCGCCCTGCGCATTTTCATGAACATACGAGATTCTTCGTCGTCCCGCAGGGCGGGACTCCTCAGAATGACAGTCCCGAAGCGTTTTTCCGCAGCCTCCCAGAGGGAAGCGCTCGCGGTTGACGGAAAAGAACAATAATAGTACCTGCTGACACAAATCCGCGTTGAAGTTCCTTTTCCCAAGGTTCACAGGATCTGAGATAACACATTAAGATAATATGTAAATAATGATTATGCAGTGACTTATGCTGTTCAAGGCCGGTCCTCGCAGAGCTGCCTCACAGCTTCGGACGTCGGTGCCACGTCGGGGAAATGCGATTCTTCAATCCTCAATCGACAATCGTCAATCCACAATCACTCGTACCGCAGCGCCACCATGGGATCGACTTTCGTCGCCCGCCGGGCGGGGATGTAACACGCTACGAGGCCCACCGCGGTCAATAGCAAAGCCACAGCAGCGAGGGTCAGCGGATGGGCTGAATTGATTCCCCAGATTCGGTTTTGGAGAATTCTGCCGACCGCGAGGCTCACCGACACGCCGATGCCGATGCCGATGGCCAACCACCATAGTCCCGCGGTCATCACCATCCAGCGCACGTCAGCTGCTTGCGCGCCCAGCGCCATGCGGATTCCGAATTCGCTCGCGCGACGTGCCACCGTGTACGCCAACAGGCCGTAAAGGCCGATGGCCGCAAGCACTGAGCCCAGCGCGCCGAATGAGCCCGAAAGCGTCGCGATGAGCCGCTCCGGAACAATGGACGCATCCACTTGATCGGCCAGCGTCGTGACCTGCGCCACCTGTATCGTTTTCGCCGCCTCGCGCACCGCGCGGCGCACTTCGGGAGCTGCGGTCTCGGGATCAACACTGGTCCAAAGCGCGAAGTGCGAGGGCGCCTGTCCCTCCTGGAAGGCGTTGAAGTAGATGGTGCGCGGTGTGGCTTCACCAATGTCATAGTACTTCGCGTCGCCCGCCATTCCTACGATCTCGTAAGTCTTGTCGGGGCCGAAGCCCTTCCAGTCGCGGTCGAGCCAGAAATGCTTTCCAATGGGGTTGCCGTCGGCGAAGTAATACCGCGCCATCGCTTGGTTGACGATCGCCACGCGCGGGCCGCCCTGGTCCTGGTAATTGAAGTCCCGCCCGGCGAGGAGTGGCGTGCCGAGGGTCTGGAAGTACTTCGGCGCGACCCAATTTAAGGAAACGTAGCGGCGATCTTCAGGCTTTTCCGGGTGACCTTCCACGTTGGCGAAACTGGCAGCACCCGCGCCCGAGATGGGAGTAGCACCACTGAGCGTCGCCGAGCGTACACCCGGAATCGCTTCCATGCGCCCCAGCAGTTCCTGATACAGACGGGATAATTGCTCGCCCTTGTATTCACTGCGCCTCGGGTCGAGAGTCACCAGCAAAACGTGATCGCGGCGGAAACCCAGATTGAGGTGCTGTAGATTCCATAAGTGGCGGACAAACAGGCCGGCGGCCCCCAACAGCACCACCGACAAGGCCACCTGGGCCACCACCAGGCTCTTTCCGAAAAGGCGCTGGAGCCTTGTTTCCCCAGCCGTCCCGATTTCCCACAGCGAAGGCGCCGGGGCGGAAAAGAACGCGCTCCAAGCGGGCGCCAGTCCGAACAGTACTCCGCTCAACAAGGCGACTCCGGCAGTGAATAGCAACACGTGCACATCCGGGTGAACGTCGATCTCGATGCGAGCCGGCAATTCCACAATCTGCCGTCCGGAGGTGATGATCCGCAGGAGCGCCTTAGCGCCCAAATACGCCAGGAAGACACCGAGCAGGCTGCCCGTCGCAGAAAGCAGCAGAGATTCGGTCAACACTTGGCGCACCAGGCGAAACCGGCCGGCGCCCAGGGAAACGCGCAATGCGATTTCGCGCTGGCGGGCGACCGCGCGCGCCAGCAGCATACTAGCTATGTTCGTGCACGCGATGAGTAATAGCAGGCCCACCAAGGCCATCAGGAACAGCAGCGGCTTCGCGAAGTTATCACGCAGCACCGACAACCCGGCGCCCGCCGCAGCCACTTCAATTTTCAATTGGCGCCAAAGGGGATCTTTACTGTTCTTGGTCATTTCCTCGACGGTAAACTGAAAAAGCACGCTCATTTCCGCGCGCGCCTGCTCGATGGACACCCCCGGCTTCAACCGCCCGATCAGGCCCAGCTCCATGCGACCAGAGGTCATCCGGCTGAGGCGACCGATTGCCGGCTCCATGGCCACGGGTAACCAGACGTCCGGCCTGGACCATGTCATTAATCCAAAGAACTCACGGGGTGTTACCCCGACAACCGTCAGCGGCACATCTTCCACAATGATTCGCTTGCCCAGAATTCCCGGATCCAGGTTAAACCGGCTCTTCCAGTAGGACCAGCTCACCACGGCCACTGGCGAACCAGCCGCACCGATCTGGTCGTCTTGTGGACCAATCAGCCGGCCGATCACGGGCTTCACCCCGAGGACCGGGAAGAAGCCCCCCACCACGTACTCGCCATCCACCGCCTCCGGTTCGAGGCCTTCACCGCGCACCTGGAAACGGGAAGGCATAACGCCGATGAGTCCCGAGAAGACGTGGTTGTGATCCCGAAAGTGCTCGTAACTGCGCCAGGAGAAACCGTTCACGCGGGGTTCCCCCGGGTACCGATGCAGCAGTTCCACAAGCTGCTCGGGATCCCGCACCGGAAGCATGCGCAGCATCAGGGCGTTGATCAGGCTGAAGATTGCCGTGTTGGCGCCTATGCCGAGCGCCAACGTCACGACGGCGACTACGCTGAAGCCCGGGTTTCTCCTCATCGCCCGCACGCCGTAGCGGAGGTCTTGCAACAAGGTTTCAAGCCAACGAAATCCCCACATGTCGCGCGTCACCTCTTTCATCAGGGTGACGTTACCGAATTCGCGGACTGCTGAAGCTCTTGCTTGCTCGGGCGATTCGCCTTGCTCGACACGGTCCCGTGTAGCCATGCGCAGATGACTCTGTACCTCTTCGTCTAGATCCTCCTCACGCTGTCGTCGGCGAAACAACCAGTCCCACAGACTCATGGCTGTCCCTCCTCGGGCGCAGGATTCATAATCCCCGCAATGGCGTTGACAATTTGCTCCCAGCGGGCCTGCTCAGACAATAGCTGTTTTCTGCCGGCAGCAGTCAGGCGATAGAACTTGGCGCGCTGGTTGCTTTCGGTCTGCTTCCACTCGGAGCTCACCCAGCCCTGCGTCTCGAGACGATGGAGGGCCGGGTAGAGCGAGCCGGTCTCGACTTGTAGCACCTCGCCCGAGCGCCCGCAAATAGACTGGCTGATCCCGTATCCGTGCTGAGCACCCCATTGCAACGTCTGGAGGATGAGCATATCCAGCGTGCCTTGCAGCAACTCGATCCGATTTTGATAGCGTTGTTTCTTCGCCATGTTAGGCCGTAGACATCCTACCCCATGAAGGGGTAGGTTGTCTACTGCTTTTTAAGCCGTCAAGTGGCGCGCGAGAGAAAATGCGGCGCAAGGTTCGCTCTCCGGTCCGCCAATCTTAACGGCGGGCGGCTTTTCCGCAGCGGCGCGCAAGTATTTTTCGATTGACGATTTTCGATTGACGATTGGCGAACGAGGTCAAAAACAGTGACAAGTGACGTGTGGCAAGTTGCGTCCGCGGCCGGTGTCAGTGGGCTTGCCTCTTGCCCACCCAAAGGAGTTCGATGGGCTCTTGTTTGGAGAGTTGCCACAGTTCGGGGTCGCCAGTCACCAGGATGGCGTTTTGCTCCAGGGCCGTTTCCACGGCAAACGCGTCCGCGTAAGAAATAGGGTAGCGGCTTTTCAAGCGAGCCGCACCCAGGATCAATCTTCGGTCGGGGAGGAGGGGCTGAATCGGCATCATCGCGAGGTCGGCAAGGAACCGCTCGGCTGGCGCGGCCCCGTGGCGCTTCGCGATCAGGTAGAAGACTTCCCCGACGTTGATCAGCGAGATGCTGACCTTGGTCTCGCCGCGCGAAGCCTGCTCCAGAAGTTCGCGCACTTTGGCGCGCGCCGGCTCTTCGCCCTGGAGCCAGCCGATCATCGCCCAGGAGTCAAGAACGCTTGCGGTCACGCGTCAATTCCTTTCGCCGGTTTCGAGCCAGATCCCCCAGGAGATCGGAACCTTTGAAGCGTCCTTCCCACTCCCTCCAGTTCCCAGTCACCGCTTTCCGCAGGATCACCTCATCGCCTTCAACTCTCACCGTCAGGCAGGCGCCCTCGCCCAGACCCAATTGGTCTCGGACCTCTTTGGGGAGGGCCAGTTGTCCTCTCGAGGATACACGGGCTTTCAGCATGGCCTCTACCTCCTGTCTTACTTTATAGTAAGACAGAACCTGATTCAAGATTTGTTTAGAGGAATCCCGCCCACGGGGAATTGGCGTTCAGCCTTTTGATTTGCTTTCAAGAGGAAGCAGCCTGCTCCCCGATCAGAGCTGTCAACCACCGGAAGGCGCACACACGCCGCCGGCGGACTTGCTTGGGGCGCTGCCGGTGGCAAATACCGAGAACTTCTGCTCGACGCGCTTCCATCCGCATTTGGGGCACTCAGGCGGCTCCTGGCTGCGCGTCAACACGATTTTCTCGAAGACGTGTCCGCAGTTGCAACAGGCGTATTCAAAGATAGGCATGGGAAACCGATCTCACTCCTTAGGTTTGATGTCACAGCTTTCTTGCTTCGCTTTCCCCGCCGGGGAGGCAAAACGCCGCGCTCATGTAAAGCGCGAGATTCCGGGAATGCGTGGCAGGACCAGGAACCAGACCACCAGAAAGAGAACGAAAACCAAGAAGTTTGCCATAGCCAAATTATACGCACCTCAGGGCTTCACGCCCAGCTTTCGCAAGAAGGTCATCATGGGGCACCAATTCGTGAACGCCGATTGAATGAGGTTCAGGGCCACGAAGCCCGTCAACAGGAACCATTTGGTATTCAAGAAATAGCCCAGCAGCAGGGTCCCAAGAACAAACGCGCCCGCAATCAGTCTCAGCCAACGATTCAGATCCATGTTCTTACCTCCAAGAATAATCTGCCAATTGCCTGCGAAGAGAGAAATCGTCTAAGCCCAATGCTGTTCACTTAAGCTTTGTGTAAGGAGGCTGTTCACTGTTCGACCCTAGAACCCCCTCATCCCCGGCCCCTCTGTCGCCGCGGCGACCGAGGGGGGTGTTAATTTGAATTTACTACCCTCTCCCCCCTGGGGGAGAGGGTGGTCCCGTCCTCCCGCAAGGCGGGACGGGAGGACCGGGTGAGGGGGTCACCCCGGAACGAATTGGGAGGGAGTTTCCTGAACACTCCTTATGTGAAGAGTATTGTGTCTAAGCCACCTTTCATGCCATCTTCGGGCTTTCCGCGAGCGTTTTCAAATTCCCTTTTGCGTGCAGGTAGTATAACACCGGCACTGCCATTCGAGACAGGAACGTTGAAGCCACTTCGCCGGCCATCAATGAAATCGCCAAGCCCTGGAAGATGGGGTCAAATAGGATGACGAAGGCGCCCACCACCACGGCAGCGGCGGTCAGGAGCATAGGCCGGAAGCGCACGGCCCCCGCGTCCACTACGGCCTCTTTCAGTGGCAATCCCTGTTGTCTGCGGAGCTCAATGAAATCGACGAGGATAATCGAGTTCCGCACGATGATTCCGGCGCCTGCGATGAAGCCGATGATCGAAGTGGCCGTGAAGAAGGCGCCCATCAGGGCATGCGCGGGGAGTATCCCGGTCAGCGTGAGTGGAATGGGGGCCATGATCACGAGCGGCACGCGGAACGATCGGAACCATGCGACCACGAGCACGTAGATTAACACCAGCACAACAGCGAAGGCAAAGCCCAGGTCACGAAAAACCTTGTAGGTGATTTGCCATTCTCCATCCCACTTCATCGAGACTTGGTCGGTCATGAAGGGCGCGTGAGTGAGGTAGCGCTCGAGCGTAGCGCCGGAGGGCGTCTTAATCTTCTCCAGTTCCCGCGAGAGGTTGATGATCGCATAAACCGGGCTTTCTTCTTTGCCCGCCACGTCGCCGGTTACGTACACCACGCGTTTGAGATTCTTGTGGTAAATGCTCTTCTCAATGGTTCCCTCATCGACCTTAGTCAATTCGCTCAGGGGCACCAGAGTCCCGTTGGTCGACAGGACGCGAATCTCGCCCAGGTCGGTCAGGCTGGTTCGCTCCTTCCGGGGAAGCTGAAGCACAATATCGACGTCTTCTTTCTCTTTCGGCTGGTGCGCGATTCCGACCACCGCCCCGCTCAAGGCCATGCGTAGCGTCTGTGTGATCTGATCGGTGGAGACGCCGTTCAAGGACGCCTTCTCCTTATCGACGACGAAGCGATATTGAGGCTGAGGGTCTTCCACGTACCAGTCCACATCCACCACGCCCGGGGTGCGCTTGAAGGCGTCGCGAACCTGCGTCGCAACTTCAAGCTGTTGGCCCTGATCGGGGCCATAGATCTCGGCCACCAAGGTCTGGAGGACCGGAGGCCCCGGGGGAATCTCCGCCACTTTCAGCCTTGCGCCGTATTTGTCCCCGATGGGCTGAATGGCCAAGCGGACGCGCTTTGCAATGTCGTGACTCTGCGCGGACCGCTCACCTTTCGCCAGCAGGTTCACCTGGATGTCCGCCTCATTGGGGCCTTGCCGCAGGAAATAGTGGCGGACGAGCCCGTTGAAGTTATAGGGCCCCGCGGTCCCCGCATACACCACGTAATTAATGACCTCCGGCTCATGGGCAATGCGCCGGGCGATTTCTCTGGTGACCATAGTGATTTGTTCCAGGGTGGTGCCGTCTGGCATATCCACAATTACCTGGAACTCACTTTTGTTGTCGAAGGGCAACATTTTGGCGCGCACGATCTTGAGCAAAGGCATCGCCAGGGCCAGGAGCAGAAGGAGTACCACACCCACCAGGAAAGCGCGCCGCTTACGCGCGTCGATGAGCAGTGGCGTCATCAGGCGACGGTAGAGCCGGGTGCTCCAACCCTCCCGGCCTTCCTGCTCGTAATGGTTGCCCTCACGCTTCAAAATACGGATGGCCGCCCAAGGTGAGATCACAAAGGCGATGAGCAGAGAGAACAGCATGGCCACCGAGGCGCCGATGGGTATGGGGCGCATATACGGTCCCATCAGACCGCCCACGAAAGCCATGGGCAGTATGGCGGCGATGACGGCCCAGGTGGCCAAAGTGGTGGGGTTGCCCACCTCGTCCACGGCCTCCACGGCGATGTCCGCAACGGGACGGTCCTTATTCTCCGGAAGGTGAAAGTGGCGCGTGATGTTCTCGACCACCACGATGGCGTCGTCCACCAGGATTCCGATGGAGAAGATCAGCGCGAAGAGCGTGACCCGGTTGAGCGTGTAGCCATAAATGAAATAGAGAAACAGGGTCAAGGACAGCGTCACGGGAACTGCCCCCAGCACGACCATGGAAGAGCGCCAGCCCAGGGCGAGGGCAATGAGAGCCGTCACGGAAAGTATGGCGAGGAGCAGGTGCTTGAGCAGTTCGTTGGATTTCTCCTGCGCCGTCTCGCCATAATTCCTGGTGACCGTCACTTGCACGCCGGTGGGGATCAACGTTCCCTTGAGGTTGTTGACCTTTTCGAGGATGCGGTCGGCCACCAATACGGCATTCTTTCCTTTGCGTTTGGCTACGCTGAGGGTCACCGCAGGATACTCGCCCATAGGACCCGTTTGGATTATGGCCGCGCTACGGCCCAGCCCGAAGAGCACGTAGTCCGAGGGCTCTCGCGGCCCATCGCGGATTTCAGCGACGTCGCGAACATAAATCGGTCGCCCAGCGGAGACCCCAATCACAACCGCGCCCACCTCCTGGGCGTTGTGGAGGAAGTCGCCGGTCTGCACTGCAAATTCACGGTTTCCCGCCGCGAAGCTTCCAACCTGGAGCTGTTGGTTGGCATGTTCGAGAGCCGCATAGATACCGGCTGGGGCCACACCGTAGCCCGCCATCTTGGCGGGGTCCAACAGCACGCGGAGCTGGCGCTGTTCGCCCCCAGTCACTTTGGTTCCCGAAACGTCGTCAATACTCTTCACTTCCCGGTCCACTTCCGCAGCGATGCGGCGCAGGGTGGAGCTGTCATACCGGTCGCTCCAGAAGGTTAGGGCCAGCACCGGAACGTCATCAATCGAGCGGGGCTTGATGAGCGGCTTGGAAGCGCCGGGAGGAATCAGATCGAAGTTCGAATAGAGCTTGTTATAGAGCTTGACAATGGAGTCCTCTTCTTTTTCTCCCACCTTGAAGCGGACAATAGCCATGCACATGCCGGCCCGGCTGGTGGAGTAAACATATTCGACGCCGGGAATTTCCCAAAGGAGTTTTTCCATGGGCGTCGCCACCCGCTGTTCCACTTCCTGCGCAGTCGCGCCCGGCATCTCGACGAAAACGTCCATCATGGGAACGATGATTTGCGGTTCTTCTTCCCGCGGCGTCTCCATGACCGCGAAGGCGCCAAGCAGGATCGAAAAGACCATCAGAAGCGGGGTGAGCTTCGAGTTGATGAAGTACTGGGCGACACGCCCCGCAAAACCAAGCTTTCCCCTGGTCATTGTGCCTCCACGCGAATGCCGTCACGGAGCTTTTCCACCTGCGTCACAGCGACCCGGTCGCCTTCGTTCAAACCTGAGATAATTTCTATGCGGTCACCCCCACTCTTGCCCGTTTTCACCAGTCGATATTCAACCGCGCCTTGCGAGTTGGCCACGTAAACACCCTCGAGTTCACCGTGTTCAACCAGAGCCGACTGTGGGACTGACATCATTCGCGTCTGCTCAACCGGAAACAGGGCCGTCGCGTACTCTCCGGACTGGCAGAGGGAACCGGAAGGAAGGTCAACTTTGACAAGAAACGTCCTGCTGGCAGGATCGCTTGCCGGCACAACTTCCGCCACACGCCCGTGGATGACGCCACGCGCCGTGGTGACAGGTATTTCCTCTCCCACCTTCACCTTGGCGAGGAATTCTTCCGGCAGGCTGGCTTCGAGCCGGTAATGGGAGGTTTCCTCGACCGTCAAGAGGGGAGCCCCCGGCATCACCACGGTGCCCACGTCAACAGATTTCTGTGTAATGACGCCATCGATGGGCGACACAATGCGGGAATAACTCAGCATAGTTTCTGCGGAAGATTTCTGCGCCTGGGCCTGTTGGTTGCGAGCTTCGATCCCTTTTCCCTTGGCTTGGAGGGCACGCTCATTCGCCAGCGCCGCCCTGTATTTCGCTTCGGCGCCCTCAAATTCCTGGCGGCTCAGAGAGTTCTTTGCAAGCAGGTTCTGATAGCGTTTGTAGGTGGCCTCGGCAAACCGCCGGTCCGCCGTGGCGGCTTGCAGGGCCTGTTCGACCTCCACAACTCCGTGCTCGGCTTCCTGAACCCCGGCCTGTGCGGCGTCAACTTGCGCGCGCGGGGCGCGATCGTCAATCGCCGCCAGAAGCTGGCCACTCCGTACGCGGTCGCCGGCCCTGACGCGAATCTCCCGCACGGTGCCGCCCATCTGGGCGTTCAATAGACTGACGTTCGCCGAGCGCACCGTCCCCACAGCTTCGTACATCTGGGGCGCGCCATTCAGACGGATGGTTTCAAGCTTCACGCCGGAGACGGTCTCTGTCGCCCCTTGCTCCCCGGAGCGGTTCGAGCCGCAGGCAAGAAGGAGGCTCACAACAGTTAGAAGTGACAAGAGCTGAAGGACCCTTCGTTTCTGCATGGTTGCTATTATTACTCCGATAGATTTGATTCCGTCCATGTGCTTCCACATGGCCAAGCCGCGCAGCGGCGCTAGAAATTAGCCCAGGGCGCAAGCCCCGGGCCTGGGCGTCTGCCCCCTCACCCCCACCCTCTCCCCCGCCGGGGGAGAGGGTGCCCGTAAGGGCGGGTGAGGCGTTCTTCCCCAGAGCTCACGCCCTGGGCCAACATCTGCCGGCCCTCCGGGCCTTGAACTCGAGCCGACTCTCGCATCGACGATACTCACTACTACGAATTACTTAACACAGTAATACCATCGACCTTATAGGTGTTCGCATCGCGTCTACTGATTCAGCGCCGGAGAATTCGCGGAGAGTTCCCCGGTGGCAAGTTCCAACGCGGCGTAACTAAGCCGGTAATCAAAGACGGCGTTCAAAGCGTTCTTCTCGGCGGCCGTTTTGGCGGTTTCCGCGCGGAGCAGGTCGGTGATGGTGGCGAGCCCCTCCTCGTAGCGGTTCTGCATGATGCGCAGGCTCTCCATGGCCTGCGATGATGCGTCCTTCACAACTCCCAGGCGCTTCCGCGCGGTGGCCAGGTTTGAGTAGGCCTCGCGAACCTGAAGGCGGACCGCCGAGGCCATCTGAGTCTCGAGGGCTTGCGCCTGCAGTTCACGCGCTTTCGACTCCTTCAAGCGGGCTATTTTCGCGCCGCCATCAAAGAGGTTGAAGTTGAGCGTGGCGCCCACCGCCCAGTTGTTTCCGCCGCGCGCGGCGAACGTTTGGTTATCAACTTCCCAGGAACTGAAGAGATTCACTTTGGGAAGGAACTCGGCTCGCGCCATGTGCATACCGTTGGCAGCTTGTTGCTTCCCCAGCAAGACCTGCAAATAATCCGGCCGTGTGGCCAGGGCTTTGGATTGCTTCTCCTGCAACGAACCGGCGTTGAAGCTCGACTCGCTCAGGCTTCCTGCGATTGACGTTGGAGCGTCTTCCGGCAGGCCCATGGCCACATTGAGCGCGGCGTGCGCCAGCTCGATTGCGTTTTGCGCCCGTAGCAGGTCTTCTTCCGCCTGGGCAAGTTGCACCTCCGCGCTCAGCAAGTCGGAGGGCACGCCTAGCCCGTTCTCTTGGCGAGCTCTGGCGCGCTCGAGATCGCTCTGGGTCATGTGCACCGCAGACTTGGCGACGCGCGAGTTCTCCCGGGCCAACAACTCGTTCAAGTAAGCATTGATCACCTGGAAAACGACTTCTTGTTGCGTCCGATCTTTCCCCTTTTGCGCCGACTGAGCTTGCAGTTTCGCGTCCCGGACCATGCGGGAAATCTGGCCGGCGTCGTAGAGAGGCATCGTGGCGGTGAAGCCGGTGCGAAAGTCATCGAGCGGCGGGGGAGTGTTCAGGAAGCTCAGCGCAAAATTGGCAGCGGTGAACTGGCGCTGGGTGAGCAGCGTTCCGAACACGTAAACGGGATTGTCGCCACGCGTGAATCCCTCGGCGAAATCCAGCCGGGGGTAGCGGAAAGCCTTGGCAGCAGTGATTCCCTGCTGCACCGCCTGCGCGTAGGCGTCAGCCGCCTGGATGGTAGGGTTCTTCTGAAGCGCAATCCGCACAGCTTCCTGAAGGGTAAGCGACTGAGCTGACTCTCTTGCGGCAGGCTGAGTTTGAGCGCCTGCGCCTGCCGCCAGGAGAAGCACTGCCACCAGTGAGATGAGTCTCTTCATTACGCTACCTCGCGGGAGGTTTCATGGGTCACGTCCGGCAGGATCTCGAAGGTAGTTTCGATCGTCGCCGTCTTCGAGATCATCGCTCCCACGGCGCAGTACTTCGTCTCGGAAAGCTCAATCGCTCTTTGGACGGCCTCGGGAGCGATGCGCCCCCGAAGCCGGTGCTTGATTTCAACGCGGGTGAAGTAAGAAGGCGGCTCCGGGTTCTGCTCAGCATGGAGTTCGATTTCATACCCGGTGACCGTCTGGCGTTTCTGGCGAAGAATGCCGATCACGTCAAAACCGGTGCAGCCACCGAGGGCCAGCAAGGCCAGCTCAATGGGCTTGGGTCCCGTGCGCCCGTTGGCGTCGTCCATAACGAAGGCATGACCAGTACCCGACTCCGCAACAAACTGCCTTCCTTCGCCCTCGACGGTTGCTAATCGCAGCTTTCCTTCAATCATAGTTCACCTCATTTGTCGGTTTGCTTTCTGTGACCCGAGGAGGCAAAACCACGGCATGGTAATCCTCCTGGGGGGCCCTTACGAGGGGTTCATGACAACTATCGATTCCTTTGAGCATTTCGACCCAGGTATTTCGAACCCCTTTGTTGTGCTGCATTTTTCTGGCCTCATCTGCATAAATGCAGTTTCCAGGGAAAGGTAACAAAAAAATCGAGTTGTTTGGACAAGACAGCACGTCCCTGCTGGGTTCTAGCAGGAACGGGTAGGACGGCGCCGATGGCATGAAATTGCGCCTCACAAATTGGGGAACCGCTGTGCTAGCATCTACTTTGCAAACGCGGAGGAGGCGGCCCAAGACTGCGTTGGCAATCTCCGATTTCGGTGACGTATCTCATGAATTCGCAAGTCGAGCAGGCACTCACAAGTCTGAAGTCCGGGAAACTCGAGGACGTTGAGCAGGCTCTCGAAACACTCCAGGAGGTCGTTTACGGTTTCGGGATGAAAGTGTGCGGCGTTCGCGAGGACGCCGAGGACACTGCCCAGGAAACCCTCATCCGCCTGGCAAGACAACTGAAGGAGTTTCCCGACGCGCGGGCGCTGGCCGTCTGGCTTTACAAGGTGGCCAAGACCCAATGCCTGATGAGCCGCCGCAAGAGCAAGTTCGCTCCCGCGCAAGTCCTTTCCCTGGATGCGTTGATGCCCAAGGAAAGCGGCGCCGCAGCTCCGGCAGTGAAATCCTGGGAGATTACACCCGAAGAAATGGTGCTGAACAAGGAGTTGCGCAGCAAGCTGGAAGACGCCGTGCTTGCCCTTCCCAAGCCTTATCGCTTGGTCCTGATTCTCCGCGACATGGAACAACTCGACACCAGGGAAGTGGCGGAGGTGATGGGTATTTCCGAGGAAACCACCAAGATGCGCCTGCACCGGGCGCGCGTTTTCCTTCGCAATGCGCTGGCCGGCTACGTCCAGCGTGCGCAGGGGAAAGACCATGCCTGACCGGCATTGCAAACAGATCTTCGCCGTGCTCTCCGAGTACCTGGATGGTGAGCTTCCGGTGAAGAATTGCCGGGAATTAGAGCGCCACCTGAAGGGCTGCCGGCCCTGCATTGCATATCTCGAGAGCTTGAAAACCACCGTGGAGGCTTGCCGCAGGTATAGGGCGCCCAGGGCTCCCGCCCTCTCGAAGCAAGTGAAGGCCGCTCTGCTGGAGGCTGTTCGTAAGGTGATTTCCATATATTCTTCTGAATAGGGTCTCATAGGTGCAACTTTATCGTGAGATGGTTCGTCAGAACATATGTAAGCCGGGTGTAAAATCCCGGCCGGAGGCCTACCGTGAGATACGATCGTTTACGACGTGTACTCGTGGTTGTGGTCGCGGGGCTGCTTTCCCTTCCGGCAGCTCTCTTTAGCCAACAACAGAACCCTTCCCAGGTGCGCTCGGTGCGGCTGAGTTCCGTCAGCGGCAAAGTGACGGTGAAGCGCCCAGGCGCAGCCGAAGGGGTCCAGGCGCAGGTGAATACCGCAATCGAGGAAGGCTTTGTGGTGTCGACATCGGCTGGCGGTTTTGCCAACGTGCAGCTCGAGAACGGCTCCACGATTCGACTGAGCGGACACACCAAAGCCGACTTCACGCAATTAAACACGGATGCGGATGGAAACAAACTGAACGTCATTACGTTGGAACGGGGATTGGCTGGTTTTTACTTCATCCCTGAACGACAGGACGTTTCCACGGTGAAGATTGCGGACGCCACCTTGACTTCCCATGGCAAGACCGAATTCGAAACGGAGTTCACCTCGGGGACGGTGCAACTGCGCGTGTTGGCGGGCTCCGTCACGATCTCGGCACACGCCAGCTCCCTGACCCTGGGTAAAGGGAAGGCCGCGGTATACAACCCGTTGGCGGCTGCGGCGGCGGGGGCGAAATCGCACGCGCGGGTGGTTCGCCTGAGCTACGTGAGTGGTACGGTGATGGTCAAGCGGCCTGCTTCGGCGGAAGAGGAACCGGCGATGGTGAACGTGCCCATCCAGGAGGGTTTCGAGCTCTCCACTTCCGGCGGCAGTTATGCCGAAGTGGAATTCGAAAACGGTTCCACCGCACGCCTAGGCGAGCTCTCCAAATTGCTTTTCGATCAACTGGCGTTGGACGCCAACGGCAACAAGCTGAACGGCATGACGTTTGAGCAAGGATATGCCACTTTCCACTTTCTGCCCGAGCACAGCCTTCCGCGCTCTGTAAAACGGGATGGCATTATCCACTTTCAGCCCACGTACGGCGATGTTTATCGCGTCAAGATTGCCGACGCGACGGTGACGACCGATGGCAAGTGCGAATTCCGCACGGACCTGGAACAGGACAGCTTTCGCGTGGAAGTTTTCAATGGCTCGGTAGATGTCGCCACTCCTACCCTGTCTGCCAAACTCGGCGAAGGCAAGATCCTGGAACATAAGTCCGGCGGCGCGGAGTTGGCTTTCAACATCCGGAAAGGAATTGCCAAGGACACTTGGGATCAGTGGACGGAGGCACGGGATAAGCAGGTGCAGCTTACGGAAAAAGACGAGGCCGTCCATCCCATTGGACCGCGCTACGGCTGGAGTGAGCTTGACACCTATGGCGAATGGGTTGGACTTCCCGGTGGCAGATTCGGCTGGTCGCCCTACGCGCGGGCAGGTTGGTCGCCCTACACCAATGGTCAGTGGGGATGGTACCCGGGATTCGGCTGGACCTGGATTTCCGGCGAACCCTGGGGCTGGCTGCCTTATCACTGCGGTCAATGGGACTTCGACGCTAGCTTTGGCTGGTATTGGATGGACCCGATGTTCGGTTGCGGACTCTGGGGGGCTTCGCTGGTCAATTGGTATTCGGGACCGGGATGGATCGGCTGGGCGCCGAAGGGGGGGACCGGCCTTCCTGGAACCGGGGGGCCCGGTCATCCGAGGCCCGTTCCACCAGGACGTGGTCATCCGGGCCCGGGTCCTCGCCCCTTCCTCCCAAGGGGACTTGTCACGGTTCCGACCAGTGTGGTTCAGAATCGGCAGTTAATTACGCCCCAGACCGTGAACCACATTCTGCCCACGTCGGGAAGCCTGATTGAGCACCCGCCCTTCGAACTGGGCCCGCGGCCCACGAGCGCGGCAAGCTCGCCAACGCTGGGCGCGGGAAGCACATCCAAAAGCAATACAGCGGCCGCGACGGCGCCACCCGCACCGGCGCCGATCAGTGGGCCGGGGCCAGGCCTCGCATCGCGCCACGCTTCCGCGCCTTCGACCATCCTGATGGGAGGCGATGCGGCAAAGGAGAGTTCCTTGCTTGCGCACTATCATTTCTATCCCGGCCGTGAACCCTTGCGCGCCATTGAAGGCGCAACCCTGGGGGGACGTTATCCGGCGCGCGGGTCAACGGGTGAGTTCCGCAGCAATGCTTTCAGAGGTGGGGAAAGGAATGGGGGCGCCAGTGGCCAGAACGGTTCCCGGGGCGGCCCCACCGTGTCGCACTCAGCGGGCGGGTCAGGGGCCATCATCATGTCCCACGGACAAGGTGGAGGCGGCTCGCACGGCGGGGGCTATTCCGGTGGCAGTAGCTCCTCCAGTGGCGGGCAGTCCGGTGGAGGTGGAAGCGTCTCCGGCGGTGGCGGCGCGGCACACTCTGGCGGTGGTGGTGGAAGCGTCTCCGGCGGTAGCGGCGGGGGCGCCGGTGGCGGTGGCGCCGGACACCACTAATCCACCGTCGCATTGCAGTTGTTGAATAATCATCGCGCCTTTAGCCCAACTTTCGCAGTTGAGGGGGTGGAAGAACCCTAATTTGGGCAATTATATAGTTGGCTGACCGCGCGGTTCTCTCAGAACTGATACGTCTCTTTTCCGCTGTGGCTGGTAATATCAGCCTTGCCATGGCTGACGCGAGTTATGCAATGGCTTGTTAGCTTGCGGTGCCCAGAGTGGATGAACTTATCAAATACGCGATTTCGCACAGCCCAATGGCGCTCTGCAACGGTAAGGATAATGATACCTACGTGGTTTCCTTTGCAAACCCCGTACTTTTCGAATCTTCTTTCCAGGGTGAAGACGATCCTGTTTTCTTTCTTCGCATAGGCGAGAACAATATCATCGTCTTGTGAGATTAATTCTGGAACGTTGCCTGCATAGACCGACCTCAGCGCGGATATCCTCTCTATTCGATGGACTAATTCCACTGGAACCATCTCGTCGATCAGGATTCGTAGGTCAGTGCTCAAGGCTCGACGTAAGACTCCATTGCGATTTTGGAAAAGCGGACTGCGTCCTTGACTTGGCCAATCTTGAGCTGTGGGTACGACTTGAGTACGCCCTTCAGGCTGCCGTAAAACTCAACACCATCAAGAATCATATAGACGGGGATCCTGGTGCCCTCAATGCAGGGATTGCCACCCACTAGTCCTCGCCGCATGACTATCGAGGGCACTTGCCTAGCAGCCAGCGCGAATGCCTCTCTCATGGCTACACCGAAATCATCAGCCGTTGGTGACTGACTGCACCTGTTCCGGTAGTCGAGAAATCTTTTCAATTTATTGTATTGCGTACCCTCTCGCAGATGAGTACGCAACGCAACAATATTGCTACGAAGGAGGAGATCATGGGCGTCCCTGCACCTGCAAATTCTCATCCCTTTATCTCCCTTACGAATATTCTCGTGACCTCGGTGAGCGCAGTCACGTCGTCATAAACGTTGAAAGTCTGGAACGTCAGCGGTCTATTTCCCTGAAGTATGACAACTATTGTGTGGTCGTTCAGTGTCACAAACGTCTCATAAACTCCCTCTGGCTTGCTCGGGATACGCATCACCATACCCACAACCTCTACCTCACGGAACAGACTAAAGCGGAGGTGCATTGGCACTGGGAAATTCATAGACCGCTTCTTGTCCGAGTAAACAAAGATAGCTGTTACGTCGGCTGTAGCCTTGCCATTTTTGAAGAACTTCCCAATCCATGCAATTATATCCTCGGCGAATGGTCCTGTGTCTCCACGCTCACGAATTTCTGTCTCTGGAATATATTCTAACGAAGCGTGGAATTCCTTTTTCGTCCAATGGCAATTGAAGTGGACATGATAATCTGTTAGTGAATGATCGCGAGTCGGGGCAACGGCCGCAATTGACTTATCGCCATGTACTAAGCGGTTCGAGCGATCCATTCGCTTGATCTCACTCTTGAGTCCATCCAGATCAAACTTGTCGAGGCTAACAGCTAGGCCGTACTCCAAGTTTGAACAATTCAGCCTGGAAAGCGACCCACGTCTGCGTCGTCTCATCTCTTAGTCCGCACTGCGATTGATTTTGACAGGCGTCTGTGAGGCTTGTGTGCGTCCCATTCGTCCATTCGTTTTTGTAGCTCGGATTTCGATACCCCAAGTATCTTCTTTACGGTCGATTCGAATCTCAGGAATTCAGGGCTTTTTCCGTCTCCCGCGTCTCGGGATTTCTTCACGCCTGTCCTCCGTCCGCCTGTCCAATCAGCCCACGGTAAGTGAGCCTCTTCCCGATAAGATTACCACAAACCAAGCGGAAACGCTCCGCGTCAGTCAACTCTCTCTGATTGTAGCGGAAGGCTTGCTCATCCAGGTGGCGGTCAAGATGAAGAGGCTCGACACTAACATAGGATCCCCGGATGGTGCGCTTCAAGAGACTCCAAAAGTTTTCGAGGCCGTTAGTAAGAACCCGACCGCGCACATATTCAATAGCATGGTCGACGACCTGATGCCCGTATCTCGCGGCAAGCCCCTCATAGGAAGCAAGTGCATCGGTATAGATCATGGAGCCTTCCTGAATACCCTTTGCAATTTCATCGTGAAGGACTTTCTTGCGTCGGCTCGGAATACGCTGAGTCCGCACTTCCCCGCCGCGCTGTAAAAATCCCAGAACGGGGGTCTTGTCCTTCCCGCCTGTTCCGGTGATTTTAGCACGACGTTTGGAGATGTGCATGTTGCGCGCTTTGCCGCCCAAAAACGTCTCGTCAATTTCGATTTCGCCGCTCATCTTCTCGAAAGTACCACTGTGCATCGAGAGGCGAATCCGGTGATCCATGAACCACGCGGTTTTCTGCGTGACGCCAAGGTCGTGTGCCATCTCGCATGAACTGATCCCATTCTTACAGTTCGTAACCATCCAAATCGCCGCGAGCCACTTGCCCAACACGATAGGCGAGTCCTCAAAAATTGTGCCGACCTTGATCGAGAACTTTTGGTGGTCATGTGGCGTCCGGCATTTCCAGACCCGAGCTTTGGCGAGAAACGTAACGCCGCGCGAGCCGCAGCGCGGACAGACAACCCCATTCGGCCATCGCAGATCGCGCAAGAAACTCAAACAGACATCGGGATTATCGAAATAGCCTATTGCTTCGATAAGCGTTTTCGGAAAGATAATATGTGTGTCCATACCTTATACTGTACCAAAGTAAAGTCGGTCTGTCAAGTATATAATTGCCCTAATTTGCGGATCTGGCCATTAGCCACTCCTCGTCTAAGGAGACGACGGGCGTGGCGGCTTGCGAGCGGCTTCTTCTAACGGCCACGCGCTTCTGGTGCGTTTGCCCTGCCTCCTCTCCAGGGCTTGCCGCCGCCAGCGCAGCCTCCTTGTCCAGCGGCGATCCGGTTACCCCCAACCCGATTCCTACCTCCGTTACATCTTTTAGACCCGAATTCGGAAGTCAGCGTGGGTGCGATGTGTATCTTGTAGGGGCACAGCGCGCTGTGCCCCCACGCCCGGCCCCGCGCCATTTTGTTCCTCCGGCATCCGCGTCGAACGGGCCTCGAATCAAGTGATTCGGTTCGAACGGCGGCTGCCAACTTTCGAATTCGGGTTAGAAGGCCCCGACGGTCCACGACCCCCCCTCTGCAGTACCACCTTGCGCGCGAACTCTGCTTGCTCAAGACTCTATGGAATATATAGAGACCCCTTTGGAACCCGAGGTAAGTGGAGCACGAGCTCGTCACCTGCCGACCGAAATTGGAAAGTACACGCCGCCTCTGTAGGAGGCAGCAAACACTCTGCGAACTCAGTCGGGGTAGACTCGCTATTTTATTCGCTACGACTATTCGTATATTATCGTATATAAACAATTGATGTTATTGACTTTAAATGGACACATGCCTATACAATATTTGGCCGGGCGTACTGATACGATAGAGAGCCGCAAAGCAGGTTGCAGCCGGCTTTGCCCTTAACGAAACCAAGGAGATGATGGTGGTCCCCCGGTTAGCGTGCTGCTTGAGCTATAAGGCCGATTGCCTCAGGGGCTGAAAAGAAACAACGGCCAGGTTTGTCCAGTTTTCATCGGAGAGGAACATATGAATCCCTGGCAAAAAGGGGTAATGGAACATGCCCATTGGTTTGGCATTTTCTGTTCAGCAATGGTGTTGACTCTCATGGTCACCTCGGGAGCTCGGGCACAAATGTCGGGTGCGATTTCGGGAACGGCTGCCGACTCATCGGGAGCCGTGTTGCCGGGGGTGAACGTGGCTGTGAGGAACCTGGAGACCGGATCGATTCGTGCCGCAGTGAGCGACGGCATGGGGCGTTACAGCGTGCTCTCACTTCCAGTCGGACGGTATGAGATAAGGGCACAAAAGGATGGGTTCAGAGCTGAGCTCCGCACGGGCATCACCCTGGTCGTCGGACAGGAGGCCACGGTCGACTTGGTCTTGCAATTGGGCGAAATCAGGCAGCAAGTGACGGTGTCGGGAGAAGCGCCGTTGGTCAGCGCCACGCCGACTGCGACATCGGGTTTGGTCGGAGAGCGGCAAGTAAAGGACCTGCCGCTGAACGGCCGAAGCTACGATGAGCTTCTTACCCTGAATCCCGGGGTCGTCAACTTCACGTGGGAGAAGACAGGCGGGGTCGGGATTTCCAACTCTGCCGTCGGCAACATGTTCTCGGTCGCGGGGAACCGGCCTCAGCAAAACCTCTTCTTGTTGAACGGGGTCGAATTCACGGGGGCGGCCGAGAACGATATGCAGCCCGGCGGCACCAGCCAGCAGTTGCTGGGGGTGGACGCGGTTCGGGAATTCAACCTGCTGCGCGACACTTACGGCCCGCAGTACGGCAAACGGCCCGGCGGCCAAGTCATCATTGTCACCCAGTCCGGGACAAACGATTGGCACGGGACGGTATTTGAATTCCTGCGCAACAGCGACTTTGATGCGCGCAATTTCTTCGATCAAAGCTCCATCCCGCATTTCGCGCGCAACCAGTTTGGAGGGTCTTTGGGGGGACCGATCCAAAAGGACAAGACCTTCCTGTTTGGCAATTACGAGGGATTCCAGCAGCACCTGGGGTTAACCGATGTGACGCTCGTTCCGGATAACAACGCGCGCCAAGGTCTATTGCCGGGTCCGAATGGCACGATGGTCAACGTGGGAGTGGCGCCCGGAGTTGCGCCACTGCTTTCGTTGTGGCCCGTGCAAAGCCCGAACGCGCCGGACTTCGGAGGCATCGCTGAATCGTTCAGCAACCCTTTGCAGACGATTCGAGAGGACTTTGGGACCACTCGGCTCGACCACATCTTCTCTGAGAAAGACTCTCTCGGCGCGGTCTACACCGTCGACGACAGCGCGGATAACTCACCCACCATCAATCCCTGTAGCACGGACCTGGAGAGCCTCCGGGAACAGGTTGTCAGCCTCGAAGAAACCCACGTTTTTTCCTCCACGGTGATCAACACCGCCCGCTTCGGTTTCTCTCGCGCCAGCTATTTCTATACGGGAGAACCCACCCCCAATACCCCCGCAGCGAGTGTTCCGAGCTTTTTGGTTGGCCGTCCTGTTGGCGCGGTGGTAATCGGAGGAAGCGCGGCATCGAATCCAGCCGCCCAATTAAGCCTTGCTGGAAGCAACAATGGAAGCAACCTGGACATCGCTCGGAATCTCTTCACTTATGAGGATCGCGTAACCTTCACGAAAGGGCGTCATCGGGTCAGTGCGGGAGCGTGGTTCCAACGGCTCGAGTCCAATGAAAATCTGGCGCTCAGCCAGTATGGACAGGCTACATTTACAAGTCTGACGACCTTCCTGGACGGCACGGTGGGCACTTTCCTGTTTGATCCCACACCGACCCGTCTGGGCTGGCGCGCGTTCCTCGGCGCCTGGCACCTCGAGGACGACATACGTCTGAGTCCGAAGTTGACGCTATCCCTGGGTTTCCGCGACGAGTTCACCAACGGTTGGAACGAATCTCAAGGTCGGGGCGCCAACTTCGTTTTCAACAACGGAGTCATTGTTACTCAACCGCGAGTCGCAAACTCAGTCTTCACTTCCAACAACGCGAAGTTCCTGCCCCAACCGCGAATCGGTTTAGCGTGGAGTCCCTTGCGCACCAAGACCGTCATCCGCGCCGGCTTCGGGATGTACAACGATCTTCAAGATGCGCTTGGATACCGCCTCGATCAGAATGCGCCCTTCAATCCGACCGACAGCATCGCGAGCCTCCCGGTCTCTCAGCTCCCCTTCAACCCCGGCGCCCCACTGCCGTCAAGTGCGAAGGTGGTGCCAGGAGGGGTTCAACCCGATTTGAAGACGCCGACCCTCGTGTCCTATTCCCTCAGGATTGAACAGGAGTTGACTCCCAACACCTCGTTCAGCGTCGGTTATGTGGGATCTCACGGGTACCACGAGATCGTCAGCGTGGACGCGAACGAGCCTTTCCCCACAATTTGCCCTGCGGCCCCCTGCCCGGCTTCCCTACCGGCCGGGACGTACTACATTCCGAGTGGAGCACCGAAGGCAAATCCCGCGCTGGGGAACACCTGGAGCTGGTTTTCTGAGGGGGTCAGCTCCTACAATGCCCTGCTTTTGGATTTTACTCACCGCTTCAGTGGGGGCTTGGCCTTGAGGGGAGTTTACACTTGGTCGAAGACCCTCGACGACGGAGACTCCCTGAATGCCACCGCAGCGGCCAATGCCCCGGGGTTGGTCATGAATCCGTTCAACCTCCATGCAGACTGGGGACTTGCGACGTTTGACGTCAGAAACGTTACCGTCATTAACGGAAGCTATGAGCTGCCGTTCGGACGGGGGAAGGCCTTTGCGAATAGCTTCGGCGGTGGGCGTAATGCACTCGCGAGCGGCTGGACTTTGAATAGCATTGTGACCTTGCAGGACGGCTTTCCATTCACGCCACAACTCAGCTTTAATCCCTCCAACAACGGGGATACGCGCAACCCGGTGCGTCCGTCTCTGAACCCGGCGTTCTCCGGGCCTGTGATTCTGGGAAGTCCAAACCAGTATTTCAATCCCAGCGCCTTTCTCGTCCCACCTAACGGGACTTACGGAAATCTTGGACGAGACGCCTTTATTGGCCCGGGCCTCGCTACGCTTGATCTCTCGTTGCTCAAGGACACGAAGATTACGGAAAAACTAGGTCTCCAGTTTCGGGCGGAGTTTTTCAACGCCTTGAACCGCGCCAACTTCAATACGCCAAACCTGATCGTATTCACATCAGCCGCTGGGGTCCCCTCCCCCACTGCGGGTGTCATCACCAGCACATCCACAACGTCACGGCAGATTCAGTTCGGACTCAAGCTCATCTGGTAGGCCGCCTGGCGCAGACCTCAGGACCACGTCATTCCCGCGAAAGCGGGAATCCACTTGATCGAAGACACCCATCCCCACGGTGCGAGATTTCCATTTCTCCCCTGTGTCCCGTTTTTCTTGAAGTATTCTGCCTCTCGGCAGATTATCCCAATGTTTTTAAACGGGTTAGAAGGCTACTGAGGATATATGGGTAAACGCATGAGCGTAGTATTTTGCTACACTCGGCGACTTGCGCGCTTCTTGATAGGCCAGAGATATAGCCTACACTTCGCCCCGCCGGCGATTCCGACTTGGCGCTCGAGTACCCGTTGGTGCTCATCACCGGGCTGGCGCAGAGCGAAGCTCTGCGATCTGGGGAGGCACGCCGGGGAAGCAAGGAAGCTGGTGCGGGCTCAAGACGAACGAGTAAGTAAGGAATTGCAGTTGTCCGGGATGAAAATGCCGCCTCTAAGCGACCATGATGGGTGTTCGCTAAACGCAGAGCTTCGCTCTGCGCCAGCCGGCGGGGTAAGGCCGACGGGTAACCTTTTCGTGCCCTGCAAGGGCACAAGATAGTAGCCGGGGGCAACGCCCCCGGAAAGCGCGAGGCTCGTTCCCCGACCCTGAAAGGGTCGCATTACCCTGGGCCGCAGGACGCAAGCCCAGTGTGACGCCATTCGGATTCGACCCTTCCAGGGTCGGACCTCGGTGGGGCGCAATTTCCGGGGGCGTTGCCCCCGGCTACCGTATGGATCCCCTGTGGGGATCAAGGATGGACCGTTCCGAGGACGTTCTGGGGGCGCAAAAAGGAGGAAAAAGGCCTTCTGATCCGCCCGGCGTAAATTGCTCAGCCGAAACGAGTACTTCATCGAGTTTCTGGAGAGGCCGCCGTTCTTTGGTGGCCGAAGAATCCCTGCAGTTTCTTTGAACGGCCAGTCCGTCGGATGACGGATGAGCCCGAATTCGGAAGTTAGCGTGGGTGGGATGTGCATCTTGTAGGGGCACAGCGCGCTGTGCCCGTACGCCCGGCCCCGCACCATTTTGTTCCTCCGGTACCTGCGCCAAACGGACCCCGAATCGAGTGATTCGGCTCGAACGGCGGCTGCCAACTTTCGAATTCGGGATGAATGTTCCTTACGAGTTGCGGAGATCCTTCGTCGTCCCGATCAGATCGGGACTCCTCTCCAGAAACTCGATGCATTACTCGTTTCCATTGAGCAGCTTGGGCCGAGCCTGTCTGATCCGTCCTCGCCCCGCAACTAACCCCTCACCCGGCCCACGACGGCTGGTCAAAACGCCGTCGCGGTCCACCCTCCCCGATTTCTGGGGTCCGATGGACCCCATCGGGGTCCACGAATCGGACTCCCCTTGGGAGAGGGCAAGACCCGTTTGCGGTGCATTCCGTTTCTGACATCACGGATAGCGGTTTTCGGCTATACACGCTCAGGGTGACACGCCTGGGATGTGCGCCGTGTCTGCGCAACTCCAACTTCCGAGTTCGTGTTAAAGGGTTATTTTGCGGAGGCAAGCCGTGGCGTGACCTGAGTGTCAGGGCGCAACTCGTCCGTGCATCGGAGAGCGACCATGTCCCCTTCCCGAAGGTCTCCAAAAACCTCGATCAGGTTTCCGGACGTGGCTCCAGTCTTCACATCCACCCATTCGGTCCGGTTATTGCGAACGCGAATCACGAAGGCTCGCTCCAAATCACTGCCCACGGCCGTGGCAGGGACGAAAAGGGTTGGGTACGGGCGGTGCAACGGCCACGCAACTTCGCAAAAGACACCGGGATTGAGTTCGGCCTTGGGATCTCTGACATCCAATTCGACCGGCATGGTGCGCGTCTTCACGTCTACCGCGCCGGAAATCCTGGCGATAGGCGCCTGGAAAATTCTCCCAGGGAACGCCGGCACGGTGAAGCTCACTTCTGTCCCTTCCGGGATTCCGGCGGCATCGTATTCCGGAACGGGCGCCACCAAGCGATGCCGGGTGAGGGTTTGAATCTCCACGATGGGCGTCATGGCGCCGGGCCCGCCGCCCGGCCCCACCAGTGCTCCGGGATGAACGTAGCGGTTCGTAACCTGGCCCTCAAACGGCGCCGTGATGCTGAGATAAGCCTCAAGCTGCGAGACCGCGCGGAGCGCCTCTTGCGCTGCCTTGGCGCTCTGGTCAAGCGCCGCGACGTTCGCCTCATCCGCTTGCGCCGCCTTCTGCGCCAGCTCGAGATCGTTCAGGGCCACCACGCCCGGGGTCTTGGCTGCCGCGCTCATGCGCTGGCACGTCGCTTGATCCGCCGCGAGTTTGGCCTGCACCGCAGAGAGCTGCGATTCCGCGCTTTGAAATTTGGATTCCGCTTCCGCCCGCTGCGCCACGACTTCCGGCGCCTCGAGCTGCGCGATCTGTTGCCCTGTCTTCACCCTGGAACCGCGGTCCACTTTGATCCACTTCACGAACCCCGTCACCTTGGGATAGACGTCCACCACCTCATAGGCCGTGAGTTGGGCGGGAAGTTTGACCGTGGTGTTCAGTTTTTGCGAAACCACGCGGGTCACTTCCACCTCGGGAGTTGGCGCAGCTCCTGCTGAGGGGCCAGCCGCCGCCGTTGCACCGCTGCGGTTGTGACTACAGCCAACCGACAGAAGGCATGCCCCAACGAGCGCTGGAAGAGAAAAGCCGCAGAGTCTCGAAGGCAGAGACCCTGCGCGACGCACTGTTTGATTGGCTCGCATATGTTTCCTCAACTGACCCCTCACCCGGCCCGCGTCCCGATGAAGTACATCGGGATCGCGGTCCACCCTCCCCGATTTCTGGGGTCCGATGGACCCCATCGGGGTCCACGAATCGGACTCCCCTGGGAGAGGGCAAAGACCGGGTTCCTTTAGCCCTTACCCTTTAGCCTTTATCCTTTAACCTTAGGTCTGCCGCCTACCGCCCCGCATACCTGCTCCCCGGATCATCCGGGTTAAGCGAAGGCGAGGCGGTGCTGGCGCGCGCTTGAACCAGTGAGAACACGAACGGCAATACGGTCAGGTTGGCCAGCGTCGCGGCCAAGAGTCCCCCGATAACGGCGCGGCCCAGGGGTGCGGCCGCCTCCGCTCCCTCTCCCAGAGCCAGGGCCATGGGAATCATGCCGGCAATCATAGCGGCACTGGTCATCACGATCGGACGCATACGCGCTCGAGCTCCCTCGACGCCTGCGGCGAACGCGGAACCGCCTGCCCGGCGATTTTCGTCCGCAAAGGTCACGAGCAGGATGGCGTTCGCCGTCCCTACCCCGATGGCCATGATCGCTCCCATAAAGGATTGAATGTTCAAGCTGGCACGAGTGACCAGCAGCATCACGACGACTCCACAGATGGCGGCAGGCGCCGTGGTAAAGATTACAAAGGCCAGGCGCACCGACTCAAAGTTGGCGGCCAGCAGCAGGAAGATCACCAGGATCGCCAGCAGCAGGCCGATCCCGAGGTTGGTGAGCGTCTCGCGCATGGGAGCAATTTGACCACGCACTTGCACCGTCACGCCCCGTGGCGGTGTGCCAGCCTGCCGGACAGCCGCATCAATGCTCTTTGTTACGCGACCCAGATCTTCGCCTGCGGTGTTCGCCGAGAGGGATAGCAGCCACAGGCCGTTCGAGCGGTCGTACTCGCCGACCATCGTGCCCTCCGTGACCCTGGCAAGGTCTCCGACGAGTGGGTGCTGCGCGTCGCCGGGCATCACGGGGGTGTTCTGAACATCCTCGATGGAGGTCATTCTTGGCTGCGGGTACTGGACTTGAACTTGATACGCGACCCCCGTTTTCGGATCCGCCCAGTAGTTGGGGGCTGTGAAGCGGCTGGATGCCGTGGCTTCGGAAAGGGACCGGGTTACCTGCTCCGCTGTTACGCCGAGTTGGCCCGCCAGTTCACGGTTCACTCGCACGTCCACGCTGGGATAGTTAAGCGGCTGCTCAATCCTAAGGTCGCGCAAGGCCGATACCTTGCTCAGCTCATCGCGCAATTTCTCGGTGTAGGATCGGGTAGTGGGGAAGTCCGGCCCCGTTACCGCTAATTCGACTGGAGTCGGCGCCCCGAAATTCATGATCTGGCTGACAATGTCTCCCGGCTCGAACGAGAAGGAGCAGCCCGGGAATTTGGGTGGCAGGATTTTACGGAGCTTTTCTTCAAACGCAACCACGTCGATACCAGCCTCGGGGCGCAGGGCGAGGTTCATCACCGCCTCCTGCGGCCCACTGGTCCACAGGAACACCGTATTGATGGGGTAACTGGCGCCCTGCGTGCCGACGTAACCCAGGCTGATGTCGACGTTGCCCGGCCCGGCCGTAGCTTGGATCTCGTCCAGGACGCTCGTCACCAAACGCGCGGTGTCTTCCGCGCGGGTTCCGGTGGGAGCGTCGAAACGCAGACGGAATTGATGCCCCGGAACGTTGGGAAACAGTTCCTTACCTACGAGCGGTCCCAGAAGGCCCAGGATCGCCAGCACTACGACGATGTAAATCCCGACCACGGGCCAGCGCAACGGAGCAAGACGTTGGAGGATGGCTGCCCAACGGCTTCGCACTTTGTCGAAGTTTAGCCAGCCGGTTTGAGGCGCTTTGCGGTGCGCGTCGCTTTTTCGGTGCGTCCACAGAAAGAGGACAGGCAACAGGGAGCTCGAAAGCAGGAAGGAAGCCACCATGGCAAACGCCACTGCCAACGAAAGCGGCACGAACAGATTCTTCGTCACGCCGGTCATGAGAAACGACGGTACGAAGACCGCCACAATCGACAGCATCGACAGGAAGCGGGCCACGACGGTTCTCTGCGTAGCTTGCAGCACGCCGCGCGCCGGCTGGATATCAGGTTCTTCGAGGAGCGTGCTGTCGATGTTCTCAATTTCCACCACGCCCTCATCGACCAGGATGCCCACCGCCAACGCGAGTCCGCCGAGGGTCATGATGTTGATGGTCTGGCCGGTCAACCATAGAGCCACCACCGAAGTCAGGAGGGCGAACGGAATCGTGGTCAGCACGACCACGGAGCTTCGCCAGTCGCCCAAGAAGAGCAGGACCACCAGGCCGGTCAGGACCGCTCCCAGTAATCCTTCTCGCACTACCGAGAGCAGTGCACTCTTGACGTAGCCCGACTGATCGAATTGATAGCTGATGTCGATGTCGGAGGGAACGAGCGATCGGAAACGCGCGAGATTCTGTTTGACCTCATTCACCACGGTAAGCGTGGAGGCGTCCGGGCGCTTGGTCACGGGGATGTACACCGCCCGGCGGCCGTTGACGAGCGCATAGCCAGTGGGAATGTCGGTGCTGTCCGCCACCGCGCCGATGTCGCGCAAGTACACCGCAGGGCCGGCGCCGGTGCGGATGGGCACATCGAGCAGGGTGTGAATGTCCGGGGTAACGGAATCGCTGCCGACGATGCGCAATAGGCTGCCTGTCCGCACGTTGCCGGCGGGCATGAGGATGTTGCCGGAGTTGATCGCCCGCACGACCGCGTCGGGGGATAAGTTGTAGGCCCGCAGCCGGTCGGGATTGACCGTGACCACGATCGTGCGCTGGTTGCCACCAAAGGGCGGCGGCGCCGACACGCCCGGAAGCGTGGCAAAGACCGGACGGATGCGATTCAGCGCCAGGTCTTGAATATCCCCGATGGTGCGCGTCTTGCTGGAGAACACCAAATAGCCCACCGGGACCGTGCCCGCGTCAAAACGAATCACGAAGGGGTTCACCGTCCCATACGGCATGAAGGCGTGGGCGCGGTTCACGTAAGAGATGGTTTGGGCGAGGGCCTGGCTCATGTCGGTGCCGGGATGGAAAGTGAGCTTCAGCAGGCCGTTACCCTGAATCGATTTGTCCTCCACACTCTCAATGCCGTTGATGTAAAGGAAATGGTATTCGTAATAGAAGACCAGGTAACCTTCCATCTGCGCCGGGCTCATTCCGCCGTAGGGCTGAGCCACGTAGATTACAGGGAGGTTTAGATCCGGAAAGATGTCTGTGCGCATGCGGAGGACAGCCAGAATCGCGCCGAGAGCTACGGCGAAGACCAGCACCAGCACCGAAATGGGCCGCCGAAGGGCGGTGCGGATGAGCCACATGGTTCAGCTTTCAGCGATCAGCTCTCAGCAGTCAGCTAAAGCCCTCGCTGACCGCTGACGGCTGAGCGCTGAGTGCTCCTCCTTTCTAGGGTTTCCTCCCTGCATTGGCACGGAGGACGACAAGGAAAGGTTCCAAGTCACCCTGCGCATAGGCAACATTGAAGAGCCCATGCCACAAATTCAACCTGGCAATCGCGTCTTCCATCTCCGCCTGGGCCAGCAGACTTTCAGCCTCCGCCACTTCGACGAGGGTTGCTAAGCCTGCCTCATAACGCGCGCGCGATTGAATCTCTGTTTGACGAGCCGCGCTCAATTCAGTGGGGGTCTCTTGGGCCACCAGTTGGGCTGTCTTCAGTTGATCCTGAGCGGCTCGAATCTGACCCGTCAAGTCCTGAATGGTCTGCTGATAATGGGCCTGCTGCGAGCGTTCGTTGGCTTGCGCAATTTGCTTTTTGGCGCTCAGCGCCTTGAAATCAAATACGTCTGGAAAGAGGATCGTCAGCCCTGCCACCCAGTTTCCGCGCGCCGGCGCCAACCCGTTCCAATTGCCAATAATAGTTCCGTTGTTGGGGACCTCGCTGCCGCGGCCGAACCCTTCTGCCTGAAGGAAGAAACGAGGGTAATCGCTCCGTTTCAAGACTTTTTCTTGCGCCTGAACTTCCCGGACGGCAGCCATCTGGTCACGGGCCAGCGGGTGGCCGGAAGGCGAGGCAGCCGGCAACGAAGCGGCCGGTGGGGGACCGAGCAGCGGGCCGGTGTCCACTGTGATTTCATTGCCTGCCGCCCCCATCAGTGCCGCGAGGGTGTCCAGGGCCACTTGTTCCGCCTGTTGAGTCTGGTAGAGTTGGGTTTTGGCCCGGGACAGTTCCGCGTCGGCACGCGAACCGTCCGCGCCAGGCCGCAGTTGGTTGTCGACCAGGACGCGGACCGACTTGTCAAACACCTGCCAGCGGTCCACGTTGGCCTGCGCAGCCAGCAGCGCTTGCTGGTCGGCCAGTGCCATGAGAAAGTAATCTCCCACCGCTGTCGCAACCTGGAGTTGCGTCAAAGCCAAATCGGCCCTGGCCTTATCTTCCGCGTTTCGTGCCTCCCCCAGCATTGCGGGCCGCCGCCCAAAGTCCAAAGGCTCCCAGGAAAAGAGCGCCCCTGCCTGAGCGCCCCAAAAACTTTGTCCTGCGGCAGGCCCAATTGGCCCCTCGACTGTGGGGGTGATGGGGGTAGGCAACCAGATCCCGGGCACCTGGTTTTGGGTGGCACGGCTGGCTTGATAGACTGAATTCAGTTGCGGCAAGTAGCTGGTGCGTGCCAGTGACACGCCACTTCGGGCCGCTGCTATTTGTTCCATCGAGGCGCGGACAGCAGGATAGTGCTGAAGAGCGTAGTCCAGCGCGTCTTCGAGTGTCAGAACTCTTGGCGGAGGATCGTTCGTTCGCGCGGCCGTGAGGCATGGGAGGAGAACAACAGCTAACCCAATGGCGGGACTAACTCGAAGGTGCTTCCAAAGGTTTCTCGTCACGATTTTCAATCCTCCGTTTTTCGTCGGCGATGATTAATGCCGTGAATGAGGAAGGCGCCTATCCGCTGAGAGGGGTCCTGCACCCACAATGAGAAGGAAAACCAAGCCCATCAGCATGGAGTAATCCGTCCGGGCTTCCGCCTCCATAGGCCAGAAGCCGTTTTTGAGGAGAATGGGGATCTTCGTCGTGGCGATCGCGACGCAGATGTCGATGATTAATGGAATGGACGCGAGCCGCGCGAGCAGCCCCACGAGAATCAAAAAACCGCACACAATCTCGACAGCACCGACGAATGGCGCCAGAGTGCTGGGCGCCGGGACGCCGATATGCGTGAAGCGGCCAACGCCCCATTGTTCGGGGAACAGGAACTTCTTGATTCCTTCCAAAAAGAAGACTCCTCCTACCAGGAGACGAATAAGCAAGTTCGCAGCCGAACCGTCGGCGGCCAGCATCCTCTTCACGGTCATAGGTCCCTCCTGTAATCCTCAGCCGTCCTCCAGAAGCTCACCGACTAGCTCCTTCACCTTTTCTCTCGCCAGGGCAAGAGCTTTGCGTCCCGCCGAAGTGGCTCTGTAAACACGGCGGATCGATCTACCTGACCTCACTTCCCGCGAACGAAGATATCCCTTTATTTCAAGACCGTGGAGCAGCGGGTAAAGGGTACCGGCACTCAACCTGTACCCATGCCTGCGAAGCTCCTCGATCATGCCGAGGCCGAAGATAGGTCCCTCGCAGGCGTGATAAAGGATGTGAATGCGAACTAATCCCGAGTAAATCTCCTGACTGTTCACTGGGTTGACTTCAGCAGTTTTCATCGTCCACGTTATCCAACCTGGATATCGAAAGCCGAGTAGATATGCTATCGCAGGTTTTTCTTGGTGTCAATGGCTAGAGTCCTGAGTCAGAAGTTCGCTTACAAAGTCTTCCTCATGCGGGCGGTCTTTTCGCAGCCCCGTCAGGGGTCCCGCAAGGCGGGATAGCCCAGGGCGCAAGCCCTGGGGGAGGGCCCTCACCCCGTCCCGCAGAGCGGGACACCCCTCTCCCGCCCGAGCGGGAGAGGGGACGGGGGTGGGGGAGGGCTCGCTGACCCATCCCGCCCTGCGGGACCGTGGGCTACATTCTTTCGCCCCGACAAGTCGGGGCTGAATTATTCAACGAATCTCTGACTCAGGACACTAACGGGGCTTCGCCCCAGCCCGACGAGCATGTAAGAACGTAGCGGCTCCGCTTGTGGACGTAAGACGGAAGTGTTATTTACCTCCGTTGATGGGACCGCCGAGGC
>JBEKHR010000048.1:0-37879 GCA_050012175.1 Terriglobia bacterium | reverse complement strand
TTGGTGGAATTGTGTCTGGCGGGCAAGGGGCGATGGATGATCGAACCGGTTCCCGGTGTGTAGTCGGCCACTCGGAAAGTAAGCTTTGAGTGGTCCGCTGGGCGGATCGTTGTCCCGAAACGGGGTTGTGGGAAATAGCTCCTGCCTTGTCGCCAAGGCTTTACCAATATCTGTCAATAGCAGTCCAACCCACCACTTTATTCGGATTCGGAACGAAAAACGCCCTTCCATGAAAGTGAGTGCGGCGCTCGGTGGATCGCTAAACCGCATGTCTCGCCACGCTCTGCCGCTTTTCGCCAGGCCGCCTTTCCCCTCCGTGGCGAGAGGTTCGAGCTAAAGGCAAGTGAACGCATCGTCGGCCTGCCGGAGAAGTGATCGCAGGGCTCGAGACGGGGTCGTGGAGGTAAGTCCCTGGATTACCCAAGCAACGCAAGTGTCCCAATTTAAATGTACGACCGCCTCTGCCGCGAGGCGGGACGGGACGGCTTGGCCGGGGCAAGCCCCGGCCCTGCATCCCATATTGGGACACTACCCAAGGAACCATCCTTGCAGTTTCCAATGGCAAGCGTCCTCCCTGTCGTGCTGAGCGTTCATAGCCGAAAACGGCCATCCGTGATGTCAGGACGTCGGCGCGAGGCTGGCCCAATCGAAGCGTTGAAAGCGAAGGGCCCACGGTACGACGTTCGCGAGAGCGCCCGCTCGCTGTCATGCTGAGTCCCGACTTGTCGAGGCGAAGCATCTCCGCAGTTGTCTTTTGCGCTTTCTTAGGATAGGCTATCTATGTAGCGTATTATTAAGCGGGCGAACCGCGGAGTGTGTCAAAATGCCACACTCATGCGCTCGCCCGCATATCCCCGGCATTCTTCTAACCCCTTGAAAAAACATGGGAACAGGATGTCGCTGCCGCAGACCACCTCAAGAAAGTGAGACGCGCGGGGCAAATGGAAATCGATAGGTGCTGGCCGTCAGGAAATGCAGGTGATTGAGGCCGTTAAAACGCTGCTGCCTTTTCAGCCGCTTGTTGAAAAAGCCATCCCAGTCTCATCGTAAAAAGCAGGAGGCAATTCCCGCCATCCTCGCCCAAGCGATGATCGCAGAAGTTCTTCGCAAGACACGAAGAGATTTGGAACAAGTGCTGCACACTCCTTCCGCGCGCAGTCGGGAAATCAGGCTGCCTGGGCCTTAGAATCAGCAGGAAGATCGAGCCTCATTTCGCATTCATCGCCGTCACGGCTCGTGGTGCGGAAGCCGAGTTTCCGGAAAAGGCCGATAGCCCGATAGTTCGAAAGCTCGGTGGTAAGGAAAACCTTGGTGAGCCCCATCCCAAACGCCCAAGCCAAAGTCAATTCACTCAGCACTGTTCCCAGCCCTTCCTCTCGGTAATCCTGAAGGACAAAAATCGTGAACTCGACCTCATCTTGTCGAATCGGGCAGAGGAGGGTGTGGGCCACAATCTTCTTGCCAGCAAATGCCAGGAGTGCGTGAGAGCTATGCTGAATCTGGTCCAACCAGTGGGCAATGCGCGGGCCGTCCGGTGGAGGGAGGCCTTGTGCCACGCGCTTAGGTTCGAAGTTTGAGTACATTTCGACGAGTGCCCCGAAATCCTCGGGATTGTACACCCGCACCGTGAGTGTCCGTCCCTTTCGGGTTCGGACCTCTGTGGGCTTAAACCCAGCTTCCGGGGCGCTCGTCATAACCTGAATTCAGGTTGAGCACGCTCGCGGCCAAAAACCCTTGTGTGAACTGCCATCCCCTGCCAACTGAAAGGAAAGGCTGTCGTTAACCCAACCCCCACAGGCTGGGTTTTGAAGCGCACGAGCCGTCATGTCTTAATGGGGTCCAAAGGGTTGCGGGAAAACTCGCATAATTCAAGGCGAATCCTGCGGCGAGCTGAGTAGTCTTTGATTTTTCTCAGGAAAAGAGGTAATGGTAGTGGGTCAGTTTGGAGTTGTAGCGGCGAGTTTACCTCGCCATGTGGCGGCGTAAAGCCGTCGCTACAACTCCAAACGGACCCACCACCGAGGTAATCCTTGGCTTGAGCCGATGCGCGTCAAAATGCTAAGCTCGACTCCATGGATGAAGTAACGGCCAATCAACCAGAAAGAGTCTCCGCGGTTGAACAATATCGCGCCTTGCTCGAGATATCCGAGTCCATTGCTACACATCGGGACCTGCCTGCGCTCTTCCACGCCATTGCCCAGCGCCTTCATCGGCTTGTCACTTTCGACTTTATCGGGCTGACACTCCCCGATGCGGATCGCAATACAGTGCGCCTCCACGTGCTGGAGAGTTCTCTTCCCACCGAGGTGAAGGAAGGCTTTGAATTCCCCATCGAGGAGGCTACCCAGGAGATAGTCTGGGAACAGCAGAAGGCGTTGGTGGTTACCGACCTCGAATTCGAAACCCGTTTCCCCCGCAATGTGGAGTTGCTGCGCAAGGAAGGTATAAGCTCGTTCTGCCTGCTCCCTCTCACCACCGCCCAGCGGCGCGTGGGCGCGCTGGCCTTCGGGTCAGCAAAAAAGGGGGCTTACTGCGGAGCCGACCTCGAATTCCTGCAGCAGGTGGCTGCGCAAGTTGCGGTCGCCGTGGACAATGCTCTGAACTTCCAGGACGCCCAGGTCTATCAGGAACAGCTTTCTCGTGAACGTGACCGCTTGCGGTTGCTCCTCGAAGTAAACAACGCCCTGGTGTCAAACCTCGACCTGCGCGAACTCCTCAAAGAGATCGCCGCCTGCTTGCGGAGAGTTATACGCCACGACTACACCGCCCTGGCTTTATATGATCCGGCCACGAATGAGATGCGCCTTCGCGCTTTGGATTTCCCCGAAGGTAAAGGACTGATCCAGGAGGAAATGACCGTTCCCTTGGAAGGATCGGCCGGCGGCGAGGTGTTCGCCACACGTAAGCCCTTGCTAGTGGACGCGGCGAACGCAAACCGATACCAATCCCCCATCGCTCGCTTGGCGGAGGCAGAAGGCCTTAAATGCTTTTGCATCCTCCCCTTATTCACATCCGCTCGCGACCTCGGGATCTTGGCCCTTGGCACCCTCGCCGAAGACTCATTCCAGCAGGAAGATGTCGATCTCCTGGCCCAGGTAGCCAACCAGATCGCCATTGCCGTTGAGAACGCGCTTGCCTACCGCGAGATAGCGGAACTAAAGAACAAGTTGGCGGAGGAAAAACTCTACCTGGAAGAGGAAATCCGGACCGAACACAACTTCGAAGAAGTGATCGGCGAAAGTGCGGCGCTGAAGCGGCCATTGAGTCAGGCGGAGACCGTTGCGCCCACCGACTCAACGGTCCTGATTCTGGGAGAGACAGGGACCGGCAAAGAGATGATCGCCCGGGCCATCCACGACCTGAGCCGGCGGCGGGAGGGCACCTTCGTCAAGATCAATTGCGCGGCGATCCCGACTGGCCTGCTGGAAAGCGAACTTTTCGGCCACGAAAAAGGCGCCTTTACCGGCGCTATCGCACAGAAAATCGGGCGCTTTGAACTGGCACACCACGGAACCCTTTTCCTCGACGAAGTCGGCGATATTCCTCTCGAACTTCAGCCCAAGCTCTTGCGAGTATTGCAGGAAAGAGAGTTTGAGAGACTGGGTGGAACCCGCACCATTCGGGTTGATGTTCGCGTCGTGGCGGCTACGAACCGCGACCTCGCTCAAATGGTTGAAGAGGGCCTTTTTCGCCGCGACCTTTACTATCGCCTGAACGTTTTCCCCATCATGATTCCACCCCTCCGCGAACGCAGCGAAGATATCCCCTTGCTGGTGCGCTATTTCGTGCAGAAATACGCGCGCCTGATGGACCGCCGCATTGAAACCATCTCGGCTGAGGAAATGGACGCCCTTACACGCTATCACTGGCCGGGTAACGTGCGGGAACTCGAAAACCTGATCGAGCGAGCCGTGATTCTTTCTCCCGGGCCCGAACTCCGCGTGCCCGTGGCTGAACTAAAACAGCATTCCGAAATTCCCTCAAACCTTACCTTGCAAGCGGCGGAGCGCGAGCATATCATTCGAGTTCTCCGTGAGACAAACTGGGTGGTTGGCGGCCCTCGTGGCGCCGCCACTCGACTCGCTATGAAGCGAACCACGCTTCAATCCAAAATGCGGAAACTAGGCATATCGCCGCGGGATCTTTAGGTCCTCTTGCTATTTCCGGGTTCGAGACCGGATCGGCTGCCGGGAGTGAATCGCCCGGGCGACCTCTACCGACAACGGAGTGTCCTCCAGCATTTTGGCTGATTTGTTCGCTGCTTCACCTGCGCGCGAGCAATAGCTGCCCGTAGCGGCGCGAGAAAAGTTCCATATATTCCTCGGGTATTCCGGCCTCGCGGGCAAATTGTTCAAAATCCGGGCGTTCGACGTGCGCCTCTGTGAAACCTGCCCTTCGCGCAAGCCCTTCAAGTTCCTGGTCCTCGTAAAAATGCAGTCGCGAGGCCATGGGTTCGGGAGCGGCGGGTGTCCCTCTCATCTCTCTTGAGCCCGTGAAGAGCACAAGCCGTCCGCCGGGAGCGAGCACTCGCCGCACCTCTCGGAGAGCTTTGAAAGGGTCCGATATAAAACCAAAAACGCCGGTCAATACGGCGCAGGTGAAGATCCCATCGACGTAAGGCAGCGAATCCGCTTCACCCTGGCGAATTTCGAGCCTGCTCTGCCGGATGGCGTCGCGGTTGACCTCGCGCGCCAGTCTGACCATGTCGGAGCTGTGATCGATGGCCGCCGCTCTGCAGCCGCTGGTCAGCGCATCTTTGAGAAATGCCCCGCCCCCGCAACCGACCTCGAGCAGGTAGTCGTCCGGCGTCAGTCCGAGCACCTTGAGTATGGCTTTGAAGTTGGGGCGATGGTAGAGAGGGTCGCGATAGGTGGCGCGGGCTTCCGGCCCCGACGGCCGCCGCGCCCTGCGGTCGGTGATCCAATCGCCCAAGCGGCTTGGCCCCAAAGCGCAAAGAAGAGGCGCCGCAACCTCACTCGCGAACCAGCCGGCAAGTTCATGGCCTTGCTCACCCAGCAGATTGCCGCCCTCCGGGCGCTCGAGTGTTACGCGAGTGCCATCCTCGGTGGGTTCGAATCGCAACCGAATCGAGGTTGCTTGAGCCGGCTGCCAATCAGCCCCGAGCCAGTCCAGTTCGATTTCTTCCGGCGGCTGCCAGCGGACGACCCGTCCGACTTCGACAACGCCTTCCATGAGGCGGCCATTGACTCCGGGCTGGAACTCGATTCCGAGTCGCGACAGCGCCGTGGACAATTCTTCAACCAGCGCGTCGAAGGCAGCGGCCGGCTCAAGCTTCAAATCGATACTGGTGCGGACGCCCATCTTTCCTGCAATCGCTTGCCAGATGCGTTTTGCGCGCTAACTAACTTCTTAATGCATCAACCCACGAGTTTCCATTTTCGCTCCCAACCTCACGCATTTCAAGCATCAAAGGATTCCAGCGCACTTTCTTCTTTGCCTGGGTCCAGGGGCTCGGGACAGGTGATGTGCTAACAACAGGTCTGCGTTACCCGCTTTTCAAAATGAGGGTGAGTCATGTAGACTCAGAGAGGTCTACTGCGACCACGAGAGTAGACCATGAGCGGGACACACCTCGCGCCCGGTGCAATGTCGGTGATGCCCGAAATCCAGTGCTGCACCAACTCGTTAGTCGTGCTGAACCCGCCGCTCTGATTAGCGAACGGGCTTAGCATTTAATAATGCGCAAATCGTTCCTGGTCCACCAGGGCGCGGCTCCTCCGGATGACATGAGGGCGGCTTTTGTCAGCAGGCCAGTATGAGCATATTTGCCGCGGTTGATATTGGGTCCAACTCCGTGCGCATCAAGATTGCGCGCGTGGTGCGCCACCGTCTCAAAACAGTTCACGAGGATCGCGTGGTGACGCGCCTGGGCGAATCCGTTTTCCGTTTCGGAACCCTTTCACCCGAAGCCATGGAGGACACAGTGAAAGTGCTGCGGCGCTTCTACCGCGACATCCAGAATTTCGGCGTAGACCAAGTGCGCCTTGTTGCCACCAGCGCTCTCCGCGACGCACGCAACGCCGCGGCGTTTATCGCCTGGGTGCATTCCGCAACCGGCTGGAAGGTGGAAACGATTTCTGGGCTGGAAGAAGGGCGTCTTATCCACCTGGGGATCCTGGCCAATACCGCGCTGGGCGCCTCCCGCGCTCTCCTCATCGACCTCGGCGGGGGCAGTTGCGAGCTTACGCTTTCGGAAAAGGGCCACATCCGCAAGATGGTCAGCCTCCCCTTAGGAGCGGTGCGCCTGACCGGGGAATTCCTGCCCCACGATCCTCCCCGGCCCGTAGAGATTCAAAGGCTCCGCAGAAGCATTGCGGAGGAACTCGACCGCGTCCGCGAGCAGATCGCCGGAATTAAGGTGAGAAATGTTTTGGCCACCTCCGGGACAGCCGCGGCAATTTCGAATGCGGCGCAGGTGGTCGAGCCCTTCGGCCCCAGGTTGAGAGCCGGGCACGTCTCACGCATAGCCCTCGTGCGTCTTGCTGAACACTTGGCAAAGCTGGACTTCAAGGACCGCAGTAAGGTACCGGGAATCGGACCTCGCCGGGCGGAGATCATTGTGGCTGGGGCCTGCGTCTTTGCAGAACTCATGGAGCGCTGCAACCTTCCCGGTTTTCAATACTCGCCTTTGGGACTTCGGGATGGGCTGCTGGCCCAAATGCTCGCTGACCACGACCGGGCCACCGTATCACACCGGCAAATCGAGGCTGAACGTGACGATGCCATCCTTGCCATGTGCAAGCAGTACCGGGTAGACCTCAAAAGGGCGGAGGAGGTTCGCCGCCTGGCAGTACAACTCTTCAATGAACTGCGTCGGGTGCATGCACTCCCGCCTGAATACCAAGGCTGGCTCTCTGCCGCTGCGCTGCTGCACGAGGCGGGCACGTTTATCAATCGGAGCGGAAGCCACCGCCACACGTATTACCTGATCGCTAACTCGGAAATCTTCGGCTTCACCCCCGAACAACGCCACATCATCGCGGCCATTGCGCGCTATCTCGGGAAAACCCGCCCCAATCCGGCCGATGGCCCCATGAAGGCCCTCAACAGCGCAGACGAGGAACTCGTCTCCAAGGCCGTGGTGCTCTTGCGCCTTGCCAAGGCGATGCGCCACGGGACCGATGGCAGCATCGTTAATGTGGCAGCGGAAGTCTATCGCGAGCGCGTCATGCTTAAACTGACGGCCAAGGATGGCGCAGACCTTGAAGTCTGGATGCTCAGCAAGGAAAGGGCCTATTTCCGCGAGGTGTTTGGCCGCGAATTGGATGTCGAGGTTTTTTAGGGCTGAGAACAAAGGGCTTGAAAGCGCGGCCAATGCCCGGTAGCCTTGCATCATGAACCTATAAAGAGCCCTGCCGCCTCGCGGCAGCGACTTCGGGGAGCCGAATATGCGGAAGCCAAAGGGCATCGTAATCAATGGTGTTCGATTCAGGCATGGAGAGGTCGATTGGGAAGACGCGCACGGCGCCAGTCGCGATAAGCTGCCTGACTTCGCTGCCATGCGTCAAGGCGGTCAGTACATTGGTTCGAAGATTACTTCCACCGGCCTCATTGCCAAAATTGGAAAATACCTTCTGGTGATTACCGAGAAGGATGAAGCCCTGACGGAATTTGATTACACGTTGATTCCCCTACGCCCCAAGGTCCAGATTCGCTACAACTGACCCACTCAACCAAAAGCCTTTAGCGCCGAGCTTGACGGTATCATTTCAATACAGGAAGCTGAGCGCCGTATCGTAGAAGCGGTGTTGAAACCCAGCAAAATGGCCAAGATAGGGCGAAGTGACGTTGTTATAAACGTCGCGGGGGTTCTGGTGGTTCGTGACATTGTAGACCCGCAAGATGCCGCGAAGCGTATGGTTCCGCACCCAGGGAATGAAGCGGATACGGAATTCCTTGTACATCTCCAGGTCAAGCGAAGCGAAGACAGGGAAGCGCAACGAGGCCGGGGGGCCAACGTAGTTCTGCCGCTCATCAAGGGCAGAATAAGGGAAACCGGTGTGGATATCCAGCACTGGGCTGGCAACAATCTTCCAGGGGAGGTTGAACCGTCCCCAGGTCACGAACCTGTCCGGAATGTTGGAAGGCAGACTGGCGAAGAAATTCGGGCGGATGACAGGTTCCTCGAATGGCACGTAGACGTCCGCAAGACTATTGAGGTCGCCGCGCGACAGGCTGTGCACGTAAGAGATGTTGACGTCCGTGTTCGCACGAGCCCGAATGCGCAAGGTGGATTCGAACTCGTGATAGCGCGTGGCCCCCGTGTTGGAGAGTTCGAGCAGGGGGACGCCATTCTGGTCAATCAAGGGATTGGTGATGAAAACTTTGAAGGTCCGGCTGGAAAGATAGCTCAGGCGAAGAGTGAAGTGGGGATGAATCTCCCGGTCAGCCTCAACATTCCAGGTCAGGTTATAGGGCGTACTATCCAGATCATGCCCGGCCGGGATGATTTGAGTTACCCCTTCTGCGGTCCTCGCGTAAACGTTCTGGAAAACCAGGGGCGGCCCAAGCGGGTTGCCCAGAGCGCTATATTGGGTCAGCACCCGTGTAGGGTTGTTCGTGAAGTCGCTGGCCAACAGCGGCAGGCGATCGTAGAAAACTCCTAGACCGCCGCGAAGGATGGTCTTGCCGCCTTCGCCGGGCGAATAAACTGCGCCAAGCCGCGGTGCAAAAGCTTTGGAGTCTCCCGTGGTCTGGCCGGAGTAACGCAGACCAAGGTCGAGTGCCAACCGGCCCTGGATGACCCAGTGGTCCTGAACGAACGCTGCCACCTCGGTATCCTTTGCTGAAAGCAGACTCTTTCCCTGGAAGTCGATCTTCTCGGCAAGCGTTCCGTCCTGTCGCAGGACTTGCACGGGGCGCGAAACGTTGGTTCCGGAAAAGCTGCGGTGGACAAGGTCCCCGCCCACCGTGAACTCGTGCTGGCCCCGCCATTCCTTGCGAGGAGACTGAAAGGTCTGAGAAGCCTCCTGCTGGGAGCCATCGCGGGCCCATGTATTGAAGAAATTCCCCCCCCAGCCGTTGGGAGTCACAAGCATATCCAAAGGCCCCTGGCCGTGCGCGTAGCTGGAGAAATAGGTGAACTGGAGAAAGGAGTTCAGAATTCCGCCGGCGGGGAACAGGTAGCGGTCCTTAACCCCGGCGGAGAAGCCGCGTTGTCCATAGTTGGACGATGCCGATTGCGGAACTAACGAGTTGATGTCAGCAAACTCGCGGCGTTCTGGAAAGATCTTGAGATTCCCGGTGAGCAAGTGCTGCGTGGAAATAATGTACTGGAGAGAAGTGAAGGAGTCGATGCCCTCCTTCTTGATTTCGTTCTTTGGCCAAGCAAGCCCGCGGACCGGCTGTTTGTGAAGATCGTAGTTGAAGGATTCGAAAATGTCCAGCTTGCCGGGCAAAAGGGGGCCGGTGACGTCAATGCGTGGCGACTCCTCTGAAATGCCCACAAGGTGGCCGCTCTTGCCGCGCATATTGGGAGTTAAATCGTTCAATTCAAAGTGGAATTGGTCTGCCGGCGCCTTGGTTTGCACGCTGGTCAGTCCCCCGGCAAAGCGGCCGTACTCAGCCTGGTAAGCCGTTTTGAAAACGTCAACTGAACCCACTGCATCGATGGGTACCTCGATCGCAAACGCTCCGGTCACTGGGTCGACAGTCTCCGCACCGTCAACCAGCATCATCCCCTGGCTTTCGGCCACACCTTTAATGTTTATCTTTCCATCGGGAGTTCGCACCACGCCCGGGACGAGCGGCAAAGCCGCTTTGAATCGCTGTTCGGTCAAGGGTAGCGTCATTAACTGGGTCGAAGTGACTTTTGCCGGGGCAGAGACGTTCTCAGGAGATAAAACGGGGGCCTTCTCTCGGACCTCCACCTTTTGCCTGACTACAATTTCGGCGGGAAGAACCATCTGCACGAACGGCGGTGCGGTCTCACCAATCTGCAGGTCCTGCTTCATAACAGGTTCGTAATCCGCCGCGGCGCAGGTCAACCGATAAGTGGAAGGCAGCAAGCCTGTGAAGTTAAACTCGCCTTTTTCTCTTGTGGCGACGGAGAGGCCAGTGTCGGGCAGAGGGCCCCCGGTGAGTGTGCAGACGGCCCCCACAAGAGGTTTCCCCGCTTCGTCCAACACTTCGCCTTTCAGTTCCTGAGTCTGCGGAGTGCCCGCAAGAGCAGACACGGCGAAGGCGCCCCAAAAGAACAAAGCAAACGTAATCCGCGATTTCCTGGCAACTTGTACCATCTATTCCAAGTTGATTAAGTTTACGCCAGCCTTGCACTCACGTCATCTTTTTTCGAAGCTTCGCGCAAGCTCTATGGATCAGAACAGCTTCCACCCGGGGTCTTTTCAGCGTCTGGCGGGTGTAAGCTCCAACCAGGGCCGAAGAGGTGCCCGCTCTGGCAGCAGGCGGGCTCTTCGCCCAGGGGGTCCGAGCATCATTATGGATTACAAAACTCAACGATCGTGTTAATTTATTATTACGGGCGTGGGCGCCCGGGGCATCCAACAACGGTGCAGCTAAGTTGTTGTTTGCCCAAAAAATTATTGAGGAGCGAAATTATGCTACTTAGACGTCTGGTGCTCGCCCTTGCCCTAGCCTGCGTGGTGGCATGGCCGGCGATCGCCGTTGGGCCTACGGGGACAATAGTTGGGACTGTCGCTGACCCCAGCGAGGCGGTTATTCCGAAAGCCCAAATCACGGTTCGCAACCAGGGGACGAACGCTACCCGCGAAGTGCAGACCGACGGTGACGGAGATTTCAGCGTCCCCCTGCTGCCTCCGGGAGTGTACGAGGTCTCGGCTGAAAAAGCCGGTTTCCGGCGCAGTGTCTATAGCAATGTCAACCTGAACGTTGACCAGACCGCGCGCGTTGATTTTGTGCTGCAAGTCGGCCGGCTGAGTGAACAGGTGGTCGTCACCGAGTCCGTCCCCCTTGTGCAGACCGACACCTCAACTCTCGGCCAAGTCATCGAGCGCAAGCAAGTAAGCGAGTTGCCTTTGAACGAGCGCAATTTCTTGACTTTTGCGCTTCTCGTCCCAGGTGGGCAATTGCCTGTGGCAGGCTCGCAGAACTCCACCCAGGGCGGCGCCATCAGCGTCAACGGAGCGCGCGAGCAATCAAACGATTTTCTGCTCGACGGCGTGGACAACAACGACCTGTACATCAATCAATACAGCGTGCTTCCGTCGGTCGACGCCATTCAGGAATTCAAGGTGCAATCCAGCGATTACTCGGCCGAATTCGGCCGCAGCAGCGGCGCCCAAGTCAATGTGGTGCTAAAGAGCGGCACTAACCAGTTCCACGGCAGCGGCTTCGAGTTCTTCCGTAACCGCCAGATGGATGCAAAGAATTTCTTCGATCAGCCCGATTGCACGCCCGATTCCATTCAGGGAACCTGTGCGCCCATCCCGCGCCTCGACCGGAACCAGTTCGGTGGGACGTTAGGCGGGCCCATCCAAAAGGATAAGACCTTCTTCTTTGCCTCTTACGAAGGGCTGCGCCTGCGCCAGGCAACGACGCGGGAAGCCAACGTACCTTCGCAAGTGGAACTCGGGGAGGCGAACTACTTGTTCCAGGCTCTCGGTTTCCCTCAGAATCCCGCGGGCATGACCGCGCTCAACCTCATTCCGGCGGCCAACGTCGCCATGCCGGACTTGGCCGACTCTAATACCTACGTCTCCTCCCCGGTGATTCAGGACTCTGTCAACTTGCTGACCCTCAAGCTAGACCGCCAGACTGGTTCCAACAACACCTTTTCAGGCCACTACTCGCTGTTCAATGAGAACCGCTTTAATCCTTTCGATCCCGTCAATGCCTTCACAAGCCTTCCTGGCTACGGCAGCTCCACTATCAACCGAGGGCAGAACGCCGGCTTCACCTGGACGCACGTCTTCAGCTCCCATTGGGTCAACGAAGCACGCTTGGGCTTTAACCGCCTGCGTGGCGCCGCTTTTCAACAGGACTCTGGTATCAACGTCACGCAGCAACTGGGATTCCCGACCGTGTCCGCTAATCCTGTGGACTGGGGATATCCCAACGTGAACCTCTATGCCTTCGACGGCATCGGCGAGCCTGTGAACTACCCGCAAGACCGCCACGACAACACCTATGAATTTGCGGATAACCTTGCTTGGAATACAGGACGCCATCAATTCAAGTTCGGAACGGACATCCGCCGTTTTCAGTTGAATTCCTACCTTGACTTCCTTTCACGCGGTGACTGGTTTTTCGAGGGCTTCCAGCAGAATGGTGTCTGCCTCGGCGGTTTCGCCCCCTCCTGCCAAGTCGCAGCCGTGGCTCTCCTCATGGCCGGCGTTCCGGACTATGTTGTGACGGAAACGGGCACTACCAACAACGGACTGCGCACCACCGGCCTGGGAGCCTATGTGCAAGACGATATTCGCGTTCTGCCGCGCTTCACCTTGAATGTCGGCCTGAGATGGGAGTTCAATAGCCCACCCATCGAAATCCACAACCGTTTCAGCGTTCCCGACCTGAGCGCCAATTCGCTAACCTGCTCGCCCTACCCCGACTGCGCGTTCATCCAGGCGGGCACTGCCGGGATTCCGCGGGCCACCTACGGCAAGAATCTTCACGATTTCGCCCCACGCATCGGAATCGCGTGGCGGCCCTTGAAGACTGAGCGCTTTGTGGTCCGGTCGGCCTACGGCATCTTCTATGATGAGAACATTCTGAACCTCAACATTCTGCCGCGTTTCAACCCACCTTTTGTCGATATTTCCGCCTTAGTCAACTCTACGGGAAGCAATGTCATTCAGGATATCTTGAGCCAGCCGGGATTGCCGGAGCCCCAGGCCAATTTTGTTTCCCCAAACTTCCGCGACGCCTATATGCAGGACTGGAACGTTGACCTCCAGTACGAGGTGCAACCTAACTGGATGATTGACTTGGCTTACGTGGGTACCAAGGGCACTCATCTTCCCGCCACCCGCGACATGAACCAAGCGTTTGCCGGCGCCCAGACCGGTCCTTACCCGCAATTCGGCTCGATTCTGGTGGTGGAGCCCCGTGCCAATAGCATCTACAACGCCTTGCAGTTCCGTTCCGAGAAGCGCGTAAGGCAGGGCTTGGCTTTCCTGGCCGCTTTCACCTGGTCGAGATCGATCGACGACGATTCAGCAGTCTTCAGCGGGAGTGTCGGTTCGGGCGTGCCGCAGAATTCATATGATTTTCGCGCTGACCGGGGCCTTTCCGACTTCCAGGTCGAGCACCGCCTTGTCCTCAGCTACCTATATGACCTACCACTAGGGGCTGGCCGAAAGTGGCTCAATAATCCCGGGATAATCAACCGCATATTTGGTTCCTGGCAAACGGCCGGAATTGCGACTATGCAGTCCGGTAGTCCCTTTACGATCAACATGCCGGCCCCACAGGCTGGAACGTCTATCACCGCTTTTGGATTCCCGGGGCGGCCGGACCTGGTGGGCGATCCAAACAAGGCTGGACCCGTAGCGGCAAACCCGGGGTGCTCGGCCCCAGCTCAAATTGACACGCCGAATAGCTGGTTCAACCCTTGCGCGTTTGCGAGCCCCTCCGGACCGTACGGGACCGCGGGCCGGAACACCTTGATTGGACCGGGGCTGAACAACCTCGACTTTTCATTGCTCAAAGATATCCCGTTCCGCCACGAAGGCCGCCGGCTTCAGTTCCGGGCTGAGTTCTTTAACCTTTTCAATATTCCGCATTTCGATATTCCGGGCCGTACCTTCGGGGAATCGTCACTTGGCATGGTGCAGTCGGCAAACGAATACGGCAATAGGCCACCCCGGCAGATTCAGCTCGGCCTGAAGTACATCTTTTAAGAAGTAAACAGTTGACAGTCGACAGTTCACAATAAGAACATCGGCAGCCTGCCTGCGATGTTCGCGGAGTCACACCGGATGGATCGTTCAGAGGCCTGGAATCTTCTCTGCGAGTACGCCAAGAATGAAAACTTGCGCAAGCATGCGCTGGCCGTGGAGGCATGTGTTCGCGCCTATGCGCGAAGATTTGGGGAGGACGAGGAGAAGTGGAGCGTAGTGGGCCTGATCCACGACTTCGATTACGAGGTGTATCCGAACGCGCCCGACCACCCGCTGAAAGGAAGCGAAATCCTGAAAGAGAAGGGCGTTTCAGAGGAAATCCGCCGCGCCATTCTCGGCCACGCCGACTACACCGGTGTACCGCGCGATACGCTGCTCGCCAAGGTCCTTTTCGCTTGCGACGAGCTTGCGGGATTCATCACGGCCTGCGCCCTGGTGCGGCCTGACAGGATCGCCACCCTCGAGGCGAAATCCGTTCGCAAGAGGATGAAAGACAAAGCCTTCGCCCGCTCCGTAAGCCGTGAGGATATCATCAAAAGCGCTGAGGAACTGGGCGTCCCCCTGGATGAGCACATCAGCTTCTGCGTCGAAGCCATGCGCGGCATCGCGGACCAACTCGGCCTCGCCCCCAGCGCGGCGGGGACCTCAATCAATCCGAGCGCGTCCGCCTCATCATCCCAGCGTTGAGCTTCGTTGAGCACAGCACGCAGGTCGTACCCTCAGGGCTACAACCACCACGTGCCGCTGCCTAGGGTTGCGCACCCGTTAGCGAGAGCCCTGTGTCGAGGCTCCGCCCCATGCACGGGCGGAACGCCGGTGCTACGTCGAGATCTCCAGCAATCAGAGTTGAACCTTTTGAAGGTATGAGCCGACTGAAACATCCCATTGCAGTTCTTGGGCGACCTTCTGCCGGAGCGATTCAGCAGCCTTGGGTTCTCCGTGGACCAGAAACGTCTTTCCGGGAGGTTTGTGGAATTTGCGCAGCCAGCCCAGAATCTCCCCGTAATCCGCATGGCCGCTCAGGTGCTCGAGAGATTCGATGCGCGCCCGAATGTGCACGTACTGACCGTGCATCTTGACAGGTTGACCTGCCTGGATGAGTCTGCCGCGCGTACCCGCCGCCTGAAAACCCACAAAGAGGATGGTGTTGCGATGGTCCGGGAGACAGCGCTCCAGGTGATGAACGACGCGCCCGCCGGTAGCCATGCCACTCGCCGAGATAATGACCATCGGATAACGCGCATCATTCAAAGCTTTGGAGTCTTCCACGCTCCTGTCAAAGTGCACGTCGGGCGGAGAGAAAGGTTTGATGCCCTGCGCTTCCAGCGCTTCGGTCTGGAGGTCATGGTCTTCCTCGTGACGCCGGTAAAGGTCGGTCACATCGATGGCCATGGGGCTGTCCACGTGGATGGGAAGAGAATGCATCCTCCCCAGTTCGATGAGCTCGCGGAAAAGGTAAAGCAGTTCCTGCGTCCGCCCCACCGCAAAAGAAGGAATCACCACGGTGCCGCCACGCTGAGCCGTCCCTTCCACTATGGATGCAAGGCGCGCACCGACATCATCCCGCGGGTGCAGGCGGTCGCCGTAAGTGGACTCGAGCAGCATGTAATCGAACCCATCCTCCGGCACGACGGGTTCCCGCAGAATGAGCTGCGGGAAACGGCCGAGGTCGCCCGAAAAGAGAATTCTCTTCACGCTCCCGTTCTCACGCACGGTGACCTCGATCATCCGCGCTCCGAGGATGTGCCCGGCGGAGAAGCAACGCAGCGTAAAGTGCGAGGAAAGCTCGAGCGGCTTCGATTCGTCGATGGCCCTAAACGACTCCAGCGATTTTACGGCTTCATCGTGGGTGTAGAGAGGCAGCGCGGGATCGTGTTTGCTAAATCCCTTCTTGTTGGCGTACGCCGCGTCTTCTTCCTGGAGGTGGCCCGAGTCCGGAAGGACGAGCTTCGACAAATCCACGGTGGCGGGCGAAGCATAAATCTGCCCTCTGAATCCGCCTTTCACCAGACGCGGAACGTAGCCCGTGTGATCAAGATGGGCGTGTGTCAGGACCAGCCATTGGATGCTAGGAGGAGGAATGGGCAGCGGGTTCCAGTTGCGCAGGCGAAGCTCTTTTTCGCCCTGAAAGAGCCCGCAATCGATCATCAAGCGCTCGCCGCCGGCTTCGAGCAAATACTTCGAGCCAGTTACCGTGCCGGTAGCGCCGAGAAAAGTTAGTGTTGCCATGATGGTCAGGCTCCTGGCAGGGACAGTAGCTTCAAACGGAGCATTGAGAAATGGCGCGCGTTGTCGGTCGCCACTGTCAGGTCTTTACGGAGTGCGACAGCGCCAATGATGGCGTCGGGCAGGCTAAGAGTCTTCCCCTTGCGCTGCCATTGCGGCCTCAATGCTTCGTCCGCATGCGGCGCCTCGATGCCTTTTCCGCCTCGTGTCGCAACTTTCTTACCCAAGCGGCAGCGCCGCCGGCCTCATCGATATCCGGATGATCGGCAGGATCCCACAATGGGGCATCCCGGTTGAGGATCTCCAGCAAACGGCGACGGCGCACCTCCCGCGCGGCCACTTCCGAAAGGAAGGCACTCCTCTTTCTCTCACCGACCAGGGCATCAATTTGGGCCAAGAGCTCTTCAGGTAGAATGACGTGGGTTCTTTGACGTGCCATATTTGAATCCACTCTCCGTGGGACTTGGTGCACCCACTTCCAACTTTGCTCGTCAACGCGCCGTCTCTCCTCACATTGGGTCGGCAATCGCCGACCGCAGTTCCCGTGGCGCGAAGAAAGGTGAGTGTGGCCATAGATTGTCCCTTGCGTCATCGGGGCGCGTCGGGAAGAACGTTCCGACGCGGGCCAGCCCCGGAGTCACGGAGCCTCGCTCACCATGTTCAAGCCTGGGATGCCTTCAAAGTGGCGACGATTGTGAGTGATCAGCAGTAGGGCGTGCCTCACCGCACAGGCAGCGATCCACAGGTCGTTATCGCCCGTGAGCCTGTGAGAGCCACTCGGGGTCTTCAAGCCACTCTTGATCCTCGCATAAGCCTTACAAATCTCAAGATCGTACGGGACGACGGTCACCGCTCGAATCCGTTCCTCGAAAACCCTGACCTTCGCGGGTCCCCATTTTCTCCGCTCGGCCCAATAGTAAAGCTCCCCCACAGTTACGAAGGAAACCACTACGGTCTTGTGTTGGATGTAAGGCCGGTACAAGCTGGCCCGCGTATCATTCCGGCGCAAGAAATACGAGAAAACATTAGTATCGAGGAGGACTTCATCCATGTGGTGCTGGGCTAAGGCTCACGCAGTCGGTAGATTTCCTCTAGCATTTCATCAACGTCTTCATCGTCTGGAATACCTCCGGCAAACACGCTGATGTCTTTCACTGGACCGACACCCTGGGACTCTGTCAGTTCCTGAATCGACTTTCCCTCAAAAAAGCTCCGGTCCCCGAGCAGATGTTTTGCAACCGGCAAAGGGGGATCGAGCACCCGCGATGCCTGTGCCATTACATGGCCAAGCGGGCGAACCAAGCGGGCGCTGTCTCTCGTAAGAATTTCTGTATTCATCGGGAGCTATCCACCCTCCTTTTCGACGATCAACAGCATATGGGCCAAGGAGAGCGCCCTCAAATCATCGGATTCCTGCCCCAGCTCAAGTACGTAGCGTCCCGGCTGCATAAAACGACTGGTATCGAGCGCCCATACGGTCTGCATAGGCCCTACCTGCGAGAGTGAATCACGCCAATTTCCAGGGATTTCGTTACCCACCGGGTCAACCACTCTCAGTGTAACGGTGCACGGTTCCTTGACATCAACCTTATAGAAAACGAAGAAATCCTTAGGGGGCGCGGATCCCTGCGGCAAAATGATTCTGTCAAATAGACCATGCAGGGTCACCTTTCCGTCCGAGTCCTGTGTCGCGGAGTCGCAAAGCAGGAACGCAAGCAGCTTACAATTCGCCATAGCGGAACAATACCACATGCCGGGCGTGGCATCAAATCACCACTGACTCCTGATACTCCCCGAACACCTTGCGCAGGGCGTCTGAAATCTCACCCACAGTGGCATAAGCCTTGACGGCGGCGAGAATGGCGGGCATCAGGTTTTGCTCGGAGCGTGCGGTCTCTTCCACCTGGCGCAGCGCCGCCTGAAGGCGCGCGGCGTCGCGGCGGGCGCGAAGTTTCCGCAGTCGTTCCACCTGAGCGCGTTCTACCTCCGGGTCAATGCGAAGGAGGGGTAATGGCGTGCCTCGCTCGTCCTGGTAGCGGTTCACGCCCACAACCACTCGTTCCCCACTCTCGATGGACTTCTGATAGTCGTAGGCAGCCTGCTGGATTTCGCGCTGGATGTAACCGTTTTCAATGGCGCGCAGCGTGCCCCCCATCGCATCAATCTTTCGCATGTACTCCTTGGCGGCCTCTTCGACCTGGGAAGTGAGCTTCTCGATGGCGTAAGAGCCGGCCAGAGGGTCAATGGTATTCGTCGTACCACTCTCTGCGGCGATGATCTGCTGGCTGCGGAGGGCGATGAGCGCTGAGCTCTCCGTAGGCAAGCCAAGGGCTTCATCGCGGGCGTTGGTGTGGAGGGATTGCGTCCCACCGAGTACCGCCGCCAGCGCCTGGAGCGTCACGCGCACGATGTTCACCTCCGGCTGCTGCGCAGTCAGGGTCGAGCCTGCGGTTTGGGTGTGGAAACGGAACATCCATGAGCGAGGATTCCGGGCTTTGAAGCGCTCGCGCATCAGGCGCGCCCACAGGCGGCGCGCGGCGCGGAATTTTGCAACCTCCTCCAGCAAATCGTTGTGCGCATTTAAGAAAAAAGAAAGGCGGGGGGCAAAGTCATCCACCGCGAGCCCACGCGCGACAGCCGCCTCAACGTAGGCGGTGGCGTTGGCCAGCGTAAACGCCACTTCCTGGACCGCCGTCGAGCCGGCTTCCCGGATGTGATAACCGCTGATGGAGATGGTATTCCATTCCGGAGCGCAATCATGGCAGAAAGCGAAGATATCCGTCACCAACCGTATGGCGGGGCGGAGGGGATAGATGTACGTCCCACGTGCGATATATTCCTTCAGGATGTCGTTCTGGACCGTCCCCGAAAGCTTCCGGGGGTCCACGCCCTGCTTTTCCGCCACCGCGAGGTAGAGCGCCAGGAGGATGGCCGCGGTCGCGTTAATGGTCATAGAGGTGGAGACACGTCCCAGCGGGATGTCCTTGAAAAGGGCTTCCATATCCTCCAGCGAATCAATGGCCACGCCCACGCGGCCCACTTCGCCACGGGAAAGAGGATGGTCCGAGTCCAAGCCAATCTGGGTGGGAAGATCGAAAGCCACCGAAAGGCCTGTCTGTCCCTGCTCCAAGAGATAACGGAACCGCGCATTAGACTCCGCCGCCGTCCCAAAGCCTGCGTACTGGCGCATCGTCCAGAGCCGGCCGCGGTAAAGGCTCGAATAGATTCCACGTGTGAAAGGGTACTGGCCTGGGTAGCCGGCCTCACGCTCATAGTCCCAATCGGCAAGGTCTTCGGGCGTGTAACTGCTCTTCAGTTCCAGCCCGGAAGCGGTCGTGAACTTCCCCTTCAATTCATTGTCTTGCCTAGAACCCATTGCGCTCCCAGCCCTCGCCTCATTTTGCAGAATTCACTTGCCATGGAACCGGCTGTCAGATTCTCACACGACTATCGGATGCTTCGAGCCTTTGCAAAGGAGTAGAGGCAGAAAATAATCAAGAGCACCGTGAAACTCGCGAAGAGAACAAAACGTACCAAACCCACCGAGGGAGACTTGAGGTAGTAATGCCACTCCGAGAAGGAAACGGCTGCCCCGGCCACTGCAAGTGTCAGAAACGCCAATCCCACCAGCATGTGGAACAGACGCTGAGCATTACGAAAACAGTGCGAAAATAGGTATCCGAGTTTGCTCAATCCGTTATCCTGCGACCTCGAAAGGCGGCACAAATCTCACCTTGGCTATCCTAAAGAGAATAGAGAGCGTAGTCAATTCATGCGACCCCTTGGTCGTGCGCCGCTTTGACGCGGAGGCGGCTTCCCGAAACGGGCGAGCCGGGTTACACCTCGACGTGAGTGGTCATCTGGCCAGCACAACGCCAAACTGGCCCGATCAAAAGTTTGCACCTTTGACACTTTGCACCTTTGCACCTTGACACAGTTTTGCAGCGAATCATACAATGAGGCGAGCGTGAGGCATGGTGACTCTTGGAACTGGACGATAACTTCAAACGTCTAATCAAAGAACTGGGCGACGCCATCAACGAGTCGTTATCTGAATCGGATAAGATTTCGGACGTCCTGGCCCGCATTCGCGCTTCTGGATACGATCTTTTCCTCGTCCTGGAAGTAACCATCGGGTTCAACAAGAGGGGCGAAGCTAATCTCATCCACCGCCAAAAGCTCAATGCCGACCTGCACCAGGAACCCGTCTTCAGGTTGACCACGCAAGACGCTCAATTTCTCAGGGCCCTAAGAATCAGCATCCAAGATGAGGATTCCTGAACGCTTTTGACCGTTGTGGTTAGATCAGTTCACCTGTGCCTTCTGCGGGGCCTTTTCCAAACCGTTTTTTCCCCGCTCTCCATGCCAAGCGGAGGCGGGACTTTTCCAGGCAGCAACTCGCTTGACATCGACCGAAATCGGGGAATAGGATTCATCCATGCCATCCCCCGCCATACGACCGCCTGCGGTTGCAGGCCGGTTCTATCCTGGCCGGCCGGAGTCCCTGACGCGTCAGCTCGATCAGTACCTGGGTGACGAACAGGCGAAGATCGAAGGCGCTTTGGGATGTGTAGTACCTCACGCGGGCTACATGTACTCGGGGCACGTGGCCGGGGCGGTTTTCGGCAGGCTGCCCAAGCGGCCCACTTACATCATCCTCTGCCCGAACCATACCGGCCGCGGTGCGCCACTGGCGATCATGTCCAGCGGAGAGTGGTTAACCCCTTTAGGAAGGGTGCCGGTGGATTCCGCCCTGGCACGCCTGCTGCGTCGTTCCTGCCACTTACTCATGGAGGATGCCGAGGCGCATGAAGACGAGCACTCCCTGGAAGTCCAACTTCCCTTCCTCCAGCGCAGCGTGGGAGAGTTCAAGTTCGTTCCCATTGCCATCGGCGTGGGCGGGTATTCCGGGCTGGAATCTCTCGGCCACAGCATCGCCCAGGCAGTGGGACCCGCTGCCGCCGTAATGATCATCGCTTCCAGCGATATGAACCATTATGAACCGGACAGCTTAACCCGCCAGAAGGACCGCAAGGCGATTGACAAGATCTTGGCGCTCGACCCGCCGGGCCTATACGAGGTGCTGCGCCACGACGACATCTCGATGTGCGGCTACGGTCCCACCATCGCCATGCTGACGGCGGCGAAAGACCTTGGCGCCCAGCGCGCGGAACTTATCAAGTACGCCACTTCTGCCGATACTAGCGGCGACCGGGATGCTGTCGTTGGATACGCGGGTATCGTCGTCTCGTTGTGATCCTGGCGAATTCAGCCATTTTCCCCAATCTTCCCGCAGCGAATTTCAACAGCGAAAGTTGATTGAGGGAAAAGGACCAACCCAAATGACCGGACCGCTGGCTAATGACTACCGACAACGGTTCCGCTTGGCGCCTATGCTGTCCGCACCTTCACTCCTGCCAATTCCTCCAGGAATGTAATGACAGCCGCATAGTCGAGGTCGCCTTTTCCCTGGGCCTTGGCGGCGCTATACACTTCTTTCACTGCCGCCAGGGTGGGCAGGGGCACGTTGTGTGCGAACCCGGCTTCCATGGCCAGTTCGAGGTCCTTGTGCATCAGCTTGAGCGGGAAGTAGGGAGTGAAATCGCCCTTGAAAATAAACGGCGCCTTAAAATCCGTGAGTCCGGCGCGGGCCAGGCTGGACTGAAGGATCTCCAACATAGTTTGCGGCGCCACGCCAGCCTTGGCGGCCAGAACTAAACCCTCACAGAAGATTTCGAGCATCGTGGCCTGAATGGCGTTCTGTGCCAGCTTGGCTGAAAGCCCCATACCATTTGGGCCACAGTAGATGTGCTTCTTTCCCAGCACTTGAAGGATAGGCAGGGCGCGTTCGAATACGCCCCGGTCGCCACCGACCATAAAAGTCAGTTCGCCTTTTTCCGCGCCGTGTTTGCTCCCGGTTACCGCAGCATCCAGCCAACTGGCGCCTTGGCCGGTGACGTGGCAGGCCATCTTGCGACTGACTACGGGGCTGATGGTGCTCGAGTCGATGACAATGGCGCCCGAAGCGACGGTCCCGAGGATGCCGTCTCTACCGAGCACAACCTCTTCCACGGCCGCACTGTCAGTCACGATTATGATGACGAAATCAGCGTCCTTCGCCGCCGCGGCAGGAGTCGAGGCCACTTGGGCCCCGGCCTGCTTCAGGGGTTCTGCCTTGCTGCCCGTGCGGTTATAGACCGCCAGCTTGTGTCCAGCCTTGAGCAGATTCAGGGCCATGGGCTGGCCCATGATTCCGAGGCCGATGAAACCAATCGAATTCGGCATTGTTACCTCCTGTTAGCTCATGTACCAGCCGCCATTCACGTTAATCGTCTGCCCGGTGATGTAACCGTTGCGCGCCAGCATGACCGCCACGTCGGCCACCTCCTCGACGGCGCCAAAGCGCCCGACTGGTATGAGGTCCGCACGGGCCTTTGGATTGACAGCCACCATCTCGGTGTAAATGAGCGCCGGAGCGATGGCGTTCACCGTGATGCCCTCTTTTGAGAGAAGCGCCGCGTAAGAGTGAGTGAGGCCTAAAATGCCGGCCTTGGAGGCAGCATAGTGGGGGCCCACCACTCCGCCCAGTTGCGCGGCCACGGAGGACAGGTTGATGATCCGTCCCCAGTGATGGGCGCGCATACCGGGGAGGACTTGCTGCGTTACCAGGAACATGGATTTCAGGTTGGTGTCCAGGAGCTCGTCCCAGTCTTTCTCAGTGATCTCGTTCAAGGGCTGGGGGCGCGTGATTCCGGAATTGTTCACCAGGATCTCCACCGGCCCCAGTTGCTCCTGGACGGTCTTCACCAACCGCACGACCTCCGCCGCTTGAGAGACGTCCGCCCGGATGGCCACGGCACGTCGTCTGTGGGCCCGGACCCGCTCGCAGGTTTCCTGGGCGGCGCCCTCCTGCGTGAGGTAATTCACGGCAACGTCAACGCCCGCCTCCCCTAGCGCGACGGCGATGGCCCGGCCGATGCCGCGGCTAGCGCCCGTCACGAGCGAAACCTTTCCATAGAGTTCGTCCAAGCCCATTTGTGTTGCCTCGAAAAGACAGGTTTCAGGCGCCAGGTTTCGGGTGTCGGGAAACAGAAGGCAGGAAGCAATTCAGAATTCAAAATGAATTTCCCCAACCCCGTCTTTCCGACTGACCCGCCGTGGCGGAACAGCTTCTTCATCATCCTGCAATGGGTTGCTCAAGTCCAACCAGATCCGCACGTCGCGGAGGTTGTTGTCCATATAGCCAATGTCCACCGTATCTCCGAGCGTCCGGAAGAAGGAGTAGGAGTCGCTTTCAGCCAGGTACCACGCGGGGTCCAGGCCCAGAACCTGGGCCCGAGAAACAGTCTGGCCGTCCGCCACGGCGCCGCTGGTTGGGCTGTTGCCGTCGCGCCCGTCGGTACCTGCACTCAAGACCACCCGGTGCTGTCCGGCAATGGACTGGGCCGCGTAAAGCACGTAGGCTTGATTGCGCCCACCCACTCCCGGGCCGGTAACGCGGCAGGTGACTTCGCCGCCTACGATGGAGCAAACCGCATGTCCCCTGTGCGTGTCAGCCAGCGCTTTGAGCGAGACGAGGTTCGACTGGGCCACCTGCCGGTAGTCCGCGTCCCATGGGCTGGAATCAACCTCGCTCACAAATCCGAGTTTTTCCGCTGCTGTCCTGGCAGCCTCCACGGCGTCGCGGTTGGAGAGCAGGCAGAAGTAATGGGAATTCTTGAAGCGCTCGTCGCCCGGCTTGGGAGTTTCTTCCAGAGTGTGCTCCAGGAAACGCTTCCGGATGCTGGGTGGAAAGTGGGACACCAGCCCGTTTTGCTCCGCGAGCGCGTAAGCCTGCTCCGCCGTTGACTCATCGGGAAGGGTCGGGCCCGAGGCGACCATCGAGGAAAGCTGCTCCGGCACGTCGGAAATGTAAATGGTGAGCTGCTGCGCGGGGTACGCTCGAACGGCGAGGCGCCCGCCTTTCACGGCCGAGGTGTGCTTACGGAGGACGTTGATTTGCTCGATGGGCAATCCGCAAGTGACCAACAGGCGGTTGAACTCGCGCAGGTCAGACAGTGAGACAGCGGAATCAAAAGGTTGCTCGAAGATGGCCGAACCACCACCCGAAACAAGGAAGATGACGGCGTCATCCGGAGTCAGATTCGAAACCAGCTCCAGCGCGGCGCGCGCTCCCTCAAGAGTTCCCGCCTGCGGGTAGGGATGGCCTCCCAAAAAATAGCGGAAACGGTCAAGTTTCCTAGCAGGCTCTCCGGGCGAAACGCAGACGCCAGCTTCAACCCGGCCACCCAGGATATCATCCAGCACAGTCGCCATCCGGTTGGCGGCTTTTCCGAAGGCCACCACGTGGGGAAGACGCGCCAGGGGAAGGGAGAATTCACCTGCCTTGAGCAGCTCGCCTTCGCGCTTCAGCTTGGCCAACATGGCGGAGCGAACGTCCAATGAGGCCAGCGTGTCCAAGAAAACCTGAATGGCCAGTTGCTTTCCGCGGGAGTATTCAAGATCGGAAAGGGTGGCGGATTGGGCAGCCTGGGTCATACGAGTTTTGCCAAAGCCTCCACGCCGGCCTGCGCCACTTGTACGTCCTCTTCCTCGGTGCCTGCGCTCACTCCAATTCCACCCACACATTGGCCGTCCACCATCAGCGGCAGGCCGCCTCGAATGCAAGTGAGCTTTCCGCCGGTCGCCAGCGGCAACCCCAGTGAAAGAAGGACGCTGGGTTCGGCGGACGAGGGCGCGGGACCTGTGGGAGAGCGGCGCAGGGCGGCGGCACGGGCCTTGGTGAGCGCCACCTCGACCGAGGAGAGCTTGGCGCCGTCCATGCGAGCGAAGACAAGCAGGTGACCGCCCTCATCCACAAGGGCGATATTCTGCGCGACGTTGATCTCCCGAGCTTTGCTTTCAGCAGCGGCCAGGATGGCGCGCGCCCCTTCAAGCGTCAAACGAATATTGTTGCGTGTAAGCATAAGAACATTATTGGGAAGTGGACGAGGAAAGGCAAGGGGCTGGAAGGACAGTGACGAGTGAAAAGTGACCCGCCGTGGCGGGACGAGTGACGAGCAGATGCCAGAAGAGAGGAGTCAGGAGAAGAGTAAGGAGCAGAATTATGAATAGTGAATGGAGAATTGGGGATGCAGAACCTGCTCCGCACGCCGCGCCCGGGGCCTCCGACCGCTCCACTTCTTCAATTCACAATTCAGAATTGCCCCTCCCCACAGCCACGCTTTTCAATGATCCAATGACTCAATGAATCAATCACCCGATGTTCTTGTGCCCCCAGCTCCGCTTTTTCAAAGGCTGAAGGCTGACCCGCCGCGGCGGGATTGCTGACGACTTTGCTCGGGATGACATGCCGAGGGGGTTATTCATTATCCCACTTGGGTGCTCAACTCCTTGATTCAAAAACCTCGGCATTCACAACATTCAAGGGCCTTCGACCATCTAACGCCGCGAGGAGATTATCCACCGCCAGCATCGCCATTTTCAGGCGAGGCTCTGCTGCGGCGCTGCCGATGTGCGGCAATAGGACCACGTTGGGCAACGTGGCCAGCCCCGGGTGAAGGTGCGGCTCGTGTTCATACACGTCAAGGCCTGCCCCGGCGATTTTCCCTGCCCGGAGCGCCTGGACCAGCGCCTCTTCATCCACCACTTTTCCTCGCGCCGTATTGATGAGGAAAGCGCCCGGTTTCATCCAAGCCAATTCGGAAGCGCCAATCATGTGGTGCGTAAGCAGGGTCAGGGGAGCGTGCAGGCTGAGGAAATCCGACTCGCGCAAGAGGGTTTCACGGTCGACGAATTGGGCGTTTAATTCCTTTTCGAGGGCCTGGGGCGCGCGGTGTCGCGTGTGGTAGAGAACTCGCATAGAAAAGCCCCGGGCACGACGCGCCATAGCCTGTCCGATCAGGCCGAAGCCATAAAGGCCCAAGGTTTTCCCATTGACTTCGGCGCCCCACATGGATCCCCACTCCCAGTGGCGCCAACGGCCTTCGCGGACGTAACGGTCAAGGTCCGTAACACGCCGTGCCGCTGACAGCAGAAGTGCGAATGCAGTGTCGGCGGTGATTTCCGTGACCACGCCGGGAGTATTGGTGACCACAATCCCGCGGCGAGTGCAGGCTGGCACATCGATGTTGTCATAGCCGGCGGCAATGTTCGCCACCACGCGCAGTCTAGTGGCCCGGCGGAGGACTTCCTCGTTCACACGCACGCCGCAGGCCACCAAGCCGTCGACGTCACGGCACGCCTCCGCCAGCGCTCCGGGCGTGAGCGCCACGTCCTCGGGATTCACTGTTACTTCGCAGTGCTCCGCAATGCGTTCAATTACAGCGGGCAAAAGCGGACGCGAAACAAACACCCTGGGTTTCATGGCCGGGCATCCCCTGAAAATGCATAAGCCAAAGTTGATAGCACAACGATTGTAAGCGCGTCAAATGCGTTGCTGCCGGAAGGTAGGTAGGGGGAAGAGCAGGTGTCAGGTGCCAGGTTTCAGGTGTCAGGGGAGAGCAGGCGGTAGTTTGCAGCCGTTAACCACTCACAAGGGATCAGCAGAAGCGAGCCTAGCGCAGGCCCCGTCCCGCCCCGCGGGAGACCTGCGGCTCTGTAATCGGAAAAAAGAGAAATGCGATTCAAGATTCAGACTTACCCTTCCCCCCAGCCCCGCCTTTCAACCCGAATTCGCAAGTTAGCGTGAGTGCGGTGTGCATCTTGTAGGGGCACAGCGTCCGCCGCGGCGGATGCCCCTACGCCCGACCCCGCACCATTTTGTTCCTCCGATATCTGCGTCGAACGGGCATCGAATCAAGTGATTTGGCTCAAACGGTGGCCGCCAACTTTGGAATTCGAGTTGAACCAGATGCTCAGCTCTGCCCTTTGTATACTTGCATCCCAGCATCCTCCTCCACCGCGAAGACCAACCTCCCTCCGCCATTCTTCAGCTTGCTAGAGTGGGTTGTGCGAAGTTTCTGCGGGCCCCTGTGGGTCAATTGCGCGTTTAAGGCGTTTCGCCTATAATCAAGTCTCACCTCTGAAGGCAGGGTTTTTGATATGCCCACACCCATTGTTCAGAAACTTCAGGAAGAAATTCTGGCATTGGAACATGAACTTAATCACGAACTCCCACGGGAGTTGAAGCGCGCCCGCGCGCTGGGCGACTTAAGTGAAAACGCCGAGTTCATCATGGCCAAGCAACGCCAGGACTACGTTGGTGCGCGGCTTAGCCAGCTTAAGAAGAGGTTGGCAGAGCTCTCGCTGGTCAATTTCAGCAATATCCCTAAGGACAAAATCGCTTTTGGGTCGAAAGTAGTCTTGTACGATGTTGACCGGGATTCCGAGATCGAGTACAAACTGGTCACAAGCGAAGAGGCGGAGGTCAGCAAGGGCTTAATCTCTACGACCTCACCCATTGGTCGTGGCTTGATGGGGAAGAAGCTAGGGGATTCGGTCAGGATTGCGACGCCGAACGGGGTTCGGGAATTTGAAATCCGGGCCGTACAGACCATCCACGAGCAGTCCGAAGCCTAGTAAGGTTGGCATACCCACGTGATCACGGGGAAAATCGGCGATACGCTCGGGCGCGTACTGGATGCGATTGTCCGCGGCTTTGCGGCGAGCGGCATCAACCCTAATTTCCTTACCTTTATAGGGTTCGGCATCAACCTGCTGGCCGCGTACTTGTTCGCCTACGGCTATTTTCTCTCGGCGGGCGCCACCATCATCCTCGCCGGGATCTTCGACATGGCGGACGGCCGCGTGGCACGCCTCGAGGGCCGCGTGACGCCCTTCGGCGGCTTCTACGACTCAGTCATGGATCGTTACTCCGACCTCTGCTTGCTGATCGGATTGCTGATTTATTACGGGCGCATCAACCGGTTCTTGTATGTATCCCTCGTCGCCGTAGCCATGATCGGCTCCGTCATGGTGAGTTACACCCGCGCACGAGCCGAAAACGTCATCCCATCCTGCAAGGTGGGCTTCCTGGAGCGGCCTGAGCGTGTGGTGCTGATCATCATCGGCGCCTTGTTTGACCGCATGGCGCCGGTGCTTTGGCTCATCGCGGTGCTCTCCAATTTGACGGTGATCCACCGCATCCTCTACACTCGCCAGGTAGCGCGGAAACGCGCCCCCCACACCCACGAAGCCTAACCGGCGTCAGGTGTCAGGTGCCAGGTCTTAGGGAATAGGGAACAGGGAACAGCTCCCGGCCCCTGCTCTCTACTCCCTACTCCCTATTCCCTGTTCCCTGTACTCTCCCACCTGGCACCTGACACCTGCCCTTTCCAGCGTGAAATCCCCCTATTCGTCGAGGCCCACCTTGTCCCCCCTCCATCGCTGACCGTGACCTAAGTCACATGCAACTCGCTTGCGATAAGCTACTTTCTAATTCTGAGCCTCTGGACATTTTTTTGTGGGAATCTGGAACCCCTTTTGCCCTATAATGGGATACGATGTTAAACAACGCGAAGTTTGACTCACCCTTAAGCCTCTACGAAGCTGAAGGTCAAGCCTCCCTCAAAGTATTGACAATACTTGGGGGTTGGGAGACCCGGCGTTCATTCAATCAGATTGGCATCCATGCCGGCGACCGGATCCGGGTTCTGCGCCGTGCGCCCTTCGGTGGCCCGCTGGTTGTTGACAACCGGGGAACGCATGTTGCAGTCGGGAAGCAACTGGCTGAGAAAATTAAGGTAGAAGTCCTGCCGTGAAGGTCGCTCTCGTCGGCCAACCCAATTGCGGCAAGAGCACGCTGTTTAATGCTGTCGCGGGGTACCGATCCCTCACCTCCAACTTTGCCGGGACCACCGTTGAGTACACCCGTGGCCAGGCGCGGGTGGATGGCGTGGTAGTTGACCTGGTCGATTTGCCCGGCCTCTATTCACTGACCCCCACAAATCCACTTGAAGCCATCGGCCGCGAATGTCTTCTCAGCGGCGACTGGGATGTGATTATAAACGTCATCGACGCTTCGCAACTGGCGCGAAGCCTGGAACTGACTTTGGAGGTCAAGGATCTGCAAGCGCCGCTTGTCGTCTGCCTGAACATGATGGACGAGGCGGCGCGAAAAGGCATCGTCATCGATTCCAAGGCCCTTTCCCTGGCGCTCGGGGTTCCGGTGGTGGAGACGATTGCCTCCCGCGGCCAAGGCATCCTCGACTCATTCCGCGCCGCGCTGGCTCTTTCCCGCCGGGCGCGGCGGATTCCTCCCGAACCGTTCATCTATGCGCCGGAGGTTGAAGACACGGTCGCGCGGCTGGGGCAAAGGCTCACCAGTTTTGCGACGCTGGATGATGACCGCGATCGAGGCAGCGCCGGGATCGCATCGGAACAGCAAGAGCCGGGTAGGACAGCTTCCAGCGCTGCCCGCCAGGACTTTCGTCCCGCAGTTTCCAACTCCATTGCCACTGCGACAGCCCTTGTTGAATCCGCAGCGGCATTCCCGCCGGCTCGTTTCGAGGCATTGCAGCTCGCACAGAGTGATCCCCGCGCGCTTGCCCAGCTCCCCACTTTGCAAGTGGCTGCGGCAGTTTCCGAGGCCCAGGGCGAGATCACGCGTCTTCTGGGCCAGCCTGCGGATGCGGCGATTTCCTCGGCGCGGCACGCCGCCTGTCTGAACCTTTTCGAGCGTGTCGCCCGGGTTACTCATCCCCGAAGGGATTGGCGGGAAAGGGTTGACCGGCTCGTGATGCATCCGGTGTGGGGATATGCGGTGCTGGGCCTGGCTTTTCTGGGCATCTTTCAGTTCATCTTCACGGTGGGCAAATTTGGTGAGGACCGCATTCTGGGTGTGTTCAGCGGCCTCATCTCCTGGATGTCCCGGTACATGGACCCGCAGAGCGTGCCGTTCGCAGCCGCCAAAGGCGCCCTGCTGGGGACGGCAGGCGCCGTGGCCATTGTGCTGCCCTACTTGTTGCCCTTCCTGGTATGCCTCGCCGTGCTTGAAGACCTTGGGTACCTGTCGCGGGTAGGCTATCTGATGGACGCGCTCATGCACCGGCTCGGCCTACATGGCACAGCAACGCTGCCCGTGCTTCTCGGTTACGGGTGCAGCGTCCCGGCGGTGATGGCAACGCGTATCCTCAGTTCCCGGCGTGACCGCTTCATTGCAGCGTTCCTCGCAGTCCTGGTCCCCTGCTCCGCGCGCATGACAGTGATTCTGGCGCTGGTGGGTGTCTACTTGGGCGCCTATTACGCACTGGGCATCTACGTTTTGAATCTGCTGGTAGTGATCCTGGCCGGCCACATCCTGGCCCTGATCTGGCCGGAGATTTCGCCGGGGATGCTGATGGAAGTGCCGGCCTTCCGCGTGCCCGCGCCCAAGGTGGTCCTGATGAAAACCTGGTGGCGGCTGCGCGAGTTCGTGATGGTGGCGTTCCCCCTGCTCGTGGCGGGCAGCGCCATTCTAAGTTTGATCGAATTCTATGGATGGCAGCAATTCATCAATGCCGCGCTCTCACCGCTGACCGCTCTGCTCGGCCTGCCACGCGCCGTAGGTCTCACCCTGATTTTCGGCGTGTTGAGAAAAGAACTCTCTCTCCTGATGCTCATGCAGGCCCTGGGAACCACACATGTGGCTTCCGTGATGAGCGTTGCACAAATCCTGATCTTCACCCTCTTCGTTACATTTTACCTTCCGTGCATGGCAACGCTCGCTTCCATGTTCCGCGAGCTGGGCTGGCGCCTCACCGCTGCCGCCGCCTCGGCGTTGCTGGTGCTGGCAGTGGGCATCAGCTTGGCGGCGCGCGGCATCCTCGCAGTTTTGTAGGCGCGCCCATGGTGGGCATTCGCATTAAACCCAAATTCCTAAGTTGAGCGAGGTTGCTGGTTTGACCGAATGGAAAAACCCCTCACTCGCCCTCCTCCGTCGGGCACCCTCTCCCCTGGGAGAGGGCCATCGTTTCTCTCGCGCGTCGAAGTTAGGAAAACCGCCCTCTCCCGAGGAGTCTGTGTGACAACCTCAGATTTCGCGTTTTCGGCAACGGAGAATCAGTCACTTACATTGTGGAAAAAGGCGAAAAATCGAGTTTTCACACAGACTCCCGAGGGGAGAGGGTGTCCTGCTGCCGGCGCTTTCACCAGCCGGAGCGGGACGGGTGAGGGGTTACTTGAGAGCGCCTGGAAGCCCGGAGTAAGGCAATTGTCAAGCTCACTGCTCTAGTCTTGCGTAGGCTTGGTCGATGCGACCTCAGGCTAACGGGTTGGGACGGAACAGCGCTCCTCAATTTGCGAATTCGGGTTCATTGAGAAGAATTTCTGCGATCATCGCTTCGCCCAGGATGACATGTCATTCTGAGCGGAGCGCAGCGGAGCGAAGAATCTGCTTTCGGTTGCGGCCAAGGGCCGTGCTGTACTACAGGGGGATATTGCCGTGCTTTTTGGGTGGGTTGGTGTCGCGCTTGGTTTCGAGCATGCGCAGGGCAGTAATCAGTTTGGGGCGGGTGTCGCGGGGCTGGATGACGGCGTCCACCCAGCCGCGTTCGGCGGCGATGTATGGGTTGGCGAAGCGCTCGCGGAACTCCGCGACGTTTTCGCGGCGCAAGGTTTCCGGGTCTTCTGCCTTCTGAAGCTCGCGCCGATAGACGATATTCACCGCTCCTTCCGGTCCCATCACGGCGATTTCTGCGCTGGGGTAGGCCAGGTTCACATCCGTGCGAACGTGCTTTGATCCCATCACGCAGTAGGCGCCGCCGTAAGCCTTGCGGGTGATGACGGTGATCTTGGGGACGGTGGCTTCGGCGTAGGCGAAGAGCAGCTTGGCGCCGTGGCGGATGATGCCGCTGAGTTCCTGCTGCGTGCCGGGGAGAAAACCCGGCACGTCCTCGAAAGTCACGATGGGGATATTGAAGGCGTCGCAGAAGCGGATGAAGCGCGCCCCCTTGTCAGACGCGTTGATGTCAATGCACCCGGCCAGCACGGCGGGCTGATTGGCGACGATGCCCACGCTCTGCCCGCCCAGCCGCGCAAAACCCACCACCAGGTTTCTGGCGAAGTGCTGGTGTACTTCCAGGAAATAGGCGTCGTCCACCACGCGCTGGATGATTTCCTTCATGTCGTAGGGTTTGTCGGGCTCAACGGGCACCAGTGTGTCGAGCACGGCATCGCGGCGGTCCGCAGGGTCCTGAGTTTCGACACGTGGCGGATCCTCGTGATTGTTCTGCGGCATGAACGAGAGCAGCTCGCGGATCAGGGCCAGGCAGTCGGGGTCGTCGTGAGTTACGAAGTGCGCCACGCCGCTGGTGGAATTGTGGGTCATGGGCCCGCCCAGGTCCTCCTTGGTGACATCCTCGTGCATTACGGTCTTGATGACGTCCGGGCCGGTTACGAACATATAGCTGGTGTTTTGGACCATGACGATGAAATCCGTGATGGCGGGGGAATAGACTGCGCCCCCGGCGCACGGTCCCATGATGGCGGAAATCTGGGGGATCACCCCAGAAGCCAGCGTGTTGCGGAGGAAAATGTTGGCGTATCCGGCCAGCGAAGCCACCCCTTCCTGGATGCGCGCGCCCCCGGAGTCATTCAGCCCTATGAACGGCGCCCCTACCTTCATGGCCATATCCATGATCTTGCAAATCTTTTCGGCATTCGCTTCGCTCAGGGAACCGCCGAACACGGTGAAGTCCTGGGCGAAAGCAAAAGCCAGCCGGCCGTTTATGCGCCCGTAGCCGTTCACCACCGCGTCGCCCGGTATGCGCTGCTTGTACACGCCAAAATCGTGACAACGGTGCTCCACCAGCATGTCAATCTCTTCAAAGCTGTCGGGGTCAAAAAGCATCTCCAGCCGCTCGCGGGCTGAGAGTTTTCCCTCCGCATGCTGCCTGGCTTGGCGTTCTTCACCGCCACCCGCTTCGGCGCGTGACTGGCGCCGCCGCAATTCTTCGAGTTTTTCCTGGAAGGTCATAACGAATTGAGTGATTGGTTCATTGAGTCATTACTTGGGTCGGCAACCGCTCGAAGCAATCACTCAATCGTCAATCATTCAATGACTCAATGGTCCAAGTCCGCTCCACCCCTCACAGGCGACAATGGAATTCGCAGGCCGTTTGGGATCGTATTTGACGCTGGCTGTCTGTCCCGACAGAAACCGGGCCATGGCGGCGATTTCGGGCAGCGCCGCAACGTCCTGGGCGGCCTCGTAGGTTACTCCCGCCACTTCGTAAGCATAACCCACGAGCACCGATTTTGCCCCGGCCGTTTGGGGTTCCACCAAATCCACAATTCGGCCCGCGCTGATGCGGCCGCGCCTGTTAATGTCCAGGCGCCTCAGCCTCTCGAGTTCCGCGGGATCTTTGCGCCGCCAACGCAGATACCGGGCGCGCGCCATCCTCCCACCCAGTGCGAGTGTGCCCGCAGACGCTAAGCCGAAGGTGAGGCGTAAGAAAGGGGTCAACGCTTTTCCACTTTCTCCCCGTGCATCAGGAATTGTACCTGCCGCTGCTCTCTCAGAGCGTAACTGAACAACACGCGCTCCTTTCAGCGAGGGTCTCGAAAAGCTCGACCCGAGATTATAACATCACCTCATGCGCGCAGCGTGTACAGCCTCGCAATACGGAACAGGCAGGTAGCAGGCGGTGGATGGGGAGGGGCCGGGGGGAATTGTGAATTATGAATTGCCTTCTTCATTGCCCCGACAGCAGACTGCTTTCTGCTTACTGCGTCCCACCTGCCCTCTGTGTGCTGGGAACTGGAGACGAAAACCACGGGTAGCGCAGGTCCCGCCCTTCGGACCTGCGGCTCTTCAAAGCCACGAGCCGGTGGGCAATTCATGATTCACACTTCACACTTCACACTTCACACTTCATACTTCAAACTTGCCCCAGTCCTTCTTCCCCACCTACTACCTACCACATACCAACTACCTGTCTTTTCAACAACATTCCCGCTTTCAACGCGTAACTACCTTTGTTTTCTATAACATTCCCGCATCGTTCCGGGTTGCTGAAAGCCGGTCCTTTGTTTTCATAGACATTCCCGCTTCGTTCCTTCATTTTTAAAGTTACTATGGTTTCTTCCTTCGTTGAGCGAGAAGACATCTTGTCCCTGGCTGCAATGCGTGCAAAGAGTCCTGCCGGTTCCGGCTACTCTCAAAGGGACGAGCGAGGAAGCAGTCGGCGCCAAGCGGCGCAACAAGGAGCAAAGCAATCCATAATTCGCCATTCACCATTCACCATTCATAATTCACAATTTCCCCTGCAACCGCTCTTCCGTCTCCTTGCTCCCGAATCCTGAATCCAAAATCCTGCCCAATTCCACGTAGCATCCTAGCCTATCTTCTCCGATTTGTCAAGAGACATCAAGTCCCCTTCGGCCCGGCACATGTCATTCTGAGCATGGATAGCCGAAAGCGGCTATCTGTGATGTCAGAAACGGGGTGCCGCGGGGTAAGACCGAAGGGCAGGTTTTTCGTGCCCTGCAAGGGCACAAGATAGTAGCCGGGGGCAACGCCCCCGGAAAGCGCCACGCGCGTTCCCCCGACCCTGGAGGGGTCGTATTCCCTTGGGCCGTGGGCCGCAAGACCGGGGTGAGGTCACCCGCATTTGTGGCACGCCGGCGCGAATTGATAAGGCCCTCTTGATTTGCAATAATGGCAGTGCGCGAAAGTGGCGGAATTGGCAGACGCGCCAGACTTAGGATGCGACCTTGGCCACTTGCACGCCACTGCACTAAAATGCAGCGGCGCGCAATCCCACTAATTTGACATGACTTCCCCTTGACGGCGAAAGCTAATGTAGGAGACTGTACTGAGTTGCAAAACGAAGTGGCACCACTTTATGGCGCAAGGTGTGTGTCTATAGGCAATCATTTCGGCACAGCGATAGTGAAGGTTAGGCCAGCTTCCGATAAGCTTGTGTTACGCGTGCAGGTGCACGCCCACGGGTGATGGACATTCACGCTCATGAAGCTCGAAATTGAAAACGTCAGCAAGACCTATCGTGGAAACGTGGAGGCCTTGCGCAGTTTCCGTTTGGAACTTGGGCCTGGTGTGCTTGGGCTGCTCGGTCCAAACGGCGCAGGCAAATCCACCCTGATGCGCATTCTGGCGACGATCACCCAGCCGACTGCGGGGCGTGTGCTGTGGAACGGGACGGACATCAAGCATGATCCTGACACGTTGCGCACCGTGCTCGGTTATCTGCCGCAAGACTTTGGGATCTACCCGAATTTGAGCGCGCTCGAATTTCTAGGGTACCTCGCCGCCGTGAAAGGCCTGGACGCAGCCAGCGCGCGAAAGCGCATTGGCGAGCTGCTGGAGCTTGTGAATCTTGCGGACGCCGCGCGGCGGCCTCTCGGAGGGTTTTCAGGTGGCATGCGCCAGCGCGTGGGCATCGCGCAGGCGTTGCTGAACGATCCGCAGCTTCTGATCGTGGACGAGCCGACGGCCGGCCTCGACCCGGAAGAGCGCGTGCGGTTCCGCAATCTGCTTTCGGAGCTTTCCGGGGAGCGGATCGTCATTCTTTCCACCCACATTGTTTCCGATGTCGAGGCCGTGGCCACGGACATTGCCCTGATCGCCCAGGGACAGCTCGTTGTCCACGGTGTCCCCGAAGCGCTTCTCGCTGGCGTAAATGGGAAGGTCTGGGAGGTCGTGGTCTCGAGCGGCGAGCTTTCCGCGCTTCGGCAGCGCCATCTCGTCAGCAGCACAGCCCATCGTAACGACGGTGTGCATGCGCGGGTAGTGGCCGATGGCGCTCCAAGGCCGGGCGCGCGTACGCTGGAGCCGTCGCTTGAGGACGCCTATCTCGCCGCCCTTGCAGCTCACCGCCACCGTGCTGCTACCGAGGCCACTGTATGAGAGCGCTTGGTGTTGTCTATGCCATTGCCCGCGCCGACTTTCTCGAGCGGGTGCGCCGCTACAGTTATCTCATTACTTTGCTCTTCGCTGTCTACCTGGGTTATGCCGCAGGCACGGGGCGAATCTCGCTGCGTCTTGGCGACTATCGTGGGGTGTACACATCGGCGTGGATCGGCGCGATGGTATCGCTGGTGACGACGACGTTTCTTTCGCTCGTGGGCTTCTACGTCGTCAAGAACGCCGTGGACCGTGACCGCCAAACAGGGGTGGGGGAGATCCTCGCAGGAACGCCGCTCACCAAGGTTTCCTATCTCCTGGGAAAATTCCTCAGCAACTTCGCGGTGCTCGTCTCCATGGTTGTTGTACTAGCTCTGGCCGCTGTGGCCATACAGCTTCTAGCCGCCGAGGACCGCACCTTCCACGGCGCAGCTCTGCTCTCGCCCTTCCTGTTCCTCGCACTGCCCGCGATGGCGATGACGGCCGCGATGGCCCTCTTGTTCGAGACGTTCAGATTTCTTCGCGGGGGTTTCGGCAACGTCCTGTGGTTTTTTCTCTGGAGTTTCGGCATAAGTCTGCCGGTGGCGACGGAGCTCCCGCAGCTCGATCCCTCTGGCCTTTGGATCGTGTATGAAAGTATGGTCCCGGCGGCACGAGCTGGCATCCCGGGTTACGTGGATAGTTTTTCACTCAGCGTGGCCGATAAGTCCGTCCGAGTGGCTGCTGGCTTTCATTGGAACGGTGTCGAATGGACTGCTGGGGTTGTCATCCTGCGTCTAGCTTGGACAGCCGCAGCGTTCGCTCTCGTCTTGTGCGGCGCGTGGTTTTTCGACCGGTTCGACCCGGCGAGTTCGCGCAGGCAGTCGGGCACAAGGCCTCGGTCGGAGGGAGCTGCCACTCCGGTAGGGGCGGCGCCGGAATCCGCCACGGCGCGACCGCACATTGCCACGTCCACTCATCTCACTCCGCTCGCCTCTGGCGCGCTGCATTCCGGCGCCTGGCCTCTTTTGGTCGCCGAATTGCGACTCGCCCTGAAGGGTTATCGCTGGTGGTGGTACGCGGTGGCCGGAGGATTGCTTATCGCCCAGTTCGCGGCGCCGTTGGATATCTCGCGCGGGCCACTGTTGGCCGTCGCCTGGATTTGGCCTATCCTCGTGTGGTCCGCGCTCGGCACGCGCGAAGCGCGTTTCGGCACCGACCAACTGCTCTTTTCTTGTGCGCGGATTCTGCCACGGCAGTTCCCGGCGGCATGGATGGCAGGCATTTTCGTTGCTGCGCTCACAGGGCTAGGGGCCGCCGTCCGGCTTGCGCTTGCGGGGCAGAGCGCCGGCCTATTGGCATGGGCCGCTGGCGTACTGTTCATCCCGTCGCTGGCGTTGGCTCTGGGCGTCTGGAGCGGCACAAGCAAATTCTTTGAAGGCCTGTACACCGCGCTGTGGTACGTCGGCCCGCTCAACCGGGCCCCGGGGTTCGACTTCACGGGTAGCGCCGACGGTTCGCAGGCCGGTCGCTTTGCACCCATGTATTTGGGCGTCGCTGCGATCCTTGTGACAGCCGCGTTCTTCAGGCGGGCCCGTCAGCTCCGCGGAACATAAGCAGGAAGCGCGGAGTTATCCCGTGCCGAGCGGGATTACTCTGCGGCCTTTCCTCCTTGGAGGTTAACAAATGCGTTGAGGTTGTCATGTTAAGGACCGCAGAGTAAGGCAAACTACGCCTAACTCTGCGCTACCTGCTCCGCTGACACTTCGCTACGAACGGGGTCCGACTCTAGGCGCTTGTCCACTCGTCTTACCTCAAGCTGCGGCCGCTCAGATAGTTCCGGCGCTGTTAGGGACTCGGCCTGGGAAGTCGCCTAGCCGTCAAATGGCGCAGTGCGTTGCGGTCGGCTGGATTCCGGCGTGAAAGGGCGTTTCACAGGCACAATCTGGCAGAGGCGGCGAGAAGGGCTGTTCTCCCTTGTGGCCATGTATGCCAGTCGATTCCGCAACTGCGTATGTGCGGAACGGAATCCCATCGGAGGCGCACGCAA
>JBEKHR010000047.1:0-39960 GCA_050012175.1 Terriglobia bacterium | reverse complement strand
CCGGCTGCTGGACCACGCCGCCAAGGCGGTCCGTTCCTCGGCCGACAGAATAATCGGAGCTGCGACTCGGCTCATGTACTCAAGCATACTGGCCTTATCTGTATAAGTCAAGGTAATTATGGGACACCACACTAGTGCCGTTCGCCTCTTGATTGAGGTACCGCTTCCCAGCAAGTGAAGATAAAAAGGCAGGGCGAGGTGAGTTCTTTCCGAAGATGAGACGCAAAGGGCTTAAATTGCTGCGAGAGTTGATGGTCTGGGCAGCCGTGCTGGTCCAGGTTCATCTCTTCATTGTCGGGGAACTTCACCATCACATCCTTGCTGATCCCCTTTCCGGAATCCAAGGGCAGGCGCGCGAAGGCGTTGGGTCAGCGAAAGCAACCCCAGATAATAACCCTTTGTGCGCAGCTTGCCAGATTGCTCGCCAGGGGTCTATTCACCCCGCGCTACAGAGCCTCGGCGTCCTGCACTTATCCGAGGAGCGAAGTAACCCCTCCTCACCGGCGCTTTACTTCTCCTCTATCTTTCAGATACCTCCTTCCGGACGAGACCCACCTCGCTCCTAAGCGACCTCACAGCTTTCTGCCGCTTTAAGCGGCCAAAATTCTTTCGCTGAGGAGAGACTTATGCACTTACTACCTCGCCGCCACAGTTCCCCTAAAAGTTTTGCCCCATCCCGCTTCACCTCAACAAATTTCCAGGAGCGAGAGGAGAGTTCTATGCATTCGATCATGTTCAGACGGCCCTCGCAAGGGCCGGATTCTGGCAGTGGGTCTCGAAGGATGTCTTACCTCAACGGCCGGGCGGGAAGGATCGCCGCCATCTTGTTTCTGCTGACGCTCGGAGTCGCACGCTTTGGGAGCGCACAGGGAAGTAATTCGGCGTCAATTTCAGGCACAGTCCTGGACCCCTCGGGCGCCGTGGTAGCCAACGCAACGGTCACCATCCAAAACCCGGTCAGCAGTTATGAGCGGTCAGCTACAACAGACGGTTCGGGTAGTTTCAGTTTCCCGAACGTACCGTTCAACCCGTACCATCTGGAGGTCACGGCTACCGGATTCGCTCCCTTTGTACGGGATGTCGAGGTCCGGTCCTCAGTACCTGTCAAGCTGAGGGTTGACCTGAAGATCAGCGCCGCAGCAACCACCGTGACGGTCACGGGCGAGGCCGCGGACCTTATTGAGGCAACGCCTGTCAACCACACCGATGTTGATCGCGGCTTGTTCGACAAGCTTCCGCTTGAAAGTCAATCATCGTCCGTCAGCTCACTCGTTACGCTTTCCACGCCGGGAATCGCCGCGGATTCGAACGGTCTCTTCCACGGAATGGGCGATCACGCAGAGAACTCATTTTCTGTTGACGGCCAGCCCATCACGGACCAGCAAAGCAAGGTTTTTTCCAACCAGATTCCAATGGATTCCATCCAGTCAATAGAGGTGGTCCCCGGCGCGCCGCCCGCCGAATTTGGGGACAAGACGAGCGTGCTGATTGAGGTCACGACGCGCTCCGGCATGGGCGTCACGCGGCCGCATGGCGACGTGACCACATCCTACGGCACTTTTGGCTCGGCCACGGGCGGTTTCCAACTTGGCTATGGAGGCCAGAACTGGGGAAACTTCATCGCCGTGAACGGGTTGAACACCAGCAGATTCCTCGATCCTCCTGAGTTTACCGTGATGCACGACAAGGGGAACGAAGAGAACGTGTTCGACCGCGTGGACTACAAGCCCGCGCAAGCCGACTCGCTCCAGCTAAACTTCGGCTACACGCGCTCCTGGTTTCAAAATCCCAATTCGTTCGACCAGCAACTTCATGTGGGTCTCACTAACCCTTTGACCGGCAACCCTCTGGGCCCGACGGATGAGCGCTCACAAATCGGGACCATTAATGTGGCCCCAAGCTGGACGCACCTGATCAATGCGGACACCGCGTTTACGTTTGGCGGCTTTCTGCGGCGGGATCAGTATAACTATTACCCGAGCCGTGACCCTTTTGCGGATTTGGCTCCGGACCTCCAGGGGGAGACGGTCGGCCAAGGCCGGACGCTCACCAACATGGGCCTTCGGTCGGCCGTGACCTACGTGAAGGGTATCAACAACCTGAAAGCGGGTGTCACGTTTGAACACACATTGCTTACGGAGAGTGACAACATCGGTATCGTCGATCCGACGCTCATCCCGTCGATCACGCCCTCTTGCTTGGATGTGAACGGCAACCCGCTGCCCGGCACTCCGTGCGCGATTCTCGCTCCCTACGACTTGACGCTCGGAGGAAACCTTTTCTCTTTTCACGGGCACACGGACGTGAAGGAGCTCGCGCTCTACGTCGAGGATCAGATCACCAAGGGGGATTGGTCTTTTAACCTTGGACTTCGCGGGGACTCGTATAACGGCCTGGCGACCGTCAAACAACTCGAGCCCCGGCTCGGTATCGCTTACAACATCAAGCCAAGCAATACGGTGCTTCGCATTTCTTATGCGCGCTCCCTGGAAACTCCGTTTAATGAGAACCTGGTCATCGCGAGCACGGGGTGCGAGTACCCGTTCCTTGCTACCCTTGTGCCTCCGCCGGGTGTCTCGTGTAACCTCGGACCGGTTCAGCCGGGCTGGCGCAATGAATTCCACGCTGGCCTGCAACAGGCATTCGGGCGGCACCTGGTCGTGGATGGCGAGTACGTTTGGAAGTACACCCACAACTCCTACGACTTCGGCATCGTGGGTGCCACTCCCATCTACTTCCCCATCGAGTGGACCCGCTCGAACATCCCCGGATGGGACCTGCGCGCCACCGTGCCGAACTATCACGGCTTCTCTGCGTTCGTGGTCGCGTCCAGCGTGGCCGCGCGCTTCTTCCTGCCGCAAGTCGCCGGGTTGCCCATCATTCCGCCTGCCACCGGCGTCTTCCGCATCGACCACGACGAGTTTCTGAACCAGACGACACACCTGGAATATCAGCCGTGGAAGCGCGGGCCCTGGTTCGCGTTTAACTGGAGATATGACAGCGGGCTTGTAGCCGGTGCCACACCCTGCTACAACCTTTTAACTGCGACCTGCCAACCGACATCGACCATGCTGAATGGCCAACCCGCGGTGACTATGCTGAACACCATTACAAGCGCGTCTCTGACTGCCGATCAGGAGTTCGAGGCCGGCTTCACCTGCAACGGCGTAGGCGCGACCCCATTTCAAGCTCTGCCCAGCACGTGCCCGGCATCACAGTTCGGGTCTACGCTCATCAGAGTACCGGCGCCAGGGACGGAGAATGACGACCACAACCCGCAGCGAATCCAGCCGCGCAGCTTGTTTGACATGGCTGTGGGCGACGACAACCTGTTGCACGGCGACCGCTACAAGTGGAGCCTGCGCTTCACGGTCGTCAACCTGGCCAACAAGGAAGCGCTCTACAACTTCCTTTCCACGTTCAGCGGCACGCACTATGTCACGCCGCGTACGTTTACCGCGGAGTTGGGGTTCCACTTCTAACATCACCACATCCTCATGCCGGCCCCGGCCCGGACAGAACTCTTGTCCGCCGGGGCCGTCAGTGGTCTCAAGTTCCGAAAGTCTTCGTTTTTTGCGAAGAATTCCTGCGATCATCGCTTGGTCGAGGACGGCGGGAATTGGCGATTGTCGATTGACGATATTCGAAACTCGAACCTAGTGTCATGTAACGCAAGTTCGTTGATGAAGTCAGGCAGTCAGGGGATTCGCTTCCCAGCCCCGCCAGGGGCGGAAGATTGTAGCCCAGGGCGCAAGCCCTGGGAAAGACGACCCACTCCCCGCCTTCGGCACCCCTCTCCCGCTCGGGCGGGAGAGGGGACGGGGGTGAGGGAGGGCTCGCCTACCCACGGCTCACGCCGTGGGCTAAGTTTTACCGCCCCTATCGGGGCTGTGGAGTTGTTCTCAGAGTACGGCATTTATTCAACGAACTTAAGTTACAGAACACTAGAAATTCGAAACTCGCAAAAGATGCTGCTGCAACCCAGTGGAGCCGAGTTTCGATTTTCTGCCCCCACAATCAGCAATCAGGCCGCCGCGGCGGGTCATTCACCAATCACCGATCACCAATCACCAATCGGCAATGAAAACCTGGTCTTCCGTTGCGGGCGAAGGCCGCGTTGTCTGGACTAACGCTAATAGGCCCGACCCCGGGCCCCCAGTCTCCTATCACTTATTCTTCCACACCGGTTTCCGTTTTTCGAGCAGCGCTCGCAGTCCCTCCTGCGAATCTTCGAGTTCAGACAATTGGTTGAGGTAGATGTCTTGGGCGTTCTTCAAAGCCTCGTTGAGGGGTCGCCAAGTCCCCTGGAAGATGACCTGCTTGAGAAGTTTCAGGACCGGCCCGCTGTGGTTGCAGATGCGCTTAGCCAGCGCGCCAACGGTTTCTTTGAGAGCCGTGCGCGGCACCACCTGGTTAACGAGGCCCATCGCAAGCGCCTGCTGCGCATTGATCGGGTCTCCGGTCAGGAGGAATTCCATGGCGCGCCTGGGGCCGATCACGCGCGGATAGATGACGGCGCCAAGGGGAGGGAACACTCCCAGCTTGATCTCCGGCTGGCGGAATTGCGCGCGTTCGGTGGCAATAACCAGGTCGCAAAAGGCGGCCAGTTCTGCTCCCGCGCCGGAAGCTACGCCGTCGACGACGGCCAGCACCGGCGTGGAGGCCTCGTTCATGGTCCGAAAGACGTTGTGGAATGCATCCATCATCTGGAAAACCATCGGCGGGGCGTATCCCTCGGCCCCCACACCCATGGAGAAATAGCCTTCGCACTCCGGGGCGGAATCCAGAATGAGCAGCCGCACTTCGTTCCGGTTGAACAGGCTGTCGATCACTCCTGCCATCTCTTGCAGCATCTGGACGTTCATCACGTTCTGCTTGGGGCGGCAAAGGGTGAGGTGTGCCGCCGGTTCGGAATCGTCCCAGCGGATGAACTGGAGGTTCTTCTTCTTTTTTTTAATGTCTTTGGGCGTGGTGGCGTCGAGGGGTTCGCCCGGCATGATGTCCTCCTCCATCAACTGGCCCGCGGGCTAATGGTTCCCGCCTCGCCGCCGGCCGTCGTACCGAGGTCATTGCAACTTACTGCCGCACTTCCCGCAGTAATCAAACCCTTCCGGTATTCCTTTGGCGCCGCAGTTCTCGCACTTTTTTGTGGGCGCGCCCCAGACGGATTCGCTGGACCCTCCGGCGGCAGCGCGACTGCGGATAGATTTGTAATCCGTCGGCCGCTTGTCGATAAAAGCCTGGACGCCCTCGTAAGGCTCCCAGGCGGTGGAGTGGACCGTCAACCAATCGCGTGCATGCCCGGCCGTCATTGCCCACGCGAGGTCCTTCCAGAAGCCCAGTTGTTGGCGAGCGTAGCGCGCGCACTCCGGCAGGTTCTGGACCAGCCTTGCCGCCAGCGCATTCACGGCGCGGTCCAGTTGCTTGTAGGGGACCACCTCGTTCACCAGGCCCCAACTCAGGGCCTGCTCGGCAGTGATCTCCTCGCCTTTCAGGAGCATTTCGCGCGCCCGCCGCTCGCCTACCACCAAGGGAAGCCACTGGGTTGTCCCCCACGCTTCCACCAGACCCACGCGCGTGCCGACCTGGATAAAACGCACGTGGTCGGCCGCGATGGCGAGGTCGGCGGCCAGATTCCAGTCGTTGCCCGCGCCTGCAACCACGCCGTTCAAGCGGGCCACGGTGGGCTTGCCGACGTGGCGGAAAAGCTCCAGGGCCTCCAGAAGCAAGCCTTGATACTTCCAGAAATTTCGCGGGCGGCGCAGGAATTGCTGCGCAAACTCCTTCGCGTCGCTGCCGGAGCAGAAGGCCTTGTCGCCGGCTCCGGTCAAGACCACGACCGCCACGGAATCATCCCATGAGGCGTCGCGAAAGGCTTCGACCATCTCCCGCAGGGTTTGCGCGGAAAAGGCGTTGTACACCTCCGGGCGGTTCAGAGTGACACGAGCCACTCCGTCTCTCTTTTCATAGAGGATCTCCTCAAAACGAAACCTGGAAGCGGGTTGTCGGGCGTATGGTTCGTTCAAGGTCTTCACTCCAGGGCGCAGAATGTGAGCAGGCCCCATTACCCTGCGATGCTATCACAACCGGTGGGTCTTATGTAGGGGCGGCTTGTGCCCGCCCACAACAGGCGTCTACCAGGGGCGCCCGTACGCGTTCCCCATCAACGACCAGGCAGGCCCGGTCTCAAACAGGGAGACTGGAGGTCCCGATTTAACTTATCATGGAGCTCAAAGGAGAGACCATGCTTCGTCCTAAGGATTTTCTGGGATTCCTGCCCCTTGTCCTCCTGGCCGGCGTGACCATCGCCGCTGACCAGCCGCCTTATGATGAGAAGGCGGACGCACATCAGCAGATCACAACGGCGATCGCTGAAGCCTCGAAAGCCCACAAGAACCTCATCCTGGTTTTTGGCGCCAATTGGTGTGGGGATTGCCGCGCCCTGGACGCGCAGATGCACAAGGAAGAATTGGCCGCTCTGATCGCGACGAATTACGAGGTCGTGAAAGTTGATGTGGGCCGGTTCGACAAGAACCAGGACATCGGCGAGAAGTATCACGTGCCCCTCAAGCACGGGATTCCTGCGCTGGCGGTGCTTGACCCTGGCGGCAATCTCCTCTACGCCATGGACCAGGGCCAGTTTGCTGACGCCCGCCACATGAGCTACGAAAGCATCAAGGAATTCTTTGTGAAATGGGAACCGAAAAGGTAGAAGAGGGTTTAATATCGCATTGCGTCGAGCCCGGGAGGCGTCTGCATCTTCACGGGCGCGAGACGCACAAGTCGAGGTCACTGACCGCTCAGCCTCGGATCTGGAAGCGGATGGTGGCTTTGTGGCGGAGTGCCTGACGGGGAGCATTGTCACGCAGGCTGACGACTGGGGAATCCAACTCTTATGTGGACGGGATTTCCATTTTTCCGATTCATCTCGCTTTTTTGAAGTGTTCTGCGCCAGCGACATCATGTTCCCATGTGTTTTCAAGGGGTTAGAAGAGCGCTAAGGACATATGGAAAAGCGCATATGTGTATCATGTTGATACACTTTGCGGTTCGCTCGCTTATCGCTACGCTACTTAAATAGCCCATCTAGCCAAGCGCAAAAGACAACTGCGGAGATTCTTCGCCCCGACAAGTCAGGACTCAGAACGACAGGCGTTTGCAAAAGCTGCGGACTCAGAACGACAGGCGTTTCATGATGAGTCGGTCGGCATGAAGTTATTCGGCTAGACCCCCGCTCACGCGGGGGGTGACGACGACTATGATTCTCATCTCGTTAGGTGGGCGGAAGGCCCAGGCGCACTCAGGACGACAGGCTGCGACGCCCGACGCGTCCATTCAGCGCGAGTGGCCACGGCGAGCTGACCCTCGGGGATATTTTCTCGATCAAGCAGGTAGCGCAGAGTTTCGCTTCTCAGAAACTCTGCGGCTCTTTGCTCTTCGCGGGCCAAGCCCGATCATGACTCGTGACGTTCAGCGAAAACAAGATTTGCCGAACAGCACCGAGTCCACACGTAACCAATGAATGGACGTTCATCAAAATAAGGGCCGCAGAGTTTGAACTGCACAAACTCTGCGCTACCCGCTCTCCGTGCGGGGCGAGTTGAGCTACAATGAAGGTTAAGGAGAGTGAAGCCATGACCGGAATCCAATTCGTAACCGACGACAAGGGGCGCAGGACGGCCGTGCTTATTGACCTCAAGAAGCACGGGGGGCTGTGGGAGGATTTCTGGGATGGCCTCGTGTCCGAATCACGCCGCAAGGAGAAAAGCATCCCCTACCAGGAATACCGGGCTAACCGTATAAAACGTGGCCGTCCCCGTGGTTAAGTATTCGCTGGAAATCATGCACTCCGCCCAGAAGGAACTGGATGCGCTCGATGATGCTCTGTTTGCGCGAATAGACCAGAAGATTCTGGCACCTGCCGATGACCCCCGACCGGTGGGATCGAAGAAGCTTAAGGGATACAAAGACTCCTGGCGCATCCGGATAGGCGACTGGCGCGTCGTATACATCGTGGATGACGCTGCCAAGCTCGTCAGCATTACCCGCGTTGCTCATCGTAGAGAAGTCTACGAACGGTGAGGGGGAGAGCGCGGAACTGCCCAAACACAAAGTCTGAGACCCGAAATTGGAAATCCTGAGAAGGCAGCCACAGGGACTTGACCTTATCCCATTTATAATCTAGACTGTCAGCTAGCTTGTTACAAGGAGGCTACACGCCCATGCGCAGCGTCGGACTATTCCAGGCCAAGAACGGACTTTCAGCGCTGGTTGAACAAGTGTCCAAGGGCGAGGAGATCATGATCACACGGCGAGGGCAGAATGTTGCGATGCTGGTGCCTGCGAGCCGGCGATCCAGGCGCGCCCCGCGGGAGGTGGTCGAGCGTATTCGGCAGACCAGGAAGGGCGCTCGTTTGCCCGCAGGCTACACTCTGAGGAGACTGATTGAGGAAGGGAGGCGGTTTTGACACGTTTCGTCCTCGATGCCTCGGTCGCCTTGTGCTGGTTCTTTGAGGGCCAGAAGACGGCATATACGGAAGCTGTTTTCGAGTGCTTGGCGAGGGGCGATGAGGCCCTCGTGCCCGTCGTTTGGCCCCTGGAAGTCGTCAACAGCCTGGTGGTAGCAGCGCGGCAGAAGGCCATCACGGCTACGCAGTTGGAGACATTCGTCGCCGACCTCGAGGAGCTGCCAGTCGAAGTGGACCTCGAAGGCGTCGAGAGGACTTATTCATCCATCCTACGGATCTCGCGCCAGCATCAGCTTTCATCTTACGATGCCGCTTACTTGGATCTGGCTCTCGTTGAAGGGCTGCCTCTCGCCACTTTGGACAAGAACTTGCGCGCCGCAGCAAAACACGCAGGGGTTGAGCCACTCAAGTTCGTGAACCCTTGATTAATTCGCCAGGCGAACCAGGCGCGGCTGCCACTTTTCAGTGGCAGTCACGTAGCGGTCCAATACGCGCGCCAAATCGTGGTAGGGACGAGCGCCTACAAGCTCTTCGACGACTTTCCCCCCGCGCAACAGCAACAGAGTAGGGATCGAACGGATACCATACTGGCCGGCCACCTCGGGGAGTTCGTCAACATTGACCTTGGCGAAACTGATTTGGTCACCATAAGTCGCGGCGAGTCTCTCGAACGTCGGCGCCAGCAGGCGGCAGGGCGCGCACCATTCCGCCCAGAAATCTACCAAGACCGGCTTGGTGCTCGATTCCACATTCTGCCAGTCGCCCTGCTGAACATCCATAATGCTTCCCATTTTCGTCTCCTTGGTCCCTTTAGCAGGTTGCTGAAAGGGACTAGCTCTCCAGAAACTCGATGAACTAGTCGTTTCAGTTGAGCAATTTAGGCCGAGCGGACGAGAAGGCGCTTTACCTGGTTTTTGCGCCCCCAGAACGTCCTCGCCACTGTCCATCCTTGATCCCCGGAGGGGATCGATACAGTAGCCGGGGGCAACGCCCCCGGAAAACGCGCCCCCAACAAGGTCCGACCCTGAAAGGGTCGAATTCGGGTGGCGTCACAGCGGTCTTGCGTCCCGCGGCTCAGGGTAATACGACCCCTCCAGGGTCGGGGAACGAGCGTGGCGCTTTCCGGGGGCGTTGCCCCCGGCTACTATCTTGTGCCCTTGCAGGGCACGAAAAACCTACCCTTCGGTCTCACCTCGCGGCACGCCGTTTCTGTCATCACGGATAGCCATTTTCGGCTATGAGCGTTCAGAAGAAATTAGATGTTGTACGCAGGAAAGGGATTCGCGCTCCGGGGACGTTGGTCAGTGGGGGTCGCGGGCATGTCATAATCAGAAAGGTTGTCCGTTGTCCGTGGTCCGTGGTTCGTTGTCCGTGGTCAGTTGTCCGTCCATTTACTATGCTCTACCATATCATGGGCAAGCCTCAATTCTTCTGTATGCCTGCCAAACCGACGTGGGATGAGTTTTCGCTTGAGGAATCAGACGAGGTTGGAAAGTAATGGACTCTGAGCGCCAACTTGAAAAGCTCCAAAAACAGATCATCGCTTGCACCCGATGTCCCCGCCTTGTGCGCCATTGCCGAAAGGTAGCGAAAGAGAAGCGTCGGATGTACCGGGATTGGGAATACTGGGGAAAGCCGAATCCGAGCTTCGGCGATCCCAACGCGGAACTGCTGATCCTGGGCCTTGCGCCGGCCGCTCACGGCGCCAACCGCACGGGAAGGATGTTTACAGGCGACCGCTCGGGGGACTTTCTCTACCGCGGCCTTTACGAGGCCGGTTTGGCGAACCAGCCCACTTCCGTTTCCAGGGATGACGGTCTGGAGCTCCGGAACTGTTACATCACGGCTTCGCTACGGTGTGCGCCGCCAAAAAACAAGCCGCTGCCCTGTGAGTCGCGGAATTGCCAGCCATACCTCGAAGCGGAACTGCGGCTGCTCACTCGAGTTCGCGCCGTCCTCGTCCTGGGTAGGATCGCGTTTGAGACTTATGTGCGGGTGATGGCGTCGCAGCGCGAGGATTTTCCGCGCCGCTCGTCACTCAAATTCGCCCACGGCGCGAGTTTCTCGTTGCCGGGCGGCTTGCCGCGACTCTTCTGCTCCTACCATCCCAGCCAGCAGAATACCCAAACCGGACGCCTTACGTCGGAGATGTTTCAGAAGGTGCTTGTCGACATCCGAAAGTTCCTCGCGTCGAACTGAGCGGCGGTAACACGTTGCGAAAAAAACCCGGCCATGTCATTCCGAGGGAGGGTAGCGGATGGTGGCTATCCGTGATGTCAGAAGATGGCGGTAGTGCGCAAACTTGTCATGCTGAGCCCGTTCGCTGCGCTCAGGGTAAACTCCGCGAAGCATGCCTGCAGCTCGTCGTGGGCTGCTGAACCCAAAAAGCAACTGCAGAGATCCTTCGTCGTCCCGATCAGATCGGGACTCCTCAGGATGACAGCCCGGAGGGGTTTTCACTATGCAGGCAAACTGTCGACTGTCGACTATCAACTGCTCTTCTCAGTCCATCAGCATTCCGCCGTTGACCTCGACGGTTTCGCCAATGATGAAACTGGCGGCGGGTGAGGCTAGAAACACGATGACGTCCGCGATTTCCTCTGCCGTACCCGCGCGGCCTAAGGGAATTGATGCGATGAATCTCTGAAAGACTTCACCGGGGCTGTAACGCTCATGATAGGGCGTGGCGATGACACCCGGCGCGATACCGTTCACACGGATGCCGTGCGGCGCAAGTTCCTTGGCAAGGCTCTTGGTGTACGTCAGGAGTGCTCCTTTGGCAGCGGAATAGGCGGCGGCGCCCGGACCCCCACCATTCCTCCCGGCGATGGAGGAAACGTTGATGATGCATCCGGTCTTCCGGGCCGCCATCTCCTCCCACACGGCTCTGACGCACAGGAACGCGCTCTTCAGGTTGAGCGCCATGATCTGGTCCCAGTATTCTTCGGTCATGTCGGCAAGCGTACGCCGCGCCAGCAAATCTCCGGCGTTATTCACCAGGATATCGATTCGCCCCCACTCTTTGCGCACCGCTTCCACCATGGCGAGCACCTCGGCAGCGCGGGTGACGTCAGCGTGGATGACAAGCGCCTCGCTCCCTGCCTTACGAATGGTTTCCGCCGCCTGTTCCGCCCCGACTTGATTCTTGCAATAGTTAACTCCGACTCGCGCGCCCTGCCGCGCCATGGCTTCTGCCGTCGCGCGGCCAATGCCGCTTGATGCGCCGGTAACGAGCGCCACTTGATCTTTGAAAAGCATGCCAGCCTCCGATTTTTGGATTCTCAGTCGTTGTCGCGTAATAACCGTTCCATTCTTCAATCGAAACCCCCTCACCCCACAGCCCCTCTCCCCCAAGGGGGCTGAGCATGTCCCACATCTTTGGCTGGAGACGGCGGTCCGACCTCTGCCCTCTCACCCTCTCCCGAGGAGAAAGGGAGGGAATCGGGTCTTTGCCCTCTCCCGAGGGGAGTCCGATTCCTGGACCCCGATGGGGTCCATCGGACCCCAGAAATCGGGGAGGGTGCCCCGCTACCGGCGCTTTCACCAGCCGGAGCGGGACGGGTGAGGGGTCGCTGGGTCATCTTGGCGTCATCTGACCCATCCTCCCCTCGATAGCCTCCCGGACTCTGCGCACGAACTCCTCTGCATCTTCCAGCACCAACCCGTTCGGAATCCGCAGCAAGCTGATCCCGAGCGTTCTCAAATAATCCTCCTTCGTAGCGTCTTTCCGCATTTGGCTCGGCTGAGAATGAACACCGCCATCGAGCTCGATCGCCAGTCGATATTCAGAGCAATAGAAATCGACAACCCAGTTTTCGATGCGGCATTGGCGGCGAAACTTCGCGCCCACCCTTCGACCGCGCAACACATACCATGCCGCTTTTTCAGCTTCGGTTTGGTTGCGCCGCAATTCGCGGACGCGTTGAGTTGGGATGCGCACGAGGAGAGTATAACAGCCTTGCGAAGACTCAGCCGGGCAGAACAACTTTGCTTGCCGACGCAAGTACCCCCTCACCCGGCCCGCGTCGGCTGGTGAAGGCGCCGGACGCGTGCCACCCTCTCCCCGTGGGAGAGGGCTGGGTTTTGACCACTTGCCCCCGGTCCCACCCGGCCCGCGTCCCGATGAAGTGCATCGGGAACGCGGTCCACCCTCTCCCCGTGGGAGAGGGCTGGGTTTCGACCCCGGCACCTTGCGCACTTTCCCGTATTCATTATATATTTCAAGGCTTGCGCTTGTGCCTTCAGACTGGCGGGAGCAGGGTGATAAGTCGCGGTTTTGCGACGGCACTGGCCCCAGCAGTATTCCGGTGGGCAGAGGCAACTGCAGGAGCCCATGCGTCATGAGGATCAGCAGTGGTAAGGCAACTACCTGGTGTAAGATTGCGGGCGGGTTGGGCCCTGCGAGGAAGGATCTCCTATGATCGAAGTTGAAAACCTGACGAAGCGCTACGGGCCGACTCTGGCCGTTTCTGACGTAACTTTCCAGGCCCAAAAGGGTGAAGTTCTCGGCTTCCTGGGCCCGAACGGAGCGGGAAAGACGACAACCATGCGTGTCATTACGGGCTATCTTCCGCCCAGCGAGGGCCGGGTGCGCGTGGCCGGATACGATGTGGTGGAAGAACCTCTGGAGGCCAAGCGCCGCACGGGCTATCTGCCGGAAGCACCTCCCGTCTACCCGGATATGACCGTGACCGAGTACCTTGCCTTCGTGGGGCGGATTAAAGGTATATCGCGTCGCGAGCTAAAGTCCCGCCTGGCGGAAATCTCGGAGAGGTGCGTAGTCACCGACGTGCTGAACCGCCAGATCGGCAAACTATCGAAAGGCTTCCGGCAGCGCGTCGGCTTGGCCCAGGCGCTGATCCACAACCCTGAGGTTCTGGTTCTCGACGAGCCGACGGCGGGCCTCGACCCCAAACAGATCATCGAAACGCGCCAGCTTATCAAGGGCTTGGCGGGTCGCCATACCGTCATCCTCAGCACACACATTCTTCCCGAGGCCGCCAAGACGTGCCAGCGCGTGGTGGTGATCAATGCCGGCAAGATCGTGGCGGTGGGAACTCCGGACGAGCTCACTCGCCGCCTGCAGGGATTTGAGACCATCCTGCTGACCGTCGAGGGTGCGGCGGCGGATGTCAGGGACAAGCTGCAGCGGGTCGAAGGCGTGAATCTGGTGGAGCCGCGCGACACCTCCGACGGGCGGGTGACCTACGAGGTGCACGCGGAGAAAGGCAAGGACGTGCGCGCCGAGTTGGCACGCGCCGTTGTGGAATCCCACTGGAAGCTTTATGAACTCAAGACCAGCGGCCTGAGCTTGGAGGACATCTTCCTGAAGCTTACGACGAAGGACTTGAGCGAAGAAAATTAGAAATCAGAAAGCAGAAATCAGAAGAGAAAGGCTAATCGACGAAGACGGCGTTTGGGCGCATGAATCATCAATCAGACGCACCAGGAGGGCCGGCGACCGGATCAAACCTCGCTGGCTTCGGACCACAGCATCCTGAAGTCATCGACAAAAAGGGCGAGCGGCGGTCAGCTCCACCTGACCTGAAGGACAGGACCAGAGATTACGCTTTGCGGATCATCAGGTTATACACGGCCCTGCCGAAGAGAAGCGAATCGCAAATAATCGGGAAGCAAGTTCTCCGTTCCGGTACGGCCGTGGGGGCCAACTATCGTGAGGGTCTTCGAGCACGGTCCAAATCCGAGTATGCTGCCAAGCTCAATATTGGGCTGATGGAACTCGAGGAAACGATGTATTGGCTCGAGCTACTGGAGGGGGCAGGAATCGTTTCTAGCTCGCGACTAGCGTTGCTCAAGACCGAGACCTCCGAACTGACGGCCATCTTCGTCGCCTTGATAAAGATGGCGAGAGCAAAGGCAAAACTAGAAATTAGAAAGCAGAAAGCAGAAGAGAACGCGTGAGCCGGTTACCGGACCATTCTGATTTCTACTTTCTGATTTCTGCTTTTTTCTGATTTCTACTTTCTGATTTCTACTTTTCGAAAGGATTTACACATGCGCAATATGTTGGCTGTTGCAGGCAAGGAACTTCGAGCTTATTTCCACTCGCCGATTGCGTACCTGGTCATGACCGTCTATGCCCTGATCTGCGGCTATGTTTTCTACAGTTCAACGGCGTTCTTCATGGCTCGGACGTTCCAAATGGAGGCGATGGGGGGCATGGGGGCGCCGCCGATGAGCCTGAATGAGAACATCATTCGTCCCATCCTAGCTGGCGTCATGACGGTGGTGCTGCTTTTCCTGATCCCGCTCATTACCATGCGGCTCTATGCGGAGGAGAAGCGGTCCGGCACTATCGAATTGCTGCTTACTTCTCCGCTCACCGACATGGAGATCATCCTGGGGAAATTCCTCGGGGCGCTGGCCCTCTTCGCAGTGCTCGAAGTGATCACTTTCATTTATTTCGCGGTTCTGTTCATTTATGGCAATCCCAGTGCCAAGCCGCTATTGGCAGGCGCTCTGGGGTTTCTCCTTTACGGAGCCGCCTTGCTGGCTCTGGGCATGTGGTTCTCAACCTTCACGAAGAATCAGATTATTGCCGGCGCCGTCGGGTTGGCGGCTTTCCTCCTGCTCTTTCTGCTTGACTGGGTCACGGCCTACTCGAGCGGCCCGGTTGGCCGGGTGATGGCTTACCTGGCGCTGACCACGCATTTTGACAATTTCTCCAAGGGCGTTATCAACCTGGGCGATCTGGTCTATTACCTCTCCGTTGTGACTTTCGGAATCTTCATGACGGCACGCTCGGTCGAAGCCCTGAAAGGGAGGCCGTAACCATGGCTTTCAAAGATCAACTCAAAGGACGCGGCGGACGACGGGTTTTGGAAGGCGCGAATTTTGCCGTCTATACGCTGGTCGTCATCGCCATCCTCAGCCTCGCCAACTGGTTTGTGAGCGGTCACGATCATAGCTGGGACCTAACGCCGAACAAGAAATACAGCCTGGCGCCTCAGACCGTGAAGCTGCTGAAGGGCCTGAACCAGGATGTGACCATTTACGTGTTCGACCGGGAACGCAGCTTCGGGCAACGGCGTGACCTGCTGAACATGTTCTCCTCCGCCACGCGGCGCCTCAACGTAAGGTACGTGGACGTTGACCGGCAGCCCGCGCTCGCCAAGCAATACGCCGTCCGCACCTATGGGACGATTGTGGTGGCTGCGGGTGACCGCCACTTCGAGGCCCAGAGCGACACGGAGGAAGCCCTCAGCAACGCTTTGATTCGCCTGTTCAAAGGGCAGCGCACGGCGTGCTTCCTCGCGGGCCACGGGGAGCGGGACTTGGAGAACTCGGAGCGCATCGGCTACTCGAAGGTCAAAAAGGAATTCGAGAACGAGAATTACCAGACTAAAGCAGTGACCCTGATGCAGAAGATGGAGATTCCCTCGGACTGTTCGATGGTGATTGTCGCCGGGCCTAAGACCGACTACCTTCCGCAGGAGGTCGATACCATCGGCAAGTACGTGGCCGGAGGGGGCAGGGGCATGTTCATGCTCGACCCGGGCATGGACTTGCCGGAGCTTTCGAAGCTTTTGGCCGGCTGGAATGTGACGGTTCGGAACGACCTTGTTATCGATCAGAATCCGGTCGCGCAGCTTTTCGGAACAGAGCCCACCATGCCGCTCATCCTCAAGTATGGCTCCAGTCCTATTGTGCAGCCCATTGCCCGCGAGGCCTCGCTGTTTCCTTTCACCCGGTCGTTCTCTGTGGGGAAGGAATACAAAGCGGGTGTGACCACAGATTCTTTCTGTGAGACTTCGGATGCAAGCTTTGGGGTGGCTGATTTCAATCCCAATATGCACCAGGTTTCATTCCGCGCGGGGAAGGACATCAAGGGTCCGCTTACGGTGGCGGTTTCGGGCACGCTGAGCGGGGAGGGCGAGAAGAAGGCGGAAGGCCGCTTTATCGCCCTGGGCACTTCCATTCTTCCCGCCAATGCCTTTCTGGGATTCCAGGCCAACCGCGACCTGTTCATGAACATGGTTAACTGGCTTTCGGCGGACGTGGATCTGATTTCCGTTCGGCCAAAGCCTCCGGAGTCCCAGCACCTGACGATGACACAAGCGCAGATGAACAAGGTCCTTTGGCTGGGCGTGATCGGATTACCCCTCCTGATCATCGTGGCCGGCACTCTGGTTTGGTGGGAGCGCCGATGAGAAAGAAATACTTAAACACGCTGATCGCGCTGGTGGCCCTTGCCGGGCTCTGGGGAATCTTTACCTATCTGGACAAGCGCGCCAGCCGCGAAACCTCGAAGGTTGAAGCCCCGAAAGAAGAGAAAATCTTCGCCCTGGACAGCAAGCACATAACCTCCATCACCTTTCGTCCCCGCAACGGCGAAGCCGTGACCTGCCAGCACGACGGGGGCACTTGGGCGATTGCTGAACCCAGGAAGCTTTCGGCCAACCAGGGCACGCTTTCCACGGTTCTCAACAACTTTACTACAGCCACGGTGGACGAGGTCGTGGATCCGCACCCTTCAGACCTGAAAGAATTCGGGCTTAATCCTCCCGCCTATTCCCTGGAGGTCTCAACCGACTCTAAACCGCCCAAGTTCACCCTTCTGCTTGGCGATGACACGCCGACGAGCGGCGGGGTCTACGCGCAGGTGGCAGGTAATCCGCGCGTTGTCACTCTGGCGAGCTACTTGAAATCAAACCTCGAGAAGACCCTCTTCGACCTCCGCGACCGGCGCGCCCTGACGCTGGAGGCCGACCAACTTCGGAAGATTGAAGTGGATTCAAAGGGGAAGAAGTGGACGCTGGAGAAGAATCCTGAAGGGATCTGGGATCTCGTTTTGCCGCCCCCGGTGCGCGCTGACCGCTTTGCCGTGGATGGCCTGATCAGCCAGTTGCGCGGCCTCACCATGCAATCCATCGCCGCGGAGGAAAAGAAGAAGCAAGCTGCTTATGGATTGGGCTCGCCGGAATTGCGGCTTCAGTTGACGGGTCCCGGCGGCACGCAGACGCTATGGCTCGGCAAGAAGGATAAGGAGGGCGATCGTCACTTTGCCGTGAACTCCGCGCTCCAGGCGGTCTTCACGCTCAATTCGACTTTCCTGATCGAATTCCAGAGAGACCCCGCCGAGCTGCGCGCCAAGGATTTGTTCTCGTATTCGAACTTCGACGTGAAGCGCGTGGAAATCGACTCTCCCAAGGGCCACAGCGTCTTCGACCTGCAAAAAGACAATCAGTGGAAGCAGACAGGAGGAGGGTCAAAGACGACTCCTGCCGCCAAGATGGATACCTTGCTCACTCGACTCCGCGACCTTCGGGCGTCTACGTTTCCCAAGGGGTCTGACCTTGCAGCATTCGGGCTGACCAAACCCGCGTATCGGTTCAAGGTGCAGTTCGGCGAAAAGAACCAGAGTGAGACGCTGGAGATTTCGAAAATCGGAGAGCATGTTTACGCCCGGCTTGCGACGGACCCTTTGGCCTGCGAATTGTCGAAATCAGCCTTCGACGACGTGGAGAAAGCCCTGGGCGATCTGGGAGGGTAATCTTCGCCCCTCATGGCTAAGGATATCGGGATGGCAAATCTCTTCTGCAAATTATCTTTCTACCGGACTGCAATCCTGCTCTGGCTTTTTGTGACCCTCGCTGGACAGATGCTGGGCGTTCCTCGTATCATCTCTGCAACTGCGGCCCCCTCGCATCCTGAGGCAACAACTCAAGCCGATGGTCCAGAAGCACCTCAACGCTCTCCCCGTGCGCAATCCAACGAGGAATCCTCACAGTCATCACTCTCGGGAAAACAGAAGCGTGACCTCCTGAAGGCCAACTTCGAAAAGATGAAGCGCGATGCGGGCGAGCTTGCTGACCTCGCAAAGGCCATGCAGGAAGAGCTCAACAAGTCCAACGAGAATATCCTTTCACTGGACATAGTCGACAAGGCGGACAAGATAGAAAAGCTGGCAAAAAAGATTAAGGGGACTGCGCGGGGTTTCTAGGGAATAGGGAGTAGGGAACAGCGGACAGGTTGGAGGTGCTGTTCCCTACTCCCTATTCCCAATTCCTTATTCCCTGTGGCCTTCACGGCGTTGTTGTGACGTCTGAGGCGACATCAGCGGCCGCGCCACCGCGAATCCGCATCCCGTAAAACGACCGGTACACGAAGAAATACGATACCAGGAAAAATGCCGCGGCCAATACGTGCGCCAGATCGCTGCCGCTGGTTGCGGTCAGCTTGACCGCGAGCTCGACGGCCAGCAGCCCGAAGAGCGTGGTGAACTTGATGATCGGGTTCAGAGCCACCGAACAAGTGTCTTTGAACGGGTCGCCCACCGTGTCGCCGACGACGGTCGCGTCGTGGAGTGCGGTGCCCTTCAGCTTCAGCTCGACCTCGACAATCTTCTTGGCGTTGTCCCACGCTGCGCCCGCGTTGGCCATGAAAATGGCCTGATAGAGCCCGAAGGTAGCTATCGAGATCAGGTAGCCGATGAAGAAGAAGGGTTCGACGAAAGCAAAGGCCAGGGTGGCGAAGAACACCGCGAGGAAGATGTTCAACATGCCTTTTTGGGCGTACTGCGTGCAGATGGCAACCACCTTCTTGCTGTCGGCGACCGACGCCTTTTCCGCGCTCTCCAACTTGATATGCGCTTTGATGAACTCCACCGCACGGTACGCGCCGGTAGTCACCGCCTGGGCCGAAGCCCCGGTGAACCAGTAAATAATGGCCCCGCCGGTGGCCAAGCCCAGGACAAACGGCGCGTGCAACAGCGACAGCTTGTCCACGTTCGTCGTGAGGCCCAACGTGAGCGCCATGATAATCGAGAAGATCATGGTCGTGGCTCCGACCACCGCAGTGCCGATCAGCACCGGCTTGGCTGTGGCCTTGAACGTGTTGCCCGCGCCGTCGGCGGCTTCCAGCATGTCCTTGGCGTGCTCGAAGTTCACGTCCACATTGTAATCCCTCTTGATTTCCTGCACGACGGTCGGGTCCTGCTCGATGAGGGACAGTTCATAGATCGATTGGGCATTGTCGGTCACAGGGCCGTAGGAATCCACTGCGATCGTCACCGGGCCCATGCCCAGAAAGCCAAAGGCCACAAGACCAAAGGCAAATACCGGCGCCGCGAGCATGAAGTTTCCCAGCCCCTGGAGGCTAATCCAGGAACCGATAGCCATCAGCACCATGATCGTCAGCCCCAAGTAGTAGGCGGCGAAGTTACCGGCCACAAAGCCCGACAGGATGTCCAGCGACGCGCCGCCTTCCCTCGCCGAGGCCACCACCTCTTTGACGTGCCTCGACTCGGTGGAAGTGAACACTTTCACCAACTCCGGGATGAGGGCGCCGGCCAGCGTGCCGCAGGAGATGATCGTCGAGAGCTTCCACCACATCGAGGCATCGCCGCCCAGGCTGGGAATGATCAACGCCGAGGCCGCGTAGGTCAGCCCGATCGAAACCAGGGAGGTAATCCAGACGAGCGAGGTCAGTGGCGCCTCGAAGTTAAACTTGTCCACATTCCCGTACCGGGCCTTGGCGATGGCGCCGTTAATGAAGTAGGCCGCAGCGGCAGCCACCAGCATGATGACGCGGATCACGAAGATCCACACCAGCAACTGCACCTGTATGACCGGGTCCTTGACGCCCAGCAGGATGAAGGTGATGAGCGCCACGCCTGTTACGCCGTAAGTCTCAAAGCCGTCGGCGGTCGGTCCCACCGAATCGCCTGCGTTGTCGCCCGTGCAGTCGGCGATCACGCCGGGGTTGCGCGCGTCGTCTTCCTTGATCTTGAAGACGATTTTCATCAGGTCGGAGCCGATGTCGGCTATCTTGGTGAAGATGCCGCCGGCGATGCGCAGCGCGGCCGCTCCCAGTGACTCGCCGATGGCGAAGCCGATGAAGCACGGTCCCGCATAGTCTCCCGGAACGTAGAGCAGGATGATGAGCATCATCAGGAGTTCGACCGAGATCAGCATCATGCCAACACTCATTCCGGCCATGAGAGGGATCTGGTAGGCGGGAAACGGCTTGCCCCGAAGGCTGGCAAAGGCCGTGCGGGAATTGGCGAACGTGTTGACGCGCATGCCGAACCACGCGACCCCGTAACTGCCGCAAATCCCGACCACACTGAACGCCAGGATGACGACCACGCGCAGGGCTTCATATTTCAGCAGCACGCCGAAGTACAGCAGAATGATGACGGCGATGAAAGACCAGAGTAGCAGCAGGAACTTGCCCTGCTGGATGATGTAGGTTTTGCAAGTTTCCCAGATCAACTGGGACATCTCTCCCATCGCGCGGTGGACGGGCAGATTCTTCAAGCGGCTGTAGGTGACCAAGCCAAAGAGCAGTCCGAAGATGCAAAACAGAATGCCGATGGTCAGCAACCTGTGGCCGGTGACGCCGAGGAACTGGACCTGGGAAAGGTCCGGAAGCTTCAGATTGGCTTCGCCACTGGGAGCTCCCTCGGGGGGCCGTGCAAAAGCTCCGGCAGCCCCCACCAATGTCACAGCAACGCTAGCCACGAATGTCTTAGCCATTCGGCGGCGTTGGGGCCAGGCATTTGCGACCCAAGCGCGCATGAGCCGGAGGAAGCCCTCGGCTCCTTTCTTGATGCTATTGGAAAAAACCTGCATCTCGGCAGTGCCCGTGTCTGCGCCCAGCACCTGCCGAGCGAAGAAAAATGCCACAAATAATGAAAGCAGACTGATACTCAGGATTGCGGGAAGGTACATCGAATTGCCTCCGACTGATTCTCCTTTTCTATTCACCCTCTGCGAGGGTGGGACCGGATTCTCCGACGCTATTTCTTCGGGAGAACTTCCCTAGGAGAGCCTAAAGTGCACTTGCAAAAGCCATTCATTTTATCATGCGCGGGAAAATGGTCAAGAAGAGCAGAAACTTCGTGTCAAGCCCAATTAGAAATGTCCACATCCTTATCCGAATAGAAGTGTCCCCTTTTTGTTTTTTGTCTTTCTCGTACTTTGTCTCTTGTTGTTCTTCTCTCTTGGAATTCAATTCTGGGAAACCGCAGGAGCCGCGCGACGGGGTTGAATCCGGACCAAGCTTTGCTTCCCGCCGCCGAAGGAGAGCGTATCCATCGGGCAGACGCTGACGCAAATGCCGCAACCAATGCAAGAACTGGTGGCGTTATCCAGGACCTGCTGCTTGAGCGCATAGCTCATCACGTCGATTCCCACCTGGCAATGGCGAGAACATTCGGTGCAAGCGATGCACTTATCGTTGGCGACGATGGCAAAGCGGCTTATTCCCAGCATCGTGTACGCTTTGCTCATCAGGTGCATCAGCTTAGCCAGGGGACACCAGTAGCGGCACCAGACCTTGCCGCCAAGAAACGGATAGAGCGTGACGGGGAGGATGCCTACCAGCCACACGTCCGCAAAGAGGTGATAGGTATCCAGCCCCCAGGCTGCAGGATGGCCCAGCAAGCTGACGCTGTCTTTGAGCAGTACCATCACAGTGACGACCGTGGCGGCGATCAGCACGGCCAAGTTCATCCATTCCCACTTGATGCTGGTTCGCCCCTTGGGCGCCAAGTGCCGCCAGCGGTCCCCGAGAGTTTCCGCCAACCCGCCACACCCGCAAATCCAGGAGCAATACCGCTTGCCTTGGAACAAAACAAAGATGGGAATGACGATGAAGGCCAGCAGCACTCCCCAGACAATCCAAATCTCATGAGGATTGTTGAAAAAGGTGTAGAAGAACAACGGCCAAGCGTAGATGATCCCGTAAGCGCGCCAAGCTTGTTGGGCGAATGCCGGGTCAGAGGCCAGACGCGCTCCCACCCACTGATACTTCACCGCCCATTGAAAAAGAAACTCGGGGATCAGGAAGAAGAAAATCCACTGGAAGGAGATGAGGCTGATGTAACGCCAAATCTGGAACTTGTCTTTGCGGTCGAGTCCCCAACGTTTCAGGGCCCGAAAGCCGAAGACCGTCATGATGAGCGTGTAAAGAACGGTATACCAGAAAGACCACGGACGGTTGAGAAATGAGAGCGCCTTGTAACCCCAATCACGATAAGGCCAGAATTCGTTCCCAGAACCCACCTTGGCGGCATACACGGTGTAGCAAACCAGGAACGACACCCCCAGCCAAGCGTATCGGTTATCGCGTAGGCCCAGTGCCACGAGCGCACCCACGCCGGCGGCAGCCCCCAGCCCGCCTAACCAAGTGGGAACAGTGAGCAGACTGTGTCCAGCGAGCTGGGCGTGACCACCCAAGACCCAAATACCCGACAGGGCCAGGAGAACCAGCGCAGCGGCGTGCAGCGGGTTGCCATTCCACTCATTTTCCATCTTGACGCCAAGTGACTTCAGGAATGTGGCGGGCAATTCCGCGCCGATCAGAACGAAAGCATGATTGTAAGGCGCCTCGAGGGATTCCTGACGCCCACCGCGGTCGATCTCGAGGCGCGCCGTGCGCTCCCCGAACTCCACGACCTTCGATTCGAGCAGGACCTCAATGCGCTTCTGTGCGACAGCTTCGTTGAGCTTCCGCTCGTTGTCCTTGAAAAGCCGTGAGAACTCGCTGCCCCGGTACGAAAGTCGCACGCGGTTCTGTTTCGCAAGCACCAGCGCAGCTTCCACGGCGCTGTTCCCGCCTCCCACCACCAGGATGTCCTGGTCCTTGTAATGCCGCGGGGCATAAAGGCGGTGGTAAACCCGCTCGCGCTCCTCTCCCTGCACGTGGAGCTTGCGAGGATTACCACGCTGGCCGGTGGCGAGAATGATCCGGCGCGCGCGATACTCAGCTTTGTCGCTGGCGACGCGGAAGGCGCCGTCTTTCTGGCGCTCGAGCGATTTCAGCCCTTCTTCCGTCCTCACCTCCAGCCCGTTGTCGCGCACGATCTGATGCCAGCGCGCGATCAGGTCTTCCTTGCGGGCGCCGTCCAGCCAGAGCTTCCCCTTCGGTGGTGTGGCATCCGGTTCTGCATAAACCCATTTGCCTTCCGGAAAGTCTTCAATGGTATTAGCAATCTTCGCTTTCTCAAGAACCAGAACACGCAGCCCCTTTTCCTTGGCGGCAAGCGCGGCGTTCAGGCCGGCCGCGCCCGCTCCCACGATCAGCAGATCAAACACCGATGGGTCGTTAGAACGAGCGTCGGGCAGGCTGGCGATATGTTCCACAACCTCGAAACCCTGCCCCATGGCCAGCTTGATCACCGGCGCTCCTGCCAAATCGCCGATGATATAAAGGCCCGGGATATTGCTCTCGTTGTGCGAGTTCAGCGCCGGGCGGCGCTGGGGCATGTCACCACTGCTGAGAATCGCATCGATCTGCTGCTTGAGTTTGTCGAGCATAAAGAGCCGTCATTCTGAGCGGAGCGCAGCGTGGCGAAGAATCTGCTTTTGGTCCTGGCCGAGGGCCACAATCTAGCGTCCTGAGTCAGAAGTTCGCTGACAAAGTTTTCCTTATGCGGGCGGCCTTTTTGCAGCCCCGTCAGGGGTCCCGCAAGGCGGGATAGCCCAGGGCGCAAGCCCTGGGGTGGAGAGCCCTCACCCCGTCCCGCAGAGCGGGGACACCCCTCTCCCGCCCGAGCGGGAGAGGGGAGGGGGTGAGGGAGGGCTCGCTGACCCATCCCGCCCTGCGGGACCGTGGGCTACATTCTTTCGCCCGCTGCGCGGGCTTGCTTCTTCAACGAACTTTTGACTCAGGACACTAGCACTACGTTCCTAAAGATCTATTGCCGCCCAAAGCCCGCCTCCATAGGCCGCCGGCGAGTTTTGGCACACAATTCTCAGCCCCTACCAGCCTGGCCCGAGGGAGTGGCTCCGAGGGCCGCCCGAGCAACCTCAGAAGTCACGAGAGGTTCGATTTTATTTCCGCACCCAACACAAGACGTTGCAGAAGGATGGTTCATTTCCCCACACCGGGGGCAAACCCTTGGCGAATAGGTGGTGGGCACTTTGACCAAGCCCGGAGGTAATCCCGCCATGCTGCGATCGCCCGCAGGCCGTGTAACAAGGGCCAGAAAACCAAAAACGTTCAAAAAGAAGCCGGCAAGAAACCATGGCCATGGTCTGAGTGCATGATTAACAGCGCGATAAGCGCAGAACGCCCCAAACACCAGGCCCAGGAGAACGTAGATTCCGAAGGCGAACCATCCCAGCGAGAAGTTGGGTCCAAGGTTTGGCTCCGCCCCCAAGAAGGCCCCGCGTGGTTTCAGCCGCGCAAGGAAATGCTCGGGTGCGCGTCTGAAGGCATTGTCACAAGCTCCCATGTGCACGGGCACGCGCTGCCCCTCAACCTCGTATACTCGATCCGTTGCCCCAACTGTTTTGTCGCACACAATGCAGGTTTCTCCCGCGCGCGGTTCGACAACGGGGTAGGTCGTGATCTCTCTGCCCGGCTCCTGACCGACGAGCGCGTGAGATGCCGCGAGAAACAAAGCCAGACCGATTGGCCAATATCGCGTGAAGAGCCGCGACGAGGTCCGTTTCAAACCCACTCGCGCATCGGGATTCATTTAGGCATCCTCAGTTGTAAGTTTCGCCCTGCACAATGAGCAGCAACCGCCTGCATCCTTCGTCGTTCAACAATAAGAATAGCAGACTCCTCCCCCGCGCGTCGCTGAGTAAGTCCGTTGCATTCCACGGCTCGATTGCTCTGCTCAGCGTGACACCCCTGCACTCGTCAGGCATGCTGTCATTCTGAGCATGGATAGCCGAAAGCGGCTATCCGTGATGTCAGAAACGGGGTGCCGCGGGGTAAGACCGAAGGGCAGGTTTTTCGTGCCCTGCAAGGGCACAAGATAGTAGCCGGGGGCAACGCCCCCGGAAAGCGCGAGGCTCGTTCCCCGACCCTGGAGGGGTCGTATTCCCTTGAGCCGTGGGCCGCAAGACCGGGGTGACGTCACCCGAATTCGACCCGTCAGCTGACGGGTCGGACCTTGTGTGGGGCGCACTTTCCGGGGGCGTTGCCCCCGGCTACTGTATGGATCCCCTGCGGGGATCAAGGATGGACAGTTCCCCCGCAGCCGCGCACGAATCATTGCAAATCGAGGTTGTCAGGTGTACTGTTCGCTACAGGAAGTCCTAAAAAGGAAACTTCGAATGAGGTTCTCGTCTGCGCGACATTGCGTCGTACGGGCGACCCACGGTGATCTTAACCGGCTTCGTCCTTGGAGGCAGCATGAAACTCCTACGCGGGTGGCGCATACATTGCCTTGTATGTATGCGGCCGATGGTGAAGGTTGTCGGCCCGCGGGTCAAAGAAACTGCGGGGATTCTTCGGCCCCCAGAGAACGGGGGCCTCAGAATGACACTGTCCGCGCCACCCATGAGGGTCGCACCTACTTCACGGTGTTGAATCGCTTCTCGATTTCGGCCCAGTTCACCACCTTCCACCAAGCGGCGATGTATTCGGCCCGGCGGTTCTGGTACTTGAGGTAGTAGGCGTGCTCCCAAACGTCGAGACCCATGACGGGATGCTTGCCTTCGATCACAGGGCTGTCCTGGTTGGCGGTCGAGTAGATGTCGAGCTTGCCCCCCTGAGCCGTCAGCCACGCCCAGCCCGAGCCGAAGCGTCCCAGAGCGGCGGCGGTGAATTTCTCCTGGAACTGGCCGAAGCTGCCGAAGGTGCTCTGGAGGGCCTCCGCCAGATGGCCGCTGGGCTGTCCGCCGGCTTGGGGCGCCATAACCTGCCAGAACATGGAGTGGTTAATGTGGCCACCGCCATTGTTGCGCACCGCCGTTCGGATGCTCTCCGGAACGAGGCTCAAGTTGTTGGCCAGCAGCTCCTCGACGGTCTTGCCGGCCAGGCCCGGCGCCGACTCCAGCACCTTATTCAAATTGCTTACGTAAGTTCCATGATGCTTGCCATGGTGAATCTCCATGGTCATCTTATCGATATACGGTTCCAGCGCGTCAAAAGCGTAGGGCAGCGGTGGAAGTGTGAATGGCATAGAAGCTCCTTTGGCTGGTGCGATTGATGTTTCCCTTACTTACTTCCCAATGGATTTGATGCAGCCGCCTCTTGAAAGGCTCAACTTCTGTGGCGCGCATCGAGGGCAGTTGTCGGTTGTGCTGTCAGCCATCAGCCGTCAGCTATCAGCTTTCGCCTTCATCGGTGTTAATTCTAGGTGCTTTCACTGCCCAGTGCCCTCTGCTTTTGAAGAGCCGGCCCGACACCCACGGCATCCCGTGGCAGGGGCCCGCCGGCACAATTGACCCTATCTCCGGCAAAGCTTCAGCTTGACTACAATTCAAACGGTCATCCATAATTCAATCTTCCTTGATTCAGGTCTTTTTTCTCTTCAGGGGGGCTTTTGTCATGGCGGATGTTTATCGAAATTACATAGCAGGTCAGTGGGTTGAGTGCAAGACGAAGAAGACATTCCCCAACCTCAATCCTGCCAATACAAACGAGACTGTCGGCCTGTTTCAATCTTCGGGCCCGGACGACATTCAAGAAGCGTGTGACGCCGCAGCGAAAGCGCAACCGGCGTGGGGCGCGCTTCCCGCTCCTTTACGGGGTGAATTCCTCTATAAGGCAGCCGAAATCATGGAAAGCCGTCTCCAGAGACTATCCGAGGAGATGACGCGGGAGGAAGGCAAGACGGTGCCCGAAGCTAAGGGAGAAGTGAAGCGGGCAATCAACATCCTGCGCTACTTCGGAGGCGAGGGGCCGCGCCAGTTCAGCTACCAGATTCCCTCCGAGCGCGAGAACGTTTTCTGTTACACCCTGCGCAAGCCGCTGGGAGTCGTGGCCCTCATTACTCCCTGGAATTTCCCCAGCGCCATTCCGGCGTGGAAAATGTCGCCCGCACTGGTGGCGGGAAACACCGTGGTCATCAAGCCTGCTTCACTCGCGCCGCTCAGCGCCTATCGGATCGTTGAGGCGCTTCACGAAGCGGGCATTGCTGCCGGGGTTCTCAATTATGTGACGGGGAGCGGCGGCTGGGCCGGCAACGCGCTGGTCGAGCACCCCGCCATCCGCGCCGTCTCCTTCACGGGTTCTTGCGAGGTGGGCAACGCGCTCTACGAGAAGGCGACGAAAAGGAGGGTTCGCCTTCAACTCGAAATGGGCGGCAAAAACCCCACAATCGTGCTCAAGGACGCGGACCTCGATTACGCCGCCGCCGTCCTGGTGAACGGTGCGTTTTTTTCCACCGGCCAGAAATGCACCGCCTGTAGCCGAGCCATCATTGAGAAAGCCATTTACGAGCCTTTAGTCGAGAAGCTTACCGCCAAGACCAAAAAGTTGAAGGTTGGAAACGGCCTCGAGCCCGGCATCGAGATCGGACCGGCGGTAGATGCGAACCAGCTCGAGACGGACTTGAAATACATCGAAATCGCCAAGCAAGAAGGGGCGCAGTTGCTCTGCGGAGGGAATCGCCTTACGGGTGGAATTTACGATTTGGGCTATTATGTGGAGCCCACCATCTTCGCCGGCGTCACGGCTGAAATGCGCATTGCGCAGGAGGAGGTCTTTGGCCCGGTCCTGGCACTGATGGTAGCGAATGATTTTGAGGACGCCCTGCGGCTCGCCAACTGCGCCCGCTTCGGCCTCTCAGCTTCCATTGTTTCGCGCGACCTCACGCATGTTCACCAATTCATCAATCGCATTGAAGCTGGCTTGATTACGGTAAACCTGCCCACCGCGGGCGTGGAATATCAGCTTCCCTTCGGTGGCACCAAGGAATCGAGCTTCGGCATGCGCGAGCAGGGGCCGGCCGCGCTCGATTTCTATACCGAGACGAGAACGGTTTATTTAAAGTATACGCAGTAGTCAGTTGTCAGTCGTCAGTTGTCAGTGGCTAGTGGTTAGTTGTTCCGTTCGACTGATGGCGGAAAACCCCCGACAACTGACCCGCCGCGGCGGGACGACGGACCACGGACAACTGGCAAATGACAACGGACAACGGACCACTGACGACGGACGAATCTTTTCCAATGTCAGCATTTCTGAAGTTGGAGTCTCTCATGAAGCAAACCCGACAATTCCTGGCTAAACTCATGCTCCCAAGTGAAGACAACCACGCGCTCGAGCCCAGCGGCAAGCGATTCAAGGATGGAGGGGACTACCGCTTCGAGATCCCCAGTGTTGAAGGACCGCGTGTCTTTCGCGAAGTGCTGGAGGCCGCGAAGGAACTCAAGGTGCCGATCCATCGCGTCAGCCAGGGAAGCGGCATCATGCTGCTGACCAAAGACGAAATTCGCGAGATGGCGCGCATGGGCGCCGGCGAGCGGATTGAAGTCTGCTTGTTTGTCGGCCCCCGGGCGCCTTTCGAGACCGGCGCCCAAACGGTATCCGCGGCAGGCAAGGTGATTGGTCTGCAACACCGTGGGGCGGACCAACTGGTTTACGCCCTCGCGGACGTCCGCAAGGCGTGCGACCTCGGCATTCGCAGCGTGTTGCCTGCGGATTTGGGCCTGATCTGGGTGCTCAAGGAAATGAAGGAGGCGGGTGAACTGCCCAAGAATTTGATCATCAAGAGTTCCGTCACGCTTCCCGCGGCCAATCCCGCCACGGCCAAGCTATTTGAGAATGCCGGCGTCTCGACCCTGAATATCCCCACCGACTTGACACCCGCCCAGATCGGCTCCATCCGGCAAGCCGTGGATATTCCTATCGACCTCTACATCGAAGTGCCGGATAACTTCGGAGGATTCGTCCGTTATTATGAAATGCCCCAAATCCTGCGGGTGGCCGCGCCCGTATATTTCAAGTTCGGTCTGCGCAACGCGCCGGATATTTACCCCTCCGGCAAGCATCTCGAGGATCTGGCCGCGAGACTGGGGCGTGAGCGCGTACACCGGGCACGCATCGCGTTGGAAATGATCGAGGAATACGCGCCCCAGGCGAAGATGTCGCCGCTGGGGTCGAGCGACCTGGGAATCCCGGAAGTGTAAAGCCTCAGGATTTTCGCGGCAGATACAGGTAGACGTAGACGCCGCCCACGATGGTGAGCAGCGCTCCCCACCAGATTGCGGGGTGCAAATTCGCAAGCACGGTGTCAGGCGGGTGAGAGAATTCGTAGATGCCCGTGGCCAGGATGAGCACTCCGTAAATCAGCAGAATCACCCCAACGAAGAACCAGACGGGAACCATGCGATGACCTTCGCTCATGGGAACATACCTCAAAAAGCTGTCAGCCTTCAGCCATCAGCTTTCAGCAAACCATTGCGGTCCGACGCCGCACAGACCTGAAATCCAATCCAAAATCTAAAATCCAAAATTACCAGAACTTCCACTGTAGAACAAGGAACAGAGCCAATGAAACTACGGCCCAGAAGATGGGGCGCTTCCAGATGGGCAGATCTCCCTCGCTGGGCAGTTTCGTACATCCGTAGACCAAGCCGGTCAACTCCTCGACGGGTTTCGGGCGCGTCAGCAAGCTGACGACAACGGTGACGGTCACACACACAATCCACGACCAAAGCGCCCGATACATGTTCTCGGCCATGGCTTTGGCATGGCTCGAGAGGGCGACGTAAGCCAGCATTCGGGGATCTGCTCTGACCAGAGCCCACATGCTGATGGAGGAGACGGTGCCGCAGAGAAGCCCCCAGAAACCACCGGCGGGGCTCGCCCGCTTCCACAACATACCGAGCACCACGGTACCGAAGAGCGGCGCGATGAAGAAACTGAAAAGTGCCTGTACATAGTCCATGATGCTGGCGAATTGCATCACCAGATAGGCCGTGCCGATGCTGATGAGCACGCCCAGGATGATGCACCAGCGACCCATCTTCACGTAGTGATTGTCGGAGGCATTCTTTCTGAGGAAACTCCGATAGAGGTCGTAGGTCCAAACCGTGGAGAAGGCGCTCACGTTACCGGCCATACCGGACATAAAACCGGCGATGAGCGCGGTGATGCCCAGTCCCAGCAGCCCTGGGCCGCAGTAGCGGGCCAGCATCAGCGGCAGGACTTCGTTGTAAGTAGGCGCGCCATTCTTGGCCGCTTGGGACGAGGCCGCAACGAGGTGGATCAGGTGCCCGGAGTGATCCGTTAGAACAGCCAAGCCCAGCAGTCCCGGCAAAATCACGATAAAGGGCACGGCCATTTTGAAGAACGAGCCGATGATGGGCGCAAACTTGGCGGCACGAATGTCCTTGGCGGCGATCACGCGCTGCACCACCAGAAAATCCGTGGTCCAGTAGCCGAAGGAAATCACAAAGCCGAGGCCGAAAACGATTCCTGCCCACTGGATGCCCATGGGATTGTCGGCGGCGCTGCCCAAGGTGCGCCAGAGGTGGGTGTAATCGCCTTGGGGGAAATTCTGGTGAATGCGCGCCACCAGGCCGGACCAGCCGCCGGTCTCAATCAAACCGAGAATCGGAATCAACAAGGCGCCCAACCAGATCAGGAAGAACTGAAGGACCTCGTTAAAGATGGCGGCGAACAACCCTCCCAGGGCCACATAGATCGCCACCGTGATTGACGAGACCCAGATGCTGAAGTGGATGTCCCAGCCCAGCACCACCTTCATGACCAGTGCCATGGCGTACATGTCGATGCCGGCCATAAAAAGGGTCATGAAGGTGAACATGGTGGCCGCCAGCGCCCGCGCGGATTCCCCGTAACGCAGTTGCAAGAAGCCGGGAACGGAGTGAGTCTTCGAGATGTAGTAGAAGGGCATCATGACGATGCCCAGGAAGAGCATGGCGGGAATGGCGCCAATCCAATACCAGTGCGCCGCCAGGATGCCATACTGATATGTGGCCGCGGCCCACCCCATCAGCTCCAGCGCGCCGAGATTGGCGGACACGAAACTCAGCCCCGCCACCCAGGCGGTTATTTCCCGGCCGGCGAGGAAAAAGTCTTTGCCGCTCTTCGTATATCGCCGGAGATAGACGCCGATTCCCAGCACCATGGCGAAATAAATGGCGATGACGGCGATGTCCGGAGAATGCAGCGAAATGAGGCGGCTGGCGGTCTGCGGATCGGCGGCCAGCAGGGCAAGCGAGCAAAACGAGAAGGACAAGCTCATAAACGTACCTCAATGGACAACGTTACGGCCCAAACACCATACGCAAAAACTTGGCAACGAGCAAGCTCAATCCTTTTTCGGTTGGCCGTAGGTCGTGTGATAGCGGTCCCACCACTTCTTGATTTCCACGGGCGGCAAGGGTTTCGGCTTGCCGAGCAGCAACGCAAGATGGCACGTCTTGGCAACGTCTTCGATCATTACGGCGGCTTTGAGCGCAGCACGCGGCGTGGGCCCGAAGGCAAAAACGCCATGATGCGCCAGCAGCACGGCGGGGGCCTTCTTGCCCATGTGTTTCACGATCGCTTTGCCAATATGGTCAGCCCTGTTATCCACGTAAGGAAGGCAGGGTATCTCCTCGCCGAACTCATCCGCGATGGCCGTCAAATAGACGGGCAGGGGCTTTCCCAGCAGCGCAAAACTCGTCGCATAATTCGAGTGGGTGTGGATGACGCCGCCGATATGCGGGCAGTGCTTGTAGATGTAAAGGTGGTCGGGCAGGTCCACGGAGGGATTCCATGCGCCCTTCAGCTTCCGGCCCTCGAGGTCGGTAGCGACCATATCCTGCGGCTGCATCCGGTCGTAATCCATGCCGCTGGGCTTGATAATCACCACCCCGCGCTCCCGATCAATTCCACTCGCGTTTCCGCTGTGCATGGTTACGAGCCCCGCGCGATATACTCCCAGATTAGCCTTCCAGACTTCCTCACGCAGTTGTTCGATCTTTGACATAGGCAAAAGTTATCACTCGTCAGCAGTCAGCTATCAGCTATCAGCTACCACCCAGGAGTCAATCCGTCTCCGTTTTGCCGGCGGCCGGTGGCTGGCAATTGAGCGTTCAATGTGCCGCCTGCTCGCGGCGCAAAGCTTTGAGCCGCTTCATCACATCGTTGGCGCCGCGGCCGAAATAGTCGTGCAGAGTCTGGTACTCTTTGAAGAGCCGATTGTAGATTGCATGGTTCTCGGCCTTCGGCCGGTAAGTCAGTTTCTGCACGTGGGCCATATGACCTGCAGCCTCAGCGATGGTATCGTAGCCGCCGCCCGAGTGCCCGGCAGCAACCGCGCCGTGCATGGCTGAGCCCAAGGCAGAACAAGTCTGAAGCCGTTCCGCGATCCTAATCTCTCGTCCGGTCACATCGGCATAAATTTGCATGAGCAGCTTATTCTTTTCCGGCAGGCCCCCGCAGGCCACGAGGGCTTTCACTTCCACGCCCTTCGATTCAAAGGCCTCGATGATCGTTCGCGTGCCAAACGCGGTGGCTTCGATCAAGGCACGATAGATTTCTTCGGCCTTGGTGGCCAGGGTCATTCCGAGCAGCACTCCGGTCAAGTCAACGTCCACCAGCACGGAGCGATTGCCATTCCACCAGTCGAGCGCCAGCAGCCCCGACTCCCCAGGTTTGAGGGCGGCGGCGCGCTTCTCGAGTACGGCGGCGAAGGGGACTTTCGATTTGCGCGCTTCACGATGGATATAATCCGGAACGCCGTGCTCGAAGAACCAGGCGAAGATATCGCCGACGGCGGATTGTCCGGCTTCGAAGCCCCACCAGCCTGGGACAATTCCATCTTCCACCGTCCCGCACATGCCCTCCACCATCTGGCGTTCCTTGCCGAGCACCATGTGGCAAATCGAAGTCCCCATGATCATCACGAGAGAACCGGGCTCGGTTACTGTGCAAGCGGGGACGGCTACGTGTGCATCAACATTGCCTATCGAGACTGGGGTGCCTTCCTTCAACCCCGTCTTCCGAGCCCAGAATGCTGTCAGCCCCCCCGCCTTTTGGCCGAGCGGGTAGAAGTCTGTCCCCACCTTGGTCTCGATAACGTTCTCAAGACGCGGGTGCAGGGTGCGGAAGAACTCCCGGGATGGAAATCCCCGGCCTTTGATCCACATGGCCTTGTAACCGGCCGTGCACGTGTTCCTCTTCTCTTCACCCGTCAACTGCCAGACAATCCAGTCGGCGCCTTCGATGAACCGATCAGCGGCCTCGTAAATCTCGGCATCCTCGTTCAGCACCTGCAAGACTTTGGAGAAAAACCACTCGGAAGAATACTTGCCGCCATAAACTTGGATGAACTCTTCGTTCCGTTCCCGCCCCACTTCGTTGATCTGGTTCGCCTCCGGTTGCGCGGCATGGTGCTTCCAGAGCTTCACCCAGGCATGCGGGCGCTTGCGGTACTGCGAAAGAAAACAGAGTGGTGTGCCGTCGCTCTTGACGGGCAGGGGCGAAGACGCCGTGAAGTCCGTGCCGATTCCAATGACATCCTCGGCCTTGACCTGGGCGGCTTTCAGCACCTTGGGGACTCCCTTTTCGGCCACCAGGAGGTAATCGCGCGGGTTCTGCAAAGCCCAATCGGGTTCCAGGCGCGGCCCGCCCGGCAGCCTCTCGTCAATCACCCCATCGGGGTACGGGATCACCGCAGAGGCGATCTCTTCCCCATTGCGCGCGCGGATCACCACCACGCGGCCCGATTCGGTTCCGTAGTCGATTCCCAAAACGAATTTTTCCTTTGACATCGAGGCCTCACTTTGCAATCGGATTCGGTCGAGCCACCGGACAGGACAGGCTGGCGCTGCTCATTCGGCGAGGGCGGGCGAACGGGCTATCCACATTCGGTCTCCACAGGAACATCCGTGAAATGCAAGCGCTTACACTACGCGAATCTCCGCCCTCTTGTCAAGCACTGGAAGCCAGAAAAACGGAAACTGGAAATTAGAAACTGGAAACTGGCACCCGTGTTTTCGAGCTTCCGCTGTCCGGTTTCTCGTTTCCTTCCGTAAAGCGGAAACTGGAAATTAGAAACCAGAAACTGGAAGCACTAATTTCCAATCTCTGGTTTCCCGTTTCCAATTTCCAGTTTCAAGTTTCCAAGTCCACGACACAGCGGAAGCCGAGGGTGCCGGAGCGGTCTTTGCTCGGCGCCATAAGCAAATACTTGCCGTGCTCGATGAGCTTGTAGGCCTGGGGGAAGTACCAGAGCGAGCCCTGCGGCTGATAGAAGCTGCCCCCTTTCAGGATGCCGGCACGCGTGTGCTCGTCCACGAATTCATCCGTCCATTGCCAGACGTTCCCCACCAAGTCCATCACGCCGAAGGGGCTGGCGCCTTTGGGATAGGCATCGACGTTGGTGGGCTCGCGCATCTGGCGGCGCTTGTCGGGGGCGGGGACGGCGGCGGCATCCCATTCGTTACCCCAAGGATAAGTACGGCCATCGGTCCCCTGCGCGGCATACTGCCATTCCCATTCGTGCGGCAGGCGTTTGCCGGCCCAGGCGGAGTAGGCGCGCGCATCCTCGAGGGAAACCCACGTCACTGGCTTGTTCCCCCAGCCGTCCGGGTAGCTTCCGTTCTTCCAGTCTCTCAGAAAGTTGTGTTCGTCATTGGGATGATAACGAGTTGCCTCCAGGAACTTCTTGAACTCGGCATTGGTCACTGGATTCTTATCGATATAGAACGATTTGATATGCATCTTATGCAAGTGGTAGCGGCGGGGCGCATCCTCCCACGGATATTGCACGTCCACGCCAACGTTATTGCCACCCTCGATCATAATGCCGGCGGCTTGGAACTCGAAATCGGCTTCCGGGATCCTCACCATGCCGGCGGGCGGGACATTGGCCAACCTGGTCGGGGCAATCTCGACGAGTTGCTGTGGGAGGACCTTCCATTCATGGGAAAGCGTCGCAAGTCGCGTGCGGGCGAGCTCATGCATTTCGGAGAGTAGCTTCTGCGTCTCGCTGGAGGCCGGCGCTCCCTCCGTGGCCAACACCGCGCCGAAGCCGTGCGCCTCCACCTCAAAGCTGAGCGTGGCGGTCGACCCGCTCACCTCGGGCTTCAATTCCTCTCCCTGCCAGACGTTGTAAAAGTGCATGGCACTCTTATAAGGGAGCGCGATCTGGCGGCCCGCCACATCGTACTCATTGCGGTTGACCAGCGTCCAGAGCGTTTGCTCCTGGCCGGGGAACTTGCTGGCAAATACGCCCTGGCGAAGCGTGGGCGTATGCGGCTCCCAGCCGGGGCTGACGAGGAGGGCAGCAAACGCGCGCTCGAGCTTCGACACGCGGCGCAGCGCCGCTGCGTCGCGTGGGGTGATCTGGTTCCAGATGCCCCAGATATTTTCCCAACTTTCATAGCCCGCGCCGTTGAAGAAAGCGTACTGAAGATTATCGGTCTTGTCGCGGTTCCAGCGGTCGCAGACGTTCACCATGTGGCGCGGCTCGAGCCACTTGTAGCGGCTGAGCATGGGGACAAAGGGATACTTCCAGTAGCCCCAGGTGAGGTTGTTCCACTGGAGGGCCTCGTCGGCAGGACCGCCTTCGGGCTCGAGCGCGATGGGGTGGCCGGTCCTATCGGAGGCAACGCGAAACGCCCGCGGCACTCCATCCAGCGTGTCACCGTTGATTCCGTCGGCGCCGATCTCGGCCATAGCTTCGGTGGTGGCTTCCCAGTTGGGGATTCCAACATCGCGCGTGCCCTGGTCCCAAAGCATCACGGGGAAGAGGACGCGGACGCCGCGGCGGTGGAAGTCGTTGATCATTTGCTTCAATCCTTCCACGCCGCCGGGCATGTCATGAAGCAGATCGTATTGGTTGCGGTTGTCTATGCCGATGTTCGGATAAGTGTGCCAAATCAAAACCGAGTCAATCCCCCCGTAGCGCTTCTCGAGGTCGTCCAGATAACGGTCTACGGTATATTTACCGGCGACGGGATCGTAGAAGTACCTCTCCTCGATCATCATCTGCGGCTGGATGAAGCTGGACTGCGTCCACTTCAACTCAGGCCGCTCATACTCGGAGCCGTTATAACCCATGCGAATCAAGCGCTCGCGTCGCCAGTGGCGGACGTCGTCGAGCCACGTCTTAAAGGCTAGAGCCGGGTCCTTGACTTCGCCGCTGCGGTAACAACATTGGCCTGCGTAGGCTTCGCTCTTGTCCGGGCCGGGGATCTGCTCGTCCTGAGGGGGGAATTTAGTATCCTGAGCGAAAACAGAGCCAACGAAGACAAGAAGGAGAATTACTCTCCAAAGAATACGAATGCGGCTCATGAGAAGACCTCCGACTTGTGTGCAGGTAAATGATACACGGTCAAGGCTGATTTCCGAAGCGCGGAGCGCAGAGGTTCGCCTTTCACAAACCCTACTGTTCTTGTGCTGAAAGCGAGGGAACGAAAAAGCAGCGGGCAGGGCCTGCTCTCCGGCCCCTTCGCTCTGCTCAGGGCAGGCTCTGCGGCTTTTCAACTGTTTCCGCCGCGCAGATCACGGCCTTCGAGGACATATGAGAGTCGGGCGCGAATTCGTGGTAACATCTCGTTAAGCAGATTCGAGGCAAGAAGTGGCACGATACACCCTATATCTCGGCGACTGCCTTTCGTGGATGGAGAAGAGGGAAAAGGACTCCATTCATGCGATCGTTACCGACCCGCCCTACGGACTGAGAGAATACACATCTGTGGAAAAGGAAAAGCTTCGCAACGGGCACGGCGGCGTCTGGCGGATTCCTCCGTCATTTGACGGCTGCAAGAGGCGCCCTTTGCCGCGTTTTACGGTCCTGACCGAGAGTGACCGTGAAAAGCTCCGGAGCTTCTTTTCGGAATTCTCCCACCGGGCGATTCGCGTACTGGTTCCGGGCGGGCATTTGTTTATTGCTACAAATCCCCTGCTCTCACACCTTGTTTATCTGCCGCTGGTAGAGGCTGGCTTCGAAAAGCGTGGCGAGATCATCCGCCTCGTCAAGACCCTGCGAGGGGGGGACCGTCCGAAGAACGCCCACGGGGAGTTTGCTCATGTCACGGTGATGCCACGATCAGGTTGGGAACCCTGGGGACTTTTCCGCAAGCCGTGCGAGGGCCGCGTTCAGGACAATCTGCGCAAATGGAAAACGGGTGGCCTGCGACGGGTTTCATCCGAAAGACCCTTCGAGGACATCATCCACTCGGCTCCTACACGTGCCCAAGAAAGAGCGATTGCGCCCCATCCATCGTTGAAACCCCAAGCGTTCGTGCGGCAGGTCGTGCGCGCCTCACTTCCGCTTGGAGTTGGAACTCTGCTTGACCCGTTCATGGGTGGCGGATCAACCATCGCCGCGGCGTTGGCAGTGGGCTACGATAGCATCGGGATTGAAAGTGATCCTGTCTTTTTTCGGATGGCGGAGCAAGCCATACCCAAGCTCGCGGAACTTGGCGCCGAAGATAAACCTTCCTCTGCCACGCCGGTTCGTCGGGCGCCGCATGACGAACGTGTGCTTTCATTGCCCTTCCAAGCGTGAGCGGAACCTAGGAGCGACACTTGGGCTTTGATGCCGAAGGATTCGACAGAAACGTAGCTCTACCCCCCGATTTGAAGATATCGCACATTCGGAAGGCTATCGAGTACATTGAGCGAGAAGCCACCGACCTTATCGAAGTCTACTTCGGGCAAGCGAATGTTTTCAGTGGCTTGGTGGGAATTTTCGGCGTGCGTGCGCTCCATTCATTAAGCCCTTACAAGAAGCACAAACACCCAGACGTGGCGCAGCAGCGCTTCCCGGATATGTCCCTCAGCGGCAGGCTGAATCCCCCTCCCGAACAGGCATTGGAGTCGAAGGGAACAACACGTCCGTGGGCCTTGCAGTCGCATTACAATCATGCGGGCTGGTACATTGTCTGGCGGTATTTGGTCGATCCCGCGAAAATCATCAAGGCCGAAAAATCCGTGGTTATTTGGAGGGTTGACGTCGCCTTCCTTCATGAGGAGGACTGGAAGTACGAGGGAAGCAAAGCGGGCGAAGGTCGAGGTGGTAGAACTCATACGTTCGGCGTGAAGCACCCTGCAAATCGCTTTGCAGCCGCCATGATTTATCGGCACCCCAAGATCGTTCTGCGTCAAAGCAAACCAGCCCTCGCGAATGGCGAGGCGTAACCGGCTGGAGCACTGAGTGGACTCAAGCACCGACCACGAGTGCCAAGGGAATTGGGCCATCGGTGCGCTTATCAGTTTGCGCGAACCCACCAAACCCATGCTCACTGAAGCTGCAGCGGCAGGCTTTTATGAGTCGAAAGACTTTCCGGGACGCCATCCCCGCCTGCAAATCCTGACCATCGCCGAATTGATGGCGGGCAGGAAGCTCGAATACCCCGCCCACCGCGTCGAAACTTTCGCCAAAGCGGAGAGGAAAACGAAGCACGACCAGGAGGAAATGTTCTAAGGGCAGAGGAGAAACCGGTGCGCCGACCGGAACGAACTATCTATTGTACTTGGGCGTGATACCTCTTAGCCGTTTCCAGACAGCATCGCAGCGGGCCAGGAGAGATTCATCGAGTTTGCCGCCTTGGCAGGCTTTCAGGTTTTCATCGAGCTGTTCGATTCGCGAGGCGCCCAGGATGATGGAGTCCACCTGCGCTTGGCTGAGCAGCCATTGAAACGCGAGTTCCACCAGGGTTTTCCCGGCGGCGCGCGCGATGCCCGCCAGTTCTTCTACGGCGGCAAAGTAGTCGTCGTGCCAGTAGCGGTCGAGATACATCTTGTTTCCATCAAAGCGTGTTCCCACATTCGGCCCGCGCTGCTTGGAGTGCTTGCCCGTGAGCAGCCCCCCGGCCAGCGGATTGTACGGCACCACGGCGACGTTGAACCGCTTGCAGAATGCCAGATACTCCTCTTCGATGGCGCGCGTCAGGACGTTGTACATCGGCTGCGAGACGCAGGGCGGCCTGAACCCATGCTTCTCCGCGATCCAGTGGATTTCGCAAACCTGCCAGGCGGCGTAGTTCGACACCGCCGGATAGCGCACTTTTCCCGCGCGGACCACCTCATCCAGGGCGGCGAGCGTTTCTTCAATCGGCACGGTGTAATCCGGCAAGTGGAGGTAGTAAAGATCCACATAATCGGTCTGGAGCCGCTCGAGGCTTGCCTCCAGAGCTTTGTGAAGGGCGGCGCGTGAAAGTCCGCTCTCGTCGCGGCCGTCGCCCATTTTGCCACACACCTTGGTGGCCAGGATCACCTTCTGGCGTTTGCTAGCCAAGGCCTTTGCAAGGATGGTTTCGGCTGCGCCCTTGTTGTAGACGTTTGCGGTATCGAAGAAGTTTATTCCTGCATCGATGCACCGGTCGACGATCCTCGATGCCGCGGCCTTGTCAGTTTGCGACCCGAAGGTCATGGTGCCGAAGCAGAGCCGCGAGACCTTTAAATCTGTGGTGGAAAGAGTTCGGTATTCCATATCGCCCTCACAAGTTACGATTGTTGTTCAGGACCGCGTGAGCGAAGAAATCAGAAGACAGGAGTCAGAAGACAGAACTCAGGAGCCAGAAGGTACGTGGCAGATGGGGACAATCCGAAATCCAAAATCTAAAATTTTAAATCTGAAATCTAAAATCTGAAATCTGAAATCCAAAATTGCCCCTGCCCCGTTTCTTCAACTGACAACTGACGACTGAACACTGATGACTGATGACTTCCCTCTGCACCCCCCGATTATACTAGTGTTATGCGTCTAACGCTTCTTTACAATGCCTGATTTTTTTCATGATCCTGGAAGCGGTCGCAGTCCAGATGAACGGACGAGGGTTACGGTTATTCTCTCGAAGGTATTCAGAGATGGCGC
>JBEKHR010000046.1:0-40670 GCA_050012175.1 Terriglobia bacterium | reverse complement strand
CTCAAAGTGACCGGCTTGAAATCGGAATCGGCGCCCGGGTTCATCCCGGAATCGTGCCCGGCTTCATTTCGGAATGCTGACCGGAATGATCTCGGAATCGTGACCGCCTTGCCCCGGAATCCGCATTTTGGATATTTTACGGGCATACGCCGAAGCATACGTCAAGGGAGCTACAGCACTGGCAGGTCTGCACGCGCAAATCTTCTATAAAGCTCAAGCGCCCGGTTACGACGTTAGGAATGATTTTCAATTTCTAACTCGCCTAAAAACACACTTGTCTGACCTTTTGGAACATTGCCAGCCGCATTTGCCTATGACTGCCGCCGCTGTCTTACGATTGACAGCTACTATTAATGACCCCGACCTTATGTCTACATGGCAAGACGCTAACATCATATTGGAGAACATGACCTTAGAAGTGGTTACTCGCTTGGAAGACGAATTAGCGTTGAATCTGTTTTTTAAGCTCCCCGAGGAAAAGAAAAACTATTTTGAGAAACCTACGGACGGATGGAAAGAGGTAATTGCCCGCTTCCCGGACACTGTGAGCAATATCGAAGAAATGAATAAATGTTTTGCTCTTTCCCGATACTCAGCGACCGTCTACCATGCCTGTCAGGTAATCGACCTCGGAGTAATTCGGTTAGGCATATTTCTTGAAGTTACAGACCCACAGTCTGGTTTCGGACAAGTTACAAGAGAATTAAAGAAAATGATCGATAAAGGTCATTCTAATCTACCTCAACAATATGGGGATTGTTTTGACTTCTTGGAACAGATGAATGTCCTCGTTGAAGCATTGAAATCCGCATGGAGAAACAAAATTAGTCATGCACAAAAAACACTGGCTCTAATGACGGTAGATTTTACTCCAGCAATCGCAGAAGAAATAATGTTCGCTTCGCGGTCTTTTATGAGGCGATTAGCGGTGGAAATGCCACAGACGCGCAAGCTGGCAGAATGGTAGTGTCCTAAAACCGGGTTGGCGTGGAGGTAAACGCCCGTGAGTCGTGCATTGAAATGTGAGGTTGGCGTTTTTGCGGTTGTCTGGTTCGCGTTGATGCTCTACGGGGACAAGCAAGTCTACGCCACCCTGTGGACGCAGGATAACGTCTTCCTGCGTTGCTTGGGAACCGTCGTTGAAACGGCGATTGGCTCCGCTGGGTTGACGGGCTTACTCTGGGGCGTCTATTGGGCTTTCCAACAGATTGCGGGGAGGTGGGGCCGCCTTTTCGTCATACCTTGGATCGGTATTAGCGTATGGCTTTTCCCCTATATTTTAGATCGAAACTGGCCCCATACGAACCCCGATCCAGTGGGGACGGCGGCACTCTTCGCAGTGCTTGGGGCTGCGGGAATACTGCTGCTCGCTATTGGTCTATGCTTTCGAGGATGGCGTAGGTGATCTGTGGGGATCAAAACCGTCAATCCGGTTTTAGGACACTACCGCCTGTCACGCCAGCAACACCTTAACATAAATAGTCAGTCAACTATATTATTGCCTTAATAAGGCACTGTGAACGCCCTAAGCCCATTCGCTATCATCTATCTCCATTTCTGTTCGCTCATTTTTTCGTTCTCTCCACTTCATCCTGCGCGTACGTGCCAACACACGCTTCCGTAATTGCATTCCCCACGGTCCTAATTCGGCGCGTAAACGTGCCGAAAGATGCTTTCTCCCGTAGGAGAGGACCCAAATTTCAGCGGCTGAGGTGTCATGCTTGTAACCACGCCACAATCTCTTCCGAGCAGCTTTGGACCTTGTAGGAGCTTTTGCTTTCGCCTTGTGTAGTAATTCACGATAGCCTTTCCATACCTTGTAAGCGTGCTCTGCCTTTTGCCGCATTGTTGCTAGATATTCCTGACAGTCTTGTTGGCTTATCAAACTTTCGTCGGTGCCGAATAACGGAGAGTCTTGTTCGACGTGAACCACCATAGCGTTGCAATCCAGGTGCGAATAGCCCTAAAAGGTCACGCTTCACTGTACCACAAACTAGCACCGAGACAAAAACTTGAAGCGCCCGCGCTACTACCATGGACAAGGTGCGAACCTGCGGCGAACTCGTTGCGTAGCTAAAAGTGGGTCCGCGAGTCTATAACCTGGAGGGCGTATGGCGGAACAGTACCATTCGGGACGTAGGACATGGGTAAAACTATATGTGGGTGAGTTCCTGCGCGGAACCATCGCGGAACTGCTTACTTTGGAACAACAAGCGCTCTTTTTGAAACTACTTGCGCTGGCGGGTGATGGGCGTGAACCCGGCGTGGTGTCGCCGGGTAAGGAAAGTGGTAAGTACATCGGGTACACAACGGCGCGTCTGGCCGCACTGATCAACTGTCCGGAAGAAATAATCAAAGAAACGTTACCGGTGCTGGCGAAACAAAACCGTATTACGGTTGACGAAGCCGGCGTTATCCGTATCGTGAATTGGGGAAAGTACCAGTCTGACTATCTACGTCAGCGTGACGGTCGCTACTCGCGAAAAGAAAAAGACGTAGAAAGAGAAGAGAAGAGAGAAGAAAACACCGCTGCACCTGAGTCAGCCGTGCCGTTGCACTTAGATAGCACTTTCTTAGAGACAACTTGGGCTAAACCGAGTAGTGATTAAGTCTAGGTCCCCAGGTCCGGAAGAGGTTGCTCTGGTTTCTTGGGCGGGCCGGTAGAAAGGTCCTCGTCCAACAAACCTGACTAAGACAGACCGGCCCGCCCGCCAAACCAAGCAGCGGGGTGCGGATGTGGTGGAAGCGGTAGACGTAGGAGAGGAGGGCACATGAACAAACATGCCGTGCACCATGAGATATGTGGGGCGTTGAATCTATGCGATTACGTGGACGACCAAGACGCACAAGCGCTACTTGACGCGGGTGTGTGCCGTAAAGTTCTCCAAGCCAGCAACGAATTTGAACCAAATATCTATTTCGGCCTGGAACTACTACCGGGCCAAGTGTGCCCGACCTGTAATTTCACTAGTCTACCGTAAGAAAGGGACGGCAACGACATCGGCCGAAAGTACATATGACTCCTGAGCAGAAAGAACATATCCGGGAAGTAATGAACGACCCGAACCGTAAGAAGTCCATCGCGGAGAAAATGAAGCTGGAGCGGGCGAAGCGTCGAGTTGCGGAAGACCTGAAGAGAGCAGGAGTTAAGAGTTCTCAGGAGTTAGGAGATCGTGCCGCAGACATCCTATTGGCCGATGTCGTTGCCCAGAGTCAGCCGCAGGCACTAACAGCGCCGGGTGGACTTGATCACCAAAAAGTCCTCGACAAGCTGCGCGCACTCTACCGGGCACCACTCACAGACGACGAAGTCCGAGTGCGGATGTTGCCGATAACAGACGAACAAATCACGGAAGCGTTGAAGGCAGCGAGCCTAACGCGCGACCAGGTCCGGCAGCAAGGTATCGCCTTGGGATCGTCCGGGCGCAAACTCGCACTTCAGCGACGGGCGGAAGCGGGTGAACTCAAAGCAGAAGAATATCTACGCAGTGATCTAGTAGCAGGAAGAGTGACGGGATGCAAGACGTGCGACGCGATACACCAGATGTCTGACGACGAACTTAAAGCGGCACGGGCGAAGTTGCAAGCAGTCCTAGACTACACGAAACCGATTGACGCAGTATTGCCAGTGACGGTGCACGTAGCTACCGAATCTATTCAGGAGGTACCAGCTAATGGACGAGAAACAACCAACGACAGCACGACCGAACCAACGCGGGAGCAATATGGACCACATGTTACCGCCGGAGAAGCCGAAAAAAGACTCGGCACCACATCTCCTGGACCCGAAGCCATCGGAGAAGATCACGCTCACGTTCCCAGTGGGCCGGTTACCGGAGATCATGCGGCCATCTATCGCCGTAACTGACACGTCAATTGACGACGTAAAGCGCGCGTGCCCAACGGGCGTGACCTACGAGTCAGGTGGACACGTGGCGGGCTTGGCGGAGTTAGGTCGTACGGGTGCAGCAGGTAAGCCCGGACACGCAATCCATACGCCACATCCAGCGCCGACGCGACCGAAGGAGGAACCGTGACCGAAGAGAAGAAGCCTGTAATCGCGACGCCAGCAGGCAACGCAATCTATGTAGGTCCGGGCCCGCGTGGAACCAACGAAGGGCCGAAATCCTTTAATCCGTGCAAGTCAAACGATCTCACCATCAACGGGGAGAGCGTGCCGGACGTCGTACCAGACAAAAGATGCGGGTAGGATAGCGGCAGATGCAAAAATCCGGGCTACAGTTTCACTCTATCTACTCGCACTCAGCTAATACAAGAAGCCGGGCGGTGACGAAGTTAGATATAGTGGACTGTGTATTGTACGAACGGGCGTTAGTAAACACAATCGAAGTTATCGGACGAACTTGTACGAAAACGTGTCACTTTTCTCCGCAAAGCGTACAAACTTGGTAGCGTAGCTAGTCGAAAAGAATACGCTGGCGAAAACTTCTAGCTTTTCGCGGCGTGCTAGCCGTACGCGTAATTTCTATAAGTGCTAGTGCCGAATACGTGACCGACGGCGAACCCACCCAACCAGCCCCAGAACCGGAAGACACCGACCTTATACGCGCAAGTCTATTTAACCATTTACAACCGGACGTAGCGCAGCTTATGCCAACAACCGAAAGCATCGACGAGGTACTCTGTCTCCCCGCACTCTACTCACGTAGGCAGCGTGACCGAGATATCGCCGCTATTTACCGAGAAGCAATCCACCCGCGCATCGCCCGGCGCGTGAACTACCACGTGGACTACGACAACATGAAGCCGAGATTTACCGCCGTAGATCGCGCACTACAATAACGTGAACGTAGGTGGCAGAAAACTTGACGCGCCAGCGCTCGTAGTGTACGACTCGAACGGCATAGCTAGTTGGGTGCGGCATGAACAAAGTGGTTGATGAGCAAGTACCGACAGCGTACGCAGCGGAGAACGGGCCACCGGACGGTACAGCATTATTGCCTGTCTATAACCCGTTGGCAGACCGATACGACGATATCGAACCGTATGTCGTGGCGTACTTTCTGATCGACGCAAGCTTAGAACAGTACCTCGCTGACATCCCGCACGACCGCGTGTGGCACATTCTCACGGAGAGAGCGAGTACGTTCGCGACGTGTTGGAACCAGCAAAACGGTACGCGAAAGATATTTTTCTTGCACGAGGAAATCTGGAAGAAGGTAACGCGGCCGACAATACCGGATGGTTTTCACGTCGTGACCGCCAACCAGGATTGGTACGATTGCCGTGCCAGTAACTTAAGATTACGGCGCAAGGTGACACTGAACGAGTTAGACGCGAGACAACGGAGTGCAACATGCCAGTAATTAGCTATCCGAACGGACCACTAGCGCACGACTACTCGCCGGACGGCGTGCTCTACCCAGTGAACCTACTGAACGGGAACGAGCTGCCGTTGCCGTACGGAGCGCAAGACCTCTACGTGAACGGGCAGTTGGTGGGTGACTAACATGAAAGCCTTGTTGGAGAACATCGACGTAGCGAACAAAGTCTGCACCTTCCGGGCGGACCGTATCGCGACGACCGACATTGTGAACAACCGTAGTCTACTCGGCGAGATCACGTTCGGCGCGCGTGGTGGACTAGTGGTCGGTGAAATCGTGAAAGCAGATGTCGACCGTCACGGTGTAACGATCAAAACACGCATCAAGGACCAGAAAGCATACGAGATGCTCGCAACCGGGGTATTGCCGACGCTTGCAATCGTGGATGGTGGTACAAACGCGTTCCTGACCGACCATCTACCGGACGACGTGCCGTACGGGCGGACGTTCAAGTTGGACAAGGGTGACGGTTTCCCACTGACCAAGCGTTTCGTGGATGGCGCAGACAAAGATACGCGAGTCGCGCAATTCTTGAAGTACTCCAGGAACGCAAGGGCAATCATCTACCGGAAAGAGTACGCCGTGCAGCCAAGGCGCGTGAACGCGAACGCCGTACGGATCATGCAAGACCAGCTAGCGAGGTAACGAACATGGCACTGACACTAGACCGAGATTTGACGGGGCAAGTGATCCAACACTTGAACGTGTTGACGAAGAGCATGACCGCGCTGAACGGTAGTCACGACCGACTCCACGAAGCGCACGATGACCTGTTCACCGCGGCGAAGCTATGTGACAAAGCGCACCGACAAGCACTATTAGCGGGTACGGTTGCCGCAGATGACAACTTGGACCGGTGCCACAAAGCACATATGGAGAAACACGAAGCCGCGAGATTGCGCCGGGTGAACCACAAAGTAGCGCACAAAACGCACACAGATGCACTGACACAGGCGGTGGAATCGCTCCAGAAGTTGCTCGGTGGTGGTGCCGCGACCGCGTTAACGAAGCCCGCATCAGAAGGTCCCGAACCAGGACTCAAAGCAGATCGGTTAGCGCAGTTCGAGAAGAACCACCCGAGTCAGTTCGATCTACTCGCGCAGAAAGTGCAAGAGTCTAAAGGACTAGAGAAACACGAAAGCCGGACGCCGCCGAACAGTCAGAACCCCATGCTGTCGGGTGGAGTGCACCAAGCCCAAGCGCCGGAAAGAATCCACAAATCGTTTTTCGAGCGGCAGACCGAAAGAGCACTCGTGCAACGGAGATGAGTTCACCCCGTGTCACGTGATGACCCCCATCGCGTGACACACTTCCCTAGCGTGGGGCTTGAACTCCCTCCCGAGCCAAGTCCCACGCACCTTTCTGGAGAGTTATGTTCTACGAACGTCTCGGCAAGCTCCACAACACGGACGAGTTACGTAAGACGGGCGTGGTCACCAGACCGTCTAACCCGGACCGCGTGCGGCTGGAGTGTAACCGTGCGACATCAGCGCGATCGTACGGGTTAGTCGAGCCACCATACGGGCCAATAGCGGGGTTAGCAGCGAGCGGTCCAGAATATGAGGTCGACACAAGGGAAGGTCAAGGGACACGGGTGCAAGATTCTACTCGCATGGGACCAAAAGTGATTGATCCAGGTGCAGAAGTGCGCGAGCGATTTCACATGGGTTCGGGTAACGATGCCGCAGGTAGTTTGATGCCGCTACCAGGTACGGGAGTGGCGCGTGCGAGTCGTACGCAAAATCCCAATGCTCGTCTAGCGAACGGAAGCTAACATGGGACTATTTACCAAGCAAAAGAATCAAAGTGTGGTGCAGTTATCTGGTAAGCGTCGTCTATCACTAGCCGAGATTGCAACAACTGGCGCGAGTGGACGGATCAGAGACGTAAGTAACCAACTCTGGTTTCCCGCTGGGCAACCCGTTCACCCAATTGCGCCGCGTGGTACACCCCCAAGACGTTATCCTTATTCGCCCATGAGTAACATAAACTGGACGCAAAGGGATGGTCAGGTTGATTTTGCGACGCTGCGTCAGTTTAGCATGTATCCGATCGTGCGTGATGTCATCGAGACCGTCAAAGACTTGCTACTGCCGGTGAAGTATGAGTTCATGCTCAAACCGGTAGACGAAGACGAACAGCCAGCAAGTATCAAGAAACGTACCAAGAAAGATACACGACTACCCGCCCTGCGGAAGTTCTTCGCCAAACCGGATGGTGTGCAACCGTTCCCACAATGGCTGCGTGGTATCTATGATGATGTATTGGTGTGTGATAACGCGGCGATCTGGAAGCAACGAGACCAAGAAGGGAAGATCTGTAGTCTCATCCAACTAGATGGTGCACAGGTATTCCCGCTTATCGACGAGACCGGTATGCAGCCGGCAGCGAACGGTGGTAAGGTTACGCAGAAGTACCTGGTGCAGACCGAGTTACAGAAAGCGGACGACAAGTTTCTAGCCCTAAAGAAAGCTGCCGACGACAAGGGCGGTTCGCCCGCGTTCCAACTAACACCGTACGGATTCCCGGCACAGCAGTTAACAGCCGATGAACTCACCTACGCGCTCTACAACCGGCTATCGTACCGACGCTACGGATTCAGTAAGGTCGAAGTGTGCCTAGCGTACATCGCATTGGGTCTCGGGCGCCTCGACTTCCAAGCGAGTTTCTACCGGTCCGGGAACATGCCGGAAGGAATCGCATTTCTACCACCAGACGTGCCGGTGGGCCGTGTCGAAGAACTGAACAAGTATCTCGATACAATCCTGTCGGGGCAAATGCGAAACCGACGCAAGATCATCTTTCTACCAAGCTACGGCGCCGAGAAGCAACCGAACTTGATTTTCCCAAAGATCAACGAGCAAGTACTGAAAGACGAATTCGACGATATGCTCGTGCGCTATCTATGTCACTGTTTTGGCCTAGACGTGTCATCGTTCGTGAAGAAACAAGCCGGACTAGGTGGTGGACAAGAGAAAGCACAACAGCAAGCACAGCGTAACGAAGCACTAGCGCCAATCATCTGTTGGACGAAGACGTTGCTTGACGGCTTTCTAGAGGACTTTGGTTTCCCGGATATTGAGGCGAAATCTGTCATCGAGGCGGACTTAAGTGAAGAGAAACAAGTAGAAATCGGCATCAGCGAATTCACGAACGGTGGAATCACACTCGACGAATACCGGGATCGGCGTGGACTTGACCTAATCGGTGAAGAGTGGTCGCAGGTACCGTTGGTGAAAACAGCAACGGGTTACGTTAGGGTTGACGGATTGCCGATGCCAGGGCAAGTGGTGTCGCTAGAAAGAGGCGGTTCAGGTGCGCCAGGCCAGGGGTTTGGGTACGCTAGTCCGATGCAGACCGAAGAAGAACCAGAGACGGTACAGTAATGTTTGATCCGTGTATCCTCAAACCGGTAGCGTATCACGATCTGAGTGTACACCTCTATACCTGCCAACACGGTGTGACGTTAGATTGGGAAGAGGTACGGCGACAGCTTGATCCACCAGATGCAGACGTACCAAGAGCACTCTGTCTATTCGTGAGGATGCTACCACAACGGACAATGTTCGAGTTAGACGCGATACAACGGATTAGTGAAACCTGCGTGCACGGTTTCTACAATATTAAATATTGTCCGACATGCAGCGGATCACACCTAGTACCAGCAGGTCTAATACGCTTGCGGCCAACGTTCCAAGAGTGCCGCACATGAGTTTGCACGTGGTCTCTTGACCTCCTCAAGCTCTACCACGTGCGGCACCGGTGAAACTGAACCAGCACCGGTGCCAAGTATTTTGCGCACATACACAACGTGCGAAAGGAATACCGTTAACCTCTCCGATCGACGGTATTGGGGAAGACGAACTGAGAACCCGTCTTCCCTTACCTTTACACAAGGACAAAAGTAAACACAATAGCGGTTATCAGTCGAACTCGACGTATTGAGCGCGCTAAAGTGTTAATTCTTGGTCGCGCCGCTAGCCATTTTCTGACGTTTTCCCGCAACATGTATCCAAAATAGCCTCTAAAGGTCACGCTTCTTTCTGTATTTCGCACCTAGACGAAACGTGGCCAGTCTCTCGACAAAACGTGGCTATAGTTTAGTATGACCGCATCTGTTAATACTAGACCTGTTTCGCATTACCCACTGTAGAGACAAACTGAACCTCCCTGACAAAACGTGGCGTATTACGCCACCCTCTCAAACGTCCGCTCTCTATCTATCACAAACTAGACGTACGATTCATGCCCAAACTATTGAAATCACGCGACTTATGGCAATGCTGATGCAGTTGTATGGGGCATGGAAAACAACGAGAAGGCAATCGGAATCTTGAGGCAGTGGGTGATTAAGGATACCAAAGGGCGAGAACACCAGATCACCCAATACAAACCCGACCCGACCGACGTGCAGATGTTGTGCCGCATGCGTTTGGGTACCAAGCCCGCGAACTGGCAGGAAGTCACTCCAGCCGTGGAGCGGGCGAAGCAAGCACTCGTGACCACACTGCTCGCGCTGGAGCAGCAGCTCGACGTGGTGCGGGAGAAGAAACAGAAAGGAGAGAAGTAATGCTGCGAGTTGCACAAATCCTGCTGTGGCTTGCGATGGCCTGGGCCTTGATCGCGTTCGTGATTATGGCCATCGACCCTAAACACGGAAGGAGAGGGTGATGCTGACCGCGACCCTCTACCAGAACGTGAAAGAGGGACCGTCCCGACTAGTGTCAGGCGAGCTTTTCGCGAACGGGTACTGGAACGTGAGCGTGTTCCTGCACCAGCGGCCAAGCGGACACTGGCGCGTGGGACGAGAGACAGATAGCGAGATATATGTCTTGAACCACGTTTTCGCTTCGGTGCCTGCGCGAGCAGGAAGCTACCGAGCGGCCAGCAAGACAGAGCGGCGGGAGTTGTTACGGCAAGTTTACGAATGGATCGACCAACAAACCGGGCAAGGCAGTTCGACCCAAGCTTTGCCTGGCCCAAGTTCGAAGGGAGAAAGCACTATGCCGATTACACAATGTGCAGTCTATACCAAACACGGTAAAGGTCCGCGATGCCCGAAACAGGCAGGGATCGGAAAGGACATCTGCGGCACCCACGTTTTTCTGGAAGCGAAACTTGGACCGTTGCCAAGGAATCCAGTGGTAGCGGACGCGGTGCCGGCAGCACAAGAACCGGTCGCGATTATGCGAGTGACCCCGGACGCGGTGACAGTGGCAGATTTCGAGACTCCAGTGGAAGCGCTGACCGAACCCGCACCGGAACCGTTGGTGGAAGAGCCGAAGAAGACTAGGAAGACCCGTACGAAGAAAGCGAAAGAAACCCCTTTTGCATAGGTCCATTCTTGTGGGCGGCCGGGAGTTTTGGATTCAATCCTGGCCGTTCACCCTCTACCGCGTGGGTTGAGTTGCGGCGACCGGATGGTGATGTTCTAGAATTGCACGACTACGGGTTTCGACTCTGCTGGCAAGGTCGTGTTCTCTCCGGTAAGACTCCTGCCGATCTCAAAGACCTCCTGAGCCGTTTGTACTCATCTACAATTGCAAGTGAACCCCCTAAACTAGAACTACCCTGAGTGCACATCACCGTTAGGATAGTGTTCAAATTAGGTCAAAAACCGCGCAAATTTGACCGTGCGGCCCTCCTCCGTAAGGCGGTGGGCTGATAGCACGTTGAAAGTAGCAGGTTGACAATCCGCCGCCGATTGCGGTCCAAACATCTGCCAATCTGTCCTCTACGAACCCAGGTCAGCGGTATGAGAGCGTGAGGGTGGACCGCGCTACTCAGGTCTATTGGTGCGGAATTTCGACTGTAAAGGTCTATATACGTTGGGCGCGTACGAATAGTTAAAGGGCGTGTAAACGGAATTACCCCGTGACGAAAAATCTTGACATGACCACAGTTGTGGGAGCAATAGTGCTGCTGGAGCCAGTGCCGCCGAATCGGAAACGAGAGAAATCTATGGCCCGACGAAGCGGACAGAGTGGTTGTGTCGTGCAGAAGAACCAGAGATGGTATGGTCGGTACTACGTGGACGTGGAAGGGCAAGTCGAGCGGGTGCGTACGTGCGTGCCGATCGGTGCGATCACAGAGATGACCAGAAGTGAGGCGAAGCGGAAGTTGCGGTCCATGTTGGAACAGCGAGGGGTCAACTCGGCGGAGACCTTTACCCAAACGGTGAAACCCGGACCGTTTTTCGCAGAGCAAGCGCAGTGGTGGGCAGAGAACAAGCTGGCACTACGCGCAGCAAGCTACCAAGACGTTAGGGGAATCTACCTCAAAGCGCACATACTCCCCTATTTCGGGAAGATGTCAGCGTGTACGATCACCGAGCGGACGGCGCAGGAGTTCGTCACGCACCTAGCAATCCGGCGGCACCTAGCACCAGCGACAATCCAGAGTATTGTGGCGACGTTGCGAGCGATTATCGGGAAAGACGCCAACGACTGGCGACTAGTGTTACCGAAAGCGGAAGACGGGCAGCAGCGGTACTTCAACCAGGACGAGATGCGCCGTATCGTGGAAGCGGCAAAGGGCAAGTGGCGACCGTTTTTCGCGCTGTTGGCCGAGACGGGACTCCGGTTCGGCGAAGCGGCAGCGTTGCACGTGGAAGACCTAGACGCCAGTGGTTGTCAGGTCCACGTGTGGCGCAGCATCTACCGCGGTAAAGAAAAGCCAACGAAGACACGGGCGGGTGTGCGTGTCATCGACATAAGTCCGATAGTCGCGCAGATGTTGCGGGACCACATCGGAGGGCGGACGACCGGGCGATTGTTCGTGACGAAGTCCGGTCAGCCGTTGACGAAGGACAACACACGACGTACACTGTACCGGATGCTCGAAAAGTTGGGTATCCCGAAAGGTGGACTCCACGCCTTTCGCCACGGGCGGGTGTCTATCCTGCAAGCGAACGGGGTTCCGCCCGACCTGATCAAATTGTGGGTGGGGCACGCGAACACCCGAATCACCGCCCGCTACACGCACTTTGATAACGCGTACTGTCAAAGTGTCGCACAGCGGGTGGGATTATTTGGTCCCGAGACGGCGCCAATGGCACCCAAATTGCCAATTGGTCCCATTGGTCCCATGTCGGAAGGGGTGGAGAAACAAGATCACACCCCGCAAATCGTTAGTGCGTAAGCACTTGGAAAGCAGGCCCGTAGCTCAGCCCGGTTAGAGCGCTACCTTGACACTTCGCACCGGCACTTTTACGACTCATTGCGATAACTGAAGATCAACCAATATTCATGCTGCTTCCGTGAGGTTTTGCGACTTTACGAATTGCTGCCAATTACGGCCATTTTTTATCTAGGTGTGCACCAAAATGTGCACCAAATTTCCATCCTTAATCTGTAGCCACCGATGCAAAGTTTACCATCTGTTTCCGATCCCCTACACGGCTCCGACTGTTTGCAGCTCCCAATATCCGACCTGGCACACCACATCCCCTAAACCATCCTTCACGCACTCAAGCAAGCAAGTCCCCGCGCGAGGCTAATCTGGTAGCCAAAACCTGACCAAATCCTCCTTTCACTCATAAAACCTAATCCTCCCTGGCAAGGGGAGGGGTAAGTGTGCATCGCGCGAGGGCTGGAAGGGTCAATAACCCTGTGCACCAGGAGACGTCTGGATAGGGCCCCTGTCCAAACGTTTCGAGCCCAGGGGGGGTCTCCACGAACATCGCAGTCGAGAGGACCCGGTGGGCTTTCTGGGAGGACACATGGATACAAATCAGATCTTCACAAGCTTGTTTGGTAATTGGCTCACGGCAGCCGACAAGGCTGCCGCCGCCACAATCAATTACACCAAGTCAACCGTTCTGCCTCGCGTCTCCGACCTTACGCAGAAAGCGACCCTGGCAACAGGGAAGACCTTGGTTAAAGTTGGCACCAAGCTGACCGACTGCTGCACCACAGAGTAAGCGTTCAACCGCTTTCTCACCCGCACTAGATCTTAACTCGCCGTAGTCAAGACTCTTTCCAATTCACTCAATTCCCCTAATCACACCGGAGGTGTGTCTTGAGAATCTTTCAACCGGAACGCGCTTTGATTGCTCGCGAAATCCACGAGGAGAGGCGCAGAGAGCTGAACGCCATGCTCAGCCAGTTGCCACAACGGCGTGCAGACCGACTGCCTGCTCCTCCACCGCTATCTCTCGAAGCGCAGTTCCAAAGGACCATTGTCAACATGCGTGATAACGTCCAGCGTGCTAAGGACGTTCAATCCACCCACATCCTGCGCTGGCTGCGCAGCTAACCCAAGTCCGGCAAGCCCCGGCTCACTGCCGGGGAGCAAGGGGCCCCCGCCTTCGCCCCCGCATTCCGGAATCCCACCTTAGCTCCTCTCGTCCGAGGGGAGATCCAACAGTGAACACTAATCCCAAGCCTGTCTGGGGCACATACCAGACAACAGGAGGTGCTGTGAACTACCAACATCTGCACTATCAGTTTCCCGCTGAGCCCTTTCAGCGGTGGCATGTGATCGAGGACAGAAGCCTCCCTCACCCTCTGCGCTTCCGGCACCCCTGCAAGCCTGCTGAGAAGCCTGATCCGAAGGTGAACTTCGGGGTCTCGGAGCTGTCTGCCCGCCTGGAGCATGCCGGGGTGGAGTACATCCGCATCGCGCTCGGCAACGATGCGAAGTCGTTTGACTGGGCGTTCTGCATGATCTCAGGTGCTCTGCCTGGCGTGGAGGTTCCCGGTGATGGGCACTGGTATCCGGTCATTCCCTGGGTCCGCGACGACGGCTTCTACGCTGTGGGTATGCGCGAACCCATGCCGTTCCGTGACGCCTGTCATCTGTTTGGGTTCGACATCCCGGCCGGGAAGCCCAGTGTCCCCAAGCGCATCAAGCGCGATGTCGCTCGGGGCCTCACCAGCCTGTTCGGCGAGCTGATTGAAACTCGCCAGCTCAATCAGTGGGATCTTCTCCACACCGTGATGCTTGCCGACGGCAAGACTACATTTGAAGTGGCCACCTACAATCCCGGCAATCGCTGGCCGGATGCCTGGACTTCTGGAGCAGCGCTGGCCTCTCCCAGGGGCGGCGCAATCCTCACCGGGCATCCGGTTCAAATAGGTGACCTGATCCAGATTACCGGCGCCATGCCCAACGGCCAGATCAAGGCGAACTGCCTGATCTGGGATATTGAGCATGATCTGGTGGTCTGGGACGTCAAGCAGGAACTGCGAGCTTGGCAGGGCCAGATCTACCTCAGCGTTCTCAATGAACTCCACGGTGGCCCGGCCCACCTAGATGTCCAAACCGCCTCCAACCTCGATCTGGCCAAGGTTCGGGATCACAAGCTGATCCGGTACCTTTGCCAGGAGTACGCCTGCGACGTCTTCGACCTGATGCGGGACGACGAACGCGTCAAGGAGGAGATCGGCTTTTATAACCCTGCCAGCTGGGCTGATGAGGACGGCAATCCGGTGTTGAGCGAGAATCGCTGGAAGCTCTGGAGGATGTACGCCGCAGGCCTGCCGGCGATGCAGTTCCGCAACTGCCGTGATGCTTTCTATCGCACCCAGATGGAATCCCCCGAGAACAGTGATCCCGATCGCTTTCGCATTCGCTTCCGGGAACCCCAGGACCTCATGACGGTCAAGGCGGACGAGCTGGCGGGAGCGGCTGTGCGAAGGTATCTCTTCCCCGAGCCGTTTGTCTTTGACAAGCAGGGCTATCCGCACTGGGAGCGATCAACACTGCCCAATGTGGACTCGGTGTATCTGGGCGGGTTTGACGGCGAGTTCATCTCGCTGAGGAACCCTAATGCCTCGCACAGGGAATCAGGCAAGCTGCGGGGCCGCAGGCTGCAGCGCTTTGCCGGGATCGACCGGGGCGCCGTGATGTTCGTGCATCTTGGCTTCGCAGCCAGTCTGGAGGGTGCCCCAGGTATGGCCAAGAGCTTCAACGGTGCTGACTTCGACGATTCCGTGCTGGCCCTGCTTGACCCGGAGATCGTGAAGCACTGGAAGACCCTACCCGAATATCCCTGGGTCATGGCCACGCCTACCGAAGTAAAGGTCATCGACGATGGCGATGCCTTGTTCGACCGGCATCCCAAAGTCCAGGAGTACGACGACTATTATGTGACCTGCATGCTCAACGACGCCAAGCGGGGTCAGACTGGCATCGGCTACGTGGTCAACGCCATCACTTGGTTCAACCTGCTCTGGCTCAATCGGGAGAGCATCGTGGCCGAGCTGCGGAGGATGCAGCCGAGCTCCCAGGTCGCAGCGGCCATCCACTGGATGGAGGAAGAGCTGCCCAGGAGCCGGATGCCGATGGTGGCCTCTCGCTTGGAGGAGATCATCGACGCCATCAAGCTGAACGGGAGTTCGATTAACTGGGTGAGCGGTGTGATTACGGAGTTCCGCAATAGCTGCCCAGTAGCTCCGAAGTTCTGGTGGCAGGGTGGCTACCAGGGCCAAGGGCGCATTCCTCGTGATCGTCTCGAGAACGGCAATGCGCCCATTCCGGTGACCACGCCCATGGACGTGGCCCGTGAGGACTGGATTGAACTCTTTCAAAAGGCACGCTGGTTTGCCGACAAGGAGAGCTGGAAACGTTGCTGGCGAGTGCCACCGGAGATCCGCAGCTTCCCAACTCGCCCTGAGGCAGCACCCGCCGCACGGGACTTCTGGCTGTTCTATAACCGCACTCGGGAGGCTAAGAAAGCCGAGTTCCTCAAGGCGGGCAAGGACCATCGCGGCAAAAAGGTCACAAGCGAGCAGGAGGCCGGCATTGCCGCCTATCTCTATGCGGAGGAGGAGGTCCACAACCGGATCAAGGCCAGCGGCATGTATCTGGAAATCTATGCGGAGCTGGTCAAGCTGGTCTTTGACCGGGGGATGACCTTGGAGCCACCTCGCAATCCCGACGGCACGGTGAAGCCAGTAGCGGATGGCATCCTGGGTGGGCCTCATACCCTGGACGGGCTCCTGGATATCTCCAGAGCCGCCGGAGTGGCTCGTCGCTATGTGCCCTTGACCTGGGAGTCCGAGCGAGTACGCGCTGACTATGGCGATCTGAGTCTCGACATCATCGTGGAAGACACCTTGGTGCGGATATCTGGGAGTACTTCGAATTCCACCAGTTGGATCGGCATTGTGGACCTACCCGACGGCCAGTATCGGGTGGAACATGGCCTAGTGGTCACCGAGGACACGAGCGAGGGTCCGCCTCAAGGACCGGCTGTAGCTCTCCTGGCCGTGAATGGCTTCGAGCAGAGGCTGAGAGACGATAGACTCAAGCAGGAAGACCGTCAGAGGATCGAGGAGGAACTCAAGGCCTTCCGAGCTCAGGTCTGTAATGGAGTGACCATCAAGCCGGTCACCTATCGCAATCCCGAGACCGAGGAGGACGAGGCCGGCGCTGAGGTGTTCCTGGAAGGAACCTCCGAGCCACTCGGCTGGATCTCCCGCGAGCACCTGCCCCTGGTCAGGAGTGAGCTCACGGGGGTGCTGGTATCGGGCGGCCAGTACACGCTCAAGGTCCTCTGCCCGATACCTGTGCAAGGCACCCACAGTTGACACAAACCATCATCACATGCGCTCCCGGGGCTTATCAGAGTCCGGGAGCTGGGAGGAAGTATGCAGAACTTCATTAGCACGTTCTCTTCATCGAAGTCGTTCCAATTCGTGAACGAACAAATCTGCTGGGAGCAAAGGAGTCCTCACCGCCATGATTGCCATGACCCACCACATGCCGTTCGCGTGGGACGTCACGATGACAGATCCCCACCGCGAAGATTGGCTGCGGTTGTAAGGTCAGACCCCTGGAAAATACCACCTGCTCAGGTGGGATTCCGTGGGGATGCAACTTGGAGGCGAAGATCGCCCTGGGTTGTGGGACCAGACCGCTGGAACATCGGCAGGGGTGAGGATTACCTGCCGAGGGACCGGCGTGGCGAAGATGGCCACGTCGCAGGTCATGTCACTTGGTACGCCGGCCTGATCGAATCCACGGCGCAATTATCCTGCTTCCATGAAGTATTTAGGTCACGTCGGAGGGTTGACCAACCCTCCGTTGTCAAATCTCAAATTTCAGCTCCGGGCCATGACCCGGGAAAGGATGTGCGTATGCCAAAGACCATCGCAGTGGTTAAACTTCCTGAGATTCTAGGGAACGGATCGAGTCATTTGGTGAAGCTCGCGGGAAAGATTGATTCCTTTTCTCTTTTACTCCGCGAGACGCCGGAGGGCGAGTTGAAACGCTCGATCGAAGTGCAGTTCCACTCTATGGTGTTCGCCACCCGCAAGGAAATTCGGAAGTATTGCCCCCGCTATCGCTCTCTGCCGGGAGAAGGGATCTTGGATTTCAATACCGATTGCACCTCCGGCCAACTTGAACCGGGTGATCTCGGCAAAGCTCCACCACCCAAGCGGGGCAGGCTTTGCGAGAAGTGCTGCTTCTTCGCAGGCATTCCTGAGGAACAATCTTTTGAAATGACGCTAAGCACAACGCCGCAAGACCTCGTGTTTGTGGTCTAAACCCGGCCCACCTATCTTCTGCATCCCTGCATTTGTCGTCGCCCACAAGACCCACAGTCTTTCAATTCCCGCCGGCTTCCCCAACACAAGCCACCTCAACTGTCCAATGCCGTGCCGGTATGTCTTGACGCGAGGTTGACCGGAAAGAAGCCCTTGCAGTTCACAAGAGACCAGAAAAGGAGATTCGCTTATGGACGAACAGAACACGCCGAAAGGCACAAGCTTGGATCGTACGAGCACTCCTGGTAGCTCTTGGCCGGGAGCAAACCTCTACAGATCCCTCAAGCTCGGCTGGCAATGGCGTCGGCTGAGGTGGGCCGTTGTGGCCGCCTCCGAAGCCGCGCAAGGCCACGAAGCCAATGGCCTGCCGCCAGGGTCGAAGGAATTCAAAACACTCTTTGACGAGGTCGTCCGCAAGGTTCAGGAGTATTCCACTGAGTCCGGCGATCCTCTTGACACCCTCCAGGCCCGGCTGCCCGCGCTGTGCGCTCTGGAGCGGCTGGCCTATCCCGCTCCCACTGTGCCTCGGAACAAGGCTGGGCTGACGTTCGGCATCCTCAGCGCCGCAGTCCTGGGGCCAATCGGAATGGGTGCGCTGATTGGTCTTGGGGCCGGCATGGCCCATTGGATTGCGCGCCTATTCGGATAAGGAGGTGAAGCTTGACTGGAATACTCGAACTGTTTGCTCTCGTCGAAATGGGCAGCGGAATCGGCTTTCTGCTCAGGTGGCGTAACCGGCTCCTGGCCAGCAAGGTCAACTATTTCCGCCCGCCGCACAACAGAAAGTCTCCCTTCGACAAGCTGGTCCGTGCTGAGACCGGACCCGTGATCACCCGGCAGGACCAACTCTCGGTGAAGCTGGCCGACGGCCTTACCGCAATCGTTCGCAGGCTTGTCATGCTCGATGCCTTCCGCCAGCTCATGCGGGCTTTGGCTCTGCCCCATTCACCGCTGCGCCGCAGGTTGCGCGGCCGAAGGAGGCTGTCATGAAGTGGAGGAAGTATCTGCCTCTGGTTGCATTGGCTCTCATCCCAGGCGGATGGGTAATCCTACTCGCCTGGGCTTTCGTATGGGCTGTCCGTTACGGTGACCAGCTCGCTGCGTACTCCCGAGCAAGCTACGCTGACTTCTGCAAACGGCAGGAACAGGAGGCCAAGAAATGACCTTTACCCCGTCTGCCACCAGTTCATTCTCCGCCGGGGCGGTCTTCTGGGGAATGGTTTGGGCCACGCTGGGCAAGCTCAATGAGCTGGCCCATTTCGTGGGCTTCAAGAAAGCCCATCCCCGCAAGGCCGTGCTGCGCTGGATCAATGCTCACAAGGTCGTCACCATCACATTGACCGAAGCGGTCAACTATTCCGTGCACGGCATTTCGAGTCCGCTGGGCGTTACGTTCGCTCTGGGCGGAACCTTGGTGAACCTCTGCATGGTGACGTTTATCGTGCCCATCTGGTGCCGGCTGTCGAAACTGGAAAGTCACTGATCGTTCCCGATCTCTGTCCCCGATAAGAAACCATCCCCTCAATCCCAAGGAGGCAATCCAGTCATGAAGAATCTCATCATCATTCTCTCTGCTGCTTGTGCCGTGGTCGCCGGTTACTTCGGTGCTCGCTACTTCACGCGCCGGGACCTTGGCTTTACATCCGCCAGGAAGTACGTCCAAAGCCTGGCGAAGAACCTGCTACACACTGAACTCACCGCTGCGCGCGAAGCCGGTGCGACTTCCGCGACAACAACCGAATAAGCGGCCTAGCAGATTGTCCCGCTGATGCTGGTTGCCGCAACTCTCACAGATGTCAAAGGAGAGGCTGCATGTCACTCGTAACCCGTTACCGGCTCTTCTGGGCTGCCTTGATGGCAGCCCTCTTGGGCCTGGCCTTTTGGAAGAACTCGCGAAGCTATCCCCGAAAGTCCCGGCTCTGGAGACTCGGCAAGGCCGTCATCGACACTGGGCTGGTGGTGCTCATGGTCATCTACGCTCCGGCCCTGCTTCTAATGTACGTGGTGATCTGGCTGACCAGTCCGTTCCGGAACAAGGTCGTGCAGGTCAGCGCGGCCTTCGCTTCCATCCTGGCCGTCACTCATCTGGCCGGAGTGGTCTTCGAAGCTGTGGCCGTGCTGGGTGTGTTCGCTGTGGACCTGCTGACCGGCCAGGTCGTGGCCCGCATGGAAAAGCGCGAGAGAAACAGGCTGGCGAAGGCCGCCTAAGGGACGGATGGGTACGCCTAATCTGCCCCATCCTTGGATTGACGTCCTTTATGATACGTCACTAGAGAGGGAAATCAAGGACAAGTATTAAGAGCAAAAAGTGTGGCAAGCCGAACCCTGCGGGAGGGGAAAGCTGAAACTGTCCCCGGAGCAGAATGAGCACGCACGCGAGCAGATCGACAAAGGCAAACGCCTCGAAGACGTGGCCGCGCTTTTGAACGTAGACCGGACCACCCTTTACCGGGCATTAGTGGTACCCTAAATCCTTGGGAAACGCTTTACCATAGGCGACACTGCACAACATGGGGAGATCACGATGATGGACAGGGCCGCTACGCTCCGACACATCAAAGAAAGCCAAACGCACTGGGCTGATTCGCGCGCCATTCGGTACACGCCGCGCCGCCGGGTGTTCCACCTCTCCGATAATCTGTTCGCTCCGCTAAAGGCCGAGACCGAGACTGACTTCAAAGCCGGAGACGGCGACGAGCTTGGAAGAGATGAGAGCGCTGGGAAAATGTTTTCGCTGTATTCATCATCGGCGTTAGCCTGCAATGTGTTTGATTACTGGCGTGGGTTGTCGTTGGGTCCGCTTCTTCAGGCGTGCGGAATTCAGGACGGCCTTAATGAGCTACGGTTTGAACAACAATTCGCGACGGGGCTTCCCGGCACCCCGCCAAATCTGGACCTGCTGCTTTCCGGCGAGCGAGGTAGCAGGGTCACCGCAATCGAAAGCAAATTGTCAGAGCCGTTTCAATCCCAGGCCCACGCGAAGTTTAGGCCCTCATATTTCCGAAGGGATCAACTCTGGAGAGGGCTTGAGCGATGTCGCGAGCTGGCTGAGGCCATCAACACTCAACCCAATTTGTTTAACTACCTCAACGCCGCCCAGTTACTGAAGCATGTTCTAGGGTTGCACCGGACATTCACCACAGACCAGTTCGAGCTTCTATACCTGTGGTATGACGTTCCGGACAGTACGGTCGCTGGCGACCACAGAGCAGAGGTTAAGAAGTTCTCGCAGACAATCTCGACTGAAATCCGCTTTAGAAGTGTCAGCTATCAGGAAATGTTTGAGTCCTTGCTCCCGTCCGTCAAGGGAACCGAGTACACCAGGTACCTGCGTTCTCACTACTTCCCGGCTCGAACTCTTAGTTAAGGGGAGGGTAAGATGATAACACCTGTGCCATCTAAAAAATTGGACAGTGTTCAAATACTGTGCCGGATTCTAGTTGGTCTGCTTGTTTTGTTCGCTGTTTTCATGGTGATTCAACACGTGCAGGAGCAGGCTGCTCTGGAGAAAGCTACGGTCAAGGCGCGTATAGCATGCCAAGAAGCGCAAGAAAATGACAGACAAATGGATTTGGAGGAAGAGCGTACGGGCAGATTATTCGGGGAAGTTGCGAGGTTAGAAAAAGTGAAAGAGGATTTACCAAAGAGGTGGGCGTGGGGTCCATGTAAGTGAGGATGGTGGAAAATGGCTAGGATGGTGTGGTGGGAAAGCGGCCAAGCTAAAAAAGAGTTAGTGGACGCGCCGAAGAAATCGCCTGGTAGGTAGCTCGGGGCGGGCTGAAGAGCCTCTGGCGGGAGAGCCTTCCTTGGCAACCCGTCCACTCAAACCGGTTCTTGGAGAGTAGCGCCGGTCTGAGCCCAGGCCGGGTGTCTCTCCGCCTGGCCGGATAGCACACCATCGAGGCCCTGCGGGCTGACTGGCCCTCGTGCCGACCGTGCTGTATTCCAGCGATGTGTCGCGGCTGCGTCGTTCTCTCCATTCATATCTATTACTTCACATCACGGTACGCCCACCTAAGCGGCGTAGATTTCCACTCCCTACCCCCATCGAGGTCAAAGATGAATCCCCTGGCAAACCTCGCTCTCGGCATTGGAGAAACACTCGTTCATGAAGGTGGAAGGCTGCTGTTCGGAATTGCTCTCGGCGGGGCGAAGGGACTTCTGCGTACACCCCAGCCACTTGGAACCCGGCAACTGGCCTTGAATCGTGCCTTGCAGAAGAAAGCAGTGGATGGTGCTCTGCTGGCCGGTCCGCGGACTGAGAAGGAATACGCCAAGTTCACACTGAAGAAAGGTCTACCCACAGATCAGCGGCCCAGAACCTTGGCGGTTGAGAATGAGCCTCACTCCGTAGACGATTTCAACGGGGTCATCAAGGAAGGCTACGGAAAGGGCGAAAAGAGGCTTATCTACTCCGGCACGAGCGTCATCAAGGTTGGTGGAAGCTGCCAGCTTGGGAAGATCAACGTTCACGAGCACGAAGCTGAGAAGGCAGGCTTCCACTATGACTTCGTTGCCGAAGGAGTTGACCCACACACGGAATCCTTCGAGGTCAACATTGCAAACGGTGTCCTCAAGGGACGCTATGCCTTCCGGCAGGCCTTCGAGAAGAACCGGTATCTGATTGTCCGCCTGAAGGACAACTCTGTTCTGGTGGCGAAGCCCGATATTCACCTGAAGCCACCGGAGTTCCTCAAGACACTCTCCGACTCCACTCGCCCGGTCAGCGTCGAATGGAAAGACGATGGCAGTCTCGCGAACGTGGCAATCAACAACCTGCGTGCCGTGTATCGCAGCCATCGGCCAGAGGGAGAACCGTATTACGATAAGCTCCCGGCCATAGAAGGCGTGAGCAATCGCTCTCCCGTGTGGCTGGCCCGCAAGCTCTTCCCAGGCCCCGAGCAGGAAGGAACTGTGTTGCAGGGTGAGCTTCACCATGCCGACGGAGCCGCCCGAGTGGGCGGAATCCTGAATGCCCTGCCTGAGAAGTCCATCCGGATTCAGCAGGAGAGAGGTCCGGTTGAGTTCTACGCCTGGGACATCGCGAAGTTCAGGGGCAGGGATGTCAGCCACATGCCCTATGGACAGCGGCGTGAACTCTATGAGGGCGTGATCGAAGAGATCAGGCTGTTCAACAGGCATCTCCACGTCGTTCCGGCCATGCCCGAGGGCGGTGACCCTGTGGAGTTCTATCGCGCCATCATCCACGATCCCCGCGGCCTGCCCTGGAGCGAAGGCGTGGTTGTGAAGTACCGGGATTCCGTGGACGAATGGTTCAAGGTGAAGGCGAATGACACCCTCGATGTAAGAGTCATACGTTGCATTGAAGGCACGGGGAAGTTCGCCGGCAGCCTGGGAGCAATGGTTGTGGAGGGACCGACTGGGGTGGAGAGCGAGATTGGTTCCTTCCAGTTGACCAATGAGCAGCGGCGGTGGATTTGGGAGCATCGTCAGGTGCTGACGGGCCAGATCGCTGAAGTGAGAGCTTTGACGGTCAATGAAAGCGGAGCAATCCGGGGAGGAGTGTTCGTGCGATTTCACCCGAGCAAGTCCGAGCAGGGACTTCTTCTGTACAGTGAAAGCCTGGCTGGGTCGACGGATCCGGACGAGAGCCGGTCTATGATGTTTCGGCTGAAGAGTTCGGCCGGATGGAGGAGGTAAGCCCCTGCGCGACAAAAGCTTTGAAAGGGGAAAGCCCAAACCGCTTGCGATGATTTTGACATTTACAAAGGAAATATTCCTTTCTTTAGCTCGCCAAGCGCCCGCCAACAATTCTGACTCATGCGGTCAATCTCCTTCCGAGCCTGTTTCAGCGTTTGAATAAGCCCGTTGGTATTGCCTGACGTATTCCTTGTTTTTCAGGTTTGAGCTCGCAGTCAAAGTCGCAGAGCCTTTTCATCCCTGCGAGGCGTTATCCCAAAATTCCAAAATCAGCTATTGCCTTCTTGGTTCAACGGAACTAACCTCCTTCCATCTGGATTGCCAGGGAGGTGCAATGGGCCCGAAGTCCCGTACAGACACCCGGCCCTTGGTAGATATTTCGTCGTTCGGTTTCACACACCCAAGAGAGGACTTGCCCGACGTTCAGGCAAAGGGAATCTCCCCGATGCCGCCAGTCGACGGCATGGGCGGATTTCAAATATGTCGCCATTGAACGAAAACCATAGTAACAGCGTTATCAGGTCTGCTTGGGGTAGATCCGTGCTCGTCTGTATCGTCCATGAGCGCCTTCAGCAATGTCTTTGGCACCTAGGTTTACTAATCCATTGCCATCAACGTTCTGATCGGAGCTTTTTTTGGCGCGGCCGACAGGTTCCAATCTGTGCTAGATGTTTTGGATTGACGCTTGGGGCAGCCTCGGTGCCGCTTTACTCGCACAACCAGTACTTAGCGTTGGCAATGATTACTGTCATGCTGCTGGACGGAGTAACTCAAGCGTTGCGATTGCGCGAAAGCAACAACCTACTGCGGTTTGCGACAGGATTTGGATTTGCAATCGGATTGGGCGGTTTGCTCGCGGGGGCGCTACATAGATTATGGAATACATAACTCGGAGCTTCGAAAACACACGGGCTGGGCTTGCACAGAAAGATGTCACCACAAGGGAACTGGCCTCCCAGGGCTTCCGAATTATTAGCGAACACATTGAGCAGGGCCATATCAAAGGCGAGGAGCAGTGCTGCGGTGCTCTCATCTGTTTACCACTAATCTTCTTGGCCGGCAGGACACCAGGAATAATTATTGTTACGTACGGTCGCGAAGTTACCCCTACGATCTCAGCACAGGGCTTATTTTGCGCTTCTTGTGGAGCACAGGTGTCACCGGGAACGGTTTTCTGCCAAGGCTGCGGTGTCGAGACCCGTGGAAATACGACATCCGATCAAAGAGCAGCCCTTCTGGTCACTGAGAACAGACAGATTGCAAAACAAAAGACCGCACAGGCTCAAAATTCTATTCACGAACTGAGCAATGTACTCTTGGAAGCAATCGAGATTGACCATAAAGTTGATTGGAAAGCAACAGCCAGGCAGTATGATATCCCTAAACCTTCAGTTCCTATAATAAGACCACTTCCGAAAAAGCCAGATCTGGCCGATTTCGAATATCAGTCTTCTTTTCTCGTCAGACTGATTCCCAGCATTCGAAAAAAAAGAAGTGATTCTGCCCGGCGGCGATTCTTGCAGGCCGAGACAGCCTGGAACAAAGAAAAGGCGCGAATCGAAGAGGCAGCCGCGAGGAACAATAACACATACCAGCAAGCTTTAAGCAAGTGGCAAACAGACAAGAAGGCATTCGATGAGGCAGAAGCGGCCAGCTCTGAGTCGAAGCAAAAGCTTTACTTTGACAAGGATCCGACGGCGCTCAAACAATATTGGGAGACAGTAATCTTCAAATTCAAACTCCCCGCTGGTCTCACGCTAAACTACGATTTCACTTATCTTGAAGATAGGCGAACTCTGGTCGTTGATTGTGGTCTTCCATCCTTCGATTCGATACCAGAAGTTCAGGAGGTGAGATACGACGAGAAAAAGAAGGTGTTCGAACAAATTCTGTATCCAAGACACCGGCAAGATGATTTTTACGAGCAGCTGATCTATCAAAGTTTGCTCAAGACTCTGCATGAACTCTTCCAGTCAGATTCCGCCAATGCGTTAGAAGTCATTGAATTCAATGGGTTTGTGAGGGCCATCGATCGCGCCATTGGCCATGAAGTGAAGGCGTACATCATTTCCGCCCGGGCAAAGAAGCAAGAATTTCTTTCGATAAACCTGGCGCAAGTTGAACCGAAAGCATGCGTCAGGAGATTAGAGGGAAGCGCCTCGGAACGAATGTCGGAGCTTGTAGCAATTGAACCACTCACTTCGCGCTGAATTTCGACGGGATTCCTGGTCGAAAATGTTTCTTCGGTTCCGTGTGCTTAGATTGCCAGAACCCTCCTCACGCTCCACGATCTCGTATTACGTCGTCTGACCCCCAGAGAAAAGCGGCTTTACGGCCCCAGAATCGTTCACGAAGCCGCAGTCGGTACCTTCCTGCCCGAGAACAGGAATAGCGGTCTGAAACCCCTTCCCTGTGGGGAGAATTGGCAGGGCATTGATCCTGAGAAGGAGGAATTCCCATGATTATTGGCGTCACGCACGACCAAGACGGCCGTGTCGTCCAGCGGCTGTCCGTATCCACCAAGGTCTCCATCGGGCTACCGCCCAATGGAGATCGCAACCATCCCACCAAGCTCGACCACTTCGTCTTCCTGCGCAAGAAGAAGTCAGCCAACCGGGTTGAGTGGGAAGCCGATCCCGAGCTGACCCGGCATTATGGCGAGCAGTGCTGCGAACTCCACATCATGCTGATCGACGACGACATCGAGAACGTCTTCCCCAGTTCCTACGCCTGGTGGACGGCCACCGAGAGGAAGTGCTGGGGTGACGGAACCTCGGCCACCCGGCGCACGGCTGAGAAGCCTGGCGGACAGCCATGGACCACCTGTGGTAGCGGATGCCCGGAGCTTGCCACCGGACAGTGCAAACCGAGTGGAGATCTACGCTTCGTGTTGGCTGACTTCCCGCGACTGGGGAGTGTCTGCCGCATCCACACCTGCTCGTACCGCTCCATTCGCCAGATTCACTCCGCCTTGCAGGAGATCCAGACGTTCACGGGAGGTCGCTTGGCCGGGATCACCGCCAAGCTGACGGTTCGCCCGGAGGAGGCCACGTACTTCGACCGCAAGGAGAAGAGGAAGAAGACCTCATCCATCTGGGCGCTGAGTCTGGAGGTTGAAGGCGACGACATGCGGAAACTCATCGCCAACTTGACTGAGAACGCCCGGTTGTTCGCGGAGACTCGAAAGCTGCTCGGGTCGGGTGGCAAGGTCATGGAGGTGGTAGAGGATGAGCAAGAGCAGGCGCCGGAAGTCGCGGCTGAGTTCTATCCGGCATCAGTGAACGGCTCTTCGCCTGCGGAAAGCGGAGCAGCGGGCTCTCCTTCCGATACAATCCCCGCCGCTGCCGCGCCACAGCCGACGATTAAGCCTTCGCTCCCCGAGAACAGCACCGCCCTGGCTGGCGGGAACGGATCTGCCAAGCCACCCACCGACAGGGCCGCCTCGCCTCCTGCCAACAACAATGGCAACGGGTCCGCTGCAAGTTCAGGGTTCAACCAGCTCCGCAACGAATTCCTGACAGCGGCACGCCGTGTTGCCACAGCCAAGAAGCAAGCTATCGGCGAAGTGGTTGAGTGGGCCAGTGGAGGCACTTTCAAGTACGGCGATATTGGCCGCATGACGGAGGGCGATCTGCCCAGGCTGCGGGCGGCCAACGAACTCATGGCGTCGGCCCTCGCGGAGGCAGCTCGCTGATCGTTTACCGAGGCTTCATTTGTACCGCCTGCTTCATGCAACGTCTTACGGAGGGTTTTGCAATAGCTTCTAAGCGGTTCCGAGGTGAAAAATAGGATTAACTCCAGCAGCGCTTGCCATCAGCTTCGCGCTTTCTTGTTCAGTGACGGGTTCGAATTGCTCGCCAATGTCCATTCCCAGCCGGAAATATCTCTCATCGCCCGGAGGGATGGCTGCGGTGATTGGCCGTGACAGAGTCCAGCGATATCCGAGAGCTGCCTGGTGCGGAAAGTCGGCCGGCTCATACCAGCATTTTGGATGAGGGTGGTCACTCTTTTCGGCTTGAGGCCAGGTAGACTTGGCCATTCCTTTCAGGGCCAAGATTCCCATCTCTTTCTTTTGGGCTTTCTCGATGACCTGTGGTCCGAAGTTCGCTTGAGAGAAGAGCACAAAGTTAATCGGGAACAAAATCGTATCGAAGTTGATGCGGTCCATTGCCGCCAGAGCCACTTCCACCGAATGTGCCGAAAAGCCAATGAATCGGACCTTCCCCGCCTTCCTGGCGGCTTCGAAGGTCTCCATGGCGCCATTCGGGCCGAAGATCTGGTCGAGTTCTGACATCTTGGTCAGACCATGAAATTGATAGAGGTCCACGTGGTCGGTGCGAAGCAAGCGCAGGGATTCTTCGAGCAGCTTGGCGCAGCCATCTTTGGTCCAATCTTCTTCCTTGCAAGCCAGGAAAACGTTCTTGCGGTAAGGCTCAAGAGCCGGCCCCAGGCGCGCCTGCGCGTCCCCATAGCTGGGCGCCACATCAAAGTAGTTGATGCCGTGGTCAACCGCCTCCGCCACGATGTTGTTGGCAAACGACGGGCTGTTGTTCATCACCACGATCCCACCAAAGCCCACGATGGAAAGCTCTTCGCCGGTCTTTCCCAGCTTCCGCCTCGGAATGGGCTTCGCGTTATCCCCTGTATCGGACGCCTTAGCGAGTGGGGTGAAAATCTTGTCTGAGGCTGCCAAACCTGCCGCTGCCGTGGTGCCCTTCTTCAGAAAATCACGCCTGTCCATAGTTCACCTCCGCTGAAAAGAGAGAGGAGCCCCCCAGTCACTAGCAAAAATGCCCCTCGCATTTCTTCTAACATTATTGGAGTCACCCGTCAATGTCTACCCACGACTTCAGGGAGGAGAGAATGCGCACCCTTCGTCTCAAAGCGCCCGCCAGTTTGGTGGCGGACTACCTCCGCCTCTTTGTGAACCGCCGTGCTTACACCCTGCAGTCCAACCGGCCGCACCCGGAAAGTGCACGGCATTACTACTATCGGCCCAAGGACAAGAAAACCGGCCAGGGGCTCAGCCTGACGCTGGACACAATCCGCCGCCACCTCGAAGGCGAAATCACCATCGGTCTCTACGCCATCAACCCCGCCACCCAGTCCTCGAAGTGGGTGGCCATTGACGCAGACTATGAAGATGCGCTCGCGGATCTCCTGAAGCTCAGCTTCTACCTCCGGCAGGATGGGGTGGAGCCGGCTCTTGAGAAAAGTCACCGTGGCGGACACCTCTGGATATTCATGGCAGAGCCGCTCCCAGCGCGGGACTGCCGGATCTACGTTTGCGGCCTTGCCCTGCGGCTGGGTATCCCGATCAAGGGAGGCAGGCAGCGGGCAGGAATCGAGGTCTTCCCCAAGCACGATGCGTTGAAGCCCGGCAGGTACGGTAATGCCATCCGTGGGCCGTTGGGCATTCACCGCGGCGCAGCTCAGCGCTTCTGGTTTGACGGTGCCGGAGAAGATCTTGAGAAGCACATGTGCTACCTGAATTCGCTTCCCAAGATGACAGGTGACCAGCTTGCCCGATTGATTGCCGGGAAGGCTATCCCACCTCAGCTCGCTGCACCAGAGCCGAAGGCTGAACCAGAAATGAGGAGACACGTGTGTGGGCCAGAATTCCGAATCCTCGACCACATCAACACCAAGCTCCGCACAGTGGGGCACAACAATATTACCCGCTGCCCATCCTGTGCGGAAGAGGGGCACGACCGCAGCGGAGATAACCTCTCAATCTCGATCGAGGACCCTCGCAAGTACATCTGCTGGGCGGGTTGCACGAGAGACATGATTCGGGCGGCAGTGGGCTGCCCGCGGCCAGTCCAACATGCCTTACATGGGCAGAAGAAGGAGGTATCCAATGTCGAAATACGGTTTGACTCAGACGGTCTTGCGCGAGGAGAAATACCTCGTGGAGGCTCTGAAGGAGATGGGCTACGAGGTTGAGGTCCACCCGGAGGGTGTCCACCTGAACTCGTACTACTCGGAGCAGGAGGCAAAAGTCGCAAACATTGTTATCCGGCGCCAGCACCTGCGCGGGGCCTATGGTGATATCGGATTCGCACGCCAGCCGGACGGTCAGCTCGCCATGATTAAAGACGAACTCGACGAGCAGCGTGGCTATGGGGCCAAGTGGCTGGGACGTGTCCAGCAGGTCTATAAGGAGAAGCAGACCTTGGCCATGGCGCGGGCGAGGGGCTACATTCTGAAAGGCCGGGAAGTGATCGAGACCACGGAAGGGCAGCAGGTGAGGCTGCAATTTGTTGCGCGGAGGTAGGTCACCATGCAGGAGAAGACCATCACGATCATCATTGACGAGCAGGGAAGCTCCACACTGGATCTCGAAGGCTTTGCAGGACAGAGCTGCGAGAAGGCCTTTGACGACTTCCGTGGCGGAGACAGTGTGAAGGTGGAGCGGAAGAAGCCCGCCTATTACGCCGGCCAGGTGATCGAGCGAGAGAAAAGCCAGCGATAAAGGAGGACTACCATGCTGCTTCATGCATTGATTCCCGCAAGCCGTGCTAATGGGCCAGGCCTGCGAGCTGTGGTGTTCTTCCAGGGATGCGCACTTGGCTGTCCTGAGTGCTGGAACCCCGATAGTCATCCATTTCGCGGTGCCGAAGTCACGGTTGATGCCGTAGTCCAGGAAGTGCTGCGGGCACAGGCACAGCATGCCCTGGAAGGCGTCACGTTCTCAGGTGGCGAGCCCATGCAGCAGGCGGATAGCTTGCTGACATTGATGTACTCCTTGCGTCAGCGAGCGCCAGAGCTGAGTTTCGGCATGTTCAGCGGCTACACGGAATACGAACTCGACCTGGGGCAGTATTGGACGTGGGGTTGCGACTATTCCGAACGGGTTCGTGGCCGAATATGGCGGACGATCCAGGCGTACCTCGATTTCGCTGTCCTCGGGCGTTTCGATCAAACCCAGCCGTGCATCTTGCCGCTGCGCTCGAGTCGCAATCAGGTACTGCGGCTATTCAGTGGCCGCTATAACGTGCAAGATTTCAGCGAGCAGTTGGTGGAAGTCACTGTTCACACAGGCGGGCGAGCGGAACTCACAGGATTCCCCACCCTTGGCTTGCCCTGGTAGGAACTACCTTCGGTTTTCCTCGTTGCTTTCCCCCTTAAAAGTCCTATCCGAAAGGAGCACATTACATGATTCGGTCTATGGAGGAGTTTACGTCGGCGTTCCATGCCGCGCGGTGTGTCTCGACTCCGCTCGTGGCGGTACGCACTGCCGACCCAGCAAGCACAACGCATTTCATCATCGAGACTCTCAAGCAAGGCCGCGAGCTTCCCCCGCTGCTCGGGTGGGATGTGGTCCGCGGCCTCTATGCAATCGGCAGGGACAGCGGCGAGGAACTAGCGCGCGTGCTTGGCGAACGTCAGGCTGCGACGATTGGGCCGGTCGATGCCCTGCTTTTGGCCCAGCAGCTTGGCGAGGACGGCCTCCTGCTTTACTCAAACGCGCACCGCTTCTGGCACGACCCCGGAGTGATGCAAGGGATTTGGGACCTGCGAGATCCATTCAAGGCGACGGGCCGGATGCTGGTACTGCTGGCAGCGCCCGGCGCGACGTTGCCGCAGGAATTGGGTCAGGACGTTCTCATTCTTGATGAGCCTCTGCCTTCCACCACTCACCTGGAGCAGATTGTTCGAGAGACTTTCAATGCCGCCAACCTGGATGAGCCCGAGCGCCCGGTGATCGCTAAAGCGGTAGACGCCCTGATTGGCCTGGCCGCATTCCCGGCGGAACAGGCACTGGCGATTTCATTGGTCAAGCGCCAACTGGATACCGAGGACCTCTGGGAGCGCAAGCGCCAAATCATTGAGCAGACGCCTGGTCTCGCGGTGTGGCGAGGCGGTGAGACCTTTGAGGATATTGGCGGGGTCGAGAACGTGAAGGACTTCCTGCGGGCAGTGCTTCGAGGTGTCGATCCTCCCCGCGTTGTCGTGTTCATTGATGAGATTGAGAAGGCGTTTGCGGGAACCGGCACCGACCTCTCTGGGGTAAAGACGGAGATGACGGGGACCATCCTGACTTACATGCAGGACCGTGAGGCGGATGGAGCCGTGTTTATTGGTCCACCCGGCGCCGCCAAAAGTGCGGCTGCGAAGGCCACGGGCGGTACGGCGGGAATCCCCACGATTGCTTTCGACCTGCCGGCCATGGAGAGTTCTCTGGTGGGTGCTTCGACCGAACGGCTTCGCACGGCGCTCCAAATCATTGACGCGGTCTCGCAAGGGCGGATGCTGTTCATTGCGACTTGCAACTCGATTGCCAGCCTACCGCCAGAGCTGCGTAGGCGCTTCACGCTGGGGACGTTCTTCTTTGACCTGCCCTCGGACGAGGAGCGTGAGACCATCTGGGGAATCTATCTCAAGAAGTACAACGTGTCCGGCCAGCTGCCGAACGACGAAGGCTGGACAGGTGCGGAGATCAAAGAGTGCTGCCGGAAGGCGCATCGCCTGGGAATCACTCTCATGCAGGCCGCGCGCTACATCGTGCCGGTTTCACGTTCCGCGGCTGAGCAGATCAAGGCGCTACGCCAGATGGCTTCCGGGAAGTTTATCAGTGCCTCGACACCGGGTGTTTACCAGTACCAAGAGAACCCGCCAGCACCCCGGCGACGCGTCATGCGCGATCTAGATGGGCCGCTCACCGTTATGCCACCCTCGAAATCCGAGGCCTGAATACCTCTTGCCAGAATGTGCAGGCATTGCGAGGGAATTCCCTCGACATTGACCTATCACAGAACTTCTGGCAAGCCGAAGTCCCGTCTGAAGAGTTCCCACAACACAAAGGAGGATGAAATGGCAACGGCAACAGCAGCGCCAATCTTAAACATTCAAAGCTCGGACAATGAGCTTGCCAAGCAAACCGTCTTCATCAAACTTCATCTCGGCTTGCTGGGCAACAGTCGCAAGGTCAGCTCGTCACGGGTCGAAGTGGACGCCGACAAGGCACTGATCCGGGTCTCGAAGACTCTGCTCGACTCGCCGGAGCTGCAAGCCATCCGCACCCTGGATGGCGACATCCGTCATTTCCTGTACGACATGTGCCTGCCCTTCGAGGTCGGCATTCACCTCTTGCCGCTGGGCCTGGTGGAGACGGTGGATGAAAAGCTGCGTGAGTTCAGCGAGAAGCGCAGCGTGTTAGTGGAGGTATTCCTCGCTGCCTATCCACGCCTCTGCCAAGAAGCCGCGGGGCGACTGCGCACGCTCCATAACCCGACTGACTATCCACCCGTAGACGAGGTGCGCTCCCACTTCACCTTCAGTTGGCAATATGTCAGCTATGGCGTGCCGGAACAACTGCGAGAGATCTCGGCCCAATTCTTCCAACAGGAACGGGAAAAGGCCGTGGTGGCAATGTCTGAAGCCTGTAGCGAGATCCAGCAAGTAATGCGCGCCTCGTTGCTCGAACTGGTAAGCCACCTACGCGACCGGCTGGGGGATCAGCCGGACGGCAAGCCGCAGCGTCTGCGGGAATCGACCCTGGAGAAGCTACGCGGTTTCCTGGCGACCTTTGACTTGCGCAATGTCGTGGACGACCAGGAATTGAAGGAGCAGGTCGATAAGGCGCGAGCCCTGCTGGAGGGCGTGAACACGGATGCCTTGCGTAACATGCCGCTGATTCGCGTCCGCGTGCGGGAGGGCATGACAGAACTCGCCGCTCAAATGGACGTGCTGGCCGGCGATCGGATCAGCCGCAAGTTCCGCTTCGATGAGGCGTAGGCGTGATCAGAGCCCTACCCATCGGTTCTTACTCACCCAGACAAAGGAGGCACTTATACCCATATGCTGAACAAAGTCATGCTCATTGGATACGCTGGCGCCGACAGCGAGATGAAGTTCACCCCTGCCGGCATACCGGTGGCGAACTTCTCTCTGGCCGTGAATGAGACTTATAAGAACGGGGACGGAGAGAAAAAGACAAACACGCTTTGGATTCGTTGTGTTGCCTGGCGGCGATCGGCAGAGCTAGTGGGCGAATTTGTGACCAAGGGGAAATTGCTGTTCGTCGAAGGAAGGCTCCAGTTGCGCAGTTACCAGGATCGCGAAGGGAAGAAGCGCGACGTGACGGAAGTGGTCGTCTACACGCTCAGGTTCCTGGGTCCGCCCAAGAACGGAAATGGCGCAAGGGCCGCGGAATCCTCGAGGCCTGCGGAGCTGGTCGACGACGGCGATAACCCATTCAAAGAATCAGAAGCTGAAAGCGCTGATATGGACATTCCCTTTTGACTTTCGAGTGGCCGACGATACGTCCGGAACCACCGGGCACCAAATTCGCTCACAGGTCGTGATATGGCCAAGGGGATTGCCATAGCGTGCCCTGTGTCGGCCCACTGGATTCGACCGCGCACTGCGTTCGCTTCGTTGTCTGCCTTGTTTTCATTTCCTGGATTTTGGCGCTGTTCCATCCCCAGCCGGGCGCACGTCAGGCTCGCAAACTTGACGACGCTTGAACTGAGGGACAACCAACTCACTTCGTTGCCGCCAGAAACCGGCCAGCTCACCAACCTGAAGGACCTCTCCCTTTAGAGCAATCAGCTTGAGTCAGTGCCGCCGGAAATCGCCCGACTCACGAACCTCATAGGGCTCTACCTCTTTAACAACCGGCTTATCTCTGTTCCGCCGGAAATCGGCCGACTCAGGAATTTGACGACGCTGTTCGTCTCGGAGAAGGGAGTCATGGAATGGAATAACGACCGCGGACAGAGAGTTTTGAGCTGTGCCGATGGGAAATGGCAGGAGATATACAAGGTGGATGAACAAAGTTATGAGGTTATCGGCAACACCTACCAGAATCCAGAACTCTTGCCCCGCAACTAACGATATTCCTTCCTTGTTCCGTCCGATTGGATTTCGTACTTTTGGTAAAATGGGGGGCCGTAGGGATACAACTCCAACAGATACTTGAAACCGCTCCGTGCCCGCACCATTACCTGTTTCTCAATCTGGGTATAGACTTCTTCGAGCGAAACGCACAGGTGTGCTTCATTTGGAAGAAAGGTGGTAACTTCAATTTTGAAGGTCTTGTGTTGTTCATCCCAATAGCCGTGCTCCTCGTGGAGTACCCATCGTTTGACGGGATCGGTAGCGGTGTCAAGAACGACACCCTTGAGCAAATACAGTTCTGATGGCTCTTGTGCTAGCTCGGGATTAGGTATGCTGTAGAGAACCTGCGGTGCCGTATGCTTTAGGGACATGGCCAAATCGTAACATCACTTCAAGTGATTCGCGAAATGAAAAAACAAGGTCACATTGGGCAACGGAGGTCGGTATGAAAAGTTCAGATCTCTCTTCCTACGGTTTTAGTGCTTGGCTGTCCTTCAGCAAGGCTGGAAAACCACGGCTAATTGCTTCTCTCCCATCTCGTCCTGGGGTCTATGCGATTCGATGGTGCCGGGAGTTCGTTAGGAAGAAGGGAACCTCCGATATCCTCTACTTCGGGAAGGGCACCAATCAGCAAGGAATCAAACATCGAATTCGCCAATACTTCAGTCCGGGGCATCTTCAAAAGACGAACCTTCGACTGCTCGCGCTAATCGGTGATTCTAGCGACTACGAAATTGCTTACGTGGAAACAAAGTCGGGAGCAGAGGCAGTCGGACTCGAAGCGACACTCCTTGAAAAGTACGAGGAGGAGCACGGCGAGTTGCCGCCGGAGAACAAGCGGAGATAACAAAAGCACGTGTGTGCGGACACGTGTGTCCCTGCCCCATTCGTGAGTTTTTCGCTCTTTGTGCGCCAAAAGGGGAAAATGGGGGAAAATGGTGTCGGACACCTTTTCTCCCCGGTCCAGAGAGGAGCCAAACATCAATTTGCGCACTGTCATCGGGAAACCCGGAAACGTGGTACCTGTCTCCAGCGGCAAGGAAATGTTAGTGAATCCCTTGTAGCGGGAACGCCAGGTGGATGTGCCAGCAACTTCGTTAGTTAAAGAAAGGGAGAACAGCATGCCGAATAAACTGTCATTGGAATTCCAAACAGGGTTTTCGAATAGGCTGATTTTCGATCGGGCAGTCTTTAAGAGGATTGACCCTTCGGCTAAGCTTCACGAACACACAGAGCACCACCCGCTCAGCAGTTCCGCCGCCTGTCTAAACGTAATCGGCTCAATCTCCCGCGAACCAGCGGAACTGCAAAAGTTTCTCGCGTCATTTGGGCTCGAAATCGAGGAGGTATACGAATTTCAATCTGGATTTGATTTCGGAGGATTAACCTACCGGGACGAAGGCTTCGTGATTTTCGAGTGGATCGGCCCTAAGGTCTCTCCAATCAATGAGGACGGAAGCAATAGAGGCCAGATGCGGACCAGTGTCGATGCCTTTTTGCTTGGCAGGGTTAATGGCAGAGCAACCCAAATCTTGATCGAGTGGAAATTTACCGAGGGGCAGAACAATAGTCTTGCCTTGGGTAAGTTTTGTGGAGGGCAGGGCGTCGAACGGCTCAGTAGGTACGCCCCAGTGCTGGCCCACCTCCGGCATCAGCACGACCTCTCGTTCGACTTTGAGGAAGAGGATCGCGGAAGAAATTCCGAGCTGGCCGTCGGCCTGTACGATTTTTCACCCGATCACATGTACCAGCTCCTCAGGATGACCTTGCTGGCCAAAATGACTACTGGTATGAAGCTCGGCGACCACACCCTGGAGGATTATCGCATCGTACATCTGACCCACTCTCAAAATGCCGCGATCAATATACTCGACTCCGACTATCTCAAATACTCACCCGGCCTACAGCAGTTTTCCGGCAAGCCGCTGCACGAAGTGTGGAGAAGCCTGTTGTCCGCCAAGGAGAAAGAAAAATTCGTTTGTGGACATTGGGACAACGCGATCAACATCCTCAAAGATGGTGAGCTGAGGGCCTACCTTACTGAGAGGTATGCTTAGATGGTAGGCAGGGAAACCGTTCCGCGCGTTGCGGTGCGGGCATCTCCACCGCCGGCATCGCGGGTCGCGACGCCTGCGTCCCAGGCCAAAAAGCAGTTCCGCGCTACGGATGCACAACCTGCGGTCACTTGACGGTAAGTTACCGTAGATGTGGCCGGCGACCAATTCGCGAATAACGAGCTATCCGGAAGTTGTGACCCGGCCAAGGCGTAGACCGGTCACCTTCCCCTAAAGGCTGCTCGTAAGCCTCTCATTCTAAGTCAAATATACTTCGCTCTCGCCTGAATGTCGGTGCCCCGCCGGCCTATACTAACCAGGAGTGCAAGACAGAAGTTCAGCTTTCCCAGCTTCAGGGCCGGTAGTCGGTAGCTGCCGGCCTCCCCTCTACCGAGGGCAGAGAAACTGGGAAACACGGGAAGGTTGAATGCGCACCCCAGTTAGATCCCATCGACAACTGACCGCATTTGGATTCTTCCCTAGCAAGCACAGATCTGGGAGCTCATTGCCTCTGGCTCACAAGCTCCCGAAGCACGATGAAGTAATGTAAGGCAGTACATATGAAGCTGACCAAGAAACAGCTCTCCGCCAGTTACGTGATTAAAGCAACGGCCTCCAAGAGCCTGAATGAACAGGCTTATCCAGGTGGGTTCACCAAAGGCGGCGTAGCCAACCACAGAGATTCCCGATTAGATGGCAGCTCTGTGGCTAGCCCGGAAGGCAAGGTAGAGTCCATCCCACAAGTCAGCTTCTGCACCACCTCTCGGGAAAGGGTATGGAGTCCATACCAGGCGTCTAACCCAGTTCATACGCCCACGGGCCTTGAGAAGCACAGCCAGCTTAAAGAGCGGCACCCGAGTTGTAACGTTGAAGAAGGTCCCCAATCGGTCAGTTTGGGATACCTGCTACGTAAATGGCAAGGCGGGATGGCAATGGCGGCGACGAGTAAAGCAGTACCATCGTCGAGTTAGTGTGAATAGGTTTACTTCTTCCTGTCAGGGGAGGGTTCTGGCGGACCCTGGTCAGCCCCCTGGCTGGAGGAAGTTATTACCGAAGGAAGTACTTACTCGGAGTGTGTCTGTTTTATAGGAAAAAAGACTTGCAGGCAGAGGTGAGGTTAATAAACACCTGCATGGGCATCCGAGCCAGGCCGGGAGGCCATGGCGAGGATTATTACCTGCCGAGTCAGATCAGCCTTGTGATACAACTAGTGTATAACACACTAGAGTATTACTACTTGTATACACTAGTTGAAAGAGCAATCAAGCCTTGCCTGGCCTACTGGAAAGGAGTTGACTATGACCGATCAACGGTGATTGAAATAGATCATTTTCAAGGATTCAGCTTATATGTGTTAAATCATTTCATTGTGAGCCTGGCCTGGGGGCCAGGCGTATTATCAAGATCATTCTTGTAGTTTGAACTATCATTAATCAACCCTTGAGTGCTAATACTTATATTATATCTACCTGATTGCAATAATTCCATACAGAGCAACAATGCCAGAGAAACACACTCAGAGCAGCCAAGGCGGAGATAGTGTCGAATTTTGTAGTCTGGACGACAGACCATGGCGGAGAGATGATTCCCTGATTCCAATAGATCCCCATAATCAATCCCCCTGCCTGCAACAGTCCCATGTCAGCTATTCATAACAATCCGGCCAGGAAAGGAGTAGTGTCGAATTCTGATGTACTCGCTCCACCTCCATCCCCTCCCCCCTCTACCTCCTCCTCGCTCCCCCCTCCCCTTCCTCCTCCAAGGCGAGAAGGCAGTATGAATGAATACCTTGCCTGGTTCGATGGAGCTTGCGAGCCTGTCAATCCCGGAGGAACTGCCACGTTCGGCGCTGTCATTAAGGACAAAGAGGGCACCGTCCTCTCGAAGGCACACGGCTTGGTTGGCAAGGGTAGTGGGATGTCCAACAACGTGGCGGAATATGCCGGCGTTTTCCACATCTTGAAATACCTGGTTTCTCGCCCGCCAGGACGAGTGACGATCCATGGAGATTCCAACCTGGTCATAAACCAACTCAATGGCAAGTGGCGTGTCCGCAAAGGGCTCTACCTCTCCATCGCGATAGAGACCAAAGAGTTGCTTGCTTACCTGCGTGGGTTGGGATGGCAGATAAACTTCTGCTGGATTCCCCGTGAGCAAAATGAGGAATGCGACGCATTATCGAAGAAAGGTTGCCATACAAAGGAAAGGCCACATTCAACGCAACAGAAAGTCCCTAAGCGGCAGGACCCACGCGATGCTTTGATGTTGGGAAGGACAATCAAGTCCACCGGAATAACCGTGCTGAGAGCCGACCCATCAAAGGGTAAAGACTGGTGGGTATGCAGGTGCCCGTGTGGTAGAGAGTTCGTTGCCCACGGATGGAATGTAAGGCATGGACGTACCAGGAATTGTGGAAGTGACGAACATAATGTGCAGCCAAAAGGGCGTCAAGTCTTGGTATTCGCGATGTGATAAGAGCGACGGTTAATCCATTGCTATACCCTCGTTGCACCCACCCCCACATTGACATCGCATCCGAGCCTGGCCGTCAGGCCAGGGCGAGTTGATTGAGTTAGGATACCCTTCACTGTCAGGAAATGTGGGCTTACGGACAATCATTTGTGGAGCATCGTCGTACCTCTTATCGCGCATGTCCAACCCAAATACGAGGGTTGGTCGTAATTGCACAGACATCCGTGCGTAATGGAACAGACACGCTTCTTCGCCGCTTCTATCATGATGTTTAGGGGAAGAGTAAGAAGAGCTTGCTCTCACAATTAGGGGGTAGACATAGGAACCATTAGGGAACCTAGGAGAGAATCTAGCAAAGCGACACTCGCCCGCATCAAGAAAGAAATGGCGCAGCCCCGCATCGCCAAGTCTGCGAGAAAGGGGGCGTGAACCAGACAGACTCGCAGTGACCGCGTCATAACCGTTAGTCGCCGCAGCTACTTCCTCGAAAGCTCGCGTTCGAAACGCCTTTCGACCTCTTCACGACTCAGCTTAGTTTCTGCTTTGTTCAACAGGATCGAATAAACGACTTCGTTACCTTCGATCTGAGCGGTGATAAACGTGGCGTCCATCAGTTCGTCGTGACTGAATTTCACCTTTCTGCCGTCTGCAAATGTTCTAATCCACTCATCGTTTGGCATTTTCGTTACCCCGCAAACTTCAAGTGGAGGAGACACCTCCAGATTCTCGGTGAAGGGGGCGGAGCGAGCTAAGTCCGCTCCGATCAGCCACAGAAGCGCGCCTGCAATTCTATCGCCTTGGTCAATGTTGACGGCACCACATGAGTTAGGGCAGTCGCCTAGCGCCGCTTTGTATCCACCTCGACCTGGCCGGTCAGCTTCCGGCGCACGATGGCCCAACTCATCCCGATAGCCAGGAGCAGACTGAGCGCCACGAGTCCCAGGTTCGAAAAGGCCGCCGCGCTGTGCGGTTGGAAGGCGCCCCCCTTGGCGATGAGCAGCCAGACGAGAACGCCGAATATGGCCGCGATCAGGACCGCGCCGCCGAGTCCGAGCGACCGGCTCGTCGCGTGGATCACCACAACCCAGCCCGCGAGCAGGAGCAGAGCCACAAGGACCTTCACCGGTCCGATCGCCGGCCTGCCCGAGAAAATGGGCGCGATGGCCCAGTGATAGAACGACCGGCCCCACGGGTTCCAGGTCCCGTAGACCAGAACGAAGGGGAGCACGATTCGGCCCATGAGGTCGAGGGGGTTGAAGCGTTCACGTTCCATAGGGCACCAGTATATTCTCCCTGAATATCCCCAACAACCTAAAGTTTGAGTGCAGCCAACATCGTTAAGACTTTTTCATTCGTATATTCTCCTTGCGTACTGGGAACCACGTTGTCCACCCGACGGGAGCCATGATTCTTCCATCAATCAACGCTTGCTCGCCGCACGGCTACATTGTTGCCAGATCCTTACAGCCAATATGGCGGCCGACCATAGTGGTCATAGAGCCTTTTCTCAAACTCGCGAGTGACAGGCATCGACTCGATATACTCCGGGCCGTTCTTGATGGTTTCCCGGGAGAGGTGTACGTAGACTTTGGAGTCCGGCCAACTCACATTGTCGATCCACTGAGGCGACACCAGCACCTTTTTGCCAGGCCACCAGTTCCGCGTATCCACTTCGAGGTATCGAATAGCCCAGGTTTCATCATCGACGATGAAGTCCTCCACGTGACCGATCTCACCATCAGCCGCCTCGATATGATAACCTGTCACCTCGTTGGTGCTGCGCAGATGTGAATCGGGCC
>JBEKHR010000045.1:0-42014 GCA_050012175.1 Terriglobia bacterium | reverse complement strand
GGCTCCAGCAGGTCGGCCAAGAATTGTTCCAAGCGCTTTCGACATTTCTCGATTTCGCTCTCGGTCATGGACCGGAGCTTAGCACCTCTCCTGTGGGAGGTCAATAACTTAACGTAGTAGTACTAGGCGTCTGCCTGCTATCGAACATCCGAAGCAGCGTGGCGACCGTGGCGGATTCGCTGACGCTGAATCTCGCCTACCAAGGGGTGCGATGTGGGCAGTCCACCTTTGAAAAGGGGGTGGCGACCTCGATTTGTCCTAATAGAGGTGAAAGGAGCTTTCAAGATGAAACCGAATATTCTGCGACAGAACGAGAATTCCTTCATGCTTGCTTTGGTGGCCATTGTTCTGCTGCTGGCGGGATCCGCGATATCGTCCGATGCGCGGATGTCCGAAAACGCAATGGATCCCGCTCAAGAATTTCACCCGTATGTATTCGACTACAAGGGCGACATCGAGCCGGTCCCAGCGGAAATTGCCGCGGACTTTGCGTCGTCCAAGTACGAAGTCCGGAAAAGCGAACACAGAACCCTCGACATCAAACAGTCCGGGTCGGTCGTCCGCATGGAGGGCTTTAACCTGACAACCTCGCCCGGCGATCCGGTTCTCCCGGTTCGCATCTATGAAATCGCCGTTCCACCGAATATCGACTGGAAAACTCTAAAGCTTACAGTAGAAGGGGTCGAGGCCGCACTCGTGCCCGATCAGTTCGAGATCATCCCCGCGCCACCCATGCAGGCTCGCGTCGACGACAAAGATTATATCAACTGGGGATTTGGCAAAGACATCGTTAACGGCCGCAATATGAAAATCTACGGAAAAGACCAGTTCTTCCCGGAACAACCAGTGACGATCGTCGCCCAGTCCCAGCTTCGCAAATGGAAATTCATCAAGGTCCAGTTCTCGCCCGTTCAGTTTAACCCCGTCAAGAAGCAGTTGCGCATTGTGCGGTCCGCGAAAGTGCGTTTGACCTTCTCGAGAATAGGCAAGCAAGCCTACCGGCATGACCCGCTCCTGGCCGACAAGTTCTTCGATGAAGAGGCCAAATCTCGATTTATCAATTTCGAGAGTGCACAGGAGTGGTACCGCTATGTTCCGGCGCTGAACCCGCCCAAGATGCTGGAGCCCGATCCGGATTATGTGATCATCACCACAAAAGCTATCCAAGACAACAGCACCAAGCTCTCGGATTTCGTAAATCACAAGACGGCGCTCGGCTTTCAGGTACAGGTCGTCACAGAAAACGATTACGGCCCCCTGACTGGCCAGGCACCGAACGGAACTGCCGAAAAGATCCGCCAATGGTTAATCAATAATTACGTGCCTCTCGGCATCCATTATGTTCTCCTCATAGGGAATCCCGACCCTTTGATCGGCGACGTGCCGATGAAGATGTGCTGGCCCGATCAGACTTATTACACATATTTCGAGAGCCCCACCGACTACTTCTATGCCGACCTCACGGGCAACTGGGACTTGGACGGAGACGGTTTATTCGGCGAGGACATGAGCTCTACGAACGCATCCAGTCCGGACCCTGCCGTTACCATCGATAATTTCTCTGTGCGATGGAGGGGAAAGATCAATGCCGATTCCAACGGTGTCTACGAGTTCGTAACATCTAGCAAACACGGGGTCCGTCTTATTATCGACGGCACGAGCTTGATAAACAACTGGACCAGCCACGCGCTGGCGACTGATTTCAACTCCGCGACCCTAACCGCGGGTCTGCACGACATCGAGGTCGATTATTACAACGCAATGGGGGACGGAATAGTCAGTCTGAACTGGACGCCGCCCGGCGCTGACTATGTGGGAATTATTCCCAGCGACCATCTCTATCATTTGGTAGCAGGCAGCTATGTCGCTGGCGGATTGGATGCAGAGTATTTTAACAGTACGAATCTCACCAACCTCGCCCTTACCCGGGTGGACAGCACTATCGATTTTTACTGGGGAACGGGAGATAAAGGGACCGGAGGGGTCGATTTCGAGCCCGAGGTGTACGTAGGCAGAATTCCGGTCTATAACAACAATTACACGGCCCTCGACGCGATACTTCAGAAAACCATCGACTACGAGACCGGAGCGCCTCCCGCCTGGCGCGATAGTTTTATGGATGCGGACGTGATCCTGTGGAACAATAAGTCGGACTACCAGATCGGCGCGACCCTGAAAAAGGACGTTGCCGACCCACTCGGATTCTCCACTTACCGCGTGTACGAATCCAACGTCTCTGTCACGCCGGCACCGGAATGCAACGCCATCAATGCGATAAGCACGTCGCCTACCGCACCCTGCAACATGCTCGGCGAGTGGGCGAACAGCGGCGGCTACGGACTGGTGACGTGGTCGACGCACGGATGGCAGGAGGGAGCTGTGGGGCTTATCACCTCTGCCAACACGACTTCCTTGAACGGTTCGTCGCCCGCATTTGTGTTCCAGGGCTCATGCGAAAACGGATGGCCGGAGGATGCCACTAATCTGGGCTACTCGCTGCTCGAACATGGAGCAATCGGAACGGTTTCGGCATCACGCGTGTCCTGGACCTCGATCTTCACACCTCCTAACGACCCAAATCCGCTATCCGGAACGAACGGCGATCTAGCCTATCACTTCTCCATGCGCATTATGAAAGACCAGCCGGTCGGCCACGCCTTGTACCTGACGAAAGCTGATGTCGCGCCTGACCGCAGCTGGATGAACAAAATGGACTACAACCTCTACGGAGACCCGTCGGCATCGCTGTTCCGCACCATTGGCGGGGTGGTAATGCTATTCGACACTTCCGGGAGTATGTCGTGGAGCCCCGACGGCAATATGAACGTTCCAGCGGCACAGCAACGCCTCTCCCTAGCCAAGGAGGCGGCGTATCCATTCATGACTCTTCTCAACGAGCACGCGAAAACACGCACGAACTTTGGGATATCGGTTTTCCCGTCTCATCCGTGGAATCCGTCCGTAGGATGCAACGGACAGACGGTGACACCGATGGCGCAGGTCAATGAGGCTAGTACAAACACAGCCGTAAACAGCACGACACCGAGCTTGGTTGCGGAAGACAATACTCCGCTTCTTGCAGGGCTGTCGACGGCTGCCGGAATGTTCGGAAACGAGAAGCCTCGTGCTATCGTGCTTTTGAGCGACGGGTACCACAATTGTCCGACCATCGTGGACAGTAACGGACCTGAGGTCACGACTCTGATCAACAATCTGCGGACGACGGATACCCGCGTCTACACAATAGGGTTCGGCATGCCGACCGACGTGGATCATCCGCTCCTTACCCGGCTGGCGAACGACACCGGCGGTCAATTCTACGACGTAACCACTCCGTCCTTTGATCCAGCCACCTGGTCTCCCGCCACGGAGCTTCAGGCAACATATAAAGCCGTTCTCGTGGACGCGTTGGGGCTAGAAACCGCGGCTGATCCCACGGGGGTCCTAATCGCGGGTCACAAAGTGCAGCGGGAGGTGCATATCTCCGAGTACGACTCCGCAGTCAGCTTCTTCCTGAGTTGGGTGACACCGCAACGAGACAGGCTGAGCATGGCAGTAAAGACATCGGACGGCATATTGGTGCCGCTCACGGGAACAACCCCTGGTGTGTCGGTTATGAAAGGGAATACCTACACGATCCTTTCCCTTGACCGATCATTCCTGCGCCAGGCAGGCAAGATAGGCCCGACTGCATGGACCATCGAAATCGGCTTCTCAGAGATCAACCAGGGCCAAAACGAACATTACCAGTACAGCGTCATTCTCGACTCGGTGCTCAAAATGGAGCCTTCTTTCGAACAGCTGACTTACTTCGTCGGCGATCCAATACTGCTCACTGCAAGGATTACGATGGGAGACATGCCCGTTCTCGGGCTGACCAACGTATCCGCCAGAACGACAATGCCCGAAGACGGGCTGGGTAACTGGTTTGCGAAGAACAAGATCAGCGCGGAGGAGCTCCGTAGCGTACCCGGAACGCGGGGCAACGAAATTCTCTCTCCGGTCGCCAGAAAAGCCTATTATCTGACCGAAAATAGAAAGATCAAGTTTCCCGGCATAACGAAACCCGTATCGATCCGCTTGTATGATGACGGAACCCACGGCGACGCGGTGGCGAACGACGGCATTTATTCGGCAATTGTGGATAAGACGCCCAAAGAGGGGACGTACTCTTTCGAGTTCCTTGCAACCGGGCTGGTCGGGAAGGGCAGTTTTGAACGCGATAAAGTAGTCCAGAAGCGGCTGGAGATCAGGCCGTCGATGAAAAATACTTCGTTCGAGGCGACAAGGGTGCCGATCGAAAATCCGCTGCTTCTTCGGTACAGAATCGTGATAACTCCTAGAGACGCATTGGGGAACTACATGGGTCCCGGCAGAGCAAGAGAAATCTACATCCGAACGACCATGGGCAAGACTGTCGAAAGCATTAAGGATAGTCTGGACGGTTCATACAGCACGATGATTGATCTGCCAGCACAGGCGGATATCAAGCAGATATTCGTCACCGGCGAGATCCGGAAGGTAAAGTTCTCGTTCAATCTTGCCAGCGGCCTCAAATAGCTGAGCTGGAAAGGGCATCCGGCTGAGAATCGCAATCTACCAAGATGGCATATTCTCAGCCGGGTGCCCTCTGTCAATGCGTAGCAACGGAGTCGGTATTAGAAGAACCGGTCGAAAATCGAACATTGTCGGCGGGAGGAATGACCTGACCGGGGTTTTCTAGTGATAAGTTTCGTTGTGTCGCTGGCAGGAGAAGCGTACGATGGGCACGGGCAAGAGGTCCAAATCGGAAATCCCAGTTTGAAGGACTTACAAGAGATGAGCGGCCAACCGATGCTTCTAGACCCTTGCGGAGAAGGCAGGGATTATTTGCCAGGACGTTGTTAGGCTGGCGGAAGGGCATCTGAACCGGCGGCGGTTCGGAGCGATGCTGGGCCGGATCGCACTGCTACGGCCCGACCGGCAATGAGCGAAGTCTATGGAGGAACTCTATGAAACGCATGCTAGTCCGTTGGGCTGCTGTTTTGGTCTTCGCTCCCCTATTGGCGAGGATTGCTGTCTGCCAAACGGCTCTCGATCAGGAGAATAATCCCGTTTGGGATGGAGGCGCGGTAAACATTGTTCCCGACAACCACGTGGGTCAAACGTTCACCCCCACAATGCCTTATCTCGCAGAAGTGGAGGTCAACCTGATGACAGGTAACTATGGTCGAGGAGCGGAGCAGGTAACCATGCAGATCCTCAGATCTGGTGAGCCAGCCTTCGCTTCGACTGCCATGATTCCAGAGGGATTCGATGGCTGGTGGCGATTTGATCTGCCACGAGGGTGCCTTGCGGTCGTGCCCGGCGAGCCGCTCACAATTCAACTCAAGGATACGAACAGTGTCGTCTTCTTCTGGAAGTATGCCGGCAACAACCCGTATTCGCGTGGTGAGGCACTATTCGGTGGAGGGTCGTTTGCAGCCAACGATTTCTTCTTCAGAACCTATGGCGCTACAGGCTGCCCAACATGGATAGGTTCTCGCCGGGTGGGCGTATACACGCTCTGCAAATATGAGAACAACTGGAAGCCGAACGTTTGTGTGTCCCAAGCGTACGATCCCTATGAGACGTTCTGGGCCGTTATGACAGGCGGTGCCGGAGATCCCTATGCGGATCCCTACGAATCTCGGCGGTTCATTAACGATGAAGTCATCCCAACCAGCGTTCTACCCGTAACCGGTGGCGCGCAAAAATCCTGGGACGATTTCGACCTAACATTTTTCTATGGCCACAACAACACCATAGTGCCACCTCATCCCCATGTTCCCTTCTCTTACTGGAGTTATACGGGCAATACGTGGATCGAAAACACCGGGTTCCTTGATGACATGGGCTGGGGCTATACCACACCTTATGACTATTATGTTCAGCGCCCTGTCGTAGATGCGGAGGAGTTTCCGGCCGCAGTAACCTATCTGTTCAACTCCTACACGTCGTCGCTTCTAGGGCCAACGCGTGACTATGGGGGAGGTACTCAATGGCGTGAGCATTGGAACGATCCAGCTCAGTCTACAGCTTATGGCAAACTGGGTGATAAGCGCCTAAAGTGGCTGATCCTCAATGGATGCCAAGCAGTTATCACCACAAACTGCAAAGACGGATCTCGTAACCCACTGGCTTACCACATCTTTAGTTCAATCCATGGCAAATATCACATTGTGTTCGGACATTGGATTGAGTACTACACATTCCAGCTCAAAGATCTCTCAACATTCGCATATGATCTCCTCACAGGTGTTCCAATCCAGACTGCGTATTTCGATATGGATCCAGCCTCAAATTCTTCAGCCATTTCCGCCGAGGCGGATTCGTCCAACAGCCTGAACTCCCCCGCCGTGATGATGTACGACAGCTGGACCAATCCGCTACAGGATAACCCGGGCACTCACTATTTCTTTGAACGGTCCATCTATAACGCTACGATCCCCTACGACTACTGCCGTTAAAGCTAATGGGGGTGTTCTATGCGGACCACCCGTTAGAAAGGAGCACGGTATGACACGCAACACGGCCATGGCAACACCAGTGGTAATACTAGTCCTGGCATTAAGCGGACATGCGCAGAGGAACCCTTCAGAGTTGCCGGGGCAAGGTCAGTCGCCGAGCGTGACTAAGATTGAGATTCATGATCCTGAAGTTCGCCAGATGCTTGCTAGCGACCATGTCAACGTAAGGCAGATGGACTCGTCTTATGTACCGCGAGGACCACTCCCCGTCTTAATGCTTGAGACTGTCGATGACGGCCTCTGCAAAAAGCGCCTTGACGAATTGATTCGACAGCATTCTAGCGAATACAATCCATTTGGAGCTGTGCGGGAGATGAATGGAATATTCGCTGCAGCGTCCAAATCGGCCTCTTTGTGGGTGGATAGGGTCTCAGGCTCGTACAAATATACAAACTGGAAACAGAGCATGTCTGTTCCCCAGACACGGATACGGGGCATATCAACCGCTGTAGAAATGGCGCTCGCATACATAAAGAATAACCACCTCATCACGCTATCTAAAGGGGAGGCATTGGATGTATTGTTTGTCTCAAACGTAAGAAACACGGGTATATGGACAGAAGATGCCAAGGCTCGCAACCCGGTCACGACTGATTACTACGTGGGATTTGGACGAGTGTACGACGGTGTCCCCGTCATCGGATCGCGGCTACTGGTCAGGTTCGATGGCAATGGAAATGTCGCCATGGTCGAAAGGAGGTGGCGCCAGATTATCCAGAAGAAGACCGAAGAGAAAGCGACGGTTAGCAGAGCCGCTCTTTCTGAAATTGTGGCCAAAAGTCTTATGGAGCGGGAACACTACAGTGAGTCGTCTCTGAGTTTCGGTGTAAATATTCACGATGCGCAATGTGGTTACATGGAAGCGCCACTTGGTTATGCGCAGCACACGCTAAGACCTGGGTGTGTCGTTGCGTTCTTCGTCGGGAAGGAAAAGCCAGAAATGTTTCCTCAGATTATTTTATCTCTGGAGGAGGGCGGAACCATAGAGAAGCTATGGGGCGACAGAATACGGCTGATCAAGTCAGGGTCGAGGGCCGAAGCCGAAGCTCCCCAGAAACCCTGATCTCATCCTGTCCATCTCACTTTTCCGCGACAAAGCGGCATCTATGTTGGACTCACAACTTTCCTGCTGCCTCTCCTCCTTATGGACGGGCTGAGGACGACCGCTTCGCTCACGTCAGGTCCTTTTCTGAAGGCACTTGTCAGGTCTTGAGCTGATCGACACCGTCAGTGAACTTTGTAATCGTTGTGGATTGCTCTGAATAGAGAGGAAGGGGTGGAGTCACTTCCACAGCCGGAGATTCCCAAACCGCCCACCTACCCTTCGCAGTCACATGCGCTTAATCGGAACGTAACATCTCCCTTCTACTATATTTCCGAACTCGGTCTGGCGACCGAGGTGCGTTTTCGAAATCAGGGCTAGTTATTTAACAACGGAATAATGCAACGAGAAGGAGGCAAAGATGGCTCTTTGCGCTTGGAAGCAGACTACCTTTGCTGTCGTGGTGACTTCGGTCTCCATCACTGCCGTCGCCCTGGGACTGGTTCAAAACGGAACAATTAGAGGCGTCGTCGCTGACCAAAGCGGGGCTGTGATGCCCCGAGCCCTTGTGGAAGCCCGCGATGAGGCAACCGGGATCCACTTTGCGGCGACGACCGATTCCTCAGGCGGGTACGTTTTCCCCAGCCTACCGGTGGGTTCTTACACCTTATCGGCGACTGCGGATGGTTTCGAGCGCGCTGAGCGGCCGCATGTGCAGGTGGATGTAGCCGAGAGGTAGGCGGTCGACTTTCAATTGACTGTGGGGAGCACGACAGAGACGGTGCAGGTAACCGTAGATGTGGTCCGCCCTGTCACCTCGACCGATCACGCCCCACTCGGAAACTATGCCACGTGGGTACTTCGCCGGATTCGGAATGAAAAACGCCCTTTCACGCCTCAACCCGTGAAGTCTGCGGCCAGCCGGGATCGCTCGGGGGTTCGAATCACTCCAGGCCTACCATGACCTTGTTGAATTATTTCAGATTCCACACCTGGAACTTCTCGTCGTGAGATTGCATCTGGTCGTCCGGACCAGGAATTGACTTGGCCATCGAGGGGGTGCGGTCGCCTGACTTGGTGCACCGGCCCAAAACCACCACCCCGTACGGTGGATTTTGGTCAGGGGCGCTTGCCTATCGAGGTTTATTTTTCAATAACTTAAACCCAATTAGGATTGGCACATCAATTGCCACAAGGGTAATTGCTTGCCCGCTCCAAAATTGCGGCGCAAGCTCACGGGGGGACGGGTGAATGCCAAGAAAACTGGGCCCGCGACGCGAAAGGAAAAAAGCGTGAGGAGACTCGTCATGAGAAATATCTATCAAGCCGTGGCTATATTGTTTCTGAGCGCCGCTGCGCTGATGGCTGCGAATGCCGAGCGTTGGATTCATGTGCGAGTAGAGAGCGCGGGAAAGGTCAGCGGGACCATCAATGTCCCCATTGAGATGGCGTCGGCGGTTTTGCCTTCGATCCCGGCCGGTCATGAACACCACGGCCGATTCAGTTTGCAGGCCTCGATAAATGGCACGGATCTGCGAGCCATGCTGGACGCCGCCCGCAATTCGCCCGACAACGTTTTCGCTACTTTCGAGCGGCATGGTCAGGAATGGAGCGTGGCCAAGTCCGGCCGAGATTTGCTGATTAAAGTCGTTGTGCAACCAAGCCCCGAGCATCATCAGGGTAAAACGATCGCGGTTAAGGTTCCGACCTCCGTGGTTCGGGCGATGCTGGCCAACAATTCTGATGAAGTCGACGTCAACGCCGGCATTCGCGCCCTGGCTCGCGAGGGCGAGGTGGACGTGACAGTGAACGGCGAGAAAGAAACCGTGCGATTCTGGACAGACACGAGCGCCGCAACCCCAAACTGAGCCACGACTGGCGTTGCACGAAATCTGACACATCGTACATCCCCCGAGCAGCTTGCGTGGACATCCGCTCCGAGGTAAGTTAAGGGTCGACTGGAATCACAAAACGGAACTCTCGTTTATTCTCTACCAGGAGGCCCATCCATGAGCGATGACCCGAATACACACCCCCAGGGAATCTCCCATAGTCACGGCCAGAAGCCCGGCTTATCGCGAAGGAGATTCATTGAAGCAACCGCTGCCTTCACACCATTGGCATTGACCGGCTCGTCGGGCGTCGATCCGCTGCTGGCAAAGGACTCAGAGGGTCAACCACTGGGCGTTATGGGCCGGCCACGGTCCGAATCGTCCATTTGGAAGTCCCTGCGCGACCATGCTGCCCGCATGACGATTTTCGACACGCACGAGCACCTCTGGCACGAAGAAGCTCGACTTAAGCGGAAGGTCGATTTCTTCCTGCTCTTTTCCCACTACACAGACAGCGACCTGGTCTCCGCGGGGATGTCTCCGGAAGCGGTGAAGGACCTCCAGAACCCCCATATTCCTCTCGAGAAGCGGTGGAAAGATTTTGCTCCTTATTGGTCGTATGCGCGCACGACTGGGTACGGGCGTTGCATGCTGATTGCGGCCCGCGACCTCTACGGAATCGAAGACATCAATGAGCAAACCTACCACCTTCTCTCGGAGCGGATTTCGGCCGCCAACCGCTCCGGCTGGTTTGAAAAAGTGATGAAGGAAAAGGCGCGAATCGAGCTTTCGGTACTCGATGATTTGACAACTATGAGTGGCGAACCGCTAAAGCCCGAGCCAAAGTTCTTCGCCATTGTAACCCGCCTGGACTATATCGTAATGGCCAAGAATAAGGAGGAGCTTGGTCACATCGAGAAAGTGACTGACGTCGCCATCAGCAACCTGGCCGACTTGGAACAAGCCCTCGAGAAGGCAGTGCAAAATGGATTGCGCCAGGGTTTGGCAGGGTTCAAGTGCGCTCTGGCTTACGGACGGACTCTCCGCTTCGACGAAGTGTCCCGCCCCGATGCCGAGCGCGCGTTCGGGAAGATCTTCGGCACAGGTTCGTTGGGCCCGGCAGACGCTCCAACCCATAAGCTTTTGCAAGACTACATGCTACACAGGGTGATTCAACAAGCCGCAGAGCATCATCTTCCGGTTCAGATCCATACCGGCTTGCAAGCAGGCAATACGAACCACATCGCCTGGACGAATCCTTCGCAACTCAGCGATTTGCTGGATCAATACCAGCAGGTTCAGTTCGATCTCTTCCATGGCGGCTACCCGTATTGCGGTGAGTTTGCCACGCTCGCGAAAAACTTGCCCAATGTTCATCCCGATCTTTGCTGGCTCCACATCATCGCCCCCGGCGTGGCAAAGAGACTGCTGCATGAGTTGATTGAGACCGTACCTGCAAATAAGATCATGGGATACGGTGGCGACTTCTTCCATGTAGAGGGAGCCTACGGCCATGCCCAGATGGCCCGGGCGGTGACGGCGGAAGTGCTCGCCGAAAAAGTTGAGCAAGGATACCTGAAGGAGGAAGAGGCAGCGCCGCTGATGGACCGAATCCTCTATCACAATGGGAAGGAGCTCTTTTCAGGGCATCGGAAAGCGTAATCCTGCTCAAGTTATTTTGCGCGCTCCAGGTGGCCGCCCTCGCGGCGGTCGGCGCCGTAGTGCTTGCTTAGTTCAGGGTCGGGCTCCGCGATACCGGCGATTTGGGCTCGGGCTGCTTCCAGCCTCGCGCCAGCTTTCAACCGGCCTACGGCCATGTAGTTGTGGGCGAAACGCCCAGGGGCCGTGAGGTCAGCCGGGATCCAGATGTCGGTCTTGTCCGGGAAGTGAAATCCGGGAGGCAGTGGATGTGGGTGCGGGTGGATTTGGTAAGGTCTTCGCCTTCATTGCGGCTATTTTGACAAGTCCTCTTCGAGGAAGTTTGCGCTGGCACTCGCCGGAATCGACTCGCGGGCAACGGCGTAGCGTAGAGCAAAGCCACTCAGCTCCTGGATGCCGCACCTCGAAACAGTCGTCCGCAGCCTGCAACCACTTTACGGTTAATTTCGACAAACCATTAAATGACTCGTCAAGTTCAAATCCCCGGAAACGGGGTTCTGGGAAGTCGGCAAGGCAACGTACCGGTGTCACTCGGATGTGTAAACGCGACGCTTGTCGCAATGGCCCCGCTGCGTAGGGGGCACGTTTATTGTCCAATTTCATCGATGACCAGCCGATAGCAGCGCTGTCCATCCAGTGGTCTCCAACGCGGGTTTTGAGGTTCTCCGAATCTGGACATACAGAACGAAACACGCACCCCTTCCGCATCGAAGGAGTTAGAGCCGCTGCGCGGAAGCAAGAAGTTGGAATCCCGGAGAAGATAAGGGTGGGTCGTTCGAATGTAGGCACCGAAGAGGAAACCCGTTAGAAAGGTATGTCCTCCTCAGTGCCCTCGCTTCCCGGCCCGTTGAAGGGATTCTCGCTTTCCTCGACCGGCTCCGAGGCCTTCGAGGTTTCTGCCGCCTTGGCTCCGTGCCCGTTCTTTGACGGCCCCAGGAACCTGAGCGTGGTGACGACTACTTCCGTCACATCGTGCTTCCGGCCCTCGCAATCCTCGTAACTCCTTAACTGGAGTCTTCCTTCGACGTACAGGAATTTGCCTCTGCTCACGAATTCGCCCGCGATTTCCGCCCATCGCCGCCAGGCAACACAGCGGATCCAGAGCGTGTTGGTCTTCTTCTCTCCGCCGCCGTTCTTGTAGGTTTCCTTCACCGCCAAAGAGAAGTTCGTCACTGGGATGCCGCCCGGAGTGAACTTCATCTCGCTGTCGGCGCCAACGTATCCAATGAGCATCACCTTGTTCAACATAATGTGTACCGTGGGACGCACAGGCTGGAACGGGCGTGTTCGTCCCTCACGTTCCTCCTTTTGTTTTGCATGGTTCGAATCTGGTGCGCGGGCTGACAAAGTCGGTCCGCATCGAACTGAAACTTACGGCCTACTAGATTGCCAGCCAAAAGGTTCATTTGGGCAGCTACCTCAGCCGTGCCTTCTCGCACACGGGCACGAATCAGCGGCATGTTCCGCAAGGCGTCGGTGCTTACTCCCTCAAGTAGGGCTCGCGACTTCTGGACCTGCTCCTTCAACTCCTGGTCGTCCACCACATTCCGAAAGTCAAACGCAGATCCCAAGACGTCCAATTTATTGATTCCATGTCTACCTGTGGAAGAGTCACTTAGGACTACTCAGAGCTCATTTGACGGAAACAACCCGGCTGACTATCCTGCACTCCGTATGGAAACAGGTACTCAAGCCGAAAGTGCTATCGCCAGAGTAATCCTCGGTCGCGTGGTCTCGGGGGTTAAGCGGGAAGGCGAAAAGACGGTCTGCCACTTCAATGACGGTGGCGGTATCCTCCTCTCCAACTTCCTGGCCGCCTTCATTCGCCCCGGCGACGAAATCAACTTTCCTCTCGCCAACGACTCTGCCAAGGCAGGAACCGAAATCTACATCCGCAAGACCTCGTCCTCAGGGCGGGGTCGTGATATCTACCAGGCGCCCATCAGTTATGCCGCGCAGCCCAAAGCCGATAAGCGAGAGCGACTTTACGTGCGCGCAGAGGTTCCAACGGGCCGGCTGGGCATTTCCTCCATCCATCTGCCTTGCCAGGTGGTACGCGACTACTTCTACGTCGCCAGAAGGCGCGAGCCTTGGGAACGCCAGACGAGCCTGTATGACGCTCTGCGGATCACTGCCACCGCCTCGCTTGCTGAGCTGCGAGTAGCCTTCAGCCTCAGACAATTGGAGTTCCGCGCTGCCGGCGCTTCCAACCGCGACAGCGCTACGTTGGAGCGGGCCTTCAACATCCTGGCGCAACCCGAACTAAGGGCTTGTTACGACTCGCTGCTGAAGGATCCGTCCACACCGGCACTCTTTCCGTACGGGGGCTTCGGTTCGATTCTGGTTGTCGGGGACCGCTCGCGCGATGGTCTGACGTTCTTCGCGACCCAAATCCTGTCTTTTCAGCCCGAGCGGCGGGAGCGCCGGTTCCTTGCACCGTTGCGGAATTTTGACTTTTACAATGATCGTGCCATCTACCGCGATGTCCGACGGAAACTCGAGGTCACACTCGATCAGTCGGCCATGCCAATGGGTTGGGACGCGACATGGAACCAGTGGAGACACCTATTGGGGGCCAAGGTCGAGTTACAGGGAACGTTCGTCCAGACGGGCAAGTATCGTCACGGGAAAGGTCAGTGGAACCTGGTTAAATGGGAGATCGCTTTGCCGAGCCGCATCCACGTGAAGCTTCCTGCGGAAATCACCGAGCAGATTGAAACGGCGCGACGGAGTTACCACCGCTTCGGTGAATTCTCTGAAGCTCTCGAACAAATTCGCACTCGCATCGAGCTCGAGCCGATGGAAAGGGAACAACTGCGCAGTCTCTGTTGGGACCTCGGTATCCCTGGGGACTTTGATATCGCCCAAATCACCTGGAAGCCGGATTACGACCAGTCATACTACCGCCAGCTCTGCCGGCGGTCGCGACGCCTGTACTTATACCGTGATGAATACATCTTCGACACCTCGGGAGGGATCGCCGTCGAGACACCGCAACTGGGTCACGCGACGTACTTGTTTTCCAAGCCCCAGAGCATCGAGGCCTTCCTCGCTGCTTACACCGCCACCACGAAGGAGGCTATCCGACAGAATCGTGCCAACGTGGCGGAACGGCTGGGCTTCCTCGAGCGCGTCGTTCACGGATCCAACCCACGCATCTGGCTTCGTACCCTAACCGCCCGCCTGGGCGAGGCAGCCGATCACGCTGAGGCAGCATCCGAGGGAGGGTGAATATGCAAAACGAAACGACCAAGAAGTCTGAAATCGTTGCCCTTCTCGAAGACCGTACGCAGGCGAGCCTAGAGAACATTCGTCAGTTCATCCTGGACCTGGACGAACGGGATTACAGGGAGTTCCTGTATCCTTCCGACCCTGACTTCGCCGAAGAAGTCGACGAGCGGGCTGCCGAAGCCAAAGGAATGCTTGAAACGCTGAGGGACATCGAGGGAACTCTTCGCGGTCTGGCTCGAGGCAAGATCAAAATCCAGTGATGTTACTGGTGCGCTGCCGTGACATTGTCTTTTAATTTGCCGCCATGGGTCTGGGTCAGCCGTCAGCCTCCCGCCAATGCCATCTCGCGGGTTCACGAACCCGCCTTGAGAGTAGTCGTTTTCCGTGTGCCCTATACGTGCCCAACTGGGGCGCATTTCGCGGTTTTAGCGGTTTTCCCACTTCGTAAAATCAATAACTTGCACGTTTTCAGCGGGCCGAAGGGGTTCAACTCCCCCCTCCAGCACCAGGCCTTGCAGGGTTTAAGCCCCCGATGGCGCCCCCTTCTTGCGTTGCCGAAAAAAGCCCTCAAGCAATCATCCTGAAAACCAGAAACTGGAAACTAGAAACTGGCAGCCTTGTCTTCCAGTTTCCAATTTCCAATTTCTAACTTCCAGTTTCCACCTTCTCCCGCCTCTGCTGGAGAAACCCGCTCACCGCGCGTCGGGCTTCATCAGCATCGGATTTTGTCAAAAGCCTTTGCGGCTGCCTCGATGGTCAAAGTCACGTCAGCCTCACTGTGGGCCGTGGAAACGAACGCGGCCTCGAACTGCGAAGGCGGGAAGTAGACACCACCTTCGAGGAGCGAGCGGAAGAAGCAAGCGAATTTGACGGTGTCTGATCTCTTGGCGGAGGCATAATCCGCCACCGGATCGCCGCTGAAAAAGCAAGTGAACATTGACCCCACACGGTTCGCGGTGAGCGGCACCCCGGCCTTCGCAGCCGCAGCGGCCAAGCCTGAGGCAAGCTTTTCGGCGATCACCTCAAGCTGCTCGTAGGTACCCGGGCGGCGCAGAATTTCTAGCGTCTTGAGCCCCGCTGCGACAGCCAAGGGATTTCCGGAGAGCGTTCCAGCCTGGTAAACAGGGCCAACCGGCGCGACCCAATCCATCAGGGAGGCTTTCCCTCCATAGGCTCCCACCGGCAGCCCTCCGCCGAGGATTTTTCCAAGCGTGGTAAGGTCCGGCTGAATCCCATATAGCTCCTGCGCGCCGCCGTAGGCCACTCGAAATCCCGTCATCACTTCATCAAGAATGAGCACAGTTCCCTGCTCTGCCGTCAGCTTGCGGAGCCTCTCAAGGAATCCGGCTTGCGGTGGTATGCAGCCGGAGTTCCCCACTACAGGCTCAATAATGACTGCGGCGAGCTGATTGCGATGAATTCGGAACGCCTCCTCAAGGGCTGCCGGATCATTGAAGGGCAGGGTGACGGTCAGCTCCGCCAGTGCCCGAGGAACGCCTGGGCTGTCCGGCAAGCCGAGGGTGGCAACTCCTGAACCTGCTTTCACCAGCAAGCTGTCCCCATGACCGTGGTAGCACCCTTCGAACTTCAGAATCTTGTCCCGGCCCGTCGCCGCGCGCGCCACCCGCAGGGCCGAAAGTGTGGCTTCTGTCCCCGAGTTCACCAGCCGGACACGCTCGAGGGAGGGACAAGCCTCGCGAAGGCGCTCAGCAAGTTCAACCTCGGCCGCAGTGCAGGCCCCGAAGCTCGTTCCGGTCTCGATAACCCTGGCCAAGGCTTCCATCACTTCCGGGTGGCAATGGCCGAGAATCAAAGGTCCCCACGACAAGACATAGTCGATGTAATTCCTGCCGTCCACGTCGGCGATGGAAGAGCCTTTGCCGCCTGCAATAAACACAGGGTCGCCTCCCACGGCGCGAAAGGCGCGAACGGGCGAGTTCACTCCCCCGGGCATCAGGCTCAAAGCCTTCTGAAAGAGTTCCTGGGATCTAGTGGGCATGAGATTTTTTCCCGCCTGAAGGGATATCCTCGCTTAGCAGGATGCTGAAAAACCCGCCTCGCCTGTCATTCCGAGGAGTCCCGATCTGATCGGGACGACGAGGAATCTCGCAAGTCCTCTGTCTCCAGAGAGAGATTCCTCGCGCAGTTTACCCTGAGCGGGCAGGGCGAGATTCCTCTCCCGCAGGGCGGGATCGGAATGACGGTGAAGGGCTCGGAATGAGTCGCCTTGGCGACTTCACAAAGGTTTTTCAGCATCCTGCTAGCCGATCCGGAGCGACGTGAAACATCTGGCGAAGAGGGTCTCTACCAATGTCCCAAAGCGCCACCGCGAGGCCCAAATAGAGCTTTGCCGCCAGTCTCAAATAGGACTGCGATCCCTCGAGCAACTCCTGGATGACTTCCAGGAATCTCTCGCTTCGCGCCCCGAACTCGACCAGGCGCGTGGGGACCGCTTCACCCATGAATTCTCCATAATAGAAAGTGCGGGCGAGCCGCGCCCCCAGCGCCAGCGTTTTGCCGAACTCCTCCTGGACGCGCGTAGGGTAAAGCTCGGGCAGCCCCTCCAGCAGCGACTCCGCGAGCAGTTCGCCGGAGCGCATCGCATAATAGATTCCCTCCCCGGTGACGGGATCAACAAGCCCGCCGGCATCTCCCGCCAGCGCCCACCCCGGGCCGCCCAACCGGAGGCCGCTCCATGTATCCACACTGAGCGCGGGAAGCAAGTGGCTGTAAACCTGAGCGCGCTCAAAGGAATATCCGAAGCGGCGCATGAAGCCGTGAAGCCGGTCCCGCAAACCCGCCATGCTATCCTCACCGATTTTTCCGCAGATGCCCACGGAGAGGTGAGCAGGGCGCGGAAACGCCCAGGCATAGCCTTCAAAATCCTCGAAGAACTGCACGCGCAGCAAATCGTCCCGACCAGGCACGTAATAGCCAAAGGTGAGCATGAAATCGTGGGGTCCAAAATCCTCCGTCAAAAGGGACCGAAGCCGAGTCCGCGCCCCTGCCGCCAGGATGAGATAATTCGCCCCGTAATGGCCCTTTTTGCCTTGCAATTCCCAGCCGGAGCCCGAGCGCCGGAAATCACGGATCCGATCTTCTACAACCTCCGCTCCCGCCACCACGGCGCGGCGAAGTAGCAATCCATTCAGAGTGCATCGGGAATAGATGGCGAGGGGCTGGCGTAACTGGAACCGGAGCGAGGCATTATTGCCAGCCAGAAACTCAACCTCCTGGACGGGCTTCGCTTCGGCGGTCGCCGGCAACAAGAAGGGATAACGTAGTAAGGCCTTGTGGGTCACTCCACCTCCACAAGGTTTTTCCCAGCCTACCTTTTCCTCCAAGACCGTGACGCGCCCTCCACCGCGGGCGATCAATTCCGCAGCCATCGCTCCGGCTGGCCCGCCTCCGATGATGACCGTGTGCGTCGCTTTCATAGTTGCGCCGGTGTAGCAGCTTGTTGGAAGGACTGTTCGAGCACGTCGGAAGGGCGGGGTTTTAACCCCGCCGCAAAGGGCGGTACAAAGAGAACAGGGAAATTGTTTTGTTCGTCGCTCCTCCGGCGCCGCGCCGCGCGCGTTTCAACAAGTTCTTAAGCCTTCGAGAATAGCACGCTGTCTCATGGCGCGCAAAATCCCACGCGGCTTGGGTAGTGCTGTCGTTTCAAGAAATGACGGGGCAAACCTCGACCCCACCCCCTTCCATAGACTAAAGCGGGCACCCCGTCAGTTGACAAGTGGAAGAAGATAGGCTAGGGTACTGAGTTGAAGCTAGGGAGGCGGTCATGGCCTCCTGGGAACATATGGTTGCGATGCTACCCCGATCCCCCAGTCCGCTCTCGAAAGTGGTCCCAAGCGGGGCCAAAAGGTCGGAAAATTTCCATGTTTCAGGTGGACAACAAGTCCGCACACGGAAGCGAAAGACAAGAAGAATTGTTTAAATTTGAAGGAACGAAGCTGGAATGTCTATGAAAACAAAGGGTCGGCGTTCCACGGGACAGAGTTAAGCGGGAATGTTGTAGAAAACACAGGTAGTTACGCGTTGAGACCGGGAATGTTGATGAAACTAAAGGTAGTTAGTGCCTCGTAGGTGGTAGGTCGTAGGTGGTAGGTGGGGCTGAAGAACAGGGGCTAGGGGCTAGGGACTGGGGGCTGGGGACTGCGGGACGAAGACCTGCCACCCGCCGGTGCCCTCAAGAACGTCCCGTACCTTGCGTGTTAGAATACTCAGTGGAAACACGCCGAGTGAGGTGGCTGATCTTTTTTGGTAGGGGCTGGAGCTTGTTATGGGTGTTGAGAAAATCCTGACCTCGGAGCGGGCGTTTGAGGTCGTGGAAGACTTGAAGCGGCGCGGTAAACGCGTGGTTTTCACCAATGGGTGTTTTGACCTGCTTCATCCTGGTCACACGCGGTATCTGGCTGAGGCCAGGAAGCTGGGGGACGTGCTAATTGTGGCAATGAATAGTGACCGCAGCACGCGCACGCTAAAGGGGCCTGAGCGCGCCATTCAACCTGAAGCAGAGCGCGCTGAAATCCTGGCGGCGCTCAAAGCAGTCGATTATGTGACGATTTTTGATGACCTCACCCCGCAAGCCGTCATCGCCCGCATGCTGCCACAGGTACTTGTGAAAGGTGGTGATTGGGGGCCGGACGCCATTGTCGGCCGGGCCGAAGTGGAGGCGGCGGGTGGGCTTGTGGTTTCAATTCCCGTCGTCGAGGGCTTTTCGACATCGTCGCTCATCCAAGCAGCCTTAAGGGCAGTCACAAGCAGGAGTCAGGAGTCAGGATTCAGGATTCAGGATTCAGGAGTCAGGACTCAGAAGACAGAAGGTAGGCAGTAAGCAGTCGGCAGTGGGCAGAAGAAAGAGGGCAATTCAGATTCAAAATTCAGAATTCAGAATTGCCTGGCCCCCTTGTTTCAACGGACAACTGACCACTGACTACTGACCACTGACAACTGACGTCCTTCACCTCAATGCCTAATTTGCAGTCGCTTCTGCATCCCATTCTCGAGCACGCTGCTTTTCGCAGCGCCTTACGAGCCCTGACTGCTGACTCATCCGCAGCACGGTCGCCGGTGACTATTTCCGGCTTGACAAGCTCCACCAAGGCCCTGGTGGTGGCGGGAGTTGCCCACAAACTGTCTCGCCCGGTGGTTGTCCTGACTTCGGATAACGAGACCGCAGCCCATCTCCAGCGCACAACCTCAACATTTTGTGCCTGGCTCGAGCCACTCTCCAGCCCGGCCGTACTGACGCTCCCGGCACTGGACTGCTCTCCCTACGAAGGTCGTTCCCCACACGCCGAGATTCTCGAACAAAGGGCGGTGACCCTGTGGAACGTGGCGCGAGGGCGGACGCGCGTGTTGTACGTCCCGGTGGCAGCAGCGCCGGGGCGCTTCCGGGAGCGAGCCCTCTACTCTTCCCTTGCGCTCGAACTCAAAGTCGGCGATGAACTGGACCTCGACGATCTAATGGAACACCTCGGCGGAGTGGGATACGAACGGGGAGAACCAGTCTCCGATGTGGGCCAATTCTCAGTGCGGGGGGGAATCGTGGATATTTTTCCTCCCGAGGCTGAATGGCCCTTCCGCCTTGAATTCTCCGGGGATCAGATTGAATCCCTGCGTGAGTTTGACCCCGATACGCAGCGCTCGCGAAAGCCCGTTCCGGCAGCTTTGCTTCTTCCGCTTTCGGAAATAAGACGCTCCCGCCAACTCTTCGAGAAGCTAATCCGCGCTCTTGAGAAACGGGCCATTCCACGGCGACTGGCGGGGGCCCAAACAAACCCTCCAGTTGAACTCGAACCCGAGTGGGCGAGCGAGTACGCAAATCCATTCCCGGGATGGGAGTTTTTCGCCCCTCTGGTTGAACCCCACCCCAACAGCCTGTTCGCGTTATTTGACAACCCCGTAGTGCTCTGGGACGAGCCCCTGGACCGCAACGCGCAATTGAAGCGATTCCTGGAAGGGTTGGCGTCGGGTTTTGACGAGGTCCGCGACGTCATTCCGCCTCGCCCTAGGCCCGAGGATATCTTCCTCACCGAGCAAGAGTTCCTACAGAGCATGTGGGCAATGCCACAACTCTATCTCAAAGAACTCTCCTTGAGTCGAGGAGTCGAGAGTCGAGAGTCGAGAAGTCAGGGACTTGCCGGCGAGGGCTACTTCGCACGACCCGAACACGCTACCGGAAACCAGGAGAACACCACGGAAGCAACTCCCGCTCCGGAGGAGTGCCGGCCTGAAGGTCGGCGCCACGAAGAACACGACGAGGGAGAACAGAGCACTCCCGCCCGCGAATTTCCCGCTCAGGGGGCGTGCCGACCTGAAGGTCGGCGCTACTTCGCGGGAGGGCAGAGCCCTCCCCTACCCAATCCCGAGCTGGTTCTTCTCACCCAACCCTCCCCGAAATTCCATGCCGGAGTTAAGGGTTTAGTGGATAGCTTGCGAAGCAATTTAGGGCAAGGCATGTCCGTGGTCCTTGTTGTTCCTACCAGCGGGAAGGCGGAACGGCTGCGCGGAATTCTCACCGAATACGAGATTCCCTTCAGCACCGCGACTCAAGCGAGCATCTCCGCTGAGCCACGCCATGGTGGGGAACTCGGCAGGACTGCCGGTGTGGCACTCATGGCCCGCGGCGATCTTTCCGAGGGGTTCGTCATCCCCGATTTGGAAGAAATGTGGCTGGCAGACAGTGACCTGTTTGGAGGATTCGACTGGGCTTCCCGTCGCCGCGAGCACTCCGGGACTCTAGCCTTCATTTCGGGCCTGGGCGATCTCAAGGTGGGCGATTACGTGGTCCATGTTGACCACGGAGTGGGGATCTATCAAGGGCTGCGCCAACTCAGTGTCAGCGGGTCTTTGCGCGACTTCATGCTGCTGACGTATCAGGATGAGGCCAAGCTGTACGTTCCCCTCGAGCGCTTGGATTTGGTGGAGAAGTACCGGTCCAGCGGCGACGGCGTCAAACCCGTTCTCGATCGGCTGGGAGGATCCGGTTGGGAGCGCACCAAGAAACGCGTCAAGCGGGCCCTGCGCGACATGGCGCAAGAACTCCTGCAGTTGTACGCCGAACGGAAGATGTGCGGCGGCACACCCACCAGCCCTGACACTCCCTGGCAGAAAGAGTTCGAAGACGCCTTTGAATTCGAGGAAACCCCCGACCAGTTGAAAGCCCTGGCAGACATCAAGCAAGACTTGGAAAGCCCCGAACCCATGGATCGGGTCCTCTGCGGCGACGTGGGCTATGGAAAAACCGAACTGGCCATGCGCGCTGCCTTTAAAGTCATCCAGGATGGGCGGCAAGTCGTGGTGCTGGCGCCCACCACCGTCCTCGCGTTCCAGCACTACACAACCTTTCGGCAGCGGATGGCCGCCTTCCCCATGCGCGTGGAAATGCTCAGCCGTTTCCGGCTACCCGCCGAACAGAAAAAGATCGTGGCCGAGGCCGAGGCCGGCAAGGTGGATGTCCTGATCGGAACTCACCGCCTGCTTTCGAAAGACGTGCACTTCCGCGACCTTGGGTTACTGATCGTCGATGAGGAGCAGCGGTTCGGAGTGGCGGCGAAGGAGAAGCTGAGGAAACTCAAGGCGGGGGTGGACGTGCTGGCGATGTCCGCCACACCCATCCCCCGCACACTGCACATGTCGGTGGGCGGATTGCGCGACCTCTCCATCATCGAGACTCCGCCGCGAGGCCGGCTGGCCATTCAAACCACGGTAGCGCCCTTCAACCAGAGCCTAATTCAGTCCGCCATCCTGCAAGAGATGCAACGGGAGGGCCAGGTCTTTTTGGTCCACAACCGTGTGGAGTCAATCTTCAGCATAGCCGCGATCGTGCAACGTCTGGCGCCTAGCGCGCGGATCGGTGTGGCGCACGGGCAAATGGAAGAGAAAGAGCTCGAAAGGGTCATGCTCAAGTTCATGCAGGCCGAGTACGACGTCCTGGTGGCGACGGCGCTGATTGAAAACGGCCTCGACATCCCCCGCGCCAACACCATCATTGTCAATCACGCGGAGCGCTTTGGCTTAGCCGATCTTTACCAGCTTCGCGGCCGGGTGGGGCGGTCGAGCCGCCGCGCCTATGCTTACTTCCTAGTGGCCGCCGAGGAAACATTGACCCCTACGGCTCGCCGGCGGCTGGCGGCGCTGAAAGAGTTCTCGGAGCTGGGCGCCGGCTTCCGCCTCGCGGCCTTGGACCTCGAATTGCGCGGTGCGGGCAACCTCTTGGGCGCCGAACAGCATGGACATTTGAATGCCATCGGCATCGACCTCTATCTGAAGATGCTCGAACAAACCGTGGAAGGACTGAAAGGCGCCCCACAGAAGATTGAGGTCCGCACCACACTTAACCTGGGACTTGATATCAAAATTCCCGACAGCTACGTCGCCGACGAGAGCCAGCGCCTGCGCCTGTATAAGCGGATTTCCAGCCTAGCAACCCCCGAAGCGCGTGCGGAACTCGAAGCCGAGCTCACCGACCGTTATGGGCCCATTCCTCCCTCAGTTTCAAACCTCCTCTCGTATGGACTTCTGAAATCCGCCGCCGAGCAACTTCTAGTGCAATCCATTGAAAGAAAGGCGGAAGATATTTGGATGCGGTTTCACGAGCAAACTCCCCTGGAGCCCAGAAGAATAACCACATTCGTGCGGCGACGCCGGGAAGCGAGCCTTCGACCTGACGGCGTCTTGCGTTTCAGGTTGCGCAACCTCGGAGAGAATACTTTGCAGGAAATCCAAAATGTCTTGCAGGAATTGCAAACCTAGCATTAAGATGACTAAGGCTCGATAGGGTCGAGTGTTTGGGGGAAACAACTCCGGCATGCGCGTCGCTATCGAAGGATTAAAGGGACTTCGGGTTTGGCGAGGGTTAAAGGAAATGAGCAGACGAAGATGGGCTTTACTGGCAGGAGTGGCGCTGGCAACGGGCGTCGCTTGCCTGACCCTACAGGGCGCAAAGATAGTTGAGCGCATCATTGCGCGCGTCAACAATGAGATCATCACCCAACGGGCGTACGAACAGGAGCAAGAGAAACTCCGCCAGCAACTCGCCCAGGAATACTCGGGCGCCGAACTCGAGGCCCAATTCAAAGAACAAAGCAAGAACCTTTTACGCGATCTGATCGACCAATCCCTCATGGTCCAGAAGGCCAAAGACCTCGATATCAACGTCGAGACGGACGTAGTCAAGCAGCTCGACGACATTCGCAAGAAGAACAACTTGGCAACCCTCGAGGAACTGGAAACAGATGTGGAAAAGCAAGGATTGAATTACGAGGACTTTAAAGACCAGATCCGCCGCAACCTGTTGATGCGAGAAGTCATCGGCCGCGAGGTAGGCTCCCGGATTCAGTTGTCGCGCAACGACGCAAGGAAATTCTACGAAACCCACAAGAAGGAATTTGAATCTCCTGGCATGGTGCGCCTCGGACAGATTCTCATCTCCACTGAAAAACGAAAGCCGGAAGAAGCCGAGAAGAGCGCGAACGACGCCCTCGCCGAATTGAAGGCCGGCCAACGTTTTGCGGAGGTTGCGAAAAAGCACTCCGACGGGCCAAGCGCTGAGCAAGGTGGCGACGTGGGATTCATGAAGGAAGCATCGCTAGCGCCGGATATCGCTGCCGTGGTTGCTAAGTTAGACGTCAATGAATTTAGCAACCCTATCCAGACAAAATACGGGTATATCATTCTCAAGGTCCAGGAACGATACAGCGCCGGTATTCCCAAATTTGAAGAAGTCGAACAACGCGTCAACGAAGTCCTTTACGACCAGAGAATGCAGCCGGATTTGCGGGAATACCTGAAACGACTCCGCAAAGAAAGCTATATCTACAAGGCCCCCGGATACGTTGACACGGGCGAAGAACGACCGAGCGAAACCCAACTGGCAAATAAAGGGCAATGAAGGAGCGCTTCGTAACCGACCTCAGCCCGGACGCCCAGGTTCGAACCACCTTCCTAGTTCAAGCCCGCGAACGGAAAATCGCCCGCACGGGCAGCGCGTACCTTGACTTGGACCTGCGCGACGCCAGCGGGGTTGTGCGCGCCAAACTGTGGGACTGTGATCGGCATGCGCTGGATTTCGAGGTCGAGGATATCGTGGCGGTGGACGGGGTTGTCGAGGACTATCAGGGGACTCTACAGATTCGGGTGCGCAAGATTTCCAGGTGCTCTCCCGACGAGGTGGACCTTTTCGACTACCTTCCGCATTCACGCCGAGACCCTGAGGAAATGTACGTCACACTGCTAGACCGCCTGCGCCGGGTGCCCGAGGGACCTTTGCGAATGCTATTACTTACCATCATGGAAGACCCCTCGATCGCAGAGAAGTACAAGAGGGCCCCCGCCGCGATGAGTTATCACCATGCTTTTCTGGGTGGCCTGCTCGAGCATGTTTTGTCGCTGGTACAACTCGGCGACCAGGTTTGCGACCACTACGAGTTCCTGCGCCGCGACCTGCTGCTGGCCGGGCTGGTGCTGCATGACGTTGGAAAAATTGAGGAGCTGAGTTTCTCTCGCGGCTTCCGGTATTCCACACGGGGACAGTTGCTGGGCCACATTTCGATAGGCCTCGAAATGGTGCAGGAGAAAATGCGTCAGATTCCCGGCTTCCCCGCGGAGTTAAAGGGCCAGATCGAGCACATTATCCTTTCCCACCACGGTAAAGTGGAGTTCGGGTCGCCGAAAGAGCCTGTGTTTCCTGAAGCTCTCGTCGTCCACTTCCTCGACGAGATGGATTCCAAACTGGAAGCGATGCGCGCCCAGTATGCGACTGACCAGGACCGTCCCGGCGATTGGACAGCCCGCAACCCGGCGCTGCGAAGGGAACTCTTGAAGATCGAGAGAGGCTCGCCCGCCTCCTCGAATGGTCCCGATGCGGAAAAACCGTGAGCAACCTGGCGTCACCATCTGACATCCTCAGAATCCTTCCTCATCGTTACCCCTTTTTGTTCGTCGATCAAGTAACTGAATTCATTCCGGGCCAGCGAATCGCGGCCACCAAACGCTTTTCGGTGGACGACGCGGCCCCGCGCGGTTACCTTCCGGCTTCCCCGATCATTTCGGTCGGGATACTGTTGGAATTGGTCACCCAGCTTGGAGCAATCTTGGTCATGGAGCGACCCGAGATGGCCGGAAAAGTGGCCGTGATTCTGCAAATTCCCTCGGCACAACTTATCAAGCCAGTTGAGCCCGGCGATACTCTCCGTGTGGAGGCGGAGGTGATAAGAATCGGCGAGCGTCTGGGTGAACTCCACGGAGCCATCTACCACGCAAGCGAACTCGTGGCCGAGGGGAGAGTGCGGTTCGCGATTGCCGACGCAGCACAGATTGATTTTAGATTTTAGATTTTGGATTTTGGATTCTGCCTGAAGCCCGAAATCTGATGGTCTGGGATTTTAGATTCTAGATTCTAGATTCTAGATTTTAGATTCTAGATTTTGCCTGAGTCCTGAATCCTGATTGGTTATTGCCTGAATCCTGAATCCTGACTCCTGAATCCTGAGCTCCATGCTATTCGAAGAACTGCGAATTCGTGATGTGGTGATCCGGCCGGCCCATATCCTGGCGCCGATGGCCGGCATTACCGACACTGTGTTCCGCCGTTTCATCAAACGATTGGGTGGATGCGGACTGATTATGACGGAGTTCGTGTCCAGCGAAGGAATGCTTCGTCAAAACCTGCGCTCGAAGCGCTACTTGTATTACACCGAGGAAGAAAGACCGATTTCCGCGCAGCTTTTTGGCGCCGATCCTGACCACCTGGCGGAGGCGGCCCGCGTGATCGAAGAGCTAGGCTTCAACCTGGTCGACCTGAACCTGGGCTGCCCGGCCAAGAAGGTCGTAAAGTGCGGCGGCTCAGGCTTGCTTCGCGACCTCCCGTTGCTCGAGAAGATCCTGCGAAAGATTCGCGCCGCGGTACGGATTCCCTTTACCATAAAGTTCCGCTCCGGCTGGAGTGAGGCGGAGATCGTGGCACTTCAAGTGGCACGCATGGCTGAGGAGTGCGGCGTTGAGGCGCTGAGCGTTCATCCTCGGACGCGCCTGCAAGGGTTCAGCGGGCGTGCTCGATGGCAGATTATCCAAGAGGTGAAGTCCCGGGTGCGCATCCCGGTAATCGGCAACGGCGACGTGGTGACACCGCCGGACGCCCTTGCCCTTTACCAGCAGACGGGCTGCGATGCCGTGATGATCGGGCGCGCCGCCGCCTCCAATCCATGGATATTCCGCCAGCTTTCGGATTTCTTCCGAAACGGGACATTCACGCAGCCGACCGAGGCTGACCGCTACCAGTTGATCCGTTCCTATTATCAAATGTTGGTGACCGAAGAGGTTCCCGGCGCGGTAGGCAAGATGAAACAGTTCGCAAGCTGGTTCACACAGGGAGTGTGCAAGGGGGCAGAACTCCGCAGGTCGATCCAAAGCGCGCGTGCTGCTGGCGAAGTCCTGGATCGAGTCGACCAGTTCTTCAGCCCATGCGTTTCAGCAGTGACCGAGCCGGAGGAGGTCGCCTCTTGAACTCCAGGGAGGCTCTACCCGCCAATGGACAACTCAGAAAGACCGGCTGGAAGTGAACGACGGGCTCAGAGGCGGCTGAAAACCGCGATGCCCATCCGGGTCTGTGGGGTCGATGCACAGGGAACGGAATTTGAGGAGTCAACGGTGACCGTGGAAGTTAGCCGGCGAGGCCTTTCTTTCCTGACCGAACGAGAATTGAAACCTCTTGCCACGGTGACGCTAGTAATCCCCGGCCGCGGGCCAAGGCACCCCGGAGAAGGGCCAACGGACTTCTTTTCGACGGCGGCTGTCGTCCGCATTCTTAAAGAAGCTGACTCGTACCGCGTTAGCCTCCGGTTCATCGGCGCCACCCTGACCACTTACAGCGCCGAGACTCCTTAGCAGGATGCTCAAGAAAGCTATTAGTCCGGATTTCTCACCGGGCTAAACCACTTTCCTCGAGCCGCCGGAAGGGCGGGGCTTCAGCCCCGCCGAAAAAGCCAGCTCCAATTTTCTGTCCGTCTCGCGCCCCGCGGTCGCCGCGGCGACCAGCCGCAAGCTGCGCGGGTCGCGAGAGACTGGAATAATCAGGAAGGTCACGTAACGGCGGGGCTAAAGCCCTTCCCTTCCGCGGTGAGAAATCCCCGTCAGTATGTCGTTGGGAGAGAAGAAGTCAAGAGTCAGAATAAAGGCTTCGAGGTATCGAGGGGCAGCGGGTTTGCGGCAGACGAACCCGCCGCCACGGGTCACCCGTCACTTTTCTTTCTCAGCGACCCGCTAGGTTCGCTTGGTCTTTTCCATTTGCCATAGGCGATACGCCTCACTGCGAGAGATGCCTCGGGCCTTGGCGGCGGCTTTGAGCGCCGCGCGCTCGTCGAGCCCGCGTTCGGCCATCAACTTCTCGATCTCCCGTCTAATAAGCGAATTCGCAGGACGAGTATCCCCCGACGCGGAGGCGGTCCCAACCAGGAGGGTTATTTCCCCCCTCATCGTCTTGCCTTTCGCGCGGTCTAACAATCCGGACACCGTACCACGCAAGAACTCTTCGTGGACCTTGGTCACTTCGCGCGCCAAGACCACTTCGCGGTCCCCCAGAATATCCCGTACATCCCTCAGCATCTCGAGGACGCGATGCGGCGCCTCATAGAAGACCAGAGTCTTGGTTGCTGTTTTTAGTTCTTCCAAGGCCTTCCTGCGCGCCGCTTTCTTGCTGGGCAGGAACCCGAGAAACCTGAAATTGTCCACGGGCATGCCCGACGCAGCCAGCGCCGCCACAAAAGCCGAGGCGCCGGGAACAGGGACCACGGGGATGTTGTGGCGGACTGCCAGGTGCACCAAGCGGAATCCCGGATCGGACACCACGGGCATCCCCGCGTCGCTCACCAGAGCTATGTTATTTCCCTCTTCCAACTTGATGACGAGTTCCGGCGCGCGGGTCATCTCATTGTGCTCATGGTAACTTATGGTAGGAGTTCGGATCTGATAGTGGTTGAGCAATTCCTGCGTCCGCCGCGTGTCCTCGCACGCAATCAAGTCCACTTCCTTGAGGATACGGATAGCACGCAGCGTAATGTCCTCCAGATTTCCAATGGGTGTCCCAACAACAAAGAGCCTGCCCTTAGAACCGTTCGTGGAATCCTCCAGAGGGTCCATAAGTCCTGGCTTGGCCGAAATAGATCGTCGCGGCATAGGCGTCAAGGGTCAATTACGACTTCAAGTGTATCAACTAGCTCAGGCAAAGACAACGGAGAGTTAGGACATAACCGCGACATTCACGTTTTGACGCCGGAGAAGCTGGCCTATATAATTATTAGTAGGAGTTTTTGCAAGGAGGTTAAATTGCCGCTTTACGAATACGCGTGTACGCAGTGTGGACAGCGCACCGAGAAAATCCGGAGGTTTTCCGATCCTCCACTGACCAAGTGTGAGAAATGTGGAGGCAAGCTAAAGCAGCTCGTGTCTCGGTCTGCCATCCAGTTCAAGGGGAAGGGCTGGTATGTGACGGATTATGCCCGGAAACCCTCCACCGCCACTGCGAACAGCGCCGCAAGCTCTGGTAATGGGGGCAAAGAAAAAGGCCCTGAAGGCGCTAAGAAGGAAGTTCTCCCCGCCAAGACATCCAAAGATAAGCCCGTCGCTGAAAAGAGCCATTGACGAGCGGGATTCAGGAGTCAGTGGGCGGCCCGCGCGCATTGCGTTCTGTCCCCACCTACCACCTACTACCTACCCCCTCCTGACTCCTCTTTCAGAGCTTAAGTGACTTGAGGTATTTACGGAAGGCGCTTCCAAGGTCTGGCCGCTCGAGCGCCAGCTCCACCGTGGCTTGAAGAAAGCCCAGCTTATCACCGGCATCGTAGCGCTTTCCTTCAAACACATAGCCGTAGACCGGTTCCTTTTCGAGCAAGCGCCGCAGCCCATCCGTCAGTTGGATCTCGCCTCCCGCACCAGGCGTCGTGGCCGCAAGCTCATGAAAAATGGTGGGGGTGAGGATGTATCGGCCTATGACCGCCAGATTCGAAGGCGCCTCGCGAGGACTCGGCTTTTCCACCATGTCCTCGATTCGGTAGAGCCGCCCGTGCCATTGAGGGTCCGCTACAAGCTGGCCGCGAATGATGCCGTAACTGCCCACCGCTTTGCGCTCCACTTTCTGTATGGCGATGACGCTTCTGCCGTAACGCTCAAAGACCTCCAACATTTGCTTCAGGCAAGGCACCGGGTTAACTATCACATCATCGGAGAGCAGGACAGCAAATGGCTCTTCGTCAACCACGTCGCACGCGGTGAGAATCGCATGGCCCAGGCCGCGTGGGATCTGCTGGCGAACATACACAAAGCGCAACAGCCCTGAAATCGAGCGCAACTGCTCCCGAAGTTCTTCCTTCCCTCTTCCGGCCAACTCCTGCTCGAGCTCCGCCGACAAGTCAAAATGGTTCTCGATGGCCGTCTTCCCCCGCCCCGTTACGAATATCACCATCGGGATACCGGAAGCGGCAACTTCTTCAACCGCATACTGCACCAGAGGCTTATCCACGATGGGGAGCATTTCCTTGGGCTGCGCTTTGGTGGCCGGCAGGAACCGCGTGCCAAGACCGGCAACAGGCAGAACCGCTTTACGAATCTTCATGAGCACCTCAGCCTCTCGCACGATGAGCAAGCTTCGCAATGGGCACAGTGTAGCGCCACAGTCTGAGTCGCGTCAACGCAAGGATTCGGGATTCAGGTGCCAGGTGTCAGGTGCCGGGTGTCAGGTTGCCGGTCAACTGTCTAGCCAGCGCCCTCGGGGTCAACCCGCCTCCCGGGTGCCCATTGATTTCGGACAACACCTTCGACCTTCGACTCTCGACTGTGGACTCCTCGGTTCTCTCGCACCTATGCTAGCATTTACTGTTCGGAGTTCGTCATGTTAGTTCTTGGCATCGAATCCAGTTGCGACGAGACCGCGGCAGCCATCGTGGCGGATGGCGCGAAGATTCTCTCGAGTGTGGTCGCCTCGCAAATCCCCACTCACGAAAAGTATGGTGGGGTTGTTCCCGAACTGGCTTCACGCGAGCATCTGCGCAAGATCGAGCCAGTCGTCGACGAGGCCTGCCAGCGCGCGCGAGTCGGAATACGGGATGTGGAAGGCGTCGCGGTAACGGAGGGACCAGGCTTGGTCGGGTCGCTCCTGGTCGGCCTGGTCTATGGCAAAGCCCTTGCCCTCGCGCTGGCGAAACCCCTGGTGGGCGTGAACCACCTGGAGGGTCACATCCACGCCGTTCTGCTCGAAAACAAAATGGCACGCCTTACAGGGGACCCGGTCGAGGAAGCAAACCTCCCGTCCGTTACCCTGGTCGTCTCCGGCGGTCACACGAGCCTGTTCCTGGTTGAGGATGGTCGCCATCCGGCCAATTCCCATCCTGTCTTCAATTACAAGCGGCTAGGACATACACGTGATGACGCAGCCGGGGAAGCTTTCGACAAGGTCGCGAAACTGCTGGCACTGGGCTATCCCGGCGGACCGGTCATCGACCAACTGGCTCGCTCGGGGGATCCTGAAGCGGTCGATTTCGGCCGCATCAAGATGAAGGGCAACCCGCTGGACTTCAGCTTCTCAGGGCTCAAGACCGCTGTCCTCTACCGCGTCCGCGGCACCCCGCTCGCCGTCGAGGCCGAGCAGCGACGCGCCTGGCGCAAAACCAGCGAAAGCGCCCGTGCAGACGAACTGCGCGCTCATTGCTCGCCCCAGACACTTGACCTCATCGCCAGCTTCCAAAACGCCGTGGTCCGCGACCTCCTCGAGCGCACCCTGGCTGCGGCGGACGCCTCGCGAGTTGACTCGGTTTTTGTTTCCGGGGGAGTCGCCTGCAATTCCCTTCTGCGCGCTCGCTTCCTCGAAACTTCCAGGGGACAAGGATTTCGTGTCTTCTTCCCTTCCCCCGCCTTATCTACCGACAACGCCGCGATGATTGCCGCGGCGGGATACTACAAGCTGAAAGCCGGACAACTTGCGGATGCGACCCTTACAGCGCATGCCGCGCTTCCACTCGGGACGTAGCAGGAGGATTCAGGATTCAGGAGTCAGGAGTCAGGAGACCGGAGCGGTATGTGGGGATTGCATCCTGATCCCACCTGCCACCTAGTCGTCTGGTTCGCAATTGACGCAACAATGTGGGCGACCCGGCGAAGACCTTAGTGATCACCACCACCCCCTGACCCCCTCCTCAGGTGAGGAGGGGAGGGGAGTCTCACTCGCGTCCTTCGCTATGGAGCCATCGGTTCTTCTTTTGACTTCCTGAATCCTGACTCCTGACTCCTGAATCCTGTAAAATGACTCTTCTTATGCGCTTCGGTGTTGACACAGGCGGGACATTCACGGACTGCGTAGTCCTCGAGCGAGGCAAAGTTAAGATCCTCAAGGTCTTTTCCACGCCGGAGGACGCATCGCGTGGCATTCTGGAGGGCGTCCGCCGGCTGGCCGAGTCATTTCAACCCGCTGGCCCGCTCGAGATCATTCACGGCACCACGGTGGGCACGAACAGCCTGCTCGAGCGGCGCGGCGCACGCGTGGCGCTTGTCACCACCGCAGGGTTCGAGGACCTCATCGAGATCGGCCGGCAGGCGCGCCCACGGCTTTACGACCTCGACGCCCGGCAGGCTCCACCCCTTGTCTCGCGAGCTCTGAGGTTTGGCGTCAGGGAAAGAACTGCCGCGGACGGCACGATTCTTCAGAGGCCTTCAGCAGCCGGAATCGCAAGGCTGACAAGTAAGCTCAAAGGCTTGCGTGCCGAGTCGATTGCTGTTTGTTTCCTCTTTTCGTATCTCAATCCCGCGAACGAAAGAGTGGTGGCGCAAGCGCTGAAAGAGTTGCAATTGCCCATCTCCGTATCCCACGAGATTCTCCCCGAGTTCCGCGAATACGAACGGCTGGCCACGGTCGTAATAAACGCCTTCCTAGCCCCTAGAATGGGGGAATACCTCAAGCGGCTCGAACGCGGCGTCGGGGAGGACATCGGGAAGCGTGCGACATCCTCCAACAGTCTTGTAGGGCCGAACGGCGTTCGGCCCTGGGGCGAGCGCCGCTCGCCCCTACCTTACGGCGACGCCGCCGGCCGGGTCTACGTGATGCAATCGAGCGGGGGCATTACGACGGCGGCGCGAGCGGCGCGTGAGCCAGTGCGGACTATCCTCTCCGGACCCGCCGGGGGCGTTGTGGCGTCCACGTGGCTTACCCGGCAGCTTGGGATTTCGCGCGCCATAAGCTTCGACATGGGCGGCACCTCCACTGATGTATGCCTGATCGACGGCCAGCCTCGCACCACCCATGAAACCTCCGTGGGCGGCTTGCCGGTGGCTGTTCCCGTCCTGGACGTTCATTCGGTGGGCGCCGGTGGCGGGTCGCTGACGCGCCTGGACGCAGGCGGCGCCTTGCGCGTCGGCCCGCAGAGCGCCGGCGCAAAACCCGGTCCTATCTGCTACAGGGGCGGCGGCGCCCAACCCACCGTGACGGATGCCAACTTGTTGCTTGGCCGTCTTGACCCGGACCACTTCCTGGGTGGTGAGTTCCAGCTCGACCTCCGCGCCGCAGAACGGGGGTTTGCCGACTTCCTGCATCGCCATTCGCGAAGGACTGGCTTTAAGACTGTGCCGGAACTCGCCGCCGGCATCGTGGCGGTCTCCAACGCCACCATGGAAAAAGCTCTGCGGGTAATCTCTGTGGAACGCGGCCACGACCCAAGAGAGTTTGCTCTCATCTGCTTCGGTGGCGGTGGGGGATTGCACGCCGCAGACTTGGCGCGCTCGCTGCGGCTGCCCAAAGTGGTAGTGCCTCAGAACCCTGGCGCATTCTCAGCTCTTGGAATCCTGCTGTCTGACGTCATCAGGGATTCCGTCCGGTCTGTTCTCTTGTCTGTGCCCGAGGAAGGGAGACAATCTTCGCAGCGCTTGGCAGAGTTCTGGCGCGACCTCGCAAAGCGTTTCGCAATTCTCGAGCGCGTGTCGCGAGCCGAACTTCAGCACGAAGGATTTCCGGCCGAACTAGCACGCGCGGAGCGGCGACTGGATCTCCGCTATGCAGGCCAGTCCTACGAACTCTCGGTGCCTCTTAGGAGAGATTTTCGCCGGTTGTTCCACCAGGCACACGAAAAAGCCTATGGTTATGCGCATGTCGGCCGGACCATGGAGATCGTCAACTTGAGGTCAAGGCTCGTGATCAGCATGCCAAAGCCGCGCCTGCGTCCTTCCGCACGCAAGGCGCACCGCCTCACGCAAGCTGCCCTACTCAAGACCAAAGCCGTCTGGTTCGGCGGAAAGCCGCTCCAGACCCCAGTTTACGACCGAGAATATCTTGAGCCGGGAGCGAGACTCCAGGGCCCAGCCGTGATCGTCGAGTACAGTTCCACCACGGTGGTTCCCCCGGACTTCGAGTGTTACGTGGATGAGTATTTGAATCTTACTCTCTCCCCAGCGGAGAACGAAAAATGACCCTCGCAGGCCCCGAAGGGGCCTCACGTGAGTAGCCGCAGTCCCGCCTCGCGGGACTGCGGATAGGATAGCCGAGCGAATTACGCCAACCCCAGCGGGGTTGACCAAACCGCAGTCCGGCCCCTTCAGGGCCGGTAGGTGTTTCCGCCTTATTTCCGTGGGTTTCATCCCGCGACTGCGGGACTACTCATGGGCTGCCCCTTCGGGGCAGACGGCTTGTCACTGTTCACAATGATGCGCGTCGACGCAGCAGAACTCGAGATCTTCAAGAACCTCTTTCACTCGGTAGCTGAGGAGATGGGGGCCGCACTGCGCCGGTCCGCCTTTTCGCCGAACATAAAGGAGCGCCGGGACTATTCCTGTGCGGTGTTTGACGGCAAGGGCCGCGTGGCAGCGATGGGCGACCACATGCCGGTTCATCTGGGCTCCATGCCCATGTCCGTTGCGGCAGCCCTGGAAGCCCTCGAACTCGCGCCGGGCGACATCGCCATGCTCAACGATCCCTACGCCGGCGGCACTCATCTGCCCGACATAACACTGGTGATGCCCGTCGTGCCACCCTACAAGACCAGTGCTAATCCGCGGCGGAAGCGGCAGCCTGTCTTTTACGTCGCCAATCGCGCCCACCACTCCGATATCGGCGGCGCACAGCCAGCCTCGATGGGCTTGAGCGAGGACATTTACCAGGAAGGCTTGCGGATTCCGCCGGTGGCGCTGGTCCGGGAAGGAGTCGTTCAGCGCGATGTGCTGACTTTGCTGCTCGCCAATGTGCGCACACCTGGCGAGCGCGAGGGCGACCTGATGGCTCAGGTGGCCGCCTGCCGGCTGGGAGAGCGCCGCTTGATCGAGTTGCTCGAAGGGTACGGCGTCCCGAAGATCAGCTTCTGCCTCGAGGCCCTACAAGCCTACTCGGCGCGACTGATGCGGCAAGCCCTCCGACAAATTCCCGATGGGACATACGCCGCCGAGGATTTCCTGGACGACGACGGGTTCAGCGATAACCCTGTGCCGCTGCGCGTGTCGATCCGCGTAAGGCGCGGCCAAGCCACCGTAGATTTTGCCGGCAGCTCTCCTGCCTGCCGGGGAAGCGTCAACGCGGTCATGGCGATTACAATTTCCGCCGTCTTCTACGTTTTTCGCTGCCTGCTCGGAGAGGAGGTGCCCGCCTGCGCCGGCTTGATGGAACCCATCGAAGTGCGCGCTCCCAGCGGAAGCGTGGTGAATGCGAAGCCTCCGGCGGCTGTGGCTGCGGGAAATGTTGAGACCTCGCAACGCATCGTGGACGTGCTGTTGCGGGCGCTGGCCAAAGCGCTTCCTCACAGGATTCCAGCCGCCAGCTCGGGGACGATGAACAACGTCTCTTTCGGCGGCCTCGATCCGCGCACCGGCGAACCCTTTGCCTATTACGAGACGATTGGCGGGGGAATGGGCGCCCGTCCGACGGCGGACGGCTTGAGTGGAGTCCATACCCACATGACCAACTCACTCAATACGCCCATCGAGGCGCTCGAAGCCGCGTACCCGGTGCGCGTGCGGCATTACTCGCTGCGCCGCGGCTCAGGCGGCCAAGGGCGTTTCCGTGGGGGTGACGGCATCATCCGTGAAGTCGAGTTCCTTACGGACGTTCGCGGTAGTATTCTCTCTGAGCGCCGCCGATTCCAACCTTACGGGCTGGCCGGTGGCAAGCCCGGCAAGGCAGGAAGGAATGAGCTCATCCTGCCGGGTCGTATTTTAAAGCTCTCTTCAAAGGCTGTCTTCAACGCACGGCAAGGTAGCGTCCTGAGAATTGCAACACCTGGGGGCGGAGGCTGGGGGAAGAGGAGGATTCGGGATTCAGGATTCAGGATTCAGGGGAAAGCGTAACGCAGGTCCGCTCTTTAGACCTGCGGCTTTTCAAAGGCAGCAAGCAGAAGGCAGGTGGCAGTGGTCAGTTATCAGTGGGGGGTACGAAGCAGGTGGTAGGTAGTAGGTGGGGAGAGAACTCAATCCCCGCAGGCCGCCTACTCACCCCTGAATCCCGAATCCTGAATCCTGCCTCCTGAATCCTGCTGAAAACGGGAGCCTACAGGGTTCCCTCACCAAAGAGGAGGAATAATGGAAGCAATTGATCGGCGAGACTTCATGAAATCCATGGCGGGAGCTGCAGCGCTCGCCGCCATGGACATGAAAACTGTATCTGCGTCTGAGTCGGGACCGCTGTTTCTTTCTACATGGGTCCACGGGAAACCGGCGAACGAACGCGCGGCAGAAGTCTTCAAGAGTGGTGGAAGCCTCCTGGATGCGGTCGAGAAAGGAATCAATGTTCCGGAGGACGACCCGAAGGTAATGAGCGTTGGCTACGGCGGCCTTCCCAACGAAGAAGGAGAAGTGGAGCTTGATGCCGCCATCATGGATGGGACGCGCCATCACGCCGGCGCGGTTTGCAGTCTCCGTCACATCAAGAATCCGATTTCTGTAGCGCGCCTGGTGCTCGAAAAGACCCGTCACACCACGCTGGCGGGCGAGGGCGCTTTCCGCTTCGCGCTCAAAATGGGATTCGAGCCGCAGTCGCTCCTGACCCCCGAGAGCCTCAAGAAATGGATGGATTGGAAATCCGACCCCCACAGAAAGACTTATTGGGTGACTTCCGAAACCCACGACACCATCGGCATGGTCGCTACTGACGGAAAAGGCCACGTGGTCTCGGGGTGTTCGACTTCAGGGCTGGCGTGGAAAATCCCCGGCCGCGTGGGAGATTCTCCCCTGGTTGGCTGCGGTGTCTATGCCGACGACAACGTGGGAGCCGCCTCCGCCACCGGCGACGGAGACCTGATGACCAACTACTGCACGAGCATTTCGATTGTCCACTACATGGCGAGCGGCATGTCTCCCCAGGACGCCTGCCTCGAGTTGTTGCGCCACATGGTGAAGACGGACCCCAAGAATAAAGATGGAGATTGTTGTGTGATCGCCATCAACAATCGCGGCGAGATCGGGGCGGCTTCCATGAGGTCCCCCTATCGGCTCAAGTATGCGCTGTGGATGAACGACGAGAGCAAACTGCTGGACGCCGTCGCCCTGTATTAACGGCTCGCAAAGTAGCGCAGACCTGTTTTTCAAGGTCTGCGGCTTTTCTCGCCGAGCGTGCTCAAGGGCCGCGGACCTGCAAAACAGGTCCGCGCTACTCGCTGCTCACATAAGCTTACACCGATTCTAGCACGGTCGTTCGGACGGAGTCGTAGCGTAAAGGTCACGCTCTCCCTCCTTGCGCTACGGAGCAGGTAGATACAAGCGCAGAGTCTCGTTTTTCAGAGACTCGGCGGCTTTTCCTTCAAATTCGTCCCCGTTCATCGGCCGGCAGCAGTACACGATGGATGGCCAGAGTGCGATATCGCCTAAAGGTTGCGCTCAGGCCTGCCGTGTAATGATGCACACTCGAACACTCCCACTCCTCGGCGCGTTTGACGAGGCCGGCCCTCACTGGGTTGAGGTGAATGTATTCCACTTTCTCGCGGGTGGCATCCTCAGGCCCTAATTGGGCATCTATGGTAACTTGGACAGAGGGAATGGGAGAAATGCCTAGCTGCGGTACCAGGAGCCCCTTTCGGAACCCCACGCGACGTTCGAAGTCCTAACCCATACGCCTCGCTGAAGCAAGAACCAACCATCTGCAAAGGGTTCGATCTAGAACCCGTTGATTACGCCATGCTGGAACGCAGACTTTTCGATCTAATTGAAAGCGTCTCTCAGAGCGAGCGGGAGGCGGGAGGGTTCGTGCGAGCGTTGCTGGAGAGCATGCTGCGCGAGTTCGGAAACTCCCTCCACCTGCTGGCGACTGCTGAGTTCCGCCGGGAGGACAGCCGCTATGAAATCACATGGTCACAAGGCGAGCCCCTTTGGGATCTCTTGGACCGTGGATTGTCTTACCGCAAGGTACACCGCCGTCTGTTGGGCCAGTCTTGGTATATCCAGCGGGGGTTGCGCCGACAGGCCGAGGGCCGCGAAGACTGGTACGACCTGATTTTCATTCCAGTGGACCGCGAGTTGCGTCAGGTGCTTGGCCTGATCACTCCCTCCATGGCTGGTAAGGAGGGCCAGCAGCGCGAAGCTGACTTCCAGGTACTGGGACGGCTGATCCGGTTCTTTGCTGATCGCCAGCATCAGCATGAGAGGCTTCAGGAAATCTTGACGCTCGCGCGGGAACAGCAAATGAGCTTATTGTCGACGGAACTGCCCTCCTTGCCCGGTTATCAAGCTGCTCAACGGTCCGTTCCGGCGCAGGAAGTAGGCGGCGACTATCACCAGATCATCCCGTTGGGGCCGGGCAGTTTTGCCGCGGCGGTCGCCGACGCCAAGGGCAAGGGATTCGAGGCGGCAGTGCTGGTGACTGCACTGCATGCCACGCTTCATGTGGTCAACGCCACACCATTCGAAGTGGCGCACAAAGTGCGACTGATCAACCGCAGCCTAGCTGAGCAGGGCAAACAGCGCAACCTGATTTCCCTGTTCTACGGGGAGTTTGACGATCAGGGCCGCTTGCTCTACGTCAACTGCTCACATCCATCGCCGATCGTGGTCCGGTCCGATGGCCTTGAAGAACTGGCTGATGGCGGGCTTTTTCTCGGCCTTGACCCGGCGAGCGAGTACCGCATGGGCATCTGCGAGCTGCGCTCCGGCGATCTGCTGGTTGCTTATACAGACGGCTGGACGGAGCTCTCGAACGAGCAGAATGAGGAATTTGGTGCGGAGCGGCTCCGGGAGGCCGTGCGCCCCGCCCATGGCGCCGCGCCACACAGCGTCATTGACCTCATCGAAAAGGCCTGTGATGCCTTCCGCAACGAGCTTCCCTTCCACGACGACCGCACTCTCCTGGTCATCCGCCGAGACTGAGTTAACGTCCGACTACACCACAACGTTCGCAACGCTGTGGCCGACGAAGTTCTGGCCGCTATGGTATAATCTCATCGATCACGCGTTTGGTTAGCACGCATCTCATTGCTGCAGGGTCCTCACGATCCCAAGAGCGGAAGGTTGCGGCCCGACTGGTTTCTGGGCCGTCCCTACGTATTGCCGTCTGTTCTGTTGGCGGTTCTGCTCTTCCTGGCAGGAGGCTCACCTTTCATGATATGGGGCATCTATGTTCGGTTGGTGTTCTGCCAGCACACGACCTGGCTTGTGAACTCTGCCAGCCGTCGGTTTGGGCGCAGGAATTTCCTTCTCGAAAACGTGTCGACGAACTCTCGGTGGGTAGCGCTGCTGGCCTACGGTGGCGGCTGGCACAACAACCACGCTTTTCCCACCTGAGCTCGCTATGGGATGAGGTTCTGGGAAATCGATCCTGCGTACGCGTTCATCCGTTTACTTCGGGCAGTCGGACTGGCCTGGAACCTCCAGACTCTGCTCGCCAACAAGCTGCCGTTCAACCAGCGCTGACCCGGAACCACCGGGAGAGGAGCCCGATCTGGAAGACCTCCTGAAAGATCACGCTCTCGATTTAACGCCAGGCAAGGTTGAAGACGGCCCCGACGTCGTTCGCACGTACATGCGCGAGGCGGGGCGCATACCCCTGCTGACGCGCCGCGGTGAAGTTGAGGTTGCCAAGCGCATTGAGCGCGGGCAACTCAACACGCTGAAGGCACTGTCGCGCTCGGCGATGGTTATCCACGAGATGTCCGTTTTGCGCCAAGAATTGGCCGCAGGGGAAAGGTCCATTCAAGAGATTGTGATTCTTGACGAACATGAATGGACGGACGAGGGAGTGGCGAGACGCAAGTGTGAAGTCGCAGCCGTTCTCGGTAAGATTGAGCGTCTCAACCGGCAGTTGACCGGAGTGAAGGCGAAGAAGGGGGCGGATTCAACCGGATGTCGCGCCCGTAGCTGGGCCATCGCGCGCCAGCGGGTCCGGATTTCTCGACTGATTTGGTCCATTGGCTTCACCCAAGCTGAGCGCCTGCGGCTTATCGAGAAGGTCCGTGAGACGGTTGCAGAATTAGATTCCCTCGATCTCGAGGTGAAGAGGCTTGAAGCGCGGCTGCAAGCCCGGCCTACCAACAAATACCTGAGGACCGAACTGCGGGGATGCCGCGGTCGGCGGGGCCGGATCGAGGAACGGGCGGCGTCCTCCGCCGTCGAACTCAAGCGAACGCATAAGGATATCCTCGCCAGCGTGCAGGCAACCCGGGTCGCGAAGCGTGAGCTCGTGGAGGCGAACCTTCGCTTGGTGGTTGCGATCGGCAAGAAATTTGTCAATCGCGGGCTCGAATTCGTAGACTTGATCCAGGAAGGAAATCTCGGCCTGATGCGAGCGGTGGACAAGTTCGACTACCATCGCGGCTACAAGTTTTCTACTTATGCGACCTGGTGGATTCGACAGTCCTGCATGCGAGCCATCGCGGAGCAGGCCCGAACCATCCGGGTCCCCGTTCATATGATAGAAAGGATCAACAAGCTCAGGCGTGTGGTGGGCCAACTGGTGCAGGACCTCGGCCGGCGGCCGAGCACGGAAGACATCGCCAAGCACATGGAAATCGCGTCAGGCGAGGTCCAAAAGGTCCTGGAGGTTGCGCAAGTGCCCATTTCGCTCGATACACCCATCGGCGCAGAACAGGATGCCCATCTAGGTGATTTTGTCGAAGACCGTGGCGTTATTTCAGCGGCTGAGGTCGCTATCGCCAACAACCTGAAGCTGTGCACGGCAGCGGTCTTGAAGACTCTGAGCTTTCGCGAGGAAAAGATCATCAAGATGCGGTTCGGACTCGATGACGGCAACGCCCACACTCTCGAGGAGGTCGGCCAGAGTTTCGCGCTGACTCGGGAACGGATCCGGCAGATTGAGGCAAAGGCACTGGGCAAGCTTCGGCACCAGTCGCACAACAACGGATTGCGAGCGTTGCTAAATGCCTTTTAGCTGGAACGCTCTCGGCGTTCGTGTGTTACCCAGTCCAATCCGCACCGAATACACGTCGCTCTCCTCATCCACTTTCTTGAAGCGCAGACTGGGATGGCGTGGGTCAGTGCGGAACAGCCGGTAGGCGCGTTCCGCCTGCCGGCGCACGTCGTTGGGCAGTGAAGCGAACGCCTCCCTGAACTGGCGCGTGGTGCGCGACTGGATCACAGGATTTCGTCCAGCGGACGGGTTTTGCCATGCTCGTCGAGCGCCTTTTCGGCGAGTTTGCGTAGCTTGGCGGGATTCTTCCGAAGCATCTTATCCCAGGCTTCTTCATCCCCGAGCGCCAGGAGAATCTGCGAGGCGATGCCGTTCTGTTCGTCCTCGGAGAGCTTGCCGACTTTTCGGAGCGCGTCTTCAAGTAACCGTGTCATACCCTCAGCCTAACAGACGGAATCGACGGGCGCAAGCTGGCAAAGGCTTCGTGGTAAACGCTTCGTGCTGAGTTTTGGCCCTTGACACGCGCCTGGAAGTGTGGTAGCCTACTAAAGTTGACGTATGCTGGACGCGCCACCACACCGCTTGCAAGGGGTTCTAAATCGGCCCCCCGGCTGCGCAAGATGGGCGCAAAAGGCAAAAAAGATACTAAATAGACGGAACGAACCTAAGGATCTGTTGAAAACACAAGGGTTAACGCCTTTAGAGGCTCAAAAACGAACCGAATTCTGAGTGCGAAAAGGGCCAATCGAACCAAAAAATATGGCCAAAAATCGACGAGTTGTGGGGCAGAAGAGGAGGTTTCAGGTGTCAGGTTCCAGGTGTCAGGGGCTCAACCAGGATTCAGGAGTCAGGATGCAGGAGACAGAAGCGCAGGAGACAGGTTGTGCAGGACAGGGCGCATCTTGGGTGAGAAGTCGCCGTATCGCCCGGTCGTGACCTACCTCTCTTTTGACAGGGAACAGAGAAAAAAGACGCGCCTGTCATGGGTTGAATCTCTCATTGGCACTTTCACTCTGCGGGCTGACTTCAAGAACGGGCCGCCCCACAAATCAGAGGATAATGCAAATCAACGAGTTACTTTGACAACGTGTCAATTTCACCAATTTGCTTACTTCGACAAAAGCTTGGCAAACCGGAGGATTTCTGGCAGGTGGATTGCGTGCGGGAGGTGAGGAACAGTTGAATTTCGTGGTTCAGGAGGAGCAAATGGCTATACCCTCACGCATCCGCGATTTCCTGGATTCCGAGAATATTCCTTATGAGGAACTCCGTCACCAGCCGGCCTATACAGGACAAGAGGTCGCACACACGCTCCATCTATCGGGCAAGAGGTGCGCCAAGACCGTAGTGCTGGATGGGGACGGAAGGCTGGCAATGGCAGTTTT
>JBEKHR010000044.1:0-44653 GCA_050012175.1 Terriglobia bacterium | reverse complement strand
GGACCACGCCGCCAAGGTGGTCCGTTCCTCGGCCGACAGAATAATCGGAGCTGCGACTCGGCTCATGTCCTCAAGCATATCGGCCTTATCTGTATAAGTCAAGGTAATTATGGGACACTACACTAGCATCACCGCGATCGGAAGTCAATATGTACGAAACCTTGGGAAACCTTGGGAATTACAAGCCTTTGTGAGCGCTCCCTAGTACGATTGACTGACAAGAGTAGTGGCGAGTCACGTGGAGAAGTCAGGAGTCAGAAGACAGGAGGCTGCGGTGAGAAGCGAAAAGGCAACTCAGAACTCGGAATTCAAAATCCAAAACTTCCCTGCACCCAGGCCCGTTTTCTGGGACGCAGAAAGCTGACTCGCCGCAGCGGGATAGCTGAGCGCTGAAAGCTGACTCGCCCGGGCGGTACCGCTGACAATTTCGCTCCGAGAGCGGCGCCGTCCGAAGCAGGCGCCCCGCCGATTTCCTGTTTGACTTTGATTGCAAACTCTTGCTAGCTTGGTACTGTATGAGGCGACTCCAACCGGTAATCTGGGCCAAGGGGACCTTCCTCACGCCCCAGCATCTGCAACTCCAGGACCGATTTTTCGAAAGTGTTTTGGAGTTCAAGTTAAGTGCCTTGAAGTTCTGCCCCTGGGGCTTTGCAGAGCTGCAGATCGACCATGAGGCTCTTTCCGCCGGCAGCCTATCGCTTTCGCGCGCGGTGGGGCTGTTTCCCGATGGCTTGGCATTTGAGATTCCTGACTCGGATGCCGCCCCGGGAGCAAGGCCGATTGAGCAGTCCTTTGGTCCCGATCAGAGTACCCTTGAGGTCTTCCTTGCAGTTCCTCAGTACCATGATCGCGGCTTCAATGTTTCCGTGACGCAGAAGAATGGAGATACTCGCTACCAAGCCGAAATCGCTCTCACGCGCGACGAGAACACCGGACTGGCGGAAAGACCAGTTCAAATTGCGAGGAAGAACCTGCGGCTACTTGTGGAGGGAGAACCCCTTCAGGGCAGTACTTGTTTGCGTATGGCTCGTGTGAAAAAGACCGCGGCCGGCACTTACCAGTTAGATCCGCTGTTTATTCCACCGTTGCTCGATATCTCGGCGAGCGAGTATCTGGTGGCGATTTTGCGCCGGCTGGTTGAGATCCTGGCTGCCAAGGGCAGCACCCTTTCGGGAACGCGCAGGCAGAAGAACCAGAGCCTGGCGGATTTTACGGCGTCTGACATTGCCAACTTCTGGCTGCTTTATACGGCAAACAGCTATTTCCCCATCATGCGCCACATTCTTGAATCCAAGAAAGGCCATCCGGAGGGTTTGTACACAACGATGCTTGCCCTGGCGGCATCGCTCACAACCTTTTCGACCACGTTACAGCCTCGCGATCTCCCCCTTTACGACCACGATAACCTGGGCGCCTGCTTTTCCGACCTCGACGAGAAGCTGCGGACACTCCTCGAGACGGTTGTGCCCAGCAACTTCGTTTCATTGCCATTGAAACTCACCCAGCCCTCAATTTATTCCACTGCGCTTGCGAACGACAAATACCTCGTGAATACGCGGATGTACCTGGCCATCAGTGCGGACTTGAGCGAGGCAGACCTTCTCAAGAGGGTGCCTCAACTCGTCAAGGTTTGTTCCGCCACGCATATTGAAACACTCATTCGCCAGGCTCTTCCCGGCTTACAATTAACGCACGTCCCTTCTCCTCCGGGCTCGATTCCCATTAAGATGAACTATCAATATTTCAGCCTGAATCAGGCCGGAGTTTGCTGGGATGCCGTGGGGCGTGCTCGAAACTTCGCCGCATATGTTCCCGGCGAGATTGCGAACCCGCAGCTCGAACTCATCATTCTCCTGCCTCAAGCCGAGTGATTCTGCCGTTAAGGCAGCCGTCAGCTATCAGCTATCAGCTTTCAGTTACAAGAATGGGGTGCTCTTGCTGAGGGCTGACACCTAAGATCACACTCCTGACTTCTCGCCGCCAGGATGTAAAGGCCGGAGCCCTTGGCCAGCTAGATTCTTACCGCCAAACTCTGCGCGGGTTGTCGCACACATTCTTGCGGTATCGCGCTTTTCGACTTTCGACTCTCGACCCTCGACTGCCTCAGGAGGGCGGAGAATTTCAAATCCGTTTGGCTAGTGTTTAAGAGCAAAGAAAAGAATCAATACCACCGCAATCAAGAACAGTCCTCCTAAAATGATGAGTGGCACAAGGAATTTGCTCTTGCCGCTTTGGGGGGGCGCTACCTGAGGCGCCACGGGCACGGGAACGGCCAGCGGTTGCATCTGTGGCATCACAGGTTGTGGAGGCATAACGAATGGGGAAGGCACGGCAGGCTGTTGAAACTGCGGGGCAGGTATCTGGTACGGTTGCGGCTGTGGCACCACAGGTGGTTGAACGTAGGGCATGCTGGGAGCCACAGGAGGCGAAACAGACGCCATGGGGATCACCGGCACGGCACGCCCTGCGGCCGGTTGTGGCGCTGCCGGAGGTGGGGCCTGCGGAGCACCCTGCGCTGGCGCGCCTGCACCTCCACCGGGAAGCTCAAACATGCGCATGTACTCATCCGGCTCGGGTGATTGCGGGGCAGTCGGTGGAGTTTGCACAACCGGTGGTGACAGTGCAGCAGGAGGCGGCGGGGTTGTCGGTTCAGACGGTCGCTGGAAAATCAGGGTGAATGCGCCAGGTTTTGCTTTATCGGCCGCCGGGGGCGGAGGCGGGACCACTGGTTCGGGTCGCTCGAACACTGGAGGTGTCGGTCCACTCTTCTGCGGCTGGTACCCCTGAATCAATTGCGTCAATTCCCCAGGACCTTGCTGGCTCGAGGAACCGGACAATGGAGCTGGCGGCCTGGGCGAACTGGTGGGGATCCGAGGTCCCGCTGGCCGGGTCGGCTGCGGGCCAGCGTGGAACATTCGCGTGAACTCACCGGGACCTTCAGATTCCACCGCAGAGGGTGGAGGTGGGGGAGATTGAGACGAACGCTCACGGGTCGGCTTGGCCTCGACAGAGGGCGCAGCAGGTGGCTTCTCCTTCACATGCGCAGCCTGGAAGAGTCTCGTGAATTTCGCAGAACCCTCGGATTGAGATGGTTGGTCAGGCGCTAGAGAAGGCAAGCGCGTTCGCTCGGCGGCGGGTTCAGGGCTAGGTGGTATGGCCTTCGATTCGTCCCGACCATAGAAGATTCGTGTAAAGTCTCCCGGCGCCCCTTCCTCACGACCCGGCGCGGGGGGCGGAGGTGGTAGAGGCTCCTTGCGTGCCGGCGGTGCGGGAACGCGAGGCTGCTGTTTGCGGCTCTCGAAAACCACTTCGAAGCCGGCCGGAAGCTGGCGTTCGGGAGGCTTTTCTGCCGTCCGGGCTGGGGGTGCGCTCGGCTTTTCAGGTGGGGAAGAAACGGGCCTAGCCGTCTTCGGCGCCGGCATGTCCTTGCCGAAGAAGGCCCTTGTGAACTCGCTGTACTCACCCCTTTCCCTCGAGGGTGGAGGTGGCGCAACTGGGGGCTCCGCTGCCTTCAAAACCTCACCTTCTGAGAGCCCTCCTAAGTGTCCCGCGAGTTTGGCAGGGCTCGCAAAAGTCCCTGGTTCAACAAGAGGTTCTGGATGTGTTGTCGGGGCGCTGGCAGTCTTTTCTCCAGATGTAGATAACGTCTGGTCGGCAATAACTTTCGGGGTTGTGAAAAGCTGCGTGGGGCCAGGCGAAGCCAAATCCTCTTGCCTTGCGTGCGCGACCAAGCCCTTGGTTGCTGCGATTGCGCTGGAATCACCACTTGGAGCAGATTTGGGCACACTCGCCTTCCCTGCGGTTCCCAGCGTCCCTGGCGCTGATTGGAGCCATTGTCGAAGGTCCTGACACTCAGGCAGATCCCCGGTCACGACGAACACGCGGTTCGCCTCTTCGCCCATGTCGACCAAACTCTTCATTTCTTCGGCAGTCGCGCGTCGAAGGAACCCGAAAACCAGTGAGGCCAAATCAGGCTGATTGGCAGGAGTCCGCTCCTCCCAAAGTTGGTGTAGGAGCACGATGCGGCCGGACGAAGTCTGGAGCGCCTTGAAAGTCCTCGCTTCGCCGTCACTAAGCATTTCCAGAATCTGGTATCTTCCCTGAAAATCCATGGCTGAACCACCATCCGCGTTTGATATTCATATTATCATGAAATCAGTTGTACAACCTTACCAACTCCGCCGAAAAGACAAGTGTCAGGTTTCAGGGGCATTGATGGCCAAGGAAATATGCTCTCAAGGCCGGAATTCTGTTGAAAAGGAAAGTGGTAGGTGGTAGACGGTAGGTGGTATGTCGTAGGTCGTACGTGGGGAAGAGCAGGTTTCAGGAGGAAGGGGCCAATTCATGAGTCAGAATTGTGGTCTGCATCTCCTGCACCATGGGCACGCAATCGCGAAAGAGTTTTGCCTTGACCTGAGATGTTGTAATATTAACGTTGCAGCCAGCATGAAGCCAAGCTTAAGTTATGTTATGCTCACCTCCGGGCGGCACTCCGTTCCTCCTGCCACGAGGAACGGTGATTGATGGTCTCGAAACGGGGCTGCCACTCGGGCTTGAGGAAACGAACCCGCAAAGCAGCGGAGAAGACTTTAGGTAGTCGTTTGGGCTGCGGCTGGCAAAGATAAAGGAAATCTAAGAGCTATCGGATCAACTCCATGAAGCAACTTTCCAAAGTTGTGTGGTCGGAGGGCATGTATCTGGGGCCACACCACTTTCAAGTGCAGGGTCGCTTTTTCGAAGAAGTCACGCATTTCGAGATCTCGAACTTATGGTTTGAGCCCTATGGACTGGTCGGGCTCGAACTCGATGGGGAAGCTCTTCGCAACGGCACGGTAGCCCTAGTGCATGCACGCGGCATTTTTCAGGACGGGCTCACCTTCAATATTCCGGAGAGTGATCCCGTTCCCTCGCCGCGCAATATTAGCGACCTTTTCCCGCCCATTCGCGAGAACCTGACGGTGCTCCTGACGGTCCCGCCACACAGGCTTGGGGCAGCGAATTGCTCTTTTCCCGATGAGCAAAACAAAGGGCGGACGAGGTATATTGCCGAAGAAAAAATCCTTCCTGATGAGAATACCGGCCTGGATGAGAAGCCGCTCAAACTGGGACGAAAGAACATACGACTGCTCCTTGATACGGAGGATGCCGGGGAATTGCGGACCTTGCCGATCGGACGCATCAAGAGAGACGGATCGGGCAACTACGTTTACGACGAAAGCTTCATCCCGCCCTGCCTCCAGATCAGCGCCAGTCAAACGCTGATGATGATGACCCGCCGCCTGATCGACATTCTTCAGGAGAAGAGCGCGACGGTTTCCCTTGATAATCGTGGGCGCGGGAAGTTTCAGACGGGGCTTTCGGCCCAAGAGGTCAGCCGCTTCTGGTTCCTGCACGCCATAAACTCCAGTCTGGGCCCGCTGCGTCATATGTTCGTTTCACAAAGCGGACACCCTGCCGAGCTCTTCACAGAGCTCCTCCGACTGGGGGGTGCGCTTTGCACTTTCGCCTTGGACTCCCACCCCTCGAATCTTCCACTTTACAATCACCTCGCACTCGACAAGTGCTTTGCAGACATCGAAAGGCACATCCGGGCGCACCTCGAGTTGCTGGCGCCGTCGAATTGCATTCCCATTCCGCTCCGCTCCGTCGCCAATTACTTCTACGAGGGCGATGTCACCGATCAACGCTGCTTGGACCGCGCCCGCTGGCTCCTCTCCGTTCACTCGGCCATCGGTGACGCAGAAGTGATTACCAGGACGATACAACTGGTCAAAGTTTGTTCCGCTCAGTTTGTACCACAACTGGTCAAAAGAGCGCTGCCTGGCATGGCGCTCACGCACATGTCCGTACCTCCCTCGGCGGTATCCGCGCGAGTCGAAAGTCAGTACTTCGCCATCAGCAGGACTGGTCCTTGCTGGGATCATATTGTTCAAACCCGCCGCGTCGGGATTTACATTCCGGGAGACATCCCCAGCCCGCAGGTCGAACTCCTGGTCGTCTTGGAAAACCAATGAGGTTGGCAAGAGGGTGCGACAATTTCTCTTATAGCCCTGGTCTGCGACCGGCGTTGTTCGCCGCTCACAGAGCGGCGCTATGGAGAACGAATGTCGCCGTATTTTACAGCTCTCCCTAAGAGGTCCAAAATGGGTGTACATCCGTCCCAAGCAGCAATTCCTCAAAGCCCCGGCTCTTCCCCGGCGCCAGGCCGTGAAAACCTGGCCCTGATTTATCAGGAGGTTCTGACGGCAATTACGCGCCTGCGCTCAAACCGCCAGGGCGCCACGGATGCGGGCGCATTCCGGAAGCAGATGAAGGCAGCGATTAGCGCGGCCGAGTCGGAGGCTACGTCCAAAGGCTATCCAGTTGAAGACACCCGGCTAGCCACATTTGCCCTCGTCGCGTTCCTGGACGAGTCTATTCTCAACTCGAATAATCCTGTCTTCGCCGATTGGCCTCGTATGCCCTTGCAGGAGGAATTATTCGGCGGGCATACGGCAGGAGAGATTTTCTTTCAGTGCATTGACCGCCTTCTTGCCCGTAGCGATTCCCCCCGCCTCGCCGATACGCTGGAGGTCTTTGCCCTGTGTCTCCTGCTGGGGTACCGCGGCCGTTACAGCCTCAGCGGCCAAGAGGGCATGCGTACGGTGCTGGAGGCGATGGCGGATAAGATGCAGCGCATTCGTGGAGGAGTACGCCCGCTGTCACCGAACTGGTCACCCCCACAGGATGCGGGCGGGTCAAGGGCCTACGACCCTTGGGTGCGCAGGCTGGCCTTCGGGGCGGTGGGGTTTCTTCTTCTGGCTCTGTTATTGTTTGTCGGCTTCAAGTTGACCTTGATGTCAGGCGCATCCGGTTTGCACTCCACAGCCTCCATCACAACGCAGTAGGGAGTTGCCGTGAATAACACCTTAAAATATTGGATTGCCGCTTTGGCGCTTATTGTCTGGCTGGTCTTATCCTGGTTCATCGCCTCTTGGCTGCACTTGCAGGGGAACAGCGTTTGGATGCTGCGCATCGTCCTGGCCCTGATCGGTATTGCGGCGCTCATCACCATTGTGTGGTGGCTCAGGGTACGGGACAAAGAACGCGCTGCGGAAATGGCCCAAGGGGCAAGCGGCGGGACCGGTGAAATCGACGTCCTGATTCGCGAAACCGAGTCGCGCCTCCAGGCCTCCCAACTTGGCCACAATGCGAGAATCGGCAATCTGCCGGTGTTCTTCGTTGTGGGTGAAAGCGGCTCGGCAAAGACCAGCGTGGTTCTGCACTCAGGTCTCGAGCCTGAGCTGCTGGCCGGGCATACCGGGCAGGAGAGGACCCCGATTCCCACCCGGGCTGCCAACCTTTGGTTCACGCGCCAGTTTATCTTTGCGGAGGCGGGCGGCCAACTCCTGTCTGAACCTGCCCGATGGGCAAAGCTTGTGAAGAAGCTTGCTCCCGGCCGACTGCATTCGGTGTTTGGCAAGGGAACCCAGGCGCCGCGTGCAGTCCTGGTTTGCGTTGACTGTGAAAGCTTCATGAAACCGGGTGCGGCGGAAGCCCTGGGCGCCAGCAGCGAGCGGCTGCGCACGCGGCTGCGCGAGATTTCTCAGTTCCTGGGAATCAGCCTTCCGGTTTTCGTGCTCTTCACGCGAGCCGACCGACTGCAATTCTTCCAGGATTACGTTCGCAATTTGACCAACGAAGAGGCGACTCTGGTCTTGGGCACCACGCTGCCCATGGTCTCCTACGCCGGGGAAGTCTACGCCGAGCAGGAAACGGCTCGAGTTTCGACCGCCTTCGATAATCTCATTTATTCCCTGGCCGAAAAGCGTCTCGTGTACCTTCCGAGGGAATATGACGCGGCTAAGCGCTCCTTCGTATACGAGTTTCCACGGGAATTCCGCAAACTCCGGCCCATGCTTGTCCAGTTGCTCGTGGACCTGTGCCGGCCTAGCCAATTGCGAACCGGGCCGTTCCTTCGCGGCTTCTACTTCAGCGGAGTTCGCCCCATTGTCATTAGTGCGCCCGCGCCCGCTCTGGTAAGAGAGGAACCGCTCACTCATCCCGCTGCTGGCGAAAGCGGGCTCCGCGCCACAGGGATGTTCGACCTCCGGAAGGCCGTCGCCCGGGCCGCCCGACCGTCCATGGCTGCGGAAAGGGGCGAGAGCCGCAGAGTGGCGCAGTGGACTTTCCTCCCCCATTTTTTTAATGACGTCCTTCTGAAAGATACATCCGCCCTCACCGCGAGCGCTTCCAGCACTAAGACGAGCCTGTGGAGAAGGGTGCTGCTGGCCGCGGCGGCGGGGCTCCTGCTCATTTTCATTATCGGTTTCATTGTTTCGTTCGTTGAGAACAAGAACCTGGAATCGCAGGTGCTGAATGCGGCTCAGGGGATTGCGAATGTTCAACTGACCGCCCAGCAACTCCCCTCCCTCGATGCCCTCAACCGGCTGGAGACCCTCCGTCAGTCGGTTGAAACTCTGGCCCAGTACGAACAGGAGGGCGCGCCATTCGGGATGCGCTGGGGCTTGTACGCTGGAAGTTCACTTTACCCGGATGTCCGAAAGATCTATTTTCAACACTTTCGGAAGCTTCTCTTTGGACAGACACAAGCTGCCCTTCTTCAGACGCTCTCTGCCCTTCCCGTCACACCCGGCCCAAACGATCAGTACGGCCCGGTGTACGACACTCTGAAAGCTTATCTGATTACAACCTCCAATCACGACAAGAGCACCCGTCTGTTCCTCTCCCCCGTGCTCTTGAAGGCCTGGGCTGCACGCCGGGACATTGACCCGGATCGGGTGCAATTGGCACAGAAACAGTTCGATTTCTACAGCGACCAACTCAAGGACGCGAATCCCTATTCATCCGAGAACGACACGCTCGCGGTGGCGCGCGCGCGCAATTACCTCTCACAGTTCTCAGGCACTGAGCGCGTTTACCGCTTCATGCTGGCGGAAGCCTCAAAAGCCGACCCCTCAATCAATTTTAACCGCAAGTTTCCCGGCTCTGCGGAAGTCGTCATTGACAGAAACGAAGTGGAAGGCGCCTTTACCAAAGCCGGCTGGGCCTTCATGCAGGACGCCTTCAAGAATCTGCCCAAGTATTTCAGTGGAGAACAGTGGGTACTGGGCGCGGAGAGCGCCCAGAATGTGGACACCGCAAAGCTCGCACAGGACCTCCAAGTTCTATACCAGCAGGACTATATCACTCAATGGCGCCAATTTTTGAAGAGCGCGAACGTAGTCCGTTACAACAGCCTCCCTGACGCCTCGCAAAAGCTCGCAAAGACTTCCGGCAATCAGTCTCCCCTGTTAGCGCTATTCTGCACCGCCGCCCAGAATACGGCAGTTGACCAGCCGGACATCGCAAAAGCTTTCCAACCTGTCCAGGTCGTGGTTTCACCCAATTGCCAGGACCAATATATCGGTCCCCCAAATGCCCCCTACGTGACCGGTCTGAGTGGAATCCAGGCCTGTTTGGACCAGGTCAACAATAGCCCCGCCGAGCAGAAGGAGGCTGCGAAACAGCAGTGCATAAACTCTGCCTCGACGGCGCAGCAGGCTGCCCGGCAGATTGGCCAGGGATTCAAAATCGACCAAGAAGCTCATGTGGACGCGACGGTTCAGAATCTGCTGCTTGCTCCCATCGCCTGGGTTTCAGCGGTCTTGCGCCCCGGGCCGGTGAGTGGCACAGGTTTGTGCGCGCAAATGAGCCCTCTGGCAGCCAAGTTTCCCTTTAATCCCAAGGCCGCCGTGGACGCCTCTCCGCAGGAAGTTGCGGCGTTTTTTGATCCCGCAAGCGGCGCGCTCTCTCAGTTCTACAATGCCTCGCTGAAGAACCTTCTGCTTCCTCAGGGGGCGGAGTATATTCCGAACTCCTTGAGCACTCAGAAGGTCAATCCCGCTTTCCTCAGTTTCTTCAACCGGGCCATGAGCCTGCAGCGGGCTCTGTACCCGAGTGGATCCGGGCAGATCCAATTCAAGTACGCGCTTCGCCCCCATTCCACAGAGAGCATCAGTAGCCTGACCATAAACATCGACGGCCAGAGCATGACTTACAACGGGGGAAACGCGCCCTTCAAGCAGTTTACGTGGCCGGGCACTACCGCACAGGGCGTCAGATCGACCGTGAACATTTCAGGTGGATCGCCGGTCGAATGGGCGAGCGAAGACGGAACCTGGGGAGTCTTCCACTTCTTTGCCGATGCTGACAGGTGGCAGCCAGCCGGGACCACTTACAACATTGAGTGGGTCCTGCGCGGCGCGGGCGGAAGGCCTGTTACGGCGCCGAGCGGCAAGCCTGTGACCGTCCAATTCGACCTGGACACGCCGGGCGCACCACCCATTTTGCTAAAGGGTTATCTTTCCAATATGCAGTGCGTTTCGAGCGTGGCCAAGTAGTGGGCACAAAGCCACGAGTGACTGGAGTCCAACAGCGCGGCCCTTAGCCGCAACCCAAAGACCAAGTTTTCATTGCCCCGGTAGGCAGTCGGCAGTGGCGAGAAGTAAGAAGGCAGCTCACAATCCATGATTCACAATTCAGCATTGCTCTATCGCCTGCCCCCGGCTCTTCTGCCTCCTGAATCCTGACTCCCGAATCCTGCTCTTCCCCACCTACCACCTACCTCCTTTCTTTTCAACAACATTCCCGCTTTCGTCGCGTAACTACCTTTGTTCTCTATAACATTCCAGCTTCTCCCCTGAGTTTTCCACAGCGGTCCTTTGTTTTCAATAACATTTCCGCATTGTCCCCTCAAAAAAAGAATTCTTGTTGAAGGTTGGTACACTTTCTTGAGCCGCAGGACAGATTGAGCCAGTGATGCTGGGGCGCCCATGAGGGCCATGGCTCGCCACTATGCGAAACAAGAGAGCGAGGTGTGATACGCCAGCAAAGTTGCTCACAAGCGTAGGCTATCATTCCTGTTATGGCCTGTCAAGAGGCAGAATGTCCACGGGTGTTCGACGCAGAGGTGAGGCTTCGGCAACTTCGGCGTCCGGAGCGTGTCTCCGAGCATAGAAAGTACGCTCGGAAAAGGCCCGGAGGGCCGAAAGAGTTTAGCCCAGGGCGCCAGCCCTGGGTCCAGAAGGCCCTTTTGTTCGCGGGAGCCCCAGCGGGGCGAAAGAAAAGGTTTCGACGCGGGAACTCTCCCCGGTTCTGCCGCCCCTTCCGGGGCTTGATCGGCGCTTGGGCTTGGTTTCCCAGGGCTTGCGCCCTGGGCTAAGTTCTGTCGCCCGCTAGGCGGGCTCCCCGCATCACCCTGCTGCTGCAGCCGTAAGCTTTCGCAAGTATGTGATGCGCGCGGGCGGCACATATGTCCCGACGGTTTTTGTCGGCGTGTACGCGACGCAGGAACGATATGATGTTCGGGTGTCTGAACCAAAGCACTATTACATGCACAACAATCCCGTGAAACGAGGCCTGGTCAGGCACCCGGGCAACTGGCCCTGGTCGAGTTGCAGGTCCTATTTCTGGAATGCCGGCCCGATCTTGGGCATGGACAAAATGCTGTGATGGCGTGGACATACCGAGGGGCGCATACATCCCGGCAAAAAACGTCGGGACGTATGCGCCACCCACGGCACACCGGAATACCGTTGAGTTCACAATCAGCCTGGGCCGAGTCTGGCTTACTTAGTTTGTCGCCTCTTGTTCTAACCGCAGCAGGAAATACAGATCGTTCTGCTGTCGGAGATTGGCGCCGTGTTCACAGGCTACTTCACCGGCTTTCCCCAAGAGCCGGCCCCCAGCTACTACTCCGGCGCCGATGAGCGCACGACCGATCGCGTCGGCTAAACCGCCAAAGACACCTATCGCGATTCCAGCGGCCATGGTCGCCAAGCCACTCACTATGCGCTTAGTCTGCCGTCGCCGCTCATGATGGATCTCCCTCCTGAGGCGAATAAGCTCTGGTTCAATCGAGGCCTTCAGCATCTGTTGTGCTTCTCTCTTGGACAGCCTGCGCTTTCGGTGGAGCACGTCCGACGTGATCTGTGTAATTGCCCTCCGATAAGATTCAAAAGAGTCACGCTCTTCGCGTCGAATTCTCACAAGAGTTGCGATTGAGAGATCCCCAAGTATCGGCACTGAGTGCGTCAAATACTGAATCGCCGAAGTGGTGGCGGTGAGCTCTTCGTCCCCCGTCAGCCAGTTCAAAACGAGGGCTTCGCCAGGAAGGTCGGTCAGGAGACGTGCTTTATGGAAACGTCCATACGCCAGGTAAAAGCTGGTACTGTTGGCGACCTCATTGAAGATAGTCCGTATGGCCCAGAGTTTCCTTGCGCCCCGCAGGCCTATCTTCCCATCCTCGTCATATTTCCAAGTCTTGATCCTTAGCTTTGGGGCCTCATCGAAGGTCAACACGATTTCACCGTGCTCTAGGAAGTCTCGCGGACCCTCCAGGTACACGGTCGAAAGCCCAGTTGGGGCTTTCTCTGGGATCTGATACACTGCATTGAAATTCGGCATCGCGCCCTTAGCGATCTCGTCCACAAACTCGTGTACGAACGAGGACAGTTCTCTTGCCCACCTAATCGTGTGTACGCAGTGGGTCGTTCGCATAACCGCCGGCCTGATGATCCCGGAAGTAATTAGTGGACGCAACCGAAGTAGTGTGATCGCGCTTAGCGAAAGCAAAGTCTTAGCCTGCTCGGTTCTGTCCAGATTATCAGGATGGGTCAGTGGAAGCGGGACCGTCACCTCGTTCGCGTACAGGGCCGCATAACGACCGAGGAAGTCCAGCTTTTGAACTCTGCACGGCAGTTCCCCGCATGAGGTATCACCCCGCAGCGAGGCTCCCGCAAAAAAGGTAAATGGATCCAATTCACTTGCTCCATCGGCTGGTGGAGCTTGTTGCTTCTGCGCGTCGAACACAACTCCGTAGAGCCGTTCGTAGAGTTTGAGAGCGTCCTTGACGCTGAGCTCCGCAATTCTTGTGGCGTACTCTTCGGACACGAGGCCTTTGGATTCGAGGAGATCGAAAACTTCACGCATATTCACGATTGTACACCCTTCCTGCTGTGCGGGAGGTGGGGGGTGCCGAAACGCTAATCGCGGGTAGCACATACGTGCCGACGGTTTTTGTGGGGGTGTATGCGAGCCGGGGACGATATAATGCTCCGGTAACTAGGCTAGATAACTACAATAGAGGCCATCTTCTTCTCCTGCCGCGAAGAAAAAATTCACCACAGAGCGCACGGAGACCACAGAGAAAAGTACTTCTGCTCGCGCGGGCAGGGATTAGAAGGTTACGATTCCTTGTTTGTTGAGCCACGGTCTTTGCCTGCATCTCTTCTCCGTGACCTCTGTGGTTCTTCTTGGGTTACGACCAAGGGCCGCGCTGCGCAAGAAGCCGGAATCTTTCTGTCACTGCTTGGGCAGGGCATTCTGAAGAATCTGCAAGTCTTCTGCCGCTGCGGGAGCGTGGAAGACATAGCGCTTGGCGCCGGTGATCTCGAGATAAAACCCCTTCCCAGAATCTGCGGAGCCTGCCTTCTTGACCGCGGCAAGGGGATAGTCAAACGAGTCCTTCCCGCTACTCGCTTGGTACTGAATCCTGCCTGATCCGACGAGCAGAATTCCGTTGCAACTTCCCACCACGTGTTTGTGCTCGACGGGCATGGAAGCCAGCAGACTAGGCGTGATGGTCAAAACATGGCCGGTGGAAAGGGTGACCTTTTCCTTGAAATTTTCGTAAGGCTTCGCTACGACTTCCACAGTATGGTCACCGGCAGGAGCCGGGCTGATTTCCAAACGCCCTTTGGAATCCGTCTGGCCAACGGCCCGACCGTCCATGCTGACCTGTGCCCCCGGAACCGTCTGCACGATCAGCTTAGGGGGGGCCAAGGCGGGGCTGGGATGCGCCGCGGCGCTTTCCAGGGCAACTTCATTAGCAGTCAAGTGCACACTTCCCCCTGCTGCGAACTGCCTCTGCAAATCCTTAGGCTTGAACGTGTCCTTCCTCAGTTCAATGGTGTGCGGGCCCGGTTGGACATTAGCCGCGCTGAAACTGCCATCCTGTTGAATTCTGCCCAGGGACTTCCCATCTAGCAGGACCTCCGCCAAGGGTGTTGCCCCGGCGATAACCAACGAGGCCACAGTGGGAGCAGGTTGGAGCGCGAAGACCAATTTCTCCACCTGACCTTTTTGAACATTGACCTCCTGTTGAGGCGCCTTCTGGAACCCATCTTTGACCACCGCCACCGTGTATCGCTTCGGTTCAAGGTTGGCAATCACGAGCTCGCCGCGCCTCGTCGTGCGCGGGTATTTCCTCCCATTCAAGAGGACGGTCGCCCCGTCCTCACCCGTTACAATCAGCAGATTGCCGACATTCCGGTCGGTACTCAGGAAAACCGTCAGGGCCGGCGTGGTACCCACCTGAAAGCTCACTTTCCTTTCGTCCTTTCCTGTGCCCAAGACCAAATCGTGAGTTCCTGGCAAGAGATTAGGAAGCTCCAGCGGGGCGGAGCTGATCGTGCCCATCTCCTTGCCGTCCATCGAAGCTTGCACGGGGCCATAGCTCAACACTACTTGGCCCTGCTGTGGGCCATTGGTAACCACGATCACCTTGAGGTTTTTCGCTTCAAGAGGCCCCTGAACGACTGGCATAGAATCGTGCGGGCTCGCAACAGAAATCTTCGCCTGAGAGGTACCATCACCTATCTCCAGCGCATGCTGTCCATCGGATAGGTTGTCCAGGCTGAATTGTCCTCCCTCCAGGCCTCCCACTTCGTTCCCATCGAGCGTAACCTTCGCGTTTTCCAAGTCCGTGTAAACCCTTAATCCTGCCAGTTGTGGCGGCAGTACCGGGGGCGGAGTTGGCGTTAGATTTGCCGTAACGCCGCTCGCGGCCCCTCCTGAAGCAGGCTGTTTCTTGAGCAAGCGGGGCACAAGCAGAGCCGCAGCCACCACGACAACTAACACGGCTACTCCAGTCGCAATCCAGAGAATCTTCTTGCCTGCTGGTGGGCGGGCTGACACCTCCTGCGGAGGCACTGGTTCCGGCGGCACAGGCTGCATTGGGAGCATTCCGGGGGCGGGGGGTGGGGGCATGGTCACAGTTGGCGCTGGGGGAACTACACCTCCGGCAGCGGGTCCGGCGCCAACGACTCCGCTAGCCAAGCTAAGAATGTCGGCACCGGATTCAGGACTTGCAGGCGCAGGTTGCTGCGGAATTGCAGTACGCTGTCCCCATAGAGACTCCGGCTCACTTCGGGGAATGGAAGCTCGAGAGGGCGGCTGGCTTATCTGCGGAATTCCCTGACCAGCGGAAGTTGCAGCCGGCGGAGCGCTTTGAAGCGGGACAGGCGTCAGAGCTTTCGCTGCTTCCAGGGCTTCAATCCGGGTGGAAACGCGGCGAATGGCACTTGATACTGCTGATTGGAACTCAGTATCCCCCTCGTAGGGGGCAGACATTGACTGAATCTTTCCTGCAACCGATCTCAGGGAGTCGAGAGCCGAAGCCGACGCCGCTTCATTATCAAGCCGGTGCAATTCCTCAAGGTCGTGGCGGCGCGATTGACGGCGCCGCGTTTCCTCGTGTTCCGTGCTCAACGTCGTGTAAAGTTGCGACAGGCGTGGATCAGTGGCATATGAACTCATCCCTTCCTGGACCTGCGTAAGAGCTGCACCGATGTCCCCTCGGGCCTGGGCACGCCGCGCTTGCGCGACGCAAAGTTGAATAAACTCTTCCTTCTTACGGTCCTGGGCGAGGGTGCGGAGACTCTTGGCAAGACTGTGGCCGGGATCAAGATCTAAGGCCTCTTGAAGCAGGGGCTCGGCAGCGCGCCAGTCAGTCTCCAAAACGGTCCGCGCCCGTTCCACCAGCGCATCCAGAAGAGCTCGTTGTACGTCCGAACTGCGCTCATCCTGGCGATGAGCTTTGCGCAAAGCCTCTAACCCTTCCTCGAAGCGCCCCGCAGCCAGCATCTCCTGGCCCTCCGCGAGCGCGCGCAGGGCCTCTCCCCCTCGCTCTTTCCCTTGTTGGATCAGCTTCTCGAGTTCTGCAAGCTCGGCATCATCGGGGAATTCCTTTCCTGCCTGGCGCAGCAAATCAAGCGCCCGGTCGTAGTCCCCTGCGGCCATGTGCTGGTCAATCTGCTTCACCCAACGTGCCCTGGCCTCCCCTCGAACCTGTTGTTCACGCCGCTTGCCAAGGCGGTCGATCTCGAAGCTCAATCCCGGGTACGGACTGTAAATGGTCCGCAATATCTCCCATTGAGCCACGGCGTCGGTGAACTGCCCGCGCTCCTCGTGCAGGCGCGCCTTGGCCACGATGGAGTTAACCAGATCGCGCTTCTCGCGCGTGAAGCGGAGGGCGCGCTCAAAGTGGGGCTCGCGCGGATTGAGTTCGAGCGCCTCTTTGAGGATGTCAAATCGCTTGTCGAGGTTGGGCTCAGCCTCGACACGCCGGTCAACCTCCGCAATGCGTGTGGAGAGTTCCTGTCGTTGCTTCTCCTCGATGTCAAACTTCATCGCCTGAAACAGCGCGTGCCCTGGGTACTTGGCGAGATATTGGTCACAAACCAAGAGAGCCGCAGAAAACTTGGCTTCCGCGAGCAATTTTCGGGCCTCTCCGTAAGCACTGTTCATCGCGTCATGCTCGGACCGCACCTGGTTGTAGAGCGACTGGTAAGACGCAGCCCTTTCGGGTGCAGAGGTGTCAGGGGCACGCTGGTCCAATTCCAGTACGTGCTGCAGCTTGCTGAGCGCCGCACTGACTTCACCGCGGCTCCAGGCCTCGACCGCCGCCTGGTAAAGCTGGTGTTTTTCGACGTGAACGCGCTGGTACTCCTGCTCCTGCCAATCGACGTCGTTCAAGAGTTGTCCCACACGGCTGTCCTTGGGTTTCAGTTGCAGAGCATTCTTCAGCGCTTCACGAGCGTGACGATAGGCATGGTTGGTCAAGTGTTGGCGGGCGAGATTAAGCCAATCCTCGATCTTGCCGGCACTCCTCTCCTCCTCGATTTCGCTCTTCAGGCTCAGCGCGCCGGCGTGGGTTGCATCCAGCTCCAGTGCTTCCTGCACCTTCTGCAAGGCCAGCGGGTACTCATGTCCCTCCAGGCGTGTTCGGGCGCTTTCCAGGAGTTGCTGAATACGCTTCTGGCGCAGGGCCTGATCGACTTTGAGACGAAGCACCGTCATGTCATGGTCGATATTTCCTTCCGCCTCGAGCTCTCCCAGTATTTCAGCAGCAAATTGGTGGTCCGCCTGCTCGAAGGCCTTCATCGCACGCTCGAGCCGCGGCCGGATTTTTGAGGGGTCGAAAATCTCAATGGGTTCATTGCGCAGAGCCCGCTGCAGGGTGTCGGCAAAGTCGCGCGCGTTGGGGAAACGGTGATACGGCTGTTTCGCCATAGCCTTATGGATGACTCTTGCCACGCTGGGGCTGACCATGGGGTTGAGATCCGAGGCAGGCGGCGGAATGTGGTGGAGAATGGCCTGGAAAATGTCGCGGTCCGATGCACCTTCAAATGGCCGGCGTCGGGTCAAAGTCTCAAAGGCCACCACCCCCAGGGAGAAGATGTCGGAAAGAGGGGAAGGAGGCTTCATCTCGACTTGTTCCGGCGCCATGTAAAGCAACGTGCCCTTCAGACCCGTGCGCGAGCGACTGTCCGCCACATGCGCCATTCCGAAGTCGATAATCTTCACCGAATCGTCTTCCAACACGATGATGTTGTTGGGCTTGATGTCGCGGTGGATGAGTCCCTTTTCATGTGCGGCGTGCAGTCCCCGGCAAGTTTGAGAAATGATGTCGACCGCACGTTCCACTGTCAAGCGATGGCTGGCCGTCTTGATCAACTGGCCCAACGAAAATCCCGGCAGCAGCGGCATGATGAAGTAGGGTCTCTCGGCCCCTTCGACTACAAACTCACCGATATCGATGATCTCCACAATGTTGGGATGGTTGATGTGGGCAAGAACTTCGTATTCACGGTGGAAGAGTTGCAGAGCCTCCGGATCGGAGACATCCAGCAAGGTCTTGATGGCCACATCGCGCCGCAAGACGGAATCGAAGGCCTTGTAGACCACTCCCATCCCGCCCTTGCCGAGGATCTCGTTTATCTGATATCGCCCTTTAATAATCGTTGGAGTGTCCATTTTTCGTTACCCCGCACAAGATGGTGGGTGTTCGGGCTTTGGAGTGCGGCAGCTTGCTGCCGCTTTCGCTCAGGCCAGCTTGCTGGCCGTGCACTGGAGCGCGGTACATGGGCAGGTGAGGCGCGAGCGAGCTCGCTGAATGAAAGCGGCAGCAAGCTGCCGCACTCCAAAGCGCCCCTATCTTCCAAAAAACTTCTCCAGCTTCTCGATTTCTCGCTCCGCCAGATCCATATACTTCTTGGCGGCCTCAGGCGAACGAGCTTTAAGTGCTGCGTCAGCGTTGTCCATATACCGTTCCATACTGCTCGAGGACGCTGAGATGTCCTGACGAAGTGAAAAGCCAGCGCGTTCCTGTTGTTGGCGAAGATGTTCGACGCTGTCTTTCACGGCATTGGCACGCCCGGCGAGAGGTGTCATACGATCTTCCAGCTCCTCGAGTTCCCTGGCGGCCGCAGCGTCCCGCGCCGCAGCTTGTCTGGCTTGGCTGGAAGGAGCTGCCGCTTCACCAAGCGTCTGTCCTGCTTGTCCACCCGCCTGATTAATCTGTCCATTATGAGCCGTCTTTTCGCCTTGTGAAGCTCGGGCCAAGCGCTTCTTAGAACCGCCCGCAGGGGGCGTTTGCGCCATGGGGTTGTTTGATCCCTGCAATTGTTCGGAGGGCTGACCTGGCTGGCCTGCTGTCGTCGCCCCCTGCGACGCCGAAGCCACAGGTGGCGGCGCTGGTTCGGAGACGGACGCCGCTGGCTGTTCCTGGTTCGTGCCAACATTCGCCGGCTGGGTAAGAGGAGAGGACGGGCTCGTCGCTGTAGGCGCCGTTTGCTGCGTGGCTTGCCCAACTCCTCCAGCCTTTGCTTTGAACAGGCGCGGCAACTGCGTTGCGGCTAGCACGATCACCACAATCGCGACCAACGCCCCTAAGGTCATGTAAAGGCCGCGATAGCTCCTGGAGGCTGCCGGAGGTGGAACCACTTGAGGTTGAGACGGCGGCGTGGGAGCTTGGGACGGCTTCGTAGGCTGGAGTTGCGCACCAGCCGGTTGGCCGGGATGCGCCCCTAAAAGGCTCGTCGCGGAAAACGGTGTGCTCGGCGTGGCAGGCTGTCCAGCCAGGCCTGGCATAGCTGCCTGGGCAGATGCAATGGATAAGCTGGTGAGCCCACCCGTTACACTCTGCAATGCGGAACGGAAGGCTTCCGCCGATTGGAAACGTTTTGCCGGGTCCTTCTCAAGCGCAATCATGATGATGTCATTCAGTGCTTTGGGCAATTCGGGTTGAATATCGATCGGGGGCAAGGGAGCTTTCTGCAACTGGGCCACCATCAGGTCGTAATCACTATTGCCTTTGAAGGGGCGAGATCCAGTCACCATCTCATAGAGCGACACGCCAACCGAGTAGAGATCGGATCGGGGGTCGAGGTCAGTGCCCTGGACCTGCTCGGGAGGCATGTAGTAAAGCGAACCCAAGGTCGTGCCGGTCATGGTCAGCTTGCGATCCGTCTTCGATTTCGCAATCCCAAAATCCATCAGCTTTATGACGTTTTCAGGAGTCAGCATCATATTGGCGGGCTTGATGTCCCGATGTATGACCCCCTGCGAATGAGCATAGCCGAGGGCAGATAGCACTTGGCAGGCATAGTCAATCGCATCACGGAGGGGAACCGGCCCGTTTCTCAGTTTCTCTTCAAGCGATGTGCCCTCGACGAACTCCATAATCATCAGGAGTTGATTCTGCAAGCGAAAAGCTGTGCGAAGCCCGGCAATGTTGGGATGATTCAGACTCGCCAGCACTTTGATTTCACGAACAAAGCGGTCGGCCAGATCAGGCTCGTTGGCAAGGTCCGGCAGCAGAACTTTCATCGCGTCGATGCGGTCGGATATCAAATTCTTGACCTTGTATACCCTCCCCATGCCGCCGGCGCCTAATACGCCGATGATCTGATAGTCCCCAATCTTGTCGCCAATTTGATAACTCATGGCTCGCCTCCTGTGACCAATATCCTTTATTGATAATTCCCGACCGTGGCACCCACAAGTGTAGGGACACGCCATGGCGTGTCCCTACCTTGTGTCGTTATTGAGAATTCCGCACGGCGTCGCCCACTTTGGGCGCTTGTCCCGCGTAACTCCCCGTGGAAGAGGTCTCATCCGCCTCGGTAATCGTCACATCGCCTAGTCGGGTCTCAATTGTCTTCAGGACCTTTCCTGTGGCAGGGTCGCGGATTTCCTTGCCTTTGCGGAAAACCCCCAAGTGGTCGCCGACCTTGACACCGGCCTTGGTGCCCACGTTCATAATCAAGGTATTACCCGTAACATCGGCAACCAAACCTGAAACCACGACTTTAACGGTGGGCAGCGAGTCAGCTTTGCCGTCAAGTTGTTGGCCCAAGTTGGCGACCGCGGCATTCACCGCTTCGCCGAGGATGCTGTTGGCAAAATTGCTGCTGCCCATGTCGACCTGCCCGCCTCCGCCACCGCTCCAGCCTCCACCTCCGCCACCGAGCTTAAAGCCGCCGCGCTTCGATTCTCCGGTGCCCGTCACCACCGCCAGAATTTCCGCCGTGTTAATGTCGATCAGCTTGGCGGTCACGTTCACCACGGCTTTGGACTCATTCTTGCCGACTCCGCCGAGGCCAAACCTTCCCAGACCATAGCCGCCACCGCCCACCCCGATATGCTTATCGTCGCGGCCAAACTGAGTGATGCTTCCGGTAATGATGGCGCTCACGCCCAAAATGCGGCCGATTTTGGCGGCGGATGTAGGATCGACGCGGTCGCTGTTAGAGAAATTCTGTTCTTTAAGGATCTTATCCATGGCGTTGCGGTCGATCACCCGATACTTGGCGTCCTGAACAAGCTTCTGTTCCAGGAGGAGAGAAATGCCTTTACCCACGTCCTGGTCGGTGCCAAAGTACGCCTGCACCGCCGAACGCACCGTGCCATAATCAAAATCCAAAACTGCCACGAGCTTCTTGTCCTGCGCCCAGCCGGACGGCACTAGCGCTAACATTAGAAAAGTGATTCCAAAAAGCTTTTTCATTTTGTGTCCCCCCTGAGAAGGATTGGAGATTTGTAAGGGATCAGGGTATGCATTTCCGGATTTCGTACCCAGGAAAGTGCTCCCCTATTCCCGCTTCCTCTGTCCGCTGTGAACCGAATTCGGACTCTTGAGATCACACGCCCCCCGCGTCTCGATGCAGAGGCAAGGAAGGTCCAGGCCGCTGCCAGACTACTGCCAGGTTACTGATAGTTCTGCGCGGCCTGCGCCTCAGTTTGATCGGCCTGCTGCTGCTGCGCCTGGAGTTGGTCCGCTGCCGCAGAGTCCGGCGTCGGCGGTGGAACCTCTCCGTTCGTCGTAGCGGTGTCGGGAGCCTTCGGCAGACCGCCCGTGCCGCCCTTGTCGGCCAGCGTCTTCAGTCCGGCATCAAGCTGTTCCCGGAACTGATTGTGCATTTCCTGGAGGTCCTGGACGCCGATCGCCACGGTCTGGCCGTTGGCGCAATCCCCCCTCTTGCTGCTCTGGACGCTGGCGGTAACGTTCTGGTTATCGTCCGGCGTGTCCGCGAGCCGCATCACCACGTCCCCGGGAGTCAGGTTGCATTCCTGGCCGCTATCGGGCGCCGTGACGTCGAGATTGGTCGCCACCACGAAAACACGCTCGGCCGGATTCAGCGCGTCCGGCACTTGATCGCTGCTCGGTGCGGCTTGGGGATTGGCAGCCCCAGCCCTTTCGTCCGCGAGTTGCCGTTGCACCTCGTCGGCGATCGCCTGTTTCACTTCGGGAGTCAGTGGGGTCTGGTTGCCAGCCGCCGGACCACCATAGCCCTGCTCTCCGGATTCTTCGGCTGGCGCTTGGCCCGCCCCGCCGCCCGCGGCCGCCATGGCATCGAGTCTGGCCTGGTACGCAGCCTGCAAATTAGCCGCGATCAGGTAGTCTGTGAGCCATAGCGAGGCGGAGGCGTACACGGGATACGGCGTAAAGAAGCCCCCATAGAACCCAAACCAGGGCGTGCCAGCCCAGCCCCAGGCTGCCGGGCCGTAGTAAACCGGCGCCACCCACGGATTGTAGGCCCAACCGTAAAAGCGCGGGTGGTAGTAGTAGCCCGGAGCGTAGCCGTAGTAACGCACGCCGCGGTAATCGTACCCACGGTAGACCCGTGCATAAGAGCGCCCGCCGACCACGTAGGTCCGCTGATAATACGCCCTGCCGCCGCGGTTGAAATATGGACGCTGCACGTAGCCCCCGCGGCGCCCCGTGCTCACGATGGTGCGGCCATTGCGCTCGGCCACGATGGTTCGCCCACCGCGAAGTCCATGATTGATCGTCATCCCATTGGCATGGACCGTTGCCACCCGCCCACCGGGACGAAAAGTGGCGCTGGCGGGGTGTCCGGAGTGATCGGTGAAGGTTCTGGTGGTGATTCTGGAACCGGGATGCGCCATGCCACCCCCTGCGCTGAGGTTCGTACCACCCCGTGTGCCGACGTTCGTACCACCCCGCGTGCCGAGGTTCGTGCCCACCCCTGTGGGTCTGTTGCCCACCCCCGTGACGGGTCTGTTGCCCGCTCCCGTGATGGGTCTGTTGCCCATCCCTGTGATGGGTTTGTTGCCCATCCCTGTGGCGGGTTGGTTGCCCATCCCTGTGATGGGTCTGTTGCCCACCCCTGTGGCGGGTCTGTTGCCCATCCCTGTGATGGGTCTGTTGCCCATCCCCGTGGTGGGTTGGTTGCCCATCCCTGTTATCGGTCTGTTGCCCACTCCGGTGATGGGTCTGTTGCCCACACCTGTGATGGGTCTGTTGCCCATCCCTGTGATGGGTCTGTTGCCCACCCCTGTGATGGGTCTGTTGCCCACCCCTGTGGCGGGTCTGTTGCCCATCCCTGTGGCGGGTCTGTTGCCCATCCCTGTGATGGGTCTGTTGCCCAGCCCTGTGGTTGGGCCGTGTGTCCCCTGTGTCGCAGGCTGAGTGCGGACGTGCGTTATCCCACCATCGGTAGACACGTGTGAGCCCGCCCCTCCGGTGGTGGGTCCGTGTGAGCCCGCCCCTGTGGTGGGTCTGTTAACTACCCCTGTATTTGTTCTATTAAATGCCGGGGCAGGTCGGCTCGGCGCCGACCTGGGTGCCGGGGCAGCCTTCACTTGCGGGGCGGGTCTGGAAGGCGCGGTGGTCATCTTCTGGGTCTTCTTCTGGTCGCCCCAAGCGAGCGCAGAAAAGATTAGCAGGACCAAAAGTACCGTCGAGTTTTTCAGGGTCCTTTTGTTTGGCATGTTTAACCTCCTCACGATCTCTTATTCGTCTGAGTCATTTCTTTGCGACTTCACTGGCCAAAACGTAATCGAATTAGAAATTCCATATTATCATGCTGATAGTAGTGGACTTTTTATTTCTGAGACTCCGGTTGTCCAGTCTGGTCGGACGCCTTCTCATAAACCGCAGTAGCCGTAGGCCACATATCGAGAAGCTGGCTGCGGCCAAAATCCACCCTTCCTCCGGCTCCCGGCGTGTGGGCGCTCATTATGCCGCGTCCATCCTTCAATGTGTAGCGGACTCCCTGAATAACCAGGTCCGTAACTGCGAGCGAGGTCCGGCCTTGGTTCCTCGATCCTACCCCGATGACCTCCGCGCCACGGTCGAGAGGAACCGGTCCAGGCTGAGCAACCGGAAGCAACAATTTTCCGTGGAATTGAAAACTTCCGTCCGGCTTGGGACTGATCGAACTCAGCACAATCAAGAGGCGACCGGCGGGGTCAAGCCAGAGCGTAGGCGGAACACTGATAGCTGCCGCCGACGCTGCGTGCCGCGGAAGGGAGAGTGGCGCAGGGAGACTTTTAGCTGCATACGCAGTAACGCCAGGCTGGGGGGATGCCATTGGCCTGCTCAATGCTGGAGCCGTCGGACGAGCCACACCTCTAGGAGTCGGATTCGGAGTCGATGGCACCGTGGCCTGTGCAGTCTCAGTTGGGAGATTGTGGTCCGCCGGGGCAGCGGTTAAGGCTGGCGCGGCCGGCGCTCCTGGCCCGCCCACCTCAGGTCTATTGGGGCTTTCTGCGCTTGAAGGAAAGTTGTCCCCAGCCTTCGGCAAGCCCTCCTCCTGTGGCGTTGTTTTTGGCTTCTCCGTGCTTTTCTCGGGCGGCTGCGCAGCCTGCTCGGCTCCTCCAGCCTTTGCTTTGAACAGGCGCGGCAATTGCATTGCCCCCAGCGCGATCACAACAATCGCAACCAGCGCCCCTACGGTCATGTAAAGGCCGCGATAGCTCCTGGAGGTTGCCGGAGGCGGAACCACTTGAGGTCGAGACGGCGGCATGGCAGCTTGGGACGGTTTCGTAGGCTGGAGTTGCGCACCAGCCAGTTGGCCAGGATACGCCCCTAAAACGCCTGTCGCGGAAAGCGCCGCGCTCGGCGTGGCAGGCTGTCCAGCCAAGCCTGGCATAACAGCCTGGGCAGATGCAATGGGCAAGCTGGTGAGCCCACCCGTTACACTCTGCAATGCGAAACGGAAGGCTTCCGCCGATTGGAAACGTTTTGCCGGGTCCTTCTCAAGCGCAATCATGATGATGTCATTCAGTGCTTTGGGCAATTCGGGTTGAATATCGATGGGGGGCAAGGGAGCTTTCTGCAACTGGGCCACCATCAGGTCGTGATCACTATTGCCTTTGAAGGGGCGAGATCCAGTCACCATCTCATAGAGCGACACGCCAACCGAGTAGAGATCCGATCGGGGGTCGAGGTCAGTGCCCTGGACCTGCTCGGGAGGCATGTAGTAAAGCGAACCCAAGGTAGTGCCGGTCATGGTCAGCTTGCGATCCGTCTTCGATTTCGCAATCCCAAAGTCCATCAGCTTTATGACGTTTTCAGGAGTCAGCATCATATTGGCAGGCTTGATGTCCCGATGAATGACTCCATGCGAGTGCGCATAGCCGAGAGCGGATAGCACTTGGGAGACATAATCGATCGCATCATGGAGGGGAAACGGCCCGTTTCTCAGTTTGTCCTCAAGCGTAGTGCCGTCCACGAACTCCATAATCATCAGAAGTTGATTCTCCAAGCGAAGAGCAGTGTGGAGCCCGGCAATGTTGGGATGATTCAGACTCGCCAGCACTTTGATTTCGCGAAGAAAGCGGTCGGCCAGATCAGGCTCGTGGGCAAGGTCCGGCAGCAGAACTTTCATCGCGTCGATGCGGTCGGATATCATATTCTTGACCTTGTATACCCTTCCCATGCCGCCGGCGCCTAATACGCCGATGATCTGATAGTCCCCAATCTTGTCGCCAACTTGAAAACTCATGGCTCGCTTCCTGCGCCCAATATCCTTTTATTGAGAATTCCGGACGGCGTCGCCCACTTTGGTGGTTCTTCCACCATATGTCCCGGTCGAAGAAGCATCTTCCACTTCGGTGATCGTCACGTCTCCAAGCTTGGTTTTGAGATCAGACGCCCCCCGCGTTTCGATGCAGAGGCGAGGAAGTACAAATGTAAAAGCGCCGCACCGCTCAAGAAAGGTCTGAGCCTGGCCCTCCTCCATCAACGCATTTCCAGTGCCCGAATGGGTTGCCTAGTCAACGAGGGAAAACTCCTGCACCCCGCTTGTTCCTGCCAACAGGCCGCAAGCCTCGCTTCGAAATCCAGCTCCCATCCCTTGCAAGGACCAGAATTCGTGGTGGGAGGCACCATACAGCACACTTTTCCCCTCTGTTGTTATCAGCTCGATGACAAAATCTTACCACTTCCCGGAGTTGGAAACAAGAACATGTGCCAGGATATGCGCCGAAAAATCGGAGGGGAACAGAGGCCAGGATGTGCGGAAGGACCCAACTCGTGATACCTACCCGGTGAGGACTGTCGGACAACAAGGTGGAAGAATGGGGCCGCCGATGTGAGGCACAACTCCGGTCACCATGGGGCATACGTGCATGTCACCTACCCTGGCCGCAGGCATTCCCATTGTTCGCCTCCCCATCCATGCGCCGCAGCGCTTTGGCGCGTCGGCGACCGCTCAGCGCTACTCGAAGTTCGCAGCGTGGGGGCGAGCGCTACAAAACGTAGCGCTGACCCCGCAGGGCGGGGTCAGCACGTCGCGCACGCGCGAAGAATGCCGAGCTAAAGGTCGGCGCTACATGTTCAGAAGTCCTTGAATGTTAATATACACATTAGGGCTATCATGTTAAGAGATGAAGAGTAAGGTAAACTGCGCCTAACTCTGCGGCCCTTCCCATTGCGCTAATGCCTCGGGCGGTCGAATCTTCCTGCCTTTCCGCTGCCGCGATTTCAAATCCGTGTGCGCTCATCGGCGGGCAGCAACACCCGGTCCACCGATAAGCCGCTCGGAGTAGTAGGCGCGTGGTTTAAGCTTCCCTGTAAAGAATAGGGCATGCCAGTGGTCAGGCAAAAACACCCAGGCGGCGAGCAAGAACCCTTGTTCCGCGCGACGCTCGTCGAGAACGCGCGCGCCACGCAGGAGAACTCTGATTCTGAGAGAATTCGCCGCCGTGCCAACAGCCGGCAGGTGATAAAGAACCAACGATCGGACACCACCAGGCGCCGAAGACCTGACATGCGCCCACTATAATCCTTGGCCCCACCTCCGATCGTCTCAATTCAATCCGCAGCGAAATGAAGAGCCGCGGAGTAAGGCAATCGGCACCTAAATCCGCGCTACCCGCTTTGCGTTGCAGGGGATTGCGAATATGCACTTGCCCATGCCTAAGAGCCGCAGTTCTTGAAAGGCGCGGTCGCTGCTTACGTTGCGGGCATGAGAATACGTAGCGATCTACGGACAGACGGCACTGAATTGCTTCTCCAAAATCGCCCGTCCGACCGGGTTATCTTTATTGAGCGCGTCGATGAGCGCAGCATAAAACTCGCGAGCCAATTGAGCACCAATGTGAAACTCTTGCCCCACAGTTCGCCCGCCTGTTGTGCGCACGACAGAAAAGGATAGCAGTTCGTGCGTCCCTGCAACGTCCGCTCCCGTCAGCAACGGCTTTAGTGCGCTCAGCATGCGCCGAAACTCCTCCGCTTCGACTGCGAAGTGGGACGTGTAAGGCGATCTATCGTTGGTGTAGGGCCGGTGCATCCTCTGAACCCGCAGAAAATCTTCCATGGCGGGCTCATGTCCTCGCGAGTAAAAGATGACGGTGCCGATCGGCTTGGTTTGCTCGCCAAGATACGTGATCTTTGCCCCGGCCGATGTTAATTGTTCGGCGGCGGCGTCCAAAATCGATTCAGCCATTGTTGTTCTCCTAATTTCTGCGTCGCTCCGACGCGGCAGGGGTGCGATCAGGATTGAGCCGACGAACACGCAAGTCACAAAACTTAGGTGCATGGCGTGAATTTCCTGTCCGGGTCCGCGTTGAATTTGTCGAAGGCTCCTTTCTGGTCTTTTGACGGGCCCTTGGCGACATTCTTGTTGAGGATTTTGGAGTGTCCATCGTTCCCTGCCTTGTGATCCTTGTACGTCTTCGTGTATTGCCACGAGACGCCCTCGTACCATTTCCCGCAGTCGGGGCCTTTCATGCACCACGCGTAAGTTACAAACTCATATCGAACAGACTTCCACCCAGTCGGATTGTTTTTCTTATCGTAAAAACCCTTATCGCCTCCGCCGGTCCTTGGAGCATCCCACATGGTCGCGTTCGTGGAACCGCCGTTCTTGCTGCCGTCCCCCTTCCCTTGCTGATAATCAGGTGTTTTTTCGCCTGGGAGGCAATCGACCACCCATCCCTTGGCTGTGATGTCCCGCTTATGCTTGTATGCGGTCGATGCGTAGTCAGCAGCATTAATTACCTTGCCATCGGCATGATAGCGCATGAATTGGACGTGGACGATTTTTTCGCAGTTGGTGACTTTCTTCGACTGGCTCGGATCGAAGATAATATCGATCTCGTTCCCATTCTTCGTCGCGCTTTTGTCCCCGGCCGGCTTGCCCTTGCACTGTTCGACTGTGCTGCCAACAGAGTTGGGGCCAAACTGCGAATCGGCTTGCCCAATAGCTCCCGCAAAATCCGGCATATTCAATCCTCGCTCGGCGACTGTAAGGCGCCATGATGGCCAACCGCATCACACAGACGTGCTATCCGGGCCGCAGGGTCTTCAACTGAGTCATCGGTCAGAATCTCATGCGCCCAGGGGAGCTGCGGATCACGATCGAAATGCGAGCCCAACGAAAGCATGACGTCGATATACTTGCAGACGTCGGACTCCGCAATGATTCCGTAATTGCCTGCGCTCTTAATACCGTAATGAACTGTCTCGCGTAGCTCCTTCTCGCCCGCAGACTTGCATTGCTCCGGAAAGAATTTGTTGAGGTGAACGATCATTCGGTCCTCGAATTTCTTGACCTCAGCCTTGGAGAAAGCGGCCATGTCCTGCCTTTGGCGGCGAACCGAACTGCTCGCGCGAGACCGTGGCCTGTCCGCCGCTTTTCGCCTCCGATTGAGAGGCCAGCGGGGACATTCCCAGGCCCGCCCCCTGGCCGTAATTCAAATATAAGAGCAAGATCTCCGGTCTGTCATCTGCCGCGGGGTAGTAGTTCGCAGGTCCGAAGAACTGGCTGGTTTCTTCCGGCGTGCAGGTGGGCAGCTAGGCGCGCATTACGTGCGAGTCGTAAAAGCGAAAGTACACCTGCTTGCGTCTCCCCTACTTTCTCGCCTCCAGCGAGTCAAGCCTTCGGGCTGTTCGTGGCGAGTTGTCAGCATGGTTCAATCACCGTAGAGTCACCGGCGGTTGGGTTTTTTCCACCGAGGAGGCAGCCGCACCCCCTCCGGCGGGCGTTTCGGACGGCGCCAAACGCCGGATATGCGATTTCATTCCCGTCTCTTGTCGGACAAATTCCAGTAGTGATTCCGGTTTCTCGTCCTCGGCCGCGAACCGCCAGACAGGTCCAAAGAACTGGTAGATTTCTTCCGGCGTGCACGTCGGCAGATAGACGCGCAGTACCCGCGGATCATAGAAGCGAAAGTACACCTGGCCGCCGTCCGGCATGTTCACCATCAGGAAGTGGCGGAAGTGGTGGCGAACTTCATGAAACGGCAAATTGCATGTAAGGTAGATGCCCCAGCTCTTGCCCCAGCCCTTGCTGACCAGCTTCTCCAGCAGCTTCGACCACGGAGGCAAGCCGACCAAGTAGGGAGCAAAGAGCGTAAGTTCGGCTTTTGACCGACCCTCGTAGAGCGACTCGTATTGTGCTCCGCCCTCGAGCATTCCGGCTGCAGGGGGTTGGAATGTCGCGCCGGCAGCGCCGGGATTCTGTGCCTCCCGAGACTTTCGGGCTTCCTCTTTGGCCTCAGCAAGCAGTTTGTAGATATCGAGTGAGCGGGCGCCGTCGAGTATGGCATAGAGCGGTTGGAAGTCCTCACGCAGAATCCCCAGCAATCGCTCTTGCAGGGTGGGTGCAGGGGCTGCCGGCACGCTGGGGGGAGGTACAACCGCGGGCGGTTCGGGCAGCGCACTCTCGATGGGCGCGAGGGGCAGCGGCGCCCTGAGCTCCGCGGGGCTTAGGAAGGGCAGCGAGGCGGCTTGGGCTGCGGCAGAGGGGACCGCCCAGGGCTGATGGCGCTCGATGTGGACGATAAAAGTCATTTCCCCGGCCGTGATTTCGTCCCCTTCCTTAAGGACTGCGTCACTCACTCGCCGGCCGTTTACCCAGGTCCCATTGCTGCTGTTCAAATCTTGAATCCGGCCCGTGTCTGCGTCGCATTCAATGGAAAAGTGCAACCGCGATATGAGGGGGTCATGGGGGAAGACAAACTCCGCCGGACTCCTCCGCCCGATGCGGGCGGGGGCGCCCTGCTCAATGACTATTTCCCTCCCGGAATCCGATCCGGCCCGGATTTTAAGGACCAGCCGCATTGGATCTAGGCCCCAAGAGCAGATAAGTAACCGCGCGCTTCGTTCCGACTCAATTTAGGCAGCAGAACCTGCCGCACTGGTTAGGCCCTCTCAACCCGGGCAGGGCTTGATGAAGGGTGTTCCATTCTGTGCGCTCGAGGCCAGCGCCTGCGCCGCTACTGCCCCACCGACCAGAGGAGGAACCACTACCGCCACCGGCGAGCCCATGCCGACCTCGCCGATCATCACCGTCATCTCTCCCATGATGATCGGGTTGACCGGGCCCATAGCCAACCCCGGCTTTTCCACTACGATATCCCCCAGTCGGCAAGCCATCATGTTGTTGATAAGCACCGTGGGACTCCCCATCATGACAGAACCAACCCCATCTGCACCGCTAATACTGACGGCCGGACAGGCATGCTGGTCGATCATGGCTCGCCAAGCAGGAAGACCGCCAATAATCACATTGGTGCTTCCCGGCCCGGGGGAGAGCGGCGCACCGTGCGTGGTCGGATCGGTTACGCGTGCGGCTGGAGGCATATGAAAAACAGTTTTCAGTCGTCAGTGGTCAGTCAAGAAGCCACGCAACATTCCGCACGAACCCGCTGAGTATTGCGTTGCGCATCTTGCTTCTGACTTCTGATTCTGGGCTCCTGACTTCTGACTCCCTTTATCAGCTACAACTTCGTGCCCTTGCTGCCGTCGTCGGCGGTGTCGGGATCGGTCGGATCTTCTGGTGAATCCGGACTCGCATCTGGAGCTGACCCAGCCGCACCGCCGCTGTTGATCAGCACCATAGTCCCCTGGATCGTAACACCAGCGGGGCCGATATCTACGAAGCCGCCCGGACCCTTAAGCGAGAGTTGCATGCCCGCTTCGATGATGACGGTCATGCCCCCTTTCAGGTGAATGGTCTGACCGGCTTCCATAGCATGCGTCATACCCACTTTTTCGTTGCGCGACTGGCCCACCTGGAGTGATAAATTGCCGCCCACGTGCTGCTTCTGGTCGCCGCCCACATCCAGAGACATATTCCCTTCGATTTTCTCGTTTTGCTTGCCTTTAACATGCAGGTGCTTGTCCGCGTTCACCAGCTCCAATTGGCTGGCGTTGACGATCAGGTGGCGGTTGTTGCCGATGTATTCGCGCGAGTCGTTCTCCACGCGGTGGTCCATGTCTTTCTCGGCATTGACGAAGATCTGCTCGCTTCCCTTGAGGTCTTCGAAGCGGATCTCATTGTAATTCGCGGTTCCGCCTCCCTTCGAGCTGCGCGACTGGAAGGTGCTTCGCGTCTGCATGTCCGGCAGCGTGTAAGGCGGCATCTGTTCGGCGTTGTACACTCGACCTGTAATCAGAGGTTGATCGGGATCGCTTTCCAGGAAGTCGACGATGACCTCCTGGCCAATGCGAGGTAGGAACACTGCTCCCCAGTTCTTGCCTGCCCAAGGCTGCGACACACGTATCCAGCAGGAACTGTTCTCATTTTTCTTTCCGAGCCGGTCCCAGAAAAACTGCACCTTAACGCGGCCGTACTTATCCGAGTAGATCTCCTCACCGCTTGGGCCAGTGACCACTGCGGGCTGGAGTCCTTTGACGGTGGGCCGCGGCGTTATGCGCAAAGGGCGGAAAGGAACTGAAAGAGGAATGCACGTGAAGGTATTCGAGTAAGACTCCCCTTCTCCAGCTCTCGACGAAGGGTAGGCGTCGGTCACCGCGGTGTGCTGTATCTCCGTCAGGACGTAATCTGTGTTCATGTCCTTGCGAGGATGCTCTTCCAAGGTAAACTTACAGCCGCTGACAAACATACGGCATCGGCTCATTCCATGAGCAACCAGGTGTTCGGCTTCTTCCTCCTGCATTCGGACTCTAGCTAGAGACTCTCCAGCCCCCTTGGTCAGATACTCTCCCGGGTAGTCGTAAATCTCGAATTTGCTGTTTCCGCCGACCTCATCAACCGTTGGCTCGTTGACCATCAAATTGGTGCTCGGTGTTTGAAAATTGTAGTCCTCCAGGGAGTATTTCCCAGTGCGCAGTTCCTGCTCGATCTGCCACTCGGTTATGACATCCTCCTGCGGCCCCCCCGAAACCGTGACATAGCGAACACTGCTTTGTCCCGGGCAGGGACTGTGGGCAGTGGAAGCGTCCGCCAGCACCAGGGTATGTTTCCCCTGCTCATGCTTGAAAAAGTAGAAAATTCCATATTCTTCCATCAACCGGGAAACAAAGTTGAAGTCCGACTCCCGATATTGGACACAATACTCTCGCGGATCATAAGAACCTTGCAGTGAGTTCGTGTAGTCATTGAAACCCAGGTCGCTGAACACCTTGGTAATAATGTCGGGAATAGTCTTGTTTTGGAAAATGCGACAATCTGCATTTCGGGTCAGAAACCAAAGCCAGGGCACCATTTCGGCACTGTACGACGTAAACTGTTCTTCAGTCGCATACTGCGCAAAGCGGCTGATGACGCCATTGAGGTACCGATAGGATTCGTCGGGTTGTTTCAAAGAGATGGTCACGTTCTTGCCGACGATGTCTGGAAACGAAATTGAGGAGTTCTCGGACAGGAGGTCGAGTTCAAACTTGAAAAGGCGCGAGATGCTTTCTGTGCCCTTGAAACCTCTGAGCAGCAAGACATCTTTCCCCAGCGGAGTGTGTATTTTAAACAGCCCACCTTCTTGAGTGTAATTGCTCATAGATTGACTCTCTGTCTGTCAGTCGAGAAGTCAACAGTCGAGAAGTCGAGGAGTCGCGAGTCAAAGGTCGAAGAGTGGCAGCGAATCTCCCCCCAAAGCAAGGCCTTGCACTCCTCGATCCTCGACTCCTCGGCTCTTGACTCCTCGACTCTCGACTCCTCGACTGTTCTCAGTTGTACACAAACGCGCCATCCGGGCCGACGCCCACGTGAAGGGCGCTTATCTTCTCGCCTTCCGACATGCGTCCCAACAACTGCTGCGAGATATCCGGGAGCAACGTGTTAGTGAGAATATTGTCCACATTTCGAGCCCCGCTCTCGACTTCAGTGCAGCGGCTGGCCACCGCATCGACCAAGCTCGGGTCATAGGTAAGCTGGATCTTATGGTTTTCCTGTATACGCCGCTGGATCTTCCCCAGCTTCAAGACCACGATCTGTTTCAGCGATTCATCGCGGATCGGGTAGAACGGGATCACCACCATACGACCCAGAAATGCCGGTTTGAAGGTCTTATTCAGATCCGGCTTCAGCGCCTTTACAACGCCCTCAGGGCTTGGCATGGTCTCCGGATCAGCACAGAGCTTCATCATTCGGTCCGTTAAAGCATTGGTGGTCAGTATGATAATGGTATTCTTGAAGTCGATATCGCGACCCTCGCCATCTTCCATCATGCCTTTGTCGAACACCTGATAGAAAAGCTCGAGGACATCGGGGTGCGCCTTCTCCACCTCATCCAGCAAGACGACTGAATACGGCCGGCGGCGGACAGCTTCAGTCAACACCCCACCCTCACCATAGCCGACGTATCCGGGAGGCGAGCCTTTCAAAGTCGAAACGGTGTGCGGCTCCTGAAACTCGGACATATTAATTGTGATCAGGTTATGCTCTCCGCCGTAAAGCAGATCCGCAAGGGCCAGCGCGGTTTCCGTCTTACCCACGCCGCTCGGCCCGATAAGCATGAAGACCCCGATCGGCCTATTGGGATCATCCAGACTGGCCCGCGAGGTCTGAATCCGCTGGCCGATGATATCCAGGGCATGGGTCTGGCCAATCACCCGTTTTCCGAGGTGAGCACTGAGCGTCAGGACTGTCGAAATCTCATCTTTGAGCATCTTGCCCACCGGAATTCCTGTCCAGGCGGAGATCACCTCACTCACAATCTGGGCGTCGACAGCCACCCTCATCATCGGCGTTTCGCCCTGCAATGCTGCCAGTTCCGCGTCCAATTTCGCGAGCTCCGCTCGCAAAGCCTCTGGGTCGCGAGCCGGGGCAGGTTCGGTGGCAGCGGCCGCGGGGGCTGGAGCGGCAGCTCCGGCCGCAGGCTTAGCCGCAGCGGTTGGGGAGGCTGGAGCAGCACTCTCCGGTGCAGGTTTGGCCGTAGACGCCGCACTATGGCCGTCGCCGGAAACCGCCGCCTCGACCTGGGCGCGCAGCTCCCGGATCTTCGAGACCAGTTCGTGCTCTTTGGTCCACCGTTCGCGGAGCGTTTTCAGGCAGGCCTCAACCTCCACCCTCTGTTTTCCAATCTGTTCCAGGCGTTCCGTGTGGTCTGCGCCGAGGGCACTCTCACGTTCCAGGATTCGTTGCTGGACTTCCAAGTCGTCCAATTGGCGAGTTGCATCCTCGATGGCGGGAGGCATAGCACTCTGGCCGAGTGCAAGGCGCGCACAAGCGGTATCCAGAACGCTTACAGCCTTGTCGGGAAGCTGGCGACCAGCCAGGTAGCGATGCGAGAACTTCACGGCTGCCACCAAGCCCTCGTCGAGAATGCGGACCTTATGGTGTTTCTCGAGGGCGGGAATTATTCCCCGCAACATTACCGCGCATTGGGTTTCGATTGGCTCTTCCACCTTGACGACCTGGAAACGTCGCGCCAGGGCCGCGTCCTTTTCAAAATACTTCTTGTACTCGGACCACGTTGTGGCAGCGATGGTCCTCAATTCGCCGCGAGCCAGGGCGGGTTTAAGCAGGTTTGCAGCATCGTTCTGGCCGGCCTGGCCACCCGCGCCGATCATGGTGTGGGCCTCATCGATGAAGAGGATGATGGGAATCGGCGAAGCCTTGACCTCCTCGATCAGTCCCTTCAACCGGTTCTCAAATTCACCTTTGATGCCCGCGCCCGCCTGCAAGAGGGCCAGATCGAGGGAGCGAATCATGACATTACGAAGCGGGGGTGGCACATCACCTTTGGCCACCCGCAGCGCGAAACCTTCCACGACCGCGGTCTTTCCCACCCCGGCCTCGCCGGTGAGAATGGGATTGTTCTGCCGGCGGCGCATCAGGATGTCAATGATCTGCCGAATTTCCATATCTCTTCCGAGTACCGGATCAATCTTGCCGGCCTTCGCATTCTCGGTGAGGTTGATGGTAAATTGATCGAGATTGGCCGTCTTGCCGGCGCCTGCGGGCCGGGGTCCACCGGGAGCGCCGGCTGGCGCCGCCACACTTGTCGCCATTTGTTCGGCAGAGCCTTCCACAATCGAGAGGAAGTCTTTGCGTAGAACATCACCGTCGACTTTCTGAAACTCCTTGCTTATCTCACGGCCCAGCCTGCGCAGCTCATCGTTGGTGGTAAGGGCGAGGATGGTGAAACCGGTCCGGACCTGCCCGGCGTTGTAATCGATAGACCCGATGGTCCACGCCTCTGTCATCATTTTCACCACGGAAGGGCTTAGGGCAGGGGTCCGAGCATTGCCGGTCTTGAGCTTGTCCAGACTCCAGTTCAACTCGGTGGAGAGCCGGGACTTGTCGACGCCGAAATGCCGGGTGATGCGAGCAAAGTCGCCCTCCGCCTGCTCCAAAAGCTTCAGCAGATAATGCTCCACCTCGATATCGTAGTGCGTCCGGGACAAGCACAAGCCGGCGGCCGACTCAAGTGCGTTGCGGGTTAACTCATTTAGCTTTCCGATTAACGATTTTAGGTTTAATGCCATATGCATCTGTCTCCCAAAGTTGCAATATAGTGTCTGCAACCTCTCTCGTCATCTCTTTGGTTTTGCCCCAGGTGGTCCAGCCCAGTCTAGGCGCAGTTTCCGCGTCGGCGCCAAGTTCACAACGCGGGACTTCATGACGGTTCAAGACAAGCTGAATCTCAAAATCAAACTCGTCATTCGAAAAGAAGCGCGTCAGCACGCGTAACGGCTCGAAGGCCGAACCCGTGGGCAAGAATTCCTTGTACTGGGCCAGCGACAAGGGCCCGATTTTTATGCGGACGCGTGCTGTCTGGTCCCAGACCTCATCGCCCACGACCGCGCCCACTCCCAGTTGTTCGGAATAACGGCTCCTGCCTTCGAGGCAGCATTGGGTATTGGTATCAAGCCGGTACCAGCCACCCGCGAATTGTTCCACCTCAACCGGGACTTCGAAGTAGTCATTCAAAATCTGTTCGAGCGCGACCGCAGAGCGCGGATGCTGCGCCAGCAGACCCGAATAATAAAGCAGAGAGTCATCCGCCACCGCCTGCCGATCCTGCAGGGCGGGGGTGCCGAGGCCTATCAAATCCAGCAGGTGATGTGAAAACTGGTCGCGCTCGCCGCGCTCATAGGCGATCCAGAAGCGGTATTTTTCCCAGGCCTGAAAGAAAAGGGAGATGATCCGGTGATTGAAAGCGTCGAATAAATCGACTGCCGAGGAATCGCCCGCCCGCGCCCTTTCCACCAACAAAACCGTATAATTGGCCGGCAGCACGCCTTCCGGCCCCGTCAACCCCATGAAGTTGACTTTCATTTTCACGGGGCCCTTCTCTGGCCAGGTTAGGGTCTGAATCTCGCTGGCCGGAAAGGCAAGTGTCGAATTAGCCTGGAAGCGGGCCACTTCCGCCGAGGGCGGAGCGAACTTGCCCACCCCCACCTTGTCGGGGAGGAAGCGCTCCAGCAGGCGCACGGCCTGGAAAAACTCGAAGAGATAAGGCTCGTTGCGGAGCTGCTCTTCCAGCGGCGACTTGCTTACATCAAGATCGCTTGGCCGGCTCGGGGTGGCCATTCTTTCAACACCTCCCTCCGCTGGCGCGTCTTGACGACAAGCTGGCTGAAGCTATTGAGCGATGCGTACAACGCCAGGAAACGTTCAATCACTGCGGTAAATAGGAACACTCCTCCACCCACGAACTCGTCCTCGTCGAACTCCATCTGAACCCGTGTCCCTCTCGCGAAGGATATGCCATTTTCCGAAATGATGCGCGCGAAGTGACGCTGGCTATCCAGGCTCACGATTCCCCCGACTTGTTTTTCAAGGTCAACAGAATCCGAGAAGTTGTACAGGCGGAGGATTTCCTGGAACGCCTCCTTCCCTTCCTCCACGATGGAAAGGTAGTTCAAGGCCAGGTGCGAAATAAGGCGCCAGAGCGCGCCCCTCCCCATCGGGGGCCGAACGGTTGCAGTGGGCTTGCGCAGGGCCACCGAGCCCTTGATAGATCCAAGTCCCTCGACTTCGAAATCGCCACTTTCGTTCCCAAATGGCAAGCGCGCCAGGATGTCACGATTGGTGCACGTGCACCGGACAGTTATGGTCTCAGCATCAGGCAAGGAAGCACGCGAGGAGAGGTTGACCAAGTGCAGGTAGACTTCCGAGCCTTCATCACCCTTCCTCTTCGAGGGCCGACGCGTGGTGTGCCAGAAGGTTTGACTCTTGTCCTTTAAAGTCCGGTGCCGGTAAGCATAGAAAGGCTGGTAATAAGTAATCTCATGGGTCTGGGGATTCGAACTGAGGACCTCATCTACCGAAAAAATCTCCGTGGCATTCCTGCGCCGCGCATCCGGCACGATAGGGTACTCCGAGCGGCTTTGGCTCAACAGGATTGGTTCCGCCGTTTGAGGAAACAAATTGATGACCGGAGAGCATCCCAAACGAATCGTTTTGGCATTGACACCAACTTCCAACCTTTGCTGCCGGTGGTTGACCTCGAAAGGCGCAATGAGAAATATGATCTCGGCGCGTCCGCCCATGCCCGCTTGCGCTAGTCGATCCAGCCCCTGGAGTTCAAGAAAGAAGAATTTCTCCGGCAGCGAAAAATACTCCTGAAGAAGCCTGTAACCCACAAAGGACCTCCGGGGGTACGGCAGCATGGATTCCTCTTCGGAGAACCCCATGGGCCGCAAAGAGTCCACGGGCAGTGTGACCGGAGGCTTGCGGCTGTTTTTAGGGTCTCTCAGCACGATTTGCGTGCAATTGTTGCAGAGCAATTCGTAGAGAGTTTGTACAATATCTCCTTCACCATTCAGGAAGAAGCGCAGCGACTGGAGTTGGAGTTTGTCGAAGCTGACATCGGAAAGGCAGCGAAGGTCCAGCCGCAGGGCCGCGACCGCCTCCGGGGCGCGCAAGGGAGGATTCAGCTTGTCAGGGGTCAACCACTTCGCGTCGGCAACCTCAATGGGCCAGAGGGTCACGTCGTAGCCAGTGCGAAATTTGCAGGGCACTCCCTCCACGGGCCGTGAATAGATCATCGAGCCGCGGGGAATCTTCAAGCCGGTGGTGAGCTTACCCTGCTCGGGATCCAGATGGAACTCCGTCACCGTCATCGAAGGGATCGGCCTGAGAAAATGAGGGTAGAGAACGCTGAGCAACCCCTCCGTGATCTGGGGAAACTCATCGTCGATTTTCAGGTGAACGCGGGCAGCGAGGAATGCAAAACCCTCGAGCAGCCTCTCGACATGCGGGTCGTCACAACGGTTGGCATCCAATTGCAGGCGTGCCGCAATTTTGGGATGCTTCTCGGCAAACTCCGCTCCCATCTGCCTGAGGAAGCTAAGTTCACTCTCGTAATATTCCAGAAGATCATCGCGCATTCTACGAACCCTTGACCTGGTATTGGCCGCTCATCGGTTCCAGCATGGTATCAAAGAAAACATGCTCGGGAGCAGGATCCATGCGCAGCAATCCTTCAATGCTGAAGCGGATGACGCGCGTATCGTCGGCCGCCGGTTCCAGCGTCACCTTGATATTCAGAAGCCTGGGCTCAAAGTAATTGATCGCTACCCTGATCGCTTTGAGCAGGGTACCCTGGTCGTTGGATGATCGAAGATAGAGGCTCGAAACGTCGGGCAGCCCGTAGTTATAAAGGGAGCGTTCCAACTCCTTGAGAGACGCCGGGGATTCTTCGATCGTCCGCCGGGTATTGAGTAGCCATTCCAAGTCGCGCCGGAGCGCGGCCTTCAACTCACGCAAGGATCGAGCTCTCGTAAGGGGAGGCTCCAGCTTGCGCTCCGGCTCCTGATCGATGAGTCGATCAAGCACCGACAATGTAACTGGGCCTTCCCTTTCTGTTGTCGGCATTAGGTTTCAAGACAGGAAATAGCCTGGACGGGATCAAGACGGGCGACCTTTTCAAAAAGCCGGAGCTTTTCCGCTTCATCCGCCTGTACCCTTTGGCTGTTCTTCAGAATCATTACCAGCGCTTTGGCTACAACTTCCCGATCCTCCCAGCCTTCCAAATGATTGTTCTCAATCATGGAGGCCAAGTCCTCAATAATCGGCTGGGCAATTTGGCTCTTCTCGGCAGAGATGCAGACCTCGACAAGTTGCATCTTACGCAAAAACTGGCCTCTTCCTGAGAGTTGCCTTTCGACCTCATGCTGCATTAAGTCAATGGCCTTTTCCGCCTGTCCGGCGCGCAGAGCCTCACGGGCCAAATCGTAGCTGTCAACAAACTTCCTATGCCATCCAGGGGCAGAGTGATTCTCCACGATCCGGTATTCCGGGGAAGTGGCATCAGGTGATGGCGTCGCCGGTTCGGCCAGCAGTTCTTTCAACCACGCCTGAGTCTCACTGTTCGCAGCCGGAGTGTCGTCGAGCAAGTTGGTCTCCAGAATCTGCGGCTGGTCGTGCAGTAATGCCTTCAGTTCTGAACGGATGGCCATAGCAATCGCCGCGTATTTGCTTCCCAGTCCCACACAGGCATCGACCACGAAGCGCTGCAAATCGAGCCAGCCTCGGCTGCACGGAAGCGACATTGCATTCTCCGCCGCTTCCAGGAGTTCGTTCCATTTCCCTTCAATCGCCAGTTTCTTGATGTGCTGCCGAAGCTCCGTGGGTGGACCTTCGAGCAAAGTCATGTCGGATGTGTGGAACGCTCCTCGAAGCTCACCCCATCGTAAGCCCCTCATCATTAGGTAAGGGCCTGGGCTGTAAGGGTCCAGCTTCCGAAGAGCCGCTGCGGCACGCGCCACACTGGCAATAGCTTCCCGGCGTCCGGGAGGCTCCTTATCTGCCAGCGGTATTACAATTCCTGCCGCCCCTGCGGCGGCTCGCCCAACCGTCTCCCCGGCGGGGGCCCCTCCCTCAGCACCCGCGCCCTCCGCTTGAACCTCGACGGCATCCGGCTCGGTCTCCCTCTTCTTCTGAAGGAGCAGATGCACGCTGTGGCGAACCGTCTCGAGGCCCTTCTTTAGTTCCCCAAAGCTTGGTGAGATATCACCAAACTTCTCCCGGCAAAGAGCATCCAGAGCCTGGAGTGTCGCGTTGCACTCGTCGAGGACAGCTTCAGTACTGACGTAAAAAGCTTTTGGAGTTTCGTTGAACGACTTGTCGAAGTCTTCAGGCGCTGTTTTCCCCTGTCCGAGGGCCTTTGTCCGGGCAGCTTTTTTCTCCTCGGTGTCGGCCTGTTCTTCATAGCCGATTTTTCTGGACTCGGTGTACTCCAGCCAACCGTGTCTGGCCTTGTTGACGGGAGCCATCTGAAGGGGAAGAACCAGACTTGAGCCGACCCATTCCAGCGGCGTCGCCCTCAACTCCGCGTCGCCATCCTCGAGTTGGGGGTACAAGGTTTCCCAGAAGGTCCCAACTAGACCGCGCAACAGTTCTAAACCCTGTTTCAGACCGCCGAATCCTTCCGTCCGCAGCAAGGCATCCGTAAGCCACGCGGCAAGCTGCAGATCTTTACTCCTGGTGGCGATGGCTTCAGCGGCCAGCTTTACAACCAGAGAATAATCCGCCTTCTTGATCTCAAATTTCCATTCGCCCTGTTCAGATTCTTCCTCTTCCCGGCGGGCTTCCTTGATCTGATCGTAAATGGGCGAGTAGCGGAGGTCTTCCCCGCTGGGATTTTTCCCTGGGATCGGATTGAGTAGGTTATCCGGTAGAGGCATTCTGACCTATGCTGCAGCCTGAGGTAAATTGAATTCCAGTTGGCGGATGTCGAGCAGCGGGAATTCCTCGCCATCCACGAGCAACATCTTCTGACCGACCGGGACCGCCTCGCCCGACTCGCCTTCTTCCCAAAGCGTCATACGGCCAAGGCGAACCGCATCATCCGAATGTTGCCACGCGAATGGGGATAAGACCGGCAACAAGACCTCCCCAAGCTCGGTGCTTTTCAAGGCAGGTCCAACCCGAACCACAGCAGGAGTCCAGATCAGGTCTCGAAGTCGGCGTGGCTGCGGAATTTGGATTGAAGCCAAATGTTCAAAGTTGAGCCAGAGATAGTTCCCGGCGGCAAAAACCTCCAGGCGAGGTCCAATCCGCGGATCGGCGTCCGTAATCGTCTGGAAGGGCTTGCCGTTTAGCGTTCCGGTGATGGTTTCCGCGCCAGAGGATGTCCTTCCGGAAGGCTTCTCCTTCTTTTGAAAGAGATCCTGGCGCGTCCTTTCAGCTTGAAGGGCACTGCGGTAGAGCAGTGCCCCGATTTCGCTGTTTGGGCCGGCTTCCGCCAGCACGTCCAGTTGTTTCTCTGCCCTATCATACTCTCCCGAAAAGCAGAGCAACTCAAAGAGGAAAGTACGGCGTCTGGTGTCTGAGGGGTTCTTTCGCAGCTCAGCACTCAATGCCTGCACCGCCTCTTTGAGCCTTCCGGCCTGAAAGAGTTGATTCGCGTTTTCCATATTGGCTCGGGAGCAATACTCCGGGGCCAGCCCCTGGACTATGCCGTTTGCTCCCTCTTCCTGAGATCGTATTCAACGTTCCCTGCCGAGCTCAGCGTTCCTTGCTTATCCTGAACCTTGTAATCGTAATTGATCGAACCGTAGGTGAGCGAGACGGACTCCGCGCCCACATCTTCGCCCGACGAGCCGCCAGCCTGGAAGCTCGAAACGTAGACTTCCTTCAACTTGATGACAAGGAAGTCATCGGGAGTCTTCCCGCCGGTCTGCTTGCTACAGTAAAGCGTTGCGTCGTCCACGTGTTTACCGGTGACGCAAAGCTCCAGGAGTTTGACGCTCGACTTGTCCACTCTCTTTGTAAAGCTGAGATCGGACATCGCGACCTTTCCCGCGCTCATACCGGCGCCGACGATGGTTGTCGGGTTGCTTGCCCCCCAACTCCAGGACATGAGTTCAATTTCTTCCTTGTGTTTCGAAGCGGCGCTCTCACCCTTAATGCTGCCAAATTTCAGATGGTATTCGATTGCCATATCTTCTCTCCTCGTAGAATTTGGACTTTCCAAAGAACACGAGGCGGACTCCTGCTCGAAGTCCGCCCCGAGCCGCTAAGTAACTAGCGTTTGACGGACTGCGGCAACGATGCTACCAACCGCAGCGAAACCGTAAGCTCGTCGAGCTGGAAGTGCGGGCGAAGGAACGCCACCGCGCGGTACACGCCGGGCTTGCCCTTCACCTCTTCCACATCGATGCGCGCTTCCCGTAATGGGTACTTCGCCTTCGTCGCTTGAGTTGCTGTGTCGTCGCTAATCACGTATTGCGCAATCCAGCGGTTGAGGAACATCTGGATTTCGTCGCGGGAAGTGAAGCTGCCGATCTTATCCCGCATCATGGCCTTCAGGTAATGGGCGAACCTGCAGGTGGCCATGATGTAGGGCAACTGCGCGGAGAGCCGAGCATTGGCGTTGGCCGCGTCGGTGTCGTACAACTTGGGCTTATTTACGGATTGCACGCTGAAGAACGCAGCCTTGTCTGTACCCTTGCAATGCACCAAGGGGACCAGCCCCTGGTCTGCCAGTTCCTTCTCACGGCGGTCCGTAATAGCAATCTCCGTAGGGCACTTCAGCGCCACGTCCCCTTCGTCAGTCCGGAAAGTATGTGCGGGCAGTCCTTCAACCAGACCTCCGCCTTCCACTCCCCGGATTGCCGCGCACCAGCCGTACAAGGCAAAGGCGTTCGTCAAGCGCGCTCCCATGGCATACGCTGCATTGCCCCACAGGTACTTGGTGTGATCGGTCCCATCCACGCCCTCTTCGTAAGTGAAGGCGTCCACAGGGACCGTATCCCTACCGTAAGGAAGACGCATTAGGACGTGCGGCACGCAAAGCCCGACATAACGGGAATCGTCGCTCTGGCGGAACGACTTCCACTTGGCATACTCGGTGGTATCAAAAATCCGTGCCACGTCCCGCGGCTGATCCAACTGCGTAAAACTCTCCATGTTCAGTAGTTGTGATGAAGCAGCCGTCAGGAATGGCGCGTGCGCCGCCCCAGCAACCTGAGCGACCTTTTCCAGGAGTTCCAGATCCTCCGGGCTCTTGCTGAACTCGTAATCACCGATCAAAGCGGCAAAAGGATCTCCACCGAAAATCCCGAACTCTTCTTCGTATACCTTTTTGAACAACGCGCTTTGATCGAATTCAGAGGCCCGCTGTAGATCGCGCAGAAGCTCTTTCTTCGAAACATTCATAATGCGAATCTTCAGCATGACGCTGGTCTCGCTTTGGCTGATGAGGTACTTTAACCCGCGCCAGCTTGCCTCGAGTTTTTGTAACTGGGGATGGTGCAAGATCTCATTGAGTTGGATGGAGAGCAGGTGGTCAATCTGCGCCACTCGGGCATTAATCATCGCCTCCACATCTTTCGAAACGGCGACCTCCCCTTCGAGCACCTGGCTGATGAATTCCTTCACCAGGCTCTTGCCCCGCTCACGGGTGGCAACGTCTGTTCCCACCCTGCCGTCCTCAACAATCTGATCCAGCAATCCCTTTTCCGCGACCTGCTCCGCCGCCTGTGCAGGCGCCTTTGCCATTTCTTCTTTAGCCATTTGACCCCCCCTTCCCTTCCTCCTCCTTCTTTCCGCCCAGTTCCGTCCTCAACTTGTTCAACTTCTCCGTGTTACTAACCGCCTCCAACAGAACTTGATCCAGCTTCTCGTTCGTCTGCAACGTACCTTTTAGATCGTTGAGGCGGCTGCGAAGTTCAAGTAGTTCGCGCAGAGGTTTGACCTGCTTGGCCACGTTCTCCGGCGCGAAGTCATCCATACTCTTGAAATCGAGACTGACCTTCAATTGTCCTGCATCGGGATCCTCGCTGAGCTTGTTTTCCACCGAGAACGCCAGATGAGGTTTCATACTTTCCAGCACGTTGTCAAAATTATCGGGGGTTACTTCTACGAACCTCCGGTCTTTTAACCGGGGCAGAGGATCTACGGGTTGACCTGAAAAATCACCCATAACTCCCATCACAAACGGGAGCTCCTTGATTTCTATGGCGCCTCCGGTTTCCACGTCGTAAGTTACGTGGACTCGCGGAGGTCGCACCCTTTCAAGCTTCTTTTGCACGCTCTGTGCCATGGGGTACCCCTTCCCAAAATTCAAATTTGTTGTGTAATTGAGTCCCGGACCCACAGCTTTTGTAGCAAATCACGGAACGTTTGTCAATGCAAAAAGAAAGGGGGCTACAACTTTATTAGAAAGTCGCGATTGCTCTTGATGTAGCATGGCCAGGTTGTGAGAACAGAGGAGAAGTCTCGTACAAAAAGTCCCCAAATTCATTGAAGATAAATGAGATAGTTTGGAACCTGCAGGACAGCGCCGCCTTCGGTCGCAACCGAAGACCAGGGTTTCATTGCCCCGCCGCGGCAGGTCGATGGAAGAAGTGGTAGGGCACCTTCCTTCCCTGTCAATCGGCCCGTCGCGGCGGGAAAATCGGCAATTCCCGCCATCCTGGGCCAAGCGATGATCGCAGAAATCCTTGGCAAGAAACGAAGAATATTGGAACCAGGAGTCTGTCAGAGATGGATTCAAGAAAGCATTTCTCCGTCCATGGAAGAAACAGGGCTAGTGTTATGCGTCATAAATAGCTATACAATGAGGGCAGATTCTGTTATGCTCGCGTCACAATGTGGATCTCTGCCCGACGTCTGTTGCTGGCCTCGGGGGATCGCGATCTCCTCGAAGGCCTGGT
>JBEKHR010000043.1:0-44657 GCA_050012175.1 Terriglobia bacterium | reverse complement strand
CCTGCCCACTGCGACGCGCTTTCGACAAACTTGACCGGGAGGTGACGTCCTGGGTCCAACAAGCCCAATTGGCTGCCTGAAAACTTGACTCATTTACACCAAGTTTCGTACTTCAAGATTTCTAGCTAAGTCAGCGGCCACTGGTGTCATTTGCAAGATATGGGCGCTCGAGGTCGCAGTCATTCCCGCGAAAAGCTTGCCCTGAGCCTGCCGAAGGGCGGGAATCCAGCCCGTCGCCATCGCATTTCAACCACCTTTCTTTTCAACAACATTCCCGCTTTAAGCGGCCAACTACCTTTGTTTTCATACACATTCCGGCTTAGCTCCGGAGTTTTCCACAGCGGTCCTTTGTTTTCATAGACATTCCCGCTTCATTCGTTCAATTTTGAAGAATTCTTTTTTGCTTCCCCTGCAAGGACCGACTTCTTGTCTGATGCACGGCGAGACAGTTGGCAGGCTTTTCGTCCCGCTTGGCGCATTCTCGGAAGTGGGTTGGGGCGGGCAGCAGCCCGCCAGCCGGCGGGCCGCATTGTGTTCCCAGCAAGCCGTGACCTCCTGCCCAGCATCAACACACAATTCTAGCCTATCTTGTTCCGCTTGTCAAGGGCCATAATGCGTAAAGTCCTACAGCGCGCCTGTTGGCCCCAAGCAAAAGCAGATTCCTTGCTGCCACGAAAACAGACGCCGGATTGAAAGCGCCGCAGGCGCTCTGGAGTGCGGCAGCTTGCTGCCGCTTTGATCCGGCGAGCTTGCTCGCGGCCTCAGCTCCCCAAACACCGCGCACCGGCCAGCAAGCTGGCCTCCGGGAGAGCGGCAGCTTGCTGCCGCTTTGATCCGGCGAGCTTGCTCGCGGCCTCAGCTCCCCAAACACCGCGCACCGGCCAGCAAGCTGGTCCCGCCGAGCGGGGGAAAGCGGCGGCAAGCTGCCGCACTCCAGAGCGCTTCGCCCACCTTCACGCACAGTAACGCTTCGAGTTTCGACGATTTCCATCCTCAGAGGCCAGAGGGTTTCGGCCTATGACTGAACAACTTAAAAGGACTGCGTGAGCGAGTCCTCGGAAAATGTCGAGAATCGATTTTCCCAAAACGCAGAAACCCGTATAAGCAACTGAAATGGTGGGAGATCGGGATGGAGCCTTATTTTGGGCAAAGGATAGCTTCCATGTTTGCGGGTGTTTCCACCTCCCAGAATTTCAATACTGTGAACTCGAAAAAGGTCTGGCGGTGAACGCCAAGCCTGGGAGTTGGGGTGTTATGCGAGTACCATCCGCATCGGTTGCAACTGTCGGGTGAATGGGTTCAGGACCACGCGGAGCTCTTCAAGTGTTACCGTGCCCAGCATGGCCTCGTCATCCCTTTCCCCCAGGAGCACCGGGGTAGACCGTTCCCCCTGGGGAAGCGTAATGCGGCACTCGGACACCTTCCGCTCTACCGTCGTGCCACAGATTGACAGCCACCACCGGGGATTCAGCCACCTGAATACCCTCTTTAGGGAGTTCTTCCCCCTCTTCGATCATGTCTTGGATATAAAGTTCAGCCGCATCCTTCAAGGCTTCCAGGGCTTCCTCTCTGGAATACCCCCAGGCGGTGCACCCAGGTAACGCTTCAATCCAGGCGCTCCAACGCCCGTCTCCTTCCTGCTGTACGTTGGCATCAAAAATGTAGCTCTTCACGGCGACCTCCTTGTTACTTGGGGCGATTGCCATGCTCGGTCCACTTCCCGGAATCCAGATACTGAGAACCCTCCAGTGGAGCCGAAGGCGGCCTGTTAGTTGATATCAGGCGATCCGCGTAAATGTTCCGAATGAGCGCTTCAGCATCAATCGTACCCTTCCACCTTCCAAAGGCGCGCCGAAAAGCGTCGCGATTGCCCTCTGCAGGGATCCGCATGATCGTGACCAGGACTTCTTTCCCTTCGGGCAGATCCACTTTTTCCAGGGGCTCCAAAACACCCCTTTTGACGCGGGCGCGTATCGTTTCACCCATTGCAATCGTCCTTTGCTCTCTTGGTCAAAGAGTTACTTCTTAATTCTACCCTTTTACCTGTCAGAATCTCAATTCTGAGAACTCAGAAAGGGGAGGAAGCGCGAGAGGTCCAAACAAATTGACTTTTTCACACCAATTGATAGTTTGAGACTGATGGCTACCATCACTGGATTCACTGTTACCTTCTAGCCCCCTAACTTATCAGCTTCCACATGATCAGTTCTTTGCCAGCTCGACTCTGCGATTCTGGGCGCGGCCGAGCGGAGTGTCGTTGGTGGCCACCGGGCGGGTGGCACCATAACCGACTGAACTCAGCCTTGAACCGTCAATGCCCGCAGCCGCCAGATAGGAGCTAACGGCGGCGGCGCGGCGCTCCGAAAGCCGCTGGTTATATTCCGCACTGGCAGTGGAGTCGGTGTGCCCCTCGATGGTCAGTTTCCAGCCGGGCTCGGCCTTCAGCAGCGCTACGATCTTGTCCAGTGTGGGCTTGGACTCTTCCTTGATGCGGTCGGAATCGGTGTCGAAATTGATGCCGTACACCCGGCTGCGCCCCAACTTCTCGAGGTCCTCGGCGATCTGCTGCTCTGTGCCAACGCCTTTCCAATGAGGGCAGGAGCCGACCGTCGCGCTCACTTTCGGCCCGTCCCAGTGTCCGGCCTGACTCTTTTCACTGCCTTCGTGCCACCACAAGCCAAAAAGACTACGGCCGTCCGCTGAGAAGACCATAACTGCTGGGCCGCGCTTTCTTCCCTCGTCCTCCGTCCAAGTAATCTTCATGATGCGTCCTTCCAAGCCGCCGGTCAGCAGACCGCCGTTGTACTCGTAGCAGCCGGTCACGGAGGTGCCTTGTTGCAGCAGGTGCATCTTGTTGTAACTGGTTTCGTAGGTGCCGCTGACGTCGGGGAATGGGGTGTGGGTGAGCTGGACACCATAGCCGCGGAAATCCATGATCTCGGTGTAATCGGGTGAACCGTGGTTGTTTTTTGCCGTGAGGCGCACCCAACGGCCCGGTACTTCGGCCGACACCGCGAACTGCTGGCGGTCGGCCCGCTCTTGCAGCGACACGCTGGCGATCTTCAGAAACCCGCTCGATGGCCCGCTGTCGGAGACTTCCACATCAACGTCTTTGGCAGCACGCTGGTCTTCTTCAACCTGGGCGGTGTCGAACTCAAGGCGCTTCAAGATAGTCCGCTCCGGCAGCTCAATCACCGTGACTTGGTTGCCGGTCACGCCCTTGGGGGTTTCCCACCCGGTGGACGGGTTTTCGTCCAACAAGTTAATGGCCTCCCACCCCCCACCGTACTCCTGCGGCTTTTGCACAATCAATGCCCCTGCGGAGAAGGAAACAAGGCTGGGCTCAGTACTGGAACTTGGGGGTAGGGTGGCTGGGGTCGCCTCACTCGTCGCGCCACCCCCCGGCGCTGCGGTGGCGGTTTGCTGTTGCTGCTGCGGCGGGCTGGGCGCTGCCGCTTCTTCCTTCTTACATCCCCAAAAGAAGGTCAAGGAAAGCATCAACATCAACGCTATTCGCTTCATGGTATCCACCTCCAGAGTCTCAATACTGAGGACTCCCGCAACGCTGCGGGCGGTTGCGGATTTCGACCAGTGGAACATCTTCCATCGATTGTAGCTGGTCGAATCATGCCACGGACTCGCCTCGCTTACAAGTCGAATTCCAACCCGAACTCGGAATTTGGAACCGCGGAGACCCGGCGCACGCCCCGGTCACGTCATCCTGAGGAGTCCCGATCTGATCGGGACGACGAAGGATCTCCGCAGTTCGCAGGGAACATGCATCCGTCAGTTGACGGACTGGCCGTTTAAAGAAACTGCAGGGATTCTTCGTCCCGACAGGTCGGGACTCAGAATGACAGAGGGCCGGTTTTTTCATTCTTCGGCTCTGACGTAGATTCTCACCCATTGGCGCTGCCTTTCGAAGCTCGCAAGCAGCCTCAAATGATACCTTTCAGCAAGCTTCTGCTCCGGGATCTGGGGTTGATACTCGAAATAGCGCTGCTGAAGCCTTTGCAGCCAGGGGAAGCTCCTCAGCCAGTTGTTCGAGGGCTCCCAGCGGCGCGAGTAAAGGTACAAGCAGTCGAACGACTCCGGGGAAACGCTGTGGAATTCGTGGCGACCGAAACCCTCCAAAGCAACTACGTTGAGGGGCTGGCGAACGTAGCCCAAAATTGGTCGTGCCAGTTCGTCGGAGGCAGGCCAGGCGGTCAGGATTCGCCTGTTGCCGGGTTGAGCCTCCAGAAACTGTGCGGCCTGCTCATGAAGGCGAATGAAGTCCGCATAAGCCAGGTTATCCTCAAAGGGAAATGGGTAAGGAGGATTCAGAAACCATGCCCATACAAAGCAGCCGGCAGTGAACACCATAATAGATCGGGCCGCCGGCCGCGGCAGCCGCCATATTAGGATCACGGCGATCAAAACAAGCGGCGGAAAGATTGGCAGCAGGTAGCGAGGTAAGACAGCGCCACCAACCATGCTGAGCATCACCAGATAAGCGGTTGTGAGCCAGCCCCCAAGAAAAACAAACCTGCGCAGAATATTCGATCGCGGTTGATTCTGGACGGACTCTTCAGAAGCCTCCGAGGCGGTGGCCTGTGCCGGCAAGGTTGTGTTGTCGCCCGCAGCTTGTGCGACTTCACCTTGCGGTTCGCCAATCTTGTTCCTCTGCGCCCACCAAATTCCGGCTATGGCGCCGGCAGTCAGGAGCCAGTTGAATCCGCCCACGAAGGTTTCATAAAGACGACGCAGCAAAGTCAATAATATCCGAACCGGGTTGAGCGTGGAGTAGAGGTTGTACCGAAGCCATTGGTGGTTGCCCATCCAGAATCCCGTGGCTTGGTGGTAGAAACCCGCCCAGGCAACCAGCACGGCGAGGGGAGCGAAACAGGCAACCCACCAGGCGCGGGGCAGGGAACTGGCCGCTCTTCTGTGCTGCCACCACAAGAAGATCCAGGCAACGGGCAGCAGAACCACCGCAGTTTCTTTGCTCAGGACGGCACACGTTGAGGCCAGTGCGAACCTCCAGGGACGTTCGTCAAGCAGCGCCAAGAGCGCCAGCAAAGTGAACAATCCCGCGGCAAGATCGAGATGAGCCAGCACACTCTGCGCGAAGAATAGGGGCGAGAGCGCCAGGAGCAGTACGCTCCAGCATCCGATCTCCCGATTGGCGACGCGGCGTCCGAGCGCGTAAACGCCCGTGAGTGTACATGCGGCACAAACGATCATCGCCGCACGTGTCACCAAGGGTGAAAACCCAAACGCTCGCCATGCCAAAGCCAGATAGATGATGACCAGGGGAGTGTGTCCCATGGGAAGGGTGCTGCTGGGAACCAACTGTCCCGAGCTGTAGAAGTCCATCGCTGCCGGTATGTAGTACCCAGCCTCGTCCCAATAGTAGGGCAGACGAAGCAGTGGGTAGTGAAGAAGGCAAAGGACAACGAAGGCGGCTAGCGAACCAAGGATCGCGCGAAAGCGGAAACGCGGAGGCCTGGCGAAGTCTTCGATCCCAGACAGACGATAGTGCTTTTCCAAGCGCCTGTTCATCGTAGAGAAACTAGAAAGCAGAAATTAGAAATCAGAAACCGGAGGTCCTGTTTTCTGCTTTCTAATTTCTGTTTTCTGATTTTTAGTTTCCAGTTTCGACTGAGATCTCCTCGCAGGGTTGACTTTCATTGTTCGAAAGATCCACCGCTGTCACCTGATAGAAGTAGATGTGGCCCGGCTGGACGCTGACATCGCGGAGGATGGGGGTTCGGAGCAGTTCCTTATTCAGCTTCTTGGGTTGCTCACCGTTTTCACGCCGGTAAACAGAATACCCGGCCAGGTCCTTCTCCGAGTTGGCCGTCCATACCAATTCCACCGCGCCGGCGGTGTACAAAGCTGTTAACCCTTTGGGGCGCGCCGGCGGAAATGTATCGCGGGGGATCACTTCACAGGGTTGCGAGCCTTCACCTTCGGCTATGGTCGCGCCCTCCTTGAAGAACGCCCGAACCTCGTAAGAGTAGGCGCGCCCGAATTCAAAATCACTGTCAAGGTATCGTGGCTCTTTGCTCTCCCCGAGCAACTGGAATGACCCCGGTTTTCCGGTCCGGCTTCTGTAAATGCGATACCCCGCAAGAGACTTGGCCTGCTGGCCGCCAAAAGTGCTGGCAGGTGGCGGCCAACGCAGCTCGATGGCTTTCTCAGTAGTCTGACTCTCGATATGGTTGGTGGGGCCTGAAACGTCCAGCAGCCGTAGTCGGACGAGATTGGAAATCTCGCTTTCCACGGGCCGCCGGCGAAACCCGCGCGTGAGAGTGCGGATGGCAATGATCGAGTCTTCTGTCTGCCAGTTCTTGTATTCCTCCTCGGAAAGGCGTGCGGGATAGATGACTCTGCGGTCGTTGGTGTAACGCGTCCACTGGTCGGGTTGGAGCCTGGTCCAAAGAGCCAGGGGTGGGGACTTGGGCGGTACCGAGCCAGGAGGGATGCGGGCGCGGAGAATCTCGATCTCCAGTGGTTTAGTCAACCGTTCTCCATCCACGGCCTGCTGGGGAAGTGCGAAGCGGATCTCGAGCGTGCGTCCCACCTGAAATGCGCTGAAGTCGGTTACGCGTTCCGGCACCTCGAGGCGTGGCGGTTGCGGTGGCCCCTGCACACCGCACCCAAGCAGGAGGCAGATGCCGGCGGCTTGTGCCAGGAGAACCACCGTGGCGATTGGAGATGGGATACGGTAGCGCCGACTAGCAGGATGCTGAAAAACGTTTGTGAACGTTGTCATTCCGAGCGAAGCGAGGAATCTCGCTCTGGAAACGAAGGACTTGCGAGATTCCTCGTCGTCCCGCGGACGCGGGACTCCTCGGAATGACAGGCTAGGAGGGTTTTTCAGCATCCTAAGGGGGTCACAAGAAATGGAGTTGATGCGGAGGCCGGCAGTGCGCCGCGCACACGAAAGGTGATTCACAGGATATACCGGCTGAGGTCCTGATTCTTGACGATATCCGCCAATTGCTTCTGAACGTAAGCAGCATCGATGCGGACCGTTTTCTTCTTCAGGTCCGGGCCCTCGAAGGAGATTTCGTCGAGAAGTTTTTCCATAATGGTGTGCAAGCGCCGCGCGCCGATGTTCTCCGTCTGCTCGTTGACCGCGGCGGCGAACTTGGCAATTTCTTCCAGCGCGTCGTCCGCGAAGGAGAGCTTGATGCCTTCCGTTTCCAGCAACGCCGCATACTGCTTTACCAGCGCGCTCTTGGGCTCCTTCAGGATGCGGATGAAGTCTTCCGTGGTGAGGGAATGCAGCTCGACCCGGATGGGGAATCGCCCTTGGAGTTCAGGTATCAGGTCGGAGGGCTTACTCACGTGGAAAGCTCCGGCCGCGATGAAAAGAATGTGATCGGTGCGGATCATTCCGTAACGGGTGTTGACCGTGGTGCCTTCGACGATGGGCAAGATATCGCGTTGCACACCTTCGCGGCTGACGTCCGGCCCGTGCCCCCGTTCCCGGCCTGCGATCTTGTCGATTTCATCCAGAAATATGATGCCGGACTGCTCGGCGCGTTCCACGGCCACGCGGGTGACTTGGTCCATGTCAATCAGCCTGTTTTCTTCCTCCTGGATCAGGTAATCCATGGCCTCGGCCACGCGCAGGCGGCGCTTCTTGGTTCTTGAGCCAAAAAGCCCCGGGAGCATGTCCTTGATGTTGATGTCCATCTCCTCGATGCCTTGAGAAGAGATGACCTCGAAAGCCGGGAAGCTGCGATCCCGCACTTCAACATCGACCTGCCGTTCGTCGAGTTTTCCCTCCCGGAACTGGGCGCGCAATTTCTCCCGTGTGCGGCGGAACTGTTCCTGGGCCGCAGCGGTGCGTTCCTCTTCTTCGTCGCCGCCGCTCTTTTCGTGGCGCTTCAAAGAAGGTGGAGCGGGCAGAAGGAGATCCAGCAGGCGCTCTTCGGCGTTCTGCTCGGCCTTATCAGCCACCTCATCTACCCGTTCTTCCCGGACCATGTCAATGGCGATTTCCACCAGGTCGCGGACCATGGACTCCACATCACGGCCAACATAGCCCACTTCCGTGAAGCGCGAGGCTTCGACCTTAAGGAAAGGAGAATTCGTCAGCCGGGCAAGGCGCCTGGCGATTTCCGTTTTCCCCACGCCGGTAGGGCCAATCATGATGATATTCTTGGGAAGGATTTCTTCCGCCTGCTCCGGTGGCAGCTTTTGCCGCCGCATGCGGTTTCGCAGTGCCGTGGCGACCGATCGCTTGGCTTCACTTTGGCCGATCACGTACTTATCTAATTCCGCTACGATCTGGCGCGGGGATAGCTCATCAAGTGAGCTGGCAGTCTCGAGACTTTCAGGCAAGTAGAAAACCATAGGATTCAGCGCTCGGAGCGCCCCGTTTACAGTTCTTCGATCGTTACCTGATCGTTGGTGAAGATGCAGATCTGCCCCGCCAGGAGCATGGCCTCTTCGACAATCTCCTTGGCGGTCATCGCCGTGTGTTTTGCCAGGGCGCGCGCGGCGGCCAGTGCGAAAGGCCCGCCGGAGCCGATGGCCACAATCCCGTCATCGGGCTCAATCACATCTCCGGTGCCGCTCACCAGATAGGTGCTCTTTTCGTCCGCGACCAGGAGCAACGCCTCGAGGTGTCTCAGGGCGCGGTCGGTGCGCCAGTCCTTGGCCAGTTCCACAACGGCGCGGCTCAGGTTTCCGTGATACTCCTCGAGCTTCTGTTCAAACCTGGAGAAAAGGGAGAGGGCGTCGGCGGTGCTCCCGGCAAATCCCGCCAGGACTTTCTCATTGAAGAGGCGGCGGATTTTCCGGGCTCTCTGCTTGACGATATTCTCGCCCATGGTCACCTGGCCGTCGCCTCCCATGGCCAGCCGTCCGTCTCGCCGGACGCAGAGAATAGTCGTACTCCGCATTCTGGGATGATTCTTCACCCTTGCTCCATCAAGGCATTATAACAGATGGAACCGCTACTGGACGGGTTGGAAATAGGTGGATGGGTATTCGTCGTCATAGTGGGCGGAGCTGCGGAAGATTTCAGAAACTCGTTCATCATTCAAAAACCTCGCAATGTGCATCGGGGTCACGATTCCCTCGATGTTTTTGTAGTCGCTGTACACATCCGCGAACTCGTCCCAATCGCCTGTTTGGGGGTCGCGCACGCGATAGGTGACGCGAACCGGCAGAATCGTTTGACGATTCAAATCCAGTTTCAATTGAGTTCCTTGTTGGTCAACCATGTCCAGAGCTTGTGTGGCGACGTTATCCACAAAGTCGACACCGCCCGGCTGAATGAGAATTCCGGGTTCATGGATGCGGAGACGGAGGAGATTCTCCAGCGAATAGCGATTGGAAATCCTCCAGCGTCGGGCCTGCTCCGGCGCCTGGGAGGTTTGTCCGTACCGGTCCAGTTCCCATGCTTGGTCGCCATTGTTGACGAGAATGACAGGGGGCCTCTTCCCGTAGCTAAACCGGCGCTTGTCCGGATATTCGACGGCGCTCTCGAAAGGGGCGAACCCTGAAGTGGACTCGTCCCTGATGGAATAGATGCGGCCTCGGGTCGTCAGCCGTTTCATATTCAGGAAAGCGGGTCCGCCCAATGCCCGAATCACGCGATCAATGACTTGTTGGGCCTTGGGGTCGATGCGCGAAGGAACCTCGGCGGGATTCTGCTCGGCGCGCAGTCTCGCCCCCCGGGCTGCTCCAAGCAATACTGCGGGAACAACCGCCCCGATGAGTATCCCTCGTACCCCGCAATTTCGCTCAGGCACAACAAACTCCCTTCCTCGGTCCATGCAAGATTAGGTAGTGTTCCAATTCGAATGCAGGGCCGCCTCGTCTCCCACCATGGCGGGTGGCCGGTCCCGCCTTGCGGGACCCTCCCCTACATCCCATATTAGGAAACTACCCAAGATTATAAGCCCTTGTCTCGTTACGGCATAGCACACGACTTGCGCTCCACGTCCCCCTTTTCTAACCGCACAAAACGCTCCCGCCGTTTACATTCAGGATTTCCCCTGTGATGAACGTTGCCATAGGCGAGGCCAGGAAGAGTATGGGCAGGGCAATTTCCTCCGGTCGAGCGAAGCGACGAAGGGGAATGAGGGATATTGTTTTCTTGTATTCGCGCCTGTTGTTCAACACCTGCGTGCTCATTTCCGTTTCCACCCATCCGGGAGCGAGGCAATTCACTAAGATGCCGTGTCGTGCCAGCTCGGTAGAGAGCCCTTTGACAAAGCTAATCAGGCCGCCCTTGCTGGCTGCGTAATGGGTGTGAAAAGCCTCCCCGCGTTGCCCGGCGGTCGAGGAAACCACGATAATGCGGCCGCGTTTCTGGCGGATCATTTGGGGAACGACGTGGTGCACCAGCGAATAGACGCCTTTGAGGTTTATGGCCATCATTTCATCCCACTGCTTCTCCGCTACTTTCTGGATAGGCAGGGGGTTGTAATTCCAAATGCCTGCATTAGCCACCAGTATATCGAGCTTGCCGAAACGGTTAACCGCAGCCTCAACCAACCTCCTGGCGTCGGCCATGCTTGAGACATCGGCCCGTTCAGCAATGGCCTGGCCCTCCAGGCCCTTACAGGTTTCGATGACTTCCTTTGCTGCGCGGTTTGCTCGATGATAGTTGAAAATAACCTTCGCGCCTGCTGCCACAAACACCTTCACGGTAGCCGCACCGATTCCGCGGGACCCGCCCGTAACCACAGCGACTTCATCTTTGAGAGTTATGTGCATGTTCTCCCCACTGGGCTCACTGGCTTGTGGATTCCCTGACGCAAGTGAGCTCTTCGACCTCAAACCGAAAGGACAGCTCTTCCCAGAGCCTGTTCACCCCCGAGGCTGCCGAGTGGAGAAGAAGCGCACAGCATGCGAACGTCGGCTGTCAGCCGGAAATCGGGGACGCGCACGCGCCGCACTACCCGCGCGCCTTCGAATCTCACCAGTCGCAGTTTATCACTTGCTGCAACCACAGACACGCGGAGGACAATCCGCGGAAGCGAGGGTTGGCGGCGTCTCCCAAGCAGTGAAGGCGGTCAAGCTTCCGTTGCCACTGCCTTGAGGATACGTCGGCGTTGAGGATTGATCAGCGCTGCGGAGAGGCTGGTGTAGTGCCGATTCCGAGCAATGCACAGGTGAGATGATGGAAGGGCAGCCCATGGGGAATGGTTTGGCATGACCTTCTATCCTCGAGATAATTTTTTCGGGGTCGTTCACGCCACTTCCACTTCATGCGCCGCAAGGCACTCAATCGGGAAGAGGGAGCGGGCCGCCTCTTCCATCTCCCGGGCGGTGCTGGCGTGTTCGGGATAATTGATTACGTGCACGCCAAATAAGAAGCGTGTGCTCGCTCCCGAGGCATCGTAAAGGCCCTCCGCGAACCGACTCGAGATGCGGTAGGCATTCTCTGTCCCCACGCCGGGAAGGACGATGGCAAAGACCCCGCGACGGAAGCGATATATGGAGTCCTCAGCGCGAAGTTTCCTGGTCAAGGCCTTGGCGGCGTCGCCGAACGCTGTATCGATTTCGTCCTTGTCAGGGAGTTGCGGCGAAGGCTCCAGTTGGACAACCAGTAGCGAAAGAGGCAAATGAGTACTGGCGGCGCGGCGATGCTCCATGGCCAGGCGGTCGCGAAAGAGGGTGAACCCGGGCAAGGTCGCGAGCAAGTCCACGCTCGCTTCGTGCCGCATTGCCACAAACCGCTGGTGCTCTTCCGCAACCCGCTGGCGAAGCTGACTGATCACGATCTGCCTGTCCAGGAAGTAGCCCACCAGCAGGACCGAGAGCGCGCAGAAGCCGAAGAAGATCTTGCGTTTTGTCGTGCCGTTCACGATGAGGTCGTTGGAGAGAGCCGAGGGATACATCAACAAGGCCATCCCCACGGCCAAAATGAGAATGACGGTGAGAGCCAACATCCACAGCTCCCACTCACGGCGGTTGAGATTTCGGGGGTCCATTTGGTCGAATATCCGCATGAGTAATCACTCCTCGCGAAGAGAAAGTCAACTGGTCCCCCGAGCGGCAGGAGGTCAAGTCGTGAATTCTGTTTCATCCATCCAGTACGCCACGAACTCTACGAGTGAGGGAGTCCGCCCCGTGGAGGAAAAGGAGGGCGCGATGACATGGGCCCTCGTCTCTGCGACCATTCCCCTTCCTGTGTCACTCACCCCCAGCGTTACGTACGGTCCCGGCTCGAGGCCGAAGTAGGTCCAGCCAGAGTGCTCGTCCAGATTGACATTCACCGCCTCAATCAGGAATTGTGGCGCTGAAATCGGCATCTGGCGGAGGGAGTCATGTCCTCTGACCTGCGGCGCCATCCAGTACTTCGCGAACCTTGAGTGTCAGAGCATCCGGCGTGAAAGGCTTCTGGAGGAAAACCGTGCCTGGATCCAGCAGGCCGTGTTGGACGACGGCATGATCCGCATACCCGGACATGTAGAGAACTTTCGTTTCCGGATGAAGTGGTGCCAGATGTTCTGCCAACTCCCTCCCGCTCATCTGGGGCATCACCACATCGGTCAGCAACAAATGAATGTGTTTTTTATGCCGCTCGCCAATCTCCAGCGCATCATTTGCTCCCTTGGTCTCCAACACATCGTAGCCTCTGGATTCAAGGACTCCCCTGACCAAGGAACATACTGCTTCCTCGTCTTCAGCCAGGAGGATGGTTTCGGAGCCTCGGGATAGCTCATCAACAGGTACTTGGGTTGGAGCAATCACCTCAACCGCTTGGTCGATTCGAGGCAGATAGACCTTAAATGTCGTACCCTTCCCCGGTTCGCTGTAGACCCAGATGTGGCCCTCGCTCTGTCTGACGATCCCGTAGAGCGTAGCGAGCCCCAGTCCCATCCCCTCACCCCGTTGTTTGGCGGGGAAGAAAGGCTGGAGGATGCGGGCTCGCGTCTCCGCATCCATCCCGATTCCGGTATCGCTCACTGCGATCATCACATAGTGGCCCGGCAAGACGCTTTCCTGGCTGCTCGCATAGCTCGAATCCAACTCGACGTTGGCCGCTTCGAGCGTCAACTGGCCGCCCTGGGGCATCGCATCCCGCGCGTGCACCGCCAGGTTCGTGATCACCTGCTCGATTTGTCCCGGGTCAGCATTCACGCGACCCAGTCCGGAGGGTAGATGCGTGACCAGTTCGATGTTCTTTCCAATCATTCGCCGCAGCATCTTATCCACGTTCGTCAGCAGGCTGTTCAGATCCACGATGTGCGGTTGCAGCACTTGCTTGCGGGTGAAAGCGAGCAATTGGCGCGTGAGCGAGGCAGCCTGGTCCGCCGCCTTCTCGATCTCCTTCACAGGGGAGCGCATCCCGTCGGGAAGGGAGACTCTCTCCAACAGGAGATCGCTATATCCCATAATGATCGTCAATAGATTGTTGAAGTCGTGAGCTACCCCACTCGCAAGGCGTCCCACCGCTTCCATCTTCTGTGCCTGGCGAAGCTGCTCCTCGAGTCGCCTGCGCTCCGTGACGTCTTCAACGATGCCGTCGTAATACAACACTCTTCCATCATCTGCACGGAACGCTCTGGCAGATTCCCGAACAAATATCACCGACCCATCTCGTCTTTTCCAAGCCGCCTCAAGGCCCCTGGCTTCGCCTTCCCGCTCGATTTGCTCACGAAATGCGCTTCGGGGGTAGCCAGCCTCAAAACCCTCACCCTCAACATTTCGAAATGCCAATTCCTGCCACGAGTCGTACCCCAACATTCGGAGCAGCGCGGGATTCGCCATCAGCACGCGCCCGTCCGGCGTGCTCCGATAAACTCCCAGGGGCAAGTTTTCGATGAACCTTCTGAATTGTGCTTCGCTTGCGCGGAGCGCTTCCTCCGCCCGCTGGCGCGCCGTGATATCCCGCAGCACGTTGACGCTACCCTTCAATGCCCCGCTGCTGTCACGGAGAGGGCTGGTGGTGAGGTCGAAGATCTTCCCAAGCCAAGGTTCCTCCAGATCACTTCTGGCCTCCGTCCCGGTTTTCAACAGGCACTGGTGCGGGCAGTCTTCACGGGGTTTGTCCGACCTGTGCAGGACTTCATAGCAATGCTTGCCGATGATTTCAGACAACTCCAGGCCCACAAGCTCGGCCAAGGCACGATTGGCACGCTGAATGCCACACTCCTCGTTCACCACTACGACGGGGTCGGGAACGGAGTCAAACGTCAGCTCCCAGTCCCTTTTAGCGCAGGCAATTTGCTCCTGAAGCCGGGCGGCTTCCTCCCGCTGAGTTTTGTCCTGTAGGGCGCGGCTCAAGGCAACCGGCAGTCGCTCCAGGCGATCTTTCAGGAGGTAGTCGGCGGCGCCGCGCTTGACATACTCGACGGCAGCTTCGTCACCCAGGACAGCGGTCAGTACTAAGAAGGGGATATCCTTCCCTGACTTCTTGAGGATTTCCAAAGCCTCCATACCCGTCCAGGTCCCCAGGTTGTGATCGCAGAGGATGGCATCGTAATCGGCATGAGCCAGCCGCTCCTCAAAATGAGTGGCAGAGTCAATCACATCGAACGCCAAAGGGTAGCCGGCTCGCTCCAACACGCGCACGGTAAGCTCGGCGTCCGCTGCATCGTCCTCGACAATTAAGACCCGAAGGGCTCGTCCGGAGGGAAATAGGTTACTTGCTTTAGCTTTGCTCATTGTCACCGCCCTTCATTTCGCCTGGAAAGCCACAGCCGGCGGGGGTTGATTTACTACGAGCCAGTAAAGCCCCAGTTGCTTCACAAGGTTGCGAAAATCGTCGAAATCTACGGGCTTCTGAACATAGCCATTGGCGCCAAGGTGATACCCATTGACCATGTCAGACTCTTCTTTAGACGCGGTTAGAATGACGACGGGAATAGCCTTGGTGCGAGGGTCCTTCTTGATCTCACGCAGAACTTCCATGCCATCCATTCTGGGCAGTTTGAGATCGAGCAACACTACACGGGGAGGCTGATCGAAGCTGCGCTGCGCGTAAGGGCCGCGGCAAAAGAGAAAATCCAGAGCCTCTTCGCCGTCACGTGCCACCTCAATACGATTGGCTAATCTCTCCTGACGCAAGGCGTGCAAGGTCAGCTCGACGTCGTCCGGATTATCTTCAACCAGGAGTATTTCTACGTCTTGTCTTATCATGCGGCACCTCTAGGCAAGGAATTGCTTTCCCCAGGACGGCTCTGGACAGCCTCCAGAGTGAAGTAAAAAGTAGCGCCCTTGTTCAACTCTCCCTCCGCCCAGACGCGTCCGCCGTGTTTGCGGACAATGCGCTGGACGGTGGCCAGTCCGATGCCTGCCCCCTCGAAGTCCTCGGGGCGATGGAGTCGCTGAAAAATTCCAAAAAGCTTGTCAACGTACTTCATGCTGAAGCCGACCCCGTTGTCGCGAACAAAGATCACGGGTCGGCCATCCTGCGTCGTTTCCCCCACTTCGATCACGGCGCGTTCCCGCAGCCGGGTGAACTTGAGGGCGTTCGACAGCAGGTTGGCGAAAACCTGTTTCACCAGGCCTGGATCGCACTCCACGAAGGGCAATTTCCCGATTCGCCATTCGATCTCCCGGCCCGCCGTCTCCGGCTGGAGATCGCCAAGGGCTTCTTCGAGCAAAGAACTCAACCCCGTCAGTTGCATGCTCAGTTCCTTGCGTCCCACGCGCGTGAGGTTCAGCAAATCGTCCACCATCATGCCCATGCGACGCGTGCCGTCGCGGATGCGAGACAGATGGCGACGTGCCTCCTCCGGCAGATCTGCGCTGTACTCTTCAAAAAGTAATTTGGAGAAGCCGTCGATGTGGCGCAGGGGGCCGCGCAGGTCGTGAGAGACGGAGTACGTGAAGGCTTCGAGGTCCTTGTTCGTTGCCTCCAGTTCCGCCGTGTGCCGCCGCACCCGCTCGTCGAGTTCTTCGTTCAGCTTGCGGATTTTCTCCTCAGCCCGCTTGCGCTCGGAGATGTCGCGGGCGGCGGCGAACACGCCAATGACATCTCCCGCCTCGTCCCGATACACCGAGGCGTTGTAAAGCACCGGCGTCACATGTCCGTCGCGGCGCCGAATCTCCAACTCGTAGTCCTGGACCAAGCCTTCTCGGAACACCTGCTCGTATCCCGCTCGGGCCTTCCCGGGGTCGGTAAAATAATCTGCAAAGTCGGTCCCCATGAGTTGCTGGCGCGAGCGGCCGGTCACCTTCTCAGTGGCGTTGTTCACGTCGGTGATCTTTCCGTCCGGAGCGATGGTGACGAGCGGATCCAGGCTCGCCTCGATCAGGCTGCGGTTATAAGCGCCTGCCCGGCGCGCGGCCTCGTCTGCAAGATGGCGTTCAGTGGTGTCAGTGCTCATCGTCTCCGTCCTTCATCTCGCCCGGAAAACCGCAGCCGGCGGGGGTTGATTTTCTGCCAGCCAGTAAAGCTCCAGTTGCTTCACGACGCTACGTAAACCCTATGGCATGTGGAGATTTTGCGAAGGGGAGACGAGTTGCGTAGTCCGTGTTTCTTCTTTGGGGAGAGAGCTTTCCAGCCTTGCCATCCTTTCCTCGATGCTGGCGAGCGAGCTGGCCAGCGCTCCATGGTCATCCTCGCGTCGAAATATCGGGTTGTTCACCCACCAGTCCATGCCCATTTCCTTGGCCTTATCGACCGAGCAGATGACCAAGCGGATCTGAATGGACAGGAGTTCGATGTCCACCAGTTTCACTCTGATATCACCCGCGATGATGATCCCTTTATCCAAAACACGCTCCAACACGTCGGCCAAAGTTGAGCTCTGCACCGCGTGTGACATGCTGCGTTGCTGCACCATAAGCTCTCCTTTTACAGAAGCTTTCCCAGCGGGCCAAGATCCAAGTTCAGGTCCTCTTCCTCGAGGCCAAATTCCGCCCGCAGCCGTTCAATTTCCTGTGCCTGCCTCATCAGCGTCAGTCCAAGCCTTTCAATCTGCGGCGCACTCAAGGAACCCCCCTCCATCCGGCGGATAGCTTGCCGCTCCAGCAATTCGTGCAGGAGCTTGACCAGGGTCAGGACCAGTTGCCCGAGCCCGTTTTTGGCATCGTTCGCATCGAGGTTGAGCCGGCCGGCTCGCGGGCGCTGGCCAGCGGACGAGGGGGGCGCCAGCAAATCGTCCACTTTCATCACCTGGGCGAAATCGTGCACGGCCTCAGACTCGACCCGCGCCAACTCGGTTGAGTCCATCTGCCTTCTCCTTTCCAATGCCCATGCCGGCGCCCAAGTGCAGCGGCGCGCGGCGGAGGCTTTGACGCGCTGTCTCCATGGACATGAGCACGGCTTGCAGTCCAAGGTAAACGAGGTCGATATCCGCGACTGAGATGGTCACTTCTCCTGCCACCACAACTCCTTTGTTCAGCACCCGATCAAGCACCTCGCACAGAGAAACCTGCCGGGTGTCATCTAAGGCGAGTTCGGATGGCAGGGTCGGCCGGTTTCCAGTGTTGCTTTCAACAGGCATAGGCACTCGATTCCACGCGGCTGGGTTGGTAAAGGGCTTGTCCCAGCTCTGCCAGCCGGCGAAGGCCCTGAATCTCCCCCCAACGATAGACAACCGTCATTTCCCTTCCTTGAGGACACCGCTGAAACTTCCGGCGCACGAGCGATTCCCGGCGATACAGAGCAGAACACAAAAGGCAATCACTGGGGGGCGTGACAAGATTGAGAAAAAGTCCAGGCACACTGACGCCTAAGCGCACGCAGGCAGCCAGCAAGTCTCGTGTTTCCTCAAAAGCCATATCGGTGGGGATGCTGACCGCATAGATGGCGGATCGTGCCGGATCAGTCAGCAGTCGTCTGAACCTCTTGAGGTTTTTTGACATCGACACTAGCTCCTGAGAAAACCTGGTGAGTCGGAAGATCTGCGGGTATTTAAGAAACAAGTCGAAGAACGCTTTAAGCCATTGATCGACGATTCCGGGAAGTTCCAGCAGACGAATCAGGTGACCTGTTGCTGCCGAATCGAGCACGAGGACGTCGTAGTCGCCCGAGGCGAGTAAGGCCATGACCCCCGTCAGGCCCATCACCTCGTCGAGGCCCGGGGGGGAGAGGTCGAGAATCCGTTCCAGCACTTCGCGGTCGAAGGTTAAGTCAAAGTTACTCGAGATAGATTCCAGGAATTTCTGAATATCTCCGGCGTATTGTTTCTTCAAAGCCCGAAATTCCGACTCCGAATCGATCTCCATGGCTTCCACGCCGGGGAACACGAGTTTTGGCCGGGGTCCGATGGGTGTCCCCAAGCAGCTTGATAAAGAGTGGGCAGGCCCGGTGGAGAAAAGAAGAACTTTCTTCCCTTCGCGATCTTGCGCCAAGTGCAGAGCCGTCGCGCAAGCCAAAGTTGTCTTTCCCACGCCACCCTTGCCCGCAAAGAGCAGAAGCGTAGTCTGGGGTGGAGGCCACTCGATGCCTGCCTCCACCCTGAGCGCTAGAGTTGCCGATGGTTCGGTCGTTGCGGGAGGGGCTTCGGTGATTGGCCCTACTCCGTCCCAGAATGACTCCAGTGCTGTCTGCCCCCGAACCTCCTCTGCATAAAGGGGCAGCCCCCAGAGTGCAAACCTGGCTAAAGAGGTTTGGCTGAAAAGATTCCGCAGTTGCCGAATCTGGCGGAGACGCTCGTCCTCACAAACGGGGCACGGGTTACTGGGATAGAGCCGGTTGATCACGATGTCGGTCATCGGCAACATGAGGCGGTCCACTTCCCTTACGATCGAGACGGTCTCGCGAATGCTCATCATCTCGGCGAGCATCACCGGAACAAAACGGCAACGGAGCGAATCCTGTAGCACCCCTTCCATGCGTTTTACCGAGGCGGTCAGCTCTTCCAGGAAGGCGTCGAGTTCATCGCGATCTCGGGAACGGGCAAAGACCCATTTCATGTAGCGGTGCTTTGCCAACAGAGTTTCCAGCGTGGCGAGCCATTTGCGGAGGAATTCCGGCATGGCCAGCAGGCGCAGGGTGTGGCCACTGGGGGCGGTGTCCACAATGATGCAATCGTAGCTGCACTTCTCCACCCAGGTGGAGATCTCCAGGAAGGCCACGAGTTCATCCAAGCCCGGCAAGGAAAGCTCCAAGAAGCGGTCGATTTCTTCTCTATCGAGGAAGGTGCCGCGCGAGGCGATTTCGCGGAGTTTCCCATAGTGCTTCTGCTTGAAATTCGCCAGGTATTCCTGGCCATCAAGTTCGCGAACCTTCAGGTTTTCGGGTGGGACCATGTCCGCCAGGCTATCGGCGAGCGAATGAGCTGGGTCTGTGGAAACCAGGAGAAAAGAGGATTGCGGTGAGTTCTTTGCCAAATGCAGCGCGGCGGCGGTGGCGCAGGTAGTCTTTCCGACTCCGCCTTTGCCGCCAAAGATCAGCAGTTGGAGGCCTCGGTGGTCCAAGAACGGTGGAGCAGCCATGCTTTCCGCGCATCTATTGCACCCCTCACGCCACCATACTTTGTTCACGTTGGCCTCGCTTTTCCTCTCCGCCGTGCTCCTCTTGGAGGCCTCTGCCACGCTCTTGCATTCTGTCCAGCCGGTCGAGCAAGGTCTTTTCTTCGCCGGCGAACTCTTCCTCCGAGATCCTTCCGGTTTCCAGCCTCATGTAGAGATCACTCAGCTCCGCGGTGACGGATTCGGTCTCGTTGGCGAGCTCCTCCTGGGCGGCGTTCTGAACCTGACGGGCGATCCAGACCAGACCGGTGATCGGAAGCTTCAAAAGGTCGTCCACCAGCACCATTGCATCCTCCCGCATCGCCCGTCTCAGAGCTTGAGATCGATCTCGACAAAGTTGTGCGGGGCCCACGGCCCGTTGTAGTCGAAGGCGAAGTTGTTATCAAACTGCTGCGCGGCCTCGAAGACGCGACTCTCGAACTGCGGCATCGCTGGACGCTCGACCAAACAAGCCAGATTCATTACCTCGCGTTCAGTACGGCATTTCCTTGGCTCGATCTCTGCGCAGTGGGGTGCCAGAATCGCTTCCACTTTGTCGGTGTAGGTCTCCCGATCCTCTTTGAGCAGTTGGTCAAACATCCTGCCGACTTCGATCTTGTCCTCCTGCGTAGGCTCGCGTGGACCTCCCAGGAATTGGTCCCGGGCCCCCCTGAGCTCCGGATGGGTATTAACGAAGTATTCAAAGATGTTGGGCACGTCCCAGGTAACTCGCAAGCCCATCTCGACCTTGCCCGCCACGCGCCGCAGTTGCTCGAGCAGCGCATGCTGGTTGCGAGAAAGCAGGTTTCGTACGGCCTGCGGGCTGTCTGCGATGATGCCGAAGGACATGGGTAGAGGTGTGGTCTCCGCCATCAGCTTCTTGAGGACTTCCTGATGGGCGGCAAGATGGGAGCGTTCTGGCCGCACCCTCTCGACACCTACATTGCTGACCACGGCTGCTACTTGCCCCCCCGGGATGGAATACACCTCACTTCCGTCGATGCCGAAGTCTCCGTACTTCCGGCCTCGAGCATCGGCGATAACCGCGTAAAGGTATGCCCTCTGTCGCACTGCCACCTGGTTGCGTGGATGCTTGGGCGCGGATTTCGCAATCGAGGTATCGGCGGTACTCATAGAGCCCTCTCTTCCGTACAGCGGTGGGCGTAATGGAGGATGATCTCGATCATTAGCGCGGCGCGGAACATGACATTCTCAGGTTCAGTAGTCAGAACCTGCACGGCTATTTCCTCTGGGCTATGGCCTGCCTCGTGTAGTTCCATGAGCCGGGTAAGCAATGCCTGGGACGCGCGCTCACGATCGTGGTTCATGGGCTCGGGCTGCTCTCCATTTCCGCCGGCAGCACCTCCCCCAGGGTTTTCTCCGCCCAGCGGCGCCTTGTTCCTCTCCTCAATTTGATTTCCCAAGAGAGACATCAGCAATTCTCCGCTCCCCCTCAATCGGCGCCCGGGCGCGGCCCAACTCGCCGGGCCCGACCAGCGCGCGCCCCGAACTAAGCGACCTCCATAGCCGCCTTGCTCGTCGGCTTGAGAACGCGCTCGAAGGCCTTCCCGGCCGAAGGGGGCTGTGCGATATATACTTGCTTGAGCGCTCTGATACTGCCCTGTTCCGTGCGAATCTCAAGGGTCGCCCTGCACGCGAAGCATTTGACCGGCCCCTCATAGTCGTCGTAGGCATCGTCCAGATCCAGCCTGTACCCGCAGCCCAGACAATTGACTCTCATACCTTCTCCTCCCTGTTCTCACTCGACGATGCGCGGTGGAAGGCCACGCGCCGCCCCCGCTGGCTGCCCCGACCCGGCTACGTGGCATGCACTGGCTCCTCGCTCAGCTTCCTCATCGCCCGCTTGACCGTCCTTTTCGCTTTGACTTCCAGGACCGCGCACCCCAGATAGGCGGCTACCCGATAGATCGGCTGCCACGGCAAGATTAAAAGAACTAGCAGCAGCGCCATTATAGGAAAGCCCCACAAATACAGTGCCGTAGCTATCCCGATTTGCACGACCTGTCTGATCTCCTTTTCGCTTTTCAGAGTCATTTCTTCTGGCCCCCTCAATGGTCTCAATAATTGCAGGCAGCGGGTCTTTTCAATGCTAAGATCGCGCTCCTTAGCCTCAGTACCTGATCCTCAGCGCACCGGCACTACTCCGCATCGTGGGCTTGGCCTTGACCCCAGGCACACCGGCAGGTTTGCGTTCGGCCAAGCCCTGCAACAGGGTAGTCTCTTCGGTCTCGATCTCACGCAGCCGGGCATCAAGCTCTGCCACCCGGCGGCTGGCGGTTGTTCTTTCTGCGGCGCGCCGAGACTTTTCGATTTCCAGGCACGCGATTTGCAAGTGCGCCCTGTGGGGAGTAGCCAGGCGCGTCACTCGACCGGCCAAGGTGCGAATGGTTCTCAAGCCCCTTAGAGGCATAGGCATAGGTGTGCCCCTTTCACGCGGTAGTGAGGCGGTGGTGATTCTTCCGCCGCTTGGAATGGTTCCCGCAGACTTTCGCCATTGCCTCCTCCACCTTTTGCAGCATGAGCGAATTCCCGTCGTGAGTAACCTTTGCGGTGTCCGTCTTGAGAACGTCGCAGCACACCCACCAAAAGGTGGGATCCTCGAGCCGAGCGCGGCTGTGGCGGTGGGCGAGGATCTTGGCGATGGCGATACAGGCCCGGATCGTGGGGCGGTGGTTGTTGACGCCGACCCCACGGAGTTCCCTGACAATATCCACGATCTTTTCCGCATCCGTGCGCGGAAGGCCCGACTTCGCCTGGGTGATCTGGATTTCCGTTTCGCGATCGAAATGCCCAAGGTTGATCGTAACCAGCCTGTCCACCAACGCGTCCTGCGTCTTGTGGACTCCGGCATACTCTTCGGGGTTCGAGGTCAGGATTGCCCGGAAGTGCTCGTGCACACGCAGGTAGCCCTCGCCGGATCTGCGCAGGTTGGGCAGATTGAGAATCTTTCCCTCCAGGATGCTGAGGAACACGTTGTTGGCCTCGGGCCTGGAACGGTTGAATTCATCATAAATCAGCGTGTGTCCATTGAGGCAGGCGGTGGTAAGCCGGTGGTCCTCCCAAAGAGTGCTCAAGCTCTCTTCGGTCTTCACCACGGAGTGGATGTAATTATCGATAAGCTTGTACTTTCGGTAGCCGGAATCCTTGCCAATCAGGTCGGAGCTGCCAAACTCATCGTCGCCATGGATGAGGACGACCGGGCGCCCGAGCTGCGCGGCAACGTGCAGGGCGAGGGTCGTCTTTCCCGTTCCTGCCAGGCCGGCAAAATGGACTGGGTATCCAACATCAAGATAGGTCAGCGCCCGGTCCGTCAAAGCCTGAATTTGCGGGGTCAAGACGAATTCTTCGCTAGGCTCCGGGACAATGTTTTGTCCTTCGGCTTCGACTATTTCGCTGGCTACTGAACCAAACTTTGCATCCTCGCCATTCATTGCTGTCTTTCCCCTTTCCTTGAGCTTTGCGGTCCAGTTGGAGCTTTGCCCAGACTATGGCGGTGGCCTTAGTGCTTCCGTTTCTTTCGTGCCGGCTTTTCTCCGCCGACGCCTACCAACGGGGGCGGGCCACCTGTTTCGCTCGGCCTTTCTTCCGGATAGGGTCCCGCTTCTTCGCTCGGTTGACTAGCCAATTCCTCCACCACCCCGAGCGAAGGAGCACTCAAGGCAACCCAAGCTTGGCGAATGCCGCCCAGGTCCGTGCGGACCTCCGCGCGGAGGCCCTCGACCGTACGCTTGAGGTCCGAGAGGGAGCCCAAACGATCGGCTTTCGTCCTCCTGGCCCGGGCGGCGAAGCTTTTGGAAAAGTTGGCCAGCGTCTGGGAGACATCGGCCCGCCGCTCCTCGGTCTCTCGCTCCAAAGCCTGGGCCAATCCCTGGCGCGCGCTTCGCAAGGCCAGGATCTCATTCCGCAATTGAGTCATATGCTCGGTTAACACACCCATGGTTTTCCTCCTCCTTGTTTCTAAGCTGGTCGTGGCGTTGCGGGCGGCTTCAGTTCGGGCCTCTTCTCTTTGCCACGGCTAGGAACCCTCCCGCGGCTACCTGTCGAGCACCACGCAGGCTCCAACAGGCAGCGCTTCGATGGCAACTCCCGAGGGCTTGCTGATTGCTGGGCTGCTATGCGCCCCTCCCCGCCCAGGCACGACGCGCGGCAACAATATCCGCCCTCATCTCCCGTTGCTGCCCGCTGACGGTATGCTTCAGTTTCTTCAGGAAAGCAAGACGCCCCGCTCTCATCCTTTCCGCCATTCGAGTCTGTGTGCCCGAAAAATCGCCACACATTTCAGCCACATCCTTTTGGCGGTCCCTGTTTCCATCCAGCAGTTCATCTCGGAACGCTCGACGGCTTCCGCGTAGCGCCTGGATCTCCCCGGATAATCGAGTCATATCCTCCAACAATTTACCCATCGTAGTCCTCCTTTGATTTTTCCTGCCTCTGGCGTCTCCTCCATCTGCCGAGCGGAGGACCGTACCATAGCCCCCCGCTCAACAGCGGTCGGTCCCCCACCGGTATTAGGCGGGAGCCGCAGCAGCGGCTGTCAGACCGATAGCCTCGGCATACTTCAGGTAGGTCTCGACCGAGGCAATGACGACGCGGGCTTCGACCGACAGCAGCTCGATCCCGACTAGCGACACCTTTAACCAGGCGTCGATCACGATTCCCTTGTCGAGAATCCGATCAACAACTTCCGCCAAGCTCGAGGAGTCGGTCGACTTTGCAACCTTCGCCATGGCAGTTCTCCTTCCGGGTAACAAATTACCCAAGTTTCGCTTAGGGCATACCTCACGTTAATGTGACCTGCCCCAGCCGCCAGTCGAGCAGGTGGGGTGCCGAAATCGAGAAATTGCACGCGGCTTTTCCATCATCTTGATTCAGAAGAGAAAGGCGATGGCCGGCAAAGAATAAGTGACTCTGCCCGGGGCGATTGTGGAATTCACTCCATAGAACGCGGGCCTTAGATGCGCGGCATGTAATCCCTGACCTGCCAGATATTCCAGAACTCCTTGCATGTCCACCTACGCTTGCAGGGAATCAACAAAGTTGTACGGTGGCCAGGGGCCGCTCAAGAGTAGCTTGACGGATTCGTTCGCATGATGGTGACGAGCGGCTTGGCGAAAAGATTCGACTGAATCGCGGGGCACGAGGAAGTAGAGAGACAGAAGACGACCTCTGCTGGAAGAAGGCAATTCGACTTTGTGGCGAACGAAGGAGCCGCTCAGCGAACCGCAAAGCTCCTCGACCAACTGGCGCTGCTGCAGGCCGGCTCGGTCCAGGCCCAGATAACGCTGTCGCTTTTCGGCCAGGTAAGCGGCGCCAGTATCCCAATCGAGGGGTAAGGATCTTGCACGAACAGGCCTCGCGTTGCTCTCCCTTCCATCTGCGGAAGTGTCGAGGAGAACGTGAACGCCCATTTCCCCCAAGTCCTCGAGTTCGTGGAGAAGCGCGCCATAGGCATCGTGATTTTTTCTCAACAAGCCAACGGCCTCCCACGGAGACTCAACCCGACACCCATATCGCATGGGAATCACGGTCAGGTGGCGATAAAAGGACTCTACGACCGTCTCATACACGAGAAGTTCCGAGGTATCACGAGGTGAGTCGGGCTCTGCCAGTTTAGAAAGTACAGCGCCCAAGCCCTGGTGATTTACTGTGAACACACGTTGCCCCCCGACCCCGGTGGGAGTTTCGAGGTCGGCCGGCAGGGGCCCACGAAAGATGCAGTAGACTAGGTAACTCATGGGGTTGCTCCTATCGATAGAGGTGGAACGAAGCGATAAGGGGGCCAGGGCCCGGACAGTTCGAGGACCAGCCCCCCCATGGCATGTTTCTCATTCACCTGATTGATTCGCGCCCGAAATGCCGGCGTCGCACTCTTGGGCAGCAAAAAGGCCCAATTCAGCACAACTTCGATTCCGCTTTCTGGGGGCTCACGAGGCACCTCCGGACATTCGCAAAAATCCGAAGCCTGCTGCCTCAGGTGGTTCGCGACCTGGCGGCGGGTTTCCTTTAGCCAGAGGCTCAATTCTTTCTCTGCGCCAGCCCGGATTCGCTGTTCCTCGAAGTAGCGTCTCCCCGGCAGCAGCGCCGCGAGTTGCGCTTCCTGTGCGGCCAGGCTTGCGGACGTGAGGGCGCGCCCGGCCTGCTTTCTGTCGAGCAAGCCCCTGACTGACCATTCCTCCTGATCAGCTACCCGCTCCAGGAACTGCGAAATCGCCGCACCATGCCTATCCACAAATTCTGCCAGGCGTTCCTGTGACGAGAAAAGGGTTCCGAAACGGGCGGGCAGCACGGGAGAATGACGCATCACCTCCTCAACCACCGCCTCGTGCCGCAAGGCGCGCGGCCCCACCCAAGCCAGATCCCGCATGCGCAGTTCGGCCGTTTCGCCGCAAAAATCTTCCAAGCGCACCTCGCTTAGGACGGCACACAGATTCGGGAAGCGCCGAAATACAGACAGAGGATGCTGGCCATCCACACCGGTCCCCTCGAGCTCCCCGAGGAGGTTCGAGCAGGCAAAGCAAAACAGATAAAGCGCCCTCTGCACCGTCTCCATCTACTGTTCACCACATCCTTCGAGAGTCTGCTGACGAATTTCTTGCAGTGCGCCCTCCAGGTCGCTGGCCTCAATGGTTACCCGCGCCTGCCCGTCCGGTGCCTTATCGCCCGCCTGAACGGCTCGCCGGACAGCTCGCAGGGCGGCTCGGGTGCACGTCGAAATGATATCGGCGCCGCTAAACCCACCGGTTCGTGAGGCCAGGTCCTTGAGGCTGATCACCGCGCCCAGGGGTTTGTTCTGCAAATGGATCGCGAAAATCTCGCTGCGCTCGCTCTCGTCGGGAAGTGGAATCTCCACAATCTCGTCAAACCGCCCAGGCCTGAGAATGGCGGGATCGAGCAGATCTGACCGGTTGGTCGCGCCCAGGACCAACACCCCTTTCAGCTCTTCCACCCCATCCAACTCCGCGAGGAACTGGCTCAAGACGCGCTCCGCCACGTGCGAATCCGACGCACCGGCGCTGCGGCTGGGCACGAGGGCGTCAATCTCATCGAAGAAGACGATGCAGGGCGCAGCTTGGCGCGCTTTGCGAAATACCTCGCGCACGCCCCTCTCAGATTCCCCCACATATTTCGAAAGCAGTTCCGGCCCTTTGACCGAGATGAAATTCACCTTCGTTTCGCTGGCCACCGCTTTGGCGAGGAGGGTCTTTCCGCAGCCTGGGGGACCCGAGAGCAGGATTCCTTTGGGCGGCCGTATACCCGCTCGGGTAAACAGGTCGGGGTACTGGAGAGGCCACTCGACGGCTTCCACGAGGCGCTGTTTGATCTCGGCCAGACCCCCGACGTCCTGCCAGCGCACGTTGGGAACTTCGACAAACACCTCGCGCAGCGCCGAAGGCTCTATGTCCCGGAGGGCCTCCAGGAAATCGTCCATTCCCACCTCGAGCTTGGCCAGTTGGTCATAAGGAATTCGCGCCAAGCCGAAGTCCACATCGGGCATGATGCGCCGCAGGCAAATCATCGCAGCTTCCCGGCAAAGGGCTTCCAAGTCGGCCCCCACGAAACCATGCGTGATCTCCGCCAAGTGATTCAGGTCTACTTGTTCGGCCAGAGGCATACCTCGGCTGTGGATCTCCAGGATCTCCTTGCGTCCGTGGCGGTCGGGAATGGGGATGCTAATCTCTCGGTCAAACCGCCCTGGCCGCCGCAGGGCCGGATCGAGCACATTAGGCAAGTTGGTCGCCGCAATAACGATGACCTTCTGCCGCTTGGCGAGTCCGTCCATCAATGCCAACAACTGGGCTACGACCCGCTTCTCGACCTCGCCCACCACTTGCTCGCGGCGGGGGGCAATGGCGTCGATCTCATCCAGGAAGATGATGCTGGGGGCCTTGCGACTGCCCTCTTCAAAAATCTTCCGCAAATGGGCTTCACTCTCGCCGTAAAACTTGTGGATGATTTCGGGGCCGCTGACGGCATAGAAGTTCGCCTGGGTCTCATGGGCAATGGCGCGGGCAATCAGCGTCTTACCGCATCCAGGAGGCCCGTGTAGAAGCACCCCTTTCGGTGCGTCGATTCCCAGGCGCTCGAAGACCTCGGGGTAACGCAAGGGCAGTTCGATCATTTCGCGGATACGCTGGAGTTGGGGCTTCAGGCCGCCGATGTCCTCATAGGAAATCGCGCGGGCGGCCATCTCCTCGGGCGGGGCCCCTTTGGAGATCACCAGTTGGGTCATGGGGTTAATGAGCACGGGACCTTTGGGCACCGTGCTTTCCACCTTGAAATCCGCCCAGCGGGCTCCAAAGAGGATGGCCCGGATGCGGCTCGCGGCCAAAACCGGCAGGCCATCCAGCCGGCTGCCGATGTATTCCAAATCGCGTTCGGAAGGAGTAATGTTCGTGGGGGCCAGCACCACCCGCTCGGCGGGTGGGCAAGCTATGCGGCGCACTTGAACGAACTCGTCCAGCCCCGTCCCGGCATTCTCGCGCGTGATTCCGTCCAGTTGAATCCGGGACTGACCGCGCATCTCCTTGTAAGCCGGCATCGCCTTGCACACGGTTCTACCCTTGCCGACAACTTCCACAATGTCTCCCACGTCCACCTGCAAGAGCGCAAGATCCTCCGGCCCCATGCGGGCGTACCCACGACTCACGTCCTTGCTGAGCGCCTCGCTGACTTTAAGCTTGAACGACTTCTCTGCGGTTTCGATGGTGGCTCCTCCCCAGCGGGCTACTTAAGGCACTTGATTTCCAGGACCCCGTTGTTACAAGAGACCTGCATCTTCTCCTTGGAAACATTCCGGGGCAGGAGAACTTCCTTGCGGTATTTCTTGTCGCCTCTCTCGGCGGAAATCGTCAGCACGTCGTCCTTGACCTCAACCCGCACGTCCTCCTTGCCGATGCCGGGCAACTCCGCCAAAACCAGCAGGTAGTCGTCTTCCTCAAAAACGTCCACCATGGGTTCTCGGACCTCCTGAACTTCGGTTCGCCCGGATTTGGCGTCCCGCCGAATATTTCCGAAGGGCTCGAGGCTAGGCCCCTCATCTCCCAGCCCCACCTTAACCTTGAATCCGTAAATCCCTCTGAGCTCTTTTCCGGACCCGTGAATCTCCCCCGTTTTGGAGAGCTCTTGACCGCTTTCGGCTAGTTCACCGAGCTTCTCCACCAAGTCTCCCAGGCCCTTGAGAATCCCTCCCAGGCCGCCTTCCATCCCACCCCTCGAGGTTCGTTCTTTTTTCTTTTCCGTCATAACGCACCTTATCCCTTTCAATTTATAGGAATGCCATATTGCCTGACTTTTGAATGTATAGTCTTATAATCGATGTGTAGCAAGCGAGCGGCTTTTGCCTTATTCCCTCCCGTTTCCCGCAGCACATGAACAAGGATTTCCCGCTCCATAACGACGATCCTGCGTTGCATGATTTCTTTGAGGGGAAGGCCTTCCTCGGGCGTGTCCTGAATTTCCTGATTGCATTCTGGGCCCGGAGGGGTGAGTTTGGGGGATACACAATCGATCCTCATGTGCTGCTCGGTGACCATATCGTCTGCCAGAAGAACCGCGCGGCGGATCACGGAACGGAGCTGCCGAACATTTCCGGGCCAGTCGCAGGCGAGCAAAGCATCGACCGCAGTCTGCGTAAAGCCCTTCACGTTCTTCTGCAACTCGAGATTGGTGAGATCCAGGAAGCGCTTGGCCAGATACAGGATGTCCTCCTGGCGGTCGCGCAAGGGTGGAACCCAGATCGTGAACTCGTTCAACCGAAAATAGACGTCGGGGCGAAATGCACCGGATTCGCCCAAGCGTTGCAGGTCTTGGTTGCTGGCGGCCAGAACCCGGACGTCCGTGTTGATGGCTTGGGTGCCGCCAATGCGGCAGATGGTCTTGTCTTGAAGCACGCGCAGAAGTTTGGCCTGGGAGCCTAGAGGCATGTTGGAGATTTCATCCAGGAAAAGTGTTCCGCCATGGGCCATTTCGATTTTTCCATTTTTCTGTTTGTCCGCGCCCGTGTAGGCTCCCTTTTCATGTCCAAACAGCTCGCTTTCTAAAAGGGTCTCAGGGATAGCCCCACAATCTACGGCCATAAAGGAAGCCCGGCAGCGAGGGCTGCTCTGGTGGATGGCGCGCGCCACAAGCTCTTTCCCCGATCCGGTTTCTCCCAGTATCAAGACGCTGAAGTTGGTTCCGGCTACCCGGCTTACATCGGCGATCAACCGCCTCACAAGATTGCTGGGCCCCATGGACTCCCGGAGCGAATTCTCGTCCTCGATCTGGCAGGCGAGACGGCGCAGCTTGCGCTTGAGGGCGCGTTCGTTCAGGGCGCGGAAGACCACGCGCAGCACCTCGTGGCGTTTGAGGGGTTTCGCCAGGTAGTCGTGAGCGCCTGCCCTCATCGCTGCCACCGCGCCCCGGATTTCCGGATAGCCCGTGATCAGAATAACGGGGAGGTCCTCGTCCAGGGCTTTAGCCCCTTTCATAATCTGCATGCCGTCCATATCGGGCAGCTTCATGTCCACGACCAGAGCATCGGGATGTTCGGAGCTGATCTTTTCCAGGGCGGCTTGCCCGCTGTGGGCTACCACGGGGGTTATCACCTCTTGTTCGAGGAACGTGGAGAGCAAGGCGATTTGCTCATTCCCGTCCACAATAAGAACCTTACTGCCAGCGGCTGTCATTGCTCTTTCTCTCCACGACCTGAGGATTGGTGAATCAAATAGACGACCCGGATATCTTTATCGAGCCAGGAGCCCAGGGAGTGAAGCATCCCGAGGAAGATCAGGCCCGTTTCCCCCGCCCGAAGCGTCTCGTTGATCCGACCGGCGATGTATTCATCACGCCTTTTGAGCAAGGAATCTCTCAAGGCTTTCCGGCGCGGTTCCTCTCGAGTGGCGAACTTCGGCTTCCCGGAAGCGAAGTCCTCCTTGAAGAGTTGATATTCCTCCACCAAAAGCTCGGAAGATTCCGTGCCCATGATCGTGGCGCCCTTCTCCCGTAAACGATGAAGCAACCCGTGGTTGCGGCTACCGGCTTTTTCCAGCTCCGTAACAATCTCCACCTCGCGCCCGCAAACCGGCAATCCATCCTGATAAAGGCGAACTCGGTCATAGGGAAGCGCCAGTCTCTCGATGGCCAACTCGATCTGGGCCCACAATTTGTTAACCAGGTTCACGTTGCGCTCCCAGCCCTTACGCCCTAGCTTCTTGACTTTCAGGCGCTGGATCGCTTCGCTTAGCGCTCCCATGTCGGCTTGGGTATGGATGATGGGAATGTAGATGAGAGTCCTCTCATTAGATTCAGGATGATGGGTTCCGGCAGCGCTCTCGCTAGTTCGTTCGTCCATGACAATTGGGGTGCCAGCCCTGGGGATCCGAATCCGTAGAAGCCAAGTGGAGTTTACATTGTCATCTATGAGCCTCTAAGTGACCGCACCGCCTCCAAAAATTGCCCGACCGCATGTGCTTCACCTGGAGAAACAACTGCCCGCCAATCAGGGACTTAGGTCAGAGTCGGCGTAGGAATTTGGTGCCCAGCGGCCGGTTGCGAATCGGAAGACATACCGGCCTTACCCTGAACGCCACGGTCATACGAAAGGACTCGCCTCCTCTGTGCTCAGCCCTATCAAATGGGTAGTACGAAGGTTGCGCACAGCTCTCTCCCACAGGTTAAACACCTTCCAATTTTGCGACTGCAATCCCCATTGAGCAATTGCTGTTCCATAAGGCTCTGTTCGAGGATGAGCAGGAGCCATCCTCTCTTCCCCCATCGACCACCTGCTACCTTCACACTTTATTTATCGGCAGTGGGAAGCAGTGCGATTAGGGAAAGTGGCGGCTTCTCCCAGGCGCGCTCCTGCCGGTTCGTGTTTCATTTCGAGGCATTGAAAAATTGAGGAGTGACCCGCCGTGGCGGGACGAGCAAGGACAGTAGAAGTCAAGAGTGCAGTGACGAGTGACGAGTGAAAAGTGACCAGCAAGGAGAGCGGGTGTCGGGGGACGGCGGACCGGCGGACGCATTCTTCAACTGACAACGGACAACTGACAACAGACAGCTTTCCCTGCCTACTGCCTGCTGCTCTCCGCCGGCTCGAAGCGGGCTTGGAAGAAACGCAGGTATTTGGGTTCGTAGATCATCTTCAAGGCGCGAGCCTGGTCGCGCTGCTCGTAAACCTCGAGGATCGACTCCGCCACCACATCCATATGCGCCTGAGTATAGACTCGGCGCGGCAGGGCGAGGCGCACGAGCTCCAATTGCGGGTGGCGCTCCGCGCCCGTCTTGGGGTCGCGCCCGGCGGAAACGATGCCGCGCTCCATAGTGCGCACCCCGGAATCGACGTAGATGTTGGCAGCCAGCCTCTGGGCCGGGTATTGCTCCTGAGGGATGTGCGGGTAGAAGCCCCTTGCCTCCAGGAAAACGGCGTGGCCGCCGATAGGCTTGACGAGGGGGATGCCCCAGTCCAGCAGGTGCCTGCCCAGGTACTCGACCTGGCCGACCCGCGCCCGGATGTGGTCGTCCTCGACGCTTTCCGCAATGCCGCGCGCCATGGCTTCCATGTCGCGCCCGGCAAGCCCCCCGTAAGTGTGCAGCCCCTCGTAGACCACCACCAGGTTGCGCGCTTCTTCGTAAAGTCCTCCATCGTTGCTGGCCAGCCAGCCGCCGATATTCACCAGCGCATCTTTCTTGGCGCTCATCGTGCTGCTCTGGGTGTAGGAGCAGTACTCCTTCAGGATTTCCGCCACTTTCTTGGAGCTGTAGCCCGCTTCGCGCTGCTGGATGAAGTAGGCGTTCTCCACCGCGCGCGTGGCATCGAGCACGATGGGAATGCTGTAGCGGTCGCAGAGTTCTCGCAGCGCGCACATGTTGGCCATGGATTGCGGCTGGCCCCCCGCCATATTCACTGTTCCCGCAACGGAAACGTAGGGAATCTTCCCCGCTCCCATCTCGAGGATGAGCTTTTCGAGTTTCTGCAGGTCCACGTTGCCCTTGAAGGGGTGCTCGCTTGCCGGGTCGTGGGCCTCGTCAATGATGACGTCCACGAAGGTTCCACCCGCCAGCTCCTGGTGGAGGCGCGTGGTAGTGAAATACATGTTGCCGGGGATGAAGTCGCCCGGCTTGATCATGATCTTCGAAAGGATGTGCTCGGCGCCGCGCCCCTGGTGCGTGGGAACCAGGTATTTATAACCGTAATATTGGCTAACCGCTTCCCACAAGTGGTAAAAGTTGCGGCTGCCCGCGTAGGCTTCGTCGCCGAGCATCAAACCCGCCCATTGGATGTCACTCATGGCATTGGTGCCGCTGTCCGTGAGCAGGTCGATGTAAACGTCCTGCGAGCGAAGCAGGAAGGTGTTGTAGCCGGCCTCGACGATGAACTTCTCCCGCTCCTGGCGGGTCGTCATGCGGATAGGCTCGACCATCTTGATCTTCCAGGGCTCAGCCCAGGAGCGCCGGGAAGGCTTTGGGTAGGACATGCGGTGACTCCTTATTATCCGCAGATTACTCAGATTCCACAGATCAGGCAGGCTGAAGGCAGAAGAAGAACCGAGCAGAGCAGGCAAACCTAATGCCGTCCCATACCCATGCGATTCCATTGGGGGGGCCACAACCACGTCGGCGTTCTTAGTCTATCTCTTGCCCTACTCATTTTTCATCTGTGTAATCTGCGAAATCTGTGGACTGGGGGCCTTTTGCTCTTCGCGAGCCAGAGCCTTCTCCATCAGGCGGGGGTAGTCGAAGCTCAGAACGCGCTGGCAATTGCGGCAGCGCCAGACTGGGTCCTGCGGATCGAGGTAGTTGAAGTTGACGCAACCGCAATCGCAGACGACCTGCAACCCTTTGCTGCGCCCTTGAATCAGCTTCACATCTTGGGGCCCAACCGGAAATTTCATTTGACTCCCTCGCCACAACCTTATCCGCAGATTACACAGATTTCACAGATTGGGCTAGCGACTTAACCACCAGCCACTAACGACTAGCCACTGTTCTTCTTCCCTACCCGTCCTTCATCTGCGTAATCTGCGAAATCTGTGGATTGCGTCTTTCGCTAAACGCGCTCGCGGAGCATCACGCGGTCCTGGCTGTCCACTTCGCGGAGCCGGACTTCAATCACTTCCGTGCCCGATGTTTGCAAAACCCTGCCCACATAGTTCGCCTGGATGGGCAACTCTCTGTGCCCCCGGTCGATCAAGACGCACAGTTCCACCCGCCGTGCCCGCCCGTGATCCACAAGGGCATCCAGCGCGGCGCGAGTGGTTCGGCCCGTGTAGAGGACGTCGTCCACAAGGATCACCGTCTTGCCCTCCACGGAAAACCGCAGGGGCTGCTGGACCACGGGCTTCTGGTCGATTCTCAAGAGGTCATCACGGTGGGGGGTGATGTCCAGCATTTCGACCGGGGGCGCGGTCTTTTCGATCTCTGTCATCTTCTTAGCCAAACGCTCGGCCAGCGGGACTCCGCGGCGGCGGATTCCCACCAGAACGACCCCTTCCAGGCCGTTGTTGCGCTCCAGGATTTCGTGCGCCAGGCGCATCAGCGTGCGGTCGATCTCCGAGGCCGACATCAACTGCGCCTTGTCGCGAACCACCGCACTCTTGGGTTGAACGTTTCCAGCATTTTCCATGGCAGGCTCCCAAACGCCTGATTATAGCATTCTGCCCTTCTTTGACGGTGTCATTCCGAGCGCAGCGAGGAATCTCGCTCTGCTTATAAGTCGAGGAGTCGAGGGTCGAGAAGTTCTTAACTCCTCGACATTCGACCCTCGACTTCTCGACTTATTTGATACGCTCGGCGCAAATCACGGACGTAGTGGTCCGCTTCCCGTGTGGGCTTGGGAATGCGGAATCCGTCCACGCACTGCTTCACCAACCCGACGGCGGAATCGAGCGAAACCCGATGTCCGGTGGTGACGTAAATGGGTCTAACGTTGTCCCTCGTCCGCAACACCACTCCAATGCGCTCACCTTCCAGCATCAGTGGGGTGGTCGAGCCCGCCTTCTTGCCGGGCTCTTGGTGCTCACCCACCAGCCGTGACTTGGCGCAGCCGATGGTGGGCTTGTCAAACAAGATGCCAATGTGGCAGGCAATGCCGAACCGGCGCGGGTGTCCGAGTCCGTGGCCGTCAATCAGGATAAGGTCCGGCTCGGTCCGCAGCCGGGCAAAGGCCGCGAGCAGTACGGGGCTCTCGCGGAACGAAAGCAGGCCCGGGACGTAGGGAAAACGCAGCTTGCGCCGGGCCATCCGGCGCTCTACTTCCTCGAAACCCGGAAAGCGATAAACAATGGCGCCGGCAAAAGCGACCTCGGTCTCGGGATCAAACGCCATGTCCGCGCCCGCCACGAAGCGGATCTCTCCAAACCGGTCCTGCAATTCCACACGCTCGCGCAAGCTTTCCTGAAGCCGAATCGCTTCGCGGGGTGTCAGGTTCCAACGGGTCACGAGCTGCGGTTGCATCGCCATTCCCATATTCTAGCGCGGGAAATGCCCAACCGCGGCGTCATGCTGAGCGCGCCCCACAACGGACATTTCGTGTTACACTTCCTGTCCTAGCAGCACGAGTCGGAGGTCGGGCCCCAAACGCCGCAGGTCACAGCCAAATGCTGGCGTGAGATATTCTTCTTTCTTTGGGAATTTCGACTTTGGACTATCGGTGGTCTCCTGCCATGAAACATCTCAACTTCGAGTTTAAAGCACGGTTGAATAACGAGCAGCAGGTTCGGGCGGCGCTCAAGAGATTGGACGCCCGCTTTATTGGGACTGACCACCAGATCGACACCTATTTCCGCGTCCCTTCCGGGCGGCTGAAGGTTCGGGAAGGCCGCCTCGAGAACGCCCTGATTTTCTACCAGCGCAGCAACCTTCGCCGCGCCCGCCAGGCCGCGGTTGAAATGATGCTTCTTCCGCGGCGGAACTCCCTCCGGGCGATCCTTGCGCGCTCCCTCGGGACACTGGCCGTCGTGGACAAGCGCCGCGAGATTTACTTCGTCAAGAATGTGAAGATTCACCTGGACCGCGTCCGCCGGTTGGGCAAGTTCCTCGAGGTTGAAGCCATTTCGCGCGTGGGTGACGTGAAGAAGATACGGTCCCAGGCGCGCCAGTTTCAAAAACTGTTTGGCATCTCCTCAAAGGATATCGTCGCGGAATCGTATTCCGATTTGATCCTTGCGAAGAGCCCTTCGTAGAGTAGAGGCCGCCTTCAGGCGGGCAGCATCGGATAACCTCCGGCCCCGACTGCCCCCCTGCCCGTAATGGAAAGAAAGTGGATGGCTAATGTGGAAAAAGGGCCTTTCCGTACGGCAGAACGATTGAAACCCGCGGGTGACATCCGCTAACCTGTAGGCTGCGTCGGGTCTTGGGCAAGATCAGGGCAAGATCTAAAGAGAATGGAAAACAAAAGCCCTAGCCGGTTGCGGGGAGGCTGGCTCCTCCCCGCGTCTGCGGCTGTGCTCATTTTCAACAGCGCATACGTCGCCGCCTTTGGTAATCCCACACTCTTTTATGTAGCGAATGCGCTGCTGCATCCGCTGCTGGGAATAGGCGTGGGCGTTCTTTTCGTCGCCTTTGTCCTCCGACATCGAGCAGCCTTCGCCGGTTTTTGGGGAACCGTGTCGGTCTTGCTGTTAGGGCTGGCAGCGGCTTTCGGGGTCTACCTGGTTTTCGTGGGCATGACTCGGCCCCACAGCATGGCGCTTTATGCGCATGTGGGGTTGGTGATCCTGGGTCTGTTTTTCCTGCTTCTGCGATGGCGTGGCCAGGCAGGGGCGGGCGGCGCCCGCCCGGACACCGAAGGCCTCCAAGCCGCGTGGCGCGCGGGCGCCGCAGTGGTCGTGGCTTCGGTTGCATTCTACGCCATCGTCGCAACTTATCATTGTGCCCACTCCGATCTGCAATATAGGATTCAGAACCCTTCCACCGCCCCCCTGAGCATGGAGAGTGAAGGTGGCGGCCCAGCAAGCTTGCTCTTCCCCAGCTCCGCGACAACCACCGACGGCAAGCCTATCACCTCGCAGTTCTTCATGGATTCCGAATCCTGCCGGCCCTGTCACACGGACATTTACAATCAGTGGCAAAGTTCCATGCACCACATGGCCTCCTTCAATAACCAGTGGTACCGGAAAGCCATCGAGTACATGCAGGACACGGTCGGCGTTAAGCCCTCGCTCTGGTGCGGTGGGTGCCACGACCATGCGCTGGTTTTCGCCAACCAAATGCAGACGCATCCCATCCGGGAGGTCGAGGATAGGCGTGAGGGCCAGAACGGCCTCGGGTGCATGTCGTGCCATTCCATCGCGGGTGTGAAAGACACGATGGGCCAGGGCGGTTTCGTCATGGATTATCCGCCGCTCGACAAGCTGGCCTCGAGCCAGAACCCGGTGCTCCATTTCCTGCATAACTACGTGGTGAAGCTCAACCCCAAGCCGCATCGCAATGCCTTTCTGAAACCTTTTCACAAAGACCCGCAATTCGTCCCGGAGTTCTGTTCCTCCTGCCACAAGGTTCACCTGGATGTGCCCGTCAATAATTACCGGTGGATTCGCGGCTTCAACGATTACGACAACTGGCAGGCCAGCGGCGTTTCAGGGCAAGGCGCGAGATCGTTCTATTACCCACCCAAGCCGTCGCAGTGCGCTGATTGCCACATGCCGCTCGTTCCCTCGAAAGATTTCGGCAACCTCAATGGCTTCGTGCATTCGCACCGATTCGCAGCGGCCAACACGGCGGTCCCAACCTCTTACGGCGACCAGGAACAGGTTCAGCAAGTCGAGAGCTTCCTGAAGGGCGCCCTCAGCGTCGATATCTTTGCTCTGGCGGAAGAGCCTTCTGAAAGTGCGGGCCCGGCGGGGACGAGGGGTGGGGCAGGCGAGGCGCCACAACTAGCCAGCACGTTTGCAGTGGGTGAAGAATCCTCGGCAGGCTTGGCGGCAGGGGGAGCGCGCGCGGCCGCTCCAGTCAAGTTGATGGCGCCGCTGGGGCGCGCTGCAGCGCGGGTCCGGCGCGGTGATACGGTCCGCGTTGAAGTGGTCGTCCGCACGCGCAAACTCGGCCACTTCTTCCCGGGCGGCACGGTGGATGCCTTTGATTGCTGGCTGGAGCTTCAGGCCCGTGACCGCAAAGGGAAGATCATTTTCTGGAGCGGCGAAGCAGCCGACAACGGCCACGGTCCGGTCGAACCCGGCGCGCATTTCTTTCGTTCGCTCCAGCTTGATGCGCATGGCAATCCCATCAACAAGCGTAACGCCTGGTCCACGCGCGCGACCCTGTACGCCCACTTGATACCTCCGGGCGCCGCAGACACCGTCCATTTCCGCATGAGAGTTCCCGAGGATGCCGTAGATTCGATCACGCTGACCGCGAAGCTCAACTACCGGAAGTTCTCCTGGTGGAATACCCAGTGGGCATTCGCCGGTATCCGCGACCCCTCCCAGGCCAATCCCGAGGTAACGAAGAATTACGATGATGGCCGCTGGGTGTTTCAGGGCGACCTTTCCAAGGTTTCCGCCAAGTTCAAGGAGATTCCGGATGTGCCCACGGTGGTGATCGCGGAAGACACCGCGACTATTCCAGTGGTCGCCAAGAGCTCTCCACTCTTCACGGAGACTTTGATCCTGGATCCCGGGGACCGCGAGCGCTGGAACGATTACGGCATCGGGCTATTGCTGCAAGGCGATTTGAAAGGAGCGGAGCGGGCCTTCGAGACGGTGACGAAGCTCGACCCCAAGTACGCCGACGGCTGGGTCAACGTGGCGCGCGCGCGAGTTCAGGAAGGCAACACCGACGCGGCGAAGCCCTTGCTGCAAAAAGCCCTCGAACTCAATCCCCGACTCGGCAGCGCGCATTACTTCACCGGACTTGCGCTCAAGGCTGACGGCAACTATCCCGCCGCCTTCGACGAGTTTTCCAAAGCTTCTTCTCTCTATCCGCGCGACCGCGTGGTGAGGAACCAGATGGGTCGCATGCTTTTCCTCGAGCGCAAATACCAGGAAGCCGTGGGGGAATTCGATAAGACCCTGACTGTCGATCCCGAAGACCTCGAAGCGCATTACAACCTGATGCTCTGTTATCGCGGCTTGCGAGACGACACGCGGGCCGCACGGGAAGAGAAGCTCTACCTGCGCTTCAAGGCGGACGAATCCTCGCGCGCCATCACCGGGCCCTACAAGCTCACTCATCCCGAGGACAACAACGAGGCGCAGCCGATCCATGAGCACGTAACAGTGCCGCTTGGGCAGGAAGTAGGCAGTAAGGAGAAGGCAGAATTCAGAAGTCAGAAATTAGAAAGCAGAAATCAGAAGGAAGAAAGAATCAGAGCGAGATTCCTCACTGCGCTCGGAATGACACCGGGAGGAAAGGGTAGCCCTCTCCCCCTTGGGGGAGAGGGTGGACCGCCGCCGGCGTTTTCTTCAGCCGGGGCGGGCCGGGTGAGGGAGTCGGTTGCACGGTGAAGAGGGACCACGCTCTGGAGTGCGGCAGCTTGCTGCCGCTTTCGGTTAGGCCAGCTTGCTGGCCGTGCACTGGAGCGCGGCACTCGGGCGAGCAAGCTCGCAGGAGAAAAGCGGCAGCAAGCTGCCGCACTCCAGAGCGTTAGGCAGTGGTCAGTTGCAACGCACAAGGGACGACGGACCGCGGATGATGGCCAACACCCAATCCAAAATCCAAAATCGAAAATCCAAAATCGCGGGCAACCTCATTCTTCTGGCCACTGTGTTCGCAGTTGTGGCTCTAATGGGGGGTTTGAAACCTGTCCCGACCTCCGCAAGCAGCGCAAAAGCCCTCGCCAGTGACAACGCAGCCATTCGCTTCGAGGACATCACCCAAAAGGCCGGAATCAATTTCATCCATTACACCGGCGCCTTCGGTAAGAAATATCTGCCGGAAACCATGGGACCAGGTTGCGCGTTCATTGACTACGATAACGACGGCTATCCGGACATCCTACTGATCAACGGGAAAGACTTCCCCGGCCACAAGACCCGGCGCGCGACCCCAAAGCTTTACCACAACAACGGCAACGGCACGTTCACGGACGTAACGGCCAAGGCGGGCCTGGACATCGAGATTTACGGCATGGGCGTGGCGGTGGGAGACTACGACAACGATGGCTGGGACGACATTTACATCACCGGCCTCGGCGAGGCGCACCTTTTTCACAACGAACACAACGGAACGTTCAAAGACGTCACCAGGACCGCAGGCGTGAATAACACCGGCTTTGGCGCCAGCGCTGCGTGGGTGGATTACGATAAAGACGGCAAGCTCGATCTATTCGTGACCAACTACGTGAAGTGGTCCGAAAAAGACGACCTGTATTGCACACTCGATGGTCGGCACAAATCCTATTGCACGCCGGAAGCTTACAAGGGCGACACCCCCCGGCTCTTCCATAACCTCGGCAATGGCCGCTTCGAGGACGTGACCCAGAAGGCAGGCATCTACGACCCCACGAGCAAATCGCTAGGCGTGGTGGTGATTGATTACGACATGGATGGCTGGCCGGACCTCGCCGTCTCCAACGATACCGAGCGCAACAAGCTCTACCACAACAACCACAATGGCACTTTCACTGAACAGGCCGTGCAAGCCGGTATTGCCTTCAGCGAGGATGGCGTAGCGCGCGGGGCCATGGGGATCGACGAGGATGACTTCGACCACTCGGGCTATCCCAGCCTTGCCATCGGCAACTTCTCCAACCAGATGCTCGGTCTGTACCACAACGAAGGCAATCGCTTCTTCATCGACATCGCACCTTCCTCATCGGTGGGCCGCGCCAGCTTGCTCTCGCTTTCTTTCGGCCTTTTCTTTTTCGATTACGACCTTGACGGCCTCGAAGACATGTTCGTCGCTAACGGCCACATCGAGCCGGATATTGGGCGCATCCAGCCGCAGGTGACTTACGCCCAGCTCCCCCTGGTGTTCCACAACGAAGGCCACGACAAGTTTCAGGAGGTCGGCAAGCAACTCGGGTTCACGCGCCGCTGGGTGGCGCGCGGCGCCGCCTACGCCGATATCGATAACGACGGCGCGCCGGATATCCTGATTGCGAGTAACGGCGGGCCTGCTAACCTCTTCCGCAACGTGGGCGGCAGCCGTAACAACGCCATCCGAATCAGGACCGCCGGCACGCGCTCGAATCGCGACGGCATCGGCGCGCAGGTCCGCGTCACCTCGGGCGGCAGCACCAACTGGCAGACCGTCCACTCCGGCTCGAGCTACTGCTCGCAGAGCGAACTCACCTTGACTTTTGGTTTGGGAAAAGCCACTCAGGCTGACAGTGTGGAAATCACCTGGCCCAGCGGCCGGCGCGACATCCTCCGCAACCTCAAAGCCAATGCAACTTACATCATCGAAGAGGGCGGAACGATTGTCAGCGCAAAGGCGTTCAAGAGGTAACTGGAGTTGACGTGGTCCGCGGGCTCGACCCGCGCCATTCGAAAGGGTCTGGCTCCCCGAAGGGGAGCTACATGAGTAGCCGTGGGTGAAACCCACGGAAACGGTGTATTGAAAATGCTGCCGGCCCTGAAGGGGCCGAACGGCTCGACCCCTTCGGGGTCGGTAAGATGAATGGGGGGCGCATCCGTGGGCGGCGGGCACAAAAACCGTGCCCTTGCCCAGGGCTACTCAATTTCAACCCCTTCGGGGTTGCGGTGACGACCGGACTACAAGACTTTCGCCTTGCGGAACGGTGGCCGGAAAGCCGGCGGCATGCGTCGTGCGGAAGTTACCCCGCGAACCGGAAACTGCCGGGCTCAAGGCCAGCGCGGAGAGCGAGGTCATGCACCAGCAACTGGATATGGACGGAATCAACCAGGGTTCCCAACCCCATCCGGACCGATTCAACAGGGATGAGGCGCACGTTGGTGAGGTCGGCAAAAGGCAGGTCGGCGTAAAGCAGGACGCGCCCGCCGTGCTTACGGATATCCCCCGCCAGCCTGAGCAGGCCATTGTCGGCTTTGCGCTTCGGCTTGGTTTCGCCTTGCCGGGCGAAGATAATATAGCGATGGGCGGGGTCGACGATCTCCATCGGACCGTGGCGGAACTGAGCTGCACTCATCGGTTCCGCGCCCATTTTCGCCACCTCTTTGAACAAGAGCGCCCCCTGGTAAACCGAGGCGAGATCTGCGCCGCGGGACAGCAAGGCGATGTAGTGTGGTTTGTTAAAGAACTCTACGGCGGGCGGGGTCAGCTCGTCGCGGCGGTCGATGATTTTCTCCTGGGCCTCGATGGCGTGCATCAACGCCTGGGTGAGGGGATAGGGCGGCTTTCGGGCAATCGTCACCGCAAGGTACATCAGGACGGCCACGGCGCAGGTGTAAGTCTTGGTGCCCACCGGCGCCGGGCGACCGGCCATCAAGGGGAGCAATAGGCTGGCTCGCCGGGCCAGCGAACTCGTCTCCATATTGCAGACTGCTACCAAACCACCCTTCCTCGGCAGGGCGCCGAGCAACCGGAGGACTTCCCCCGTTTCGCCCGACTGTGAGACCACCACCAGGAGGGTGTCTGGGCCGAGGAACTTCATATGATGGTCCACCAGTTCGGCAGTCTCCCAGATCAGAGCGCGGATAGCATGAGCACTCAGATAGGCCTGGGCCGGGTAGGCCGCGTACATGGACGATCCCATTCCGGTGAACACCACGGTGGGCGGCCAGTGCTTCACCAGCGCGCGCAACGCCTTGGAGGGAATCGCTCCGGGGCTTGTATAGAACTTCCGCAAGCCCGAGAGGACCGCCGGCTGCTGAGCAATCTCTGCCATCAAGGTGGTCATGGGTGAATCATCCTGTGGCCGCGTAGGCGCGCGATCAATTTCCCCCCTCGAGTGTCGCGGGCCGAGTTCGGCTCTTGTTTCGGTCCCCCGACGCCCCCACGCGCATCACACATGCCCCGCTTGGCGCCGCGCCCCCTGAAGCCAAAACACAGGCTGGAATGTGATTCTACCACCGGCTGACGATTACACAATGCAGAAACCACGAGGCCTGCGCCGAAAAGGCTGGCCTTCGGCTGCGGCCAGAGGCCGTGCTGTCCCGACTTGTCCCGATGTCTTTGATCGGGATAGCATCCAGGAGCCCGCCGTTCCGGGAGCCTGCCCAGGGGGCAGGGTGCGAGTTTAGCACTTGCGTCCAGGGGGTCGAGTGAGGTTTCATAGCAGTATGAAAACCATTCAATGCTTCTGCTTAGTTCTTGCGGCGCTATCGGCGCCGTTCCTACTGACCCTGTACGCTCAAGGCACTGAAACGGCTGCAACCAAGAGCAAGTATCTTGTGTACATCGGCACTTACTCCGAAAAGAGGAGTAAAGGCATTTATGCTTACCGCTTCGATCCAGCCACAGGCCAGTTGAGCTCGCTGGGACTGGCAGCCGAAAGCGTCAATCCTTCGTTTCTAGCGATAGATCCCAGCCGGCGATTCCTTTACGCAGTGAATGAGATATCGAAGTACGAGGGGCGAAGTAGCGGCGGAGTCAGCGCCTTCGCCATTGATCCTGGGACTGGCAAGCTCACCTTCTTGAACGAGGTGCCGTCAGGCGGCGCAGGGCCCTGCCACATAGCGGTGGATAAGACTGGGAGATACGTGCTGGCGGCCAACTACGGTGGCGGAAGCTTGGCTGTGTTCCCAATTCTGAAAGACGGCCGTCTGGGAGAGGCCTCGGCCTTTGTGCGGCACAGCGGTGCCAGCATCAACCCTCAACGCCAGGAGGGGCCACACGCGCACTCGATTTACCCGTCACCTGACAACCGTTTCGCCATCAGCGCAGACTTGGGGCTTGATGAGGTGCTCGTTTATCGTTTCGATTCGGAGAAGGGGACGCTCGCGCCAAACAATCCCCCCTTCGCCAAAGTCAACCCCGGTGCAGGGCCGCGGCACTTTGCCTTTCATACGAGCGGGAAATTTGGATATGTGATCAACGAAATGCAGTCCACCGTCACTGTGTTTTCGTATGAGCCGGCCAGCGGAGCTTTGCACATGCTACAGACTATCTCAACGCTCCCGAAGGACTTCGAGGGTGAGAGCGCGGCCGCCGAAGTGCAAGTGCACCCTTCAGGGAAGTTTCTGTATGGGTCCAACCGCGGGCACGACTCTATCGCCGTGTTCGCGATCAACAATCGAAAAGGGACTCTCACGCCCATTGGGTACGCTCTCACGCTCGGGAAGACGCCGCGCAACTTTGCGGTCGACCCAACTGGCTCGTACCTGTTCGCAGCCAACCAGGGCTCCGACAGTATCGTGCAGTTCCGCATCGACCCGAACACCGGCCGCCTGACCCCAACCGGCCAAGTGCTTGAGGTGCCTTCGCCCGTCTGCGTGACATTCGTGCCGATCGAATGATCGCCCAGTCTAATTCTATGGGACTTTTCTATTTGGTACGCCACGGGGAGACGAAATGGAATGCTGAGAACCGGATTTGTGGGCGGTCCGACGTGTCGCTATCGGAGGCCGGGCGCCGGCAGGCGAAGAGGTTGGCGGAGCGCCTGAAGCCCATCTCCTTTGAGGCGCTCTATTCAAGCCCGCTGAAGCGCGCCATCGACACGGCCCGCTTCATCTCGGAACGAATTGGCCTCGAACCCGTCGTGGACGATAGACTCGTCGAGCTTGACTACGGCCAGTGGGAAGGGAAAACGCTGGAGGAAATAAGGAAGAACGACCCCAAGACTTTGCGCGCTTGGGAGGCCGACCCTGGCAGGGTCGCGCCTCCTGGCGGCGAAAGCGGCCTTGAAGTCTTGCAACGCGTCGTGCCCTTCCTGGATTCTCTGGCGGCCAAGCACCGCAAGGGTCAGGTGGCGGTGGTGTTCCACAAGACCGTTTGCCGCCTGGCGATCTGCCACGTCCTGGGAATGTCTCCCTCCGACTATAGAAGGAGGCTCATCATGGAAAATGCCGCGCTGAGTATTATCCAATCCCGAGAAGATGGTTGGCAGCTCATTACCTACAACGACACCTCGCACTTATCAGCTTGCCATCGTGGCCACATTTCACTGGGCGAAGAGTTCTGATTCAAAAGGGGTTTTCACACGCTTCGCGCCCTTGCAGGTTGCTGAAAAACTCGTAGGCGCTGTCATTCTGAGGAGTCCCGCCCTGCGGGACGACGAAGAATCTCGTATTTTCTTCAAGACAGGGCGAGATTCTTCGCTTCGCTCAGAATGACAGAATGGAAGGGCTTTTCAGCAACCTGCTAGTGTAGTGTCCCCAACGCTTCTTTACATTTGGCGACTTTGGACATGATTCGTTCGACCGAGGCGGTCCATACAAAGACACGAGGATTCTGGTTGTGATTGTCCAAATATTCCTTGATGGCAG
>JBEKHR010000042.1:0-47098 GCA_050012175.1 Terriglobia bacterium | reverse complement strand
CTGCCATCAAGGAATATTTGGACAATCACAACCAGAATCCTCGTGTCTTTGTATGGACCGCCTCGGTCGAACGAATCATGTCCAAAGTCGCCAAATGTAAAGAAGCGTTGGGGACACTACACTAGCCGTGTTGGGAAGAAACTTCCTCCTCGTGTAAAAGGTTCACCACCCGCGAAACTGTTTGCCGGGTTTACCGACCACCGGGTGGCACTTCGGCGAAAGTCGCACCGACTGGTGGGAATAACCGTGGCAAAGTAAGGTGTGCAGGTTCAACAATGAGCCAATGATTCAATCATTCAATGTGGAAACGGTCACGCCACGAAGTTAAATCGTCAGCATACTTTTGACCTTCGACCTTCAACTGTCGACTTATCTAGAGAGGCATGGCTGCCTTTTCTTTCAGAGCCTTTAGGCGGTCGCGGAGCTGAGCAGCCTTTTCAAACTCAAACTGCTTGGCGGCTTCGCGCATCTGGTTCTCGAGACTCCTGGTCAGCTCCTCGAGCTGGTCAGGGGATACATCCTCGTCCGGCAAATCGGCGGGCACCGTAACATAGTCCGCCGCCACGATGGAGGCCAGGGCCATATCCACAGGTCTGACAATGCTTTCAGGAGTGATGCCGTTATCCTCGTTGAAGCGTGTCTGTTTGGCCCGCCGCCGATAGGTTTCGGAGATCGCTTGGCGCATGGATTCCGTCGTATGGTCGGCATAGAGGATCGCTTTCCCGTGCAAGTTCCGCGCCGCCCGCCCCATGGTTTGAATCAGCGCTCCCGCCGAACGCAGGTAGCCTTCCTTATCGGCGTCCAGGATGGCGACCAGCGAGACCTCCGGCAGGTCGAGCCCCTCGCGCAGGAGGTTGATACCGATCAGGACGTCAAACTCACCCCGCCTTAGGTCGCGCAGGATCTTCACGCGCTCGAGAGTCTCGATCTCCGAGTGGAGGTAGCGGCAGCGCACGCCGACTTCGGCGTAATACTCCGCCAGATCCTCGGCCATGCGCTTGGTGAGGGTAGTGACCAGAACTCGTTCATGGGCCTCGGCCCTGCTTCGAATATCACCCAGCAGGTCATCAATCTGGTGGCGCGTGGGACGGACCTCAACCTCAGGGTCAATGAGTCCCGTGGGGCGAATAATCTGCTCCACCACTTCCCCGCTGGACTTGGTCAGTTCGTAAGGGCCCGGGGTGGCGGAGACATAAATCACCTGTCCCACCCGATGCTCGAATTCCTGGAAGGAGAGGGGGCGGTTGTCCAGGGCGGAGGGTAGCCGAAATCCATAGTCTACAAGAGTCTGCTTGCGGGAGCGGTCGCCTTGGTACATGCCGCGCAGTTGGGGCACGGTCTGGTGGCTCTCGTCGATGAAGATCAGGGCATCCTGCGGAAGGTAGTCGAGCAGGGTGGGGGGCGGCTCTCCCGGCAGCCGTCCGGAAAGGTGGCGCGAGTAGTTTTCAATGCCGTGGCAGTAGCCGATCTCCCTCATCATTTCCAGGTCGAACCGGGTGCGCTGCTGGACGCGCTGGGCTTCCACCAGCTTTCCTTGCTTCTCGAGCTCGCCCCGCCACCACTCCAGTTCGCTAAGGATGCGCTGTATCGCTTCCTCTTTCCTCTCGGCAGGCAAGACGTAATGGGTTCGAGGATAAATGGGCAGGCGGGAGTAAGTCTGCTTCACCTGGCCGAAAAGCGGGTCAATCTGGGCCAGAGTTTCCACCTGCTCGCCCCACATTTCGATCCGGTAGGCGACATCCTCGTAGGTGGGAAAAACCTCAATCACGTCGCCGCGCACGCGGAAGGTGCCACGCCGGAAATCCGCGTCGTTGCGTTCGTATTGGATTTCGACCAGCCGCCGCAGGATGTCTCGCCGCGAAATCTTCTGCCCGGTTTCGAGCAGCAGGAGCATTCCATAGTATGCCTCAGGCGAGCCCAAGCCATAAATACAGCTCACGCTGGCCACGATGACACAATCGCGACGCTCGAAAAGCGAGCGGGTGGCGGACATGCGCAGCTTGTCCAGCTCATCGTTGATGGTCGCTTCCTTCTCGATGTAAACGTCGCTGGCGGGGAGGTAAGCTTCCGGCTGGTAATAGTCGTAGTAGCTCACGAAGTATTCCACGGCGTGGCGCGGAAAGAAGGAACGGAACTCGTGGTAAAGCTGAGCGGCAAGGGTCTTATTGTGAGCCAGAATCAGGGTGGGGCGGTTCACGGCCTCAATCACCTTGGCGACAGTGAAGGTTTTGCCGGACCCCGTAACCCCTAGCAAGACTTGATGAGGCTTGCCTTCCTCAACGCCCCGCACCAGTTCCTGAATGGCCGTCACCTGGTCGCCACGTGGCTGGTAGTCACTCGCGAGATTGAAATTCATGGACCCCAAATCGCTTTTTGGCATCACTTGATTATAGCAGCCAAAAGTCCGTTGTCCGTTGTCCGTTGGTTAAGGAATCCCCCCGCAAAAGCGCCGACCCGCAGGACAGGTCTGCGGTAGGCGGCGAATTATGTTAGGATGGTTGTGTCTTTCTTTTGTCAATTCAGATTATGAGGCGGGGTCCATGAATCAGATTCAATGGGGGCGAGGGCGTTGGTTCACAAGGGGGCTATTGATAGCGGGACTTCTTGTATGTGTCGGGTACGGACAGACACCTGGCGGGAAAGCGCCGGCGGGGCCAGCCCCGAGCGCGGCCGCGGCCGCCCAATCTTCCTCACCCGATAAGATAGTCCTGAAGGTTGGAGATGAGTCGATAACTCGAGGGGAGGTTGATGGGTTTATCCAAGGGCTCAGTCCCCAGGTTCAAAAGACTCTGGCCACCCAGGGTCGCCGGTCTCTTGGAGATGAGTACGTACTGATGCTCGTTCTATCGCAGGATGCCCTCAAGCATCATCTTGACTCCACTCCTGCTTTCCATCAGACGCTCGCTCTGCGTCGCCGTCAACTTTTGGCGACGACAGCGTACCAGGAAATAGTGCGACAGTCCGTAGTAACACCCGAAGAAATCAGCAAATATTTTGCGGCGCACCAAAGCGAGTTCGAGGAAGCGCAGATCTGCCAAATCGTCATTCGCAAGAAATCGGAGGGAGCGAAGGAAGCAACTCCGGGGTTGACGGCGGAAGAAGCCAAAACCCGCGCCGAGGAAATCCGTAAGGCTTTGAGCTCCGGCGACGATATCAAGAAAGTAGCTGAGAAATATCAAGTGCCGAATCTCGTCCGGGTGGATGACGAACCCTCTGCCGTTCGCCGGGGAACCTTGCGCCCGGATATGGAAAAGGCGGTCTTTGAACTCAAAGATGGCCAGGTCTCGGAGGTGTTCGACGTCACGCAGTACCTGGTCTTCTATAAAGTTGCCTCACATAAGGCGGGGGAATTAAAGAAGGACGTCTCCTCCCAAATTGAGAAAACCCTCCAGCAGCAAAAGGTCAATAGCGCTCTAGACGAGCTCAAGAAAAATGCCAAGGTTTGGCTGGATGATGGTTACTTCCCCGCGCCCAGCCAGCCCGGGCCGCAGGGGGCTGCCAAACCACCGGCGATGTCAGTAGAACCCGCGACTCCAAAATAGTCTCACCGTGAAGAAGCGGGTTGTCCGTCGTCCGTGGTTAGTTGAGATCGGTATGTAATAGGTGGAAGGTGGGGGAAACACCTGCTACTGCCTTCCGCCGGCTGCTTTCGAATGTCTCTCCCCCCCTCTAAGGATCTTGGACAACTCGAGAATTCAATCGCGCGGTTTAGATTGAAACCTTGGACTACCCTGGAAATTGCCGAGCGGTTTGGCAATCCATTCGCTTGCGTCTGACATCTATCACTTATGTCATCAAAGTTATTTTTCAACAGGTTTGTTGAAAACCTTGTGGAAAAGGCGGCTTAAGGTTACGGAAAGGTTAAGGATTGGAAGAACTTTTAACTCTTTGCACCAACCTGTAGCATCTCCAAACCTGCTCGGGCAAACTCCGACAATTCCCCCCTCGATTGTTAGGCAGGCCTAATCATCATGCGGTTCGTCGCTAGCGGCTTGGGAAATGTGCCGGCTCGTCAGCACTTGTTGTGTCGAAGAAACTCCGGCGCCGGATTCAAGGTCAGACCAGCCACCCGAATATCCCTGTTCGGCACTAAAGGAGGGGCTGCGGCTTCTTTAGCTTAACCTCAATAACCTGATTATCGTCTTCCACTTCTATTTCCTTGCCAAAACTTTGGTGGCGATCAGCCGTGACGAGCAAAAGGACGGTTCCTTTTGGAATGTTTGTGAAACGGTACCGCCCTTGAGCACTTGTTTTGGCGCTGTACGAGATAGAACGGTGAAGCTTGCCCTGTTGGTGGAAAGTGAGCGTAAGTCGTGCTTGACTGATGGGATCGCCTGTGTCGGCCTCTTTGACCACAATGGTGAGGCTGGTCTCCTGACTTGAATCTGGCGTCGCGGGTTTGAACACTACGCAAGAAAGCAGGATTGCAGCACCGACGAAAACCCAAGTTCGAAATCGCAGGTGATTGGGACGAAGCATGGAATCGTTACTCCTTTCCGGATATCCTTTAACCTATCCATCCCCTAACAGAATGAAGGAAGAAAATAATTCAGGGTTGCCGTAGCCCCATTTTTTCAACCCCAAGAGCAACTGAAAACCGGCTACTAACGACTTTGCATAGAATGACACACCACTTCCCAGCATCCTGTTGAACAAACCTACAAACGATCACTCCAACATGATAACTCAGAGTTTTAGGGGGCATCTCTTCAAAAGTAGCCGGCAGAGGGTGGGGCGCAATCCGAAATCCAAAGAGGATGTCGAAGACCTGATTGCTGACCTCCAGCAGGCTCTCGACAGGCTGGAATAATGACGAGTGACCCGCCGTGGCGGGACGAGCAGGAAACACAACCCAGAAGCAAGCGTAGTGCGGGTCCCGCGCCGCCCGGCGGGAGACCTGCGGCTCTTCGAAATCAGTCGGCATAGCTCCCGCCACGGCGGGTCACTTGTTTTCCGTGGCTGCCGGCTTCACCGAGTCCGACACCCACTGCAAGTAGTTGCGCGAGCCATCGATAACAGGGAGGCAGATGACTTCGGGCGTATGATAACTGTGGATCTTTGAGATCTCGGCTTTAATCTCAGGGAACAATTCCCTGGTGCTCTTGATGAGTAGCAGAAACTCCCTCTCCTCGGCGATTTTGCCTTCCCAGTGATAAACTGACTCCATGGGCTGCGAGATGTTTACGCACGCTGCAAGTTTAGTCTCCACAAGATGGCGCGCGATTTTCTTGCCCTCACCCCGGCTGGCGGCGGTGACGAATATAACGACTATGTCGGTCACAATTCCTCCCACAACGGCGGGATTGCCTGCTTGCTCGAAACGTCCGCCAAAGATACAATATCGTCAACAGGTTCGGCAATGCCATTCGTTCTGCCGCTGGCGACTGGCGCGCAGTAGGGATATCGGGTTGCCGCGACTGGACCAGCGGTCTGGGTCGAATGTGAAATGCCGTTCGAGCAAGGGGGCAGGTGGGCAGGCTTTAACCACGAACGCCTTTGTACTTGAACCATGAATAAGCTCTCTTGGGACGCCGCAACGCTACGCCGTAACGCCGCATACGTCCTTGTGCTGGTTTGCATTGCCTTGCTCGTTCACGAGATATTTGGGCCACACGGCTTCCTGGCTCTGCGCCAGGAAAAGAAGGAAGTTGAGAGTCTCCGCCAACAGATCCAGCAACTTCAGCGCGAAAACGAGCAATTGGATAAGCGCATCAAGGCACTGCAGTCTGACCCGAAGGCCATCGAGCGCCTGGCGCGGGAGCAAATGCGTTTGGCGCGTCCGGGAGAGATCATTTACACCTTGCCGGAAAAGGACCCGAAAAAAGACCAAGCCCCCCCCGCCGCCCAGGAGAGCCCGCCGAGATAGATCCGCATGCTTCTGAGAGCCGAGCCCGCAGCACGTCTGGCAACTGCCAGACAGCCTTCTGTTCCCCCGGGCTTCCCTTCTTCCCCACTCAATTTGTATTCTGGAATCCGTCGCAGACCGTAGGTCAGACAGAGGAGCGCGTTGAGGCTCTCCTCTTACCCCATTTCTCTGTATGCAGGTCGTCACCGTCGGACAACATACTTTACCCCTTCGATACCTTTAAAGTCGCTGTCCTGAGTCCACACAGTGGCGCCATGTCCACGCGCTGTAGCAAGGATCACGCTATCCGCCAACGGCAACTTTAGATCAAGGCTGATTCGGGCAGCGCTTAAGGCGAGCATCCCATCCAAATCAATGACACGCCCCCGGCGCATCTGAGCCACGGACTTCAGGGCCTCGCTCTCGCCACGTTGTTGGACAACCCTCTTGAAAACTTCTAGTAAGGAAATTGACGGGACCAACAGTTTCTCCAGATTCTCCACCGCAGGTGCGAAAAAATCCGCATTCGGACCGTCCGCAAAATATTCGAGCCACCCCGATGAATCCACGACGTTCATACGCGATCCTGGTCCCGCTCGACCGTGGTATCAATTCCACGCAGGAAGCCTCGCATCTCCTTCATTCGTCTCAGCGGAATGAACTCCACTCGGCCTTCGTAAACCAGGACCTGAATCCGCTGTCCCGGTCGGATTCCCAGTGATTCGCGAACCTTGCGTGGAATTACAACTTGAAACTTCGGACTCACCTTGACCGTTTCCATGTGCTAACTCCCTTCACTATGGTGGCGTAAAACGAAATAGTAATCAATCGCTTTTTCGTTTAACGGAAACTTGAGGTCACCATCCGTCCGGACGCGAGGGGGAGTACGCAACCCCGGCAGACTCTGGCAGTTCTCATCCACTGGGAGTTCACGGCTGTTTCTTTATAAAAAGCAATCAGGCGTTTGTACCGAAGCGAGGCCACGAAAATGAAGCCGTCACTCTTACCGGACGACGCCTTCTAGCGGGCTTGATGCAGCGGCGTAGAGTTTCTTTTGCATGCGGCCGGCGAGGTAAGCCTGGCGACCGGCGATGACGGCGTGCTGCATGGCCTGGGCCATCAGGATGGGGTCCTGCGCGCCGGCAATGCCGGTATTCATCAGGACGGCATCGGCGCCCAACTCCATAGCAATGGTCGCATCGGACGCCGTTCCCACGCCCGCATCAAGAATGAGGGGCACGCTGGTGATCATCTCACGCAGGATGCGTATATTGGCGGGATTCTGAATGCCCAACCCGGAGCCGATGGGCGCTCCGAGCGGCATCACCGCGGCAGCCCCGGCGTCGATCAGCCGTCGGGCGGAAATCAAATCGTCGTTCGTATAAGGCAGGACTACAAAACCTTCCTTGACCAATATTTCCGTGGCCCGTACCAGTTCGAAATTGTCGGGGAAAAGCGTTTTCTCGTCTCCGATGACTTCCAACTTGATCCAGTTGGAGAGACCCACTTCCCGAGCCAAACGCGCGGTGCGGATAGCTTCATCCCCGGTGTAACAGCCGGCGGTGTTCGGCAGAATGAAGAACTTCTTGCGGTCAACATAATCGAGCAAAGATTCCTTGCTGCGGTCAGTCAGATTCACGCGGCGGACGGCGACCGTCACCATTTCTGCGCCGGAAGCCTCGTGGGCCCGCGCCATTTCTTGAAAGCTCTTGTACTTTCCAGTGCCGATGATCAATCGCGAATGGAATTCTCTGCCCGCAATCCGTAGAACGTCGTTATCCATTTTTCCGCTCCTTCCATTTGATTCTAGATGCCGAAGGGTGAAATTGCAATGAAAGGACCGGGGGAGTCGGTGGACCGTTGAAGAAACACGGCGAGGAGCACAAGAGCATTGAATGATTGACTCATTGAGCCATTGAATCATCGAAGAGCGTCGCCACAGGCTTAAGTGCAGTGAGTGATTGATTCATTGAGCCATTGAATCATTGAAAAGCGGTCGCAGGGTCGTATTCTCAGTGAATCAATGCCCCCCTGAACGGAGATGTGGGCGGTTAGTTGCCGCGACAACCGCCTGTTCTCCCCTGACACCTGAACCCTGGCACCTGACACCTGGTCCTCTGCCGCCTGCCCCCAAAATCTCTTGTGTTTGGGGCTTGTTCACAGGTACAATTAGTCCGGTCAGGGCACTGAATCAATAGCTCGGGTTGGGGGGTGAATCTGCTCCGTGAAAGGGTTCTGCCCCAAAAGGTAACCAGGATTGCCGGTCCGCTTTTGGGTTAGCACCTCACCCCCGCAGGCCTGGCCAAAATTCCGAAGAATGACGAGGAGGCATGCGATGATCAAGAGAATTACGATGGTTGTGTTGACGTTGTTCGCTTTTGGCTGTCTGAGTTGGGCTGCAGATAGGACGTTCACGGGGACGGTTAGCGATGAGCATTGCGGGGCCAAGCACGCCAAGGCCAGCGCCGATGCCGAGTCTTGCGTTGAGAAGTGCGTGGCAGGCGGCGCCAAGTACGTTCTCGTCAGTAAGGGGAAAGTGTACCAGGTGGATGATCAGGACAAGTTCAAGGGCCTGGGCGGGAAGTCTGTGAAGGTGACGGGAAGCCTGAGCGACAGTACGATTACCGTCGCTGAAGTTTCCCCGGTTGGAGGCAAGTAGAGAGCCAACCATAGAATTTGAACACGGAGTCGAGGATTTCAGTTTGGCACTCTTCTGGCCGTCCGCCTGGGTGGACGGCCTCTTTCTTTTTAGCCACAATTGGAGGTGGCCCAACATGCGGAAAATTAGTTATCTCTGTGTGGGACTATTGCTTGGAGGCAGTTTGAGCTTTGCCGGTACTGTGAAGGCCGGGACAAAGACGTTTGTGGGAAACATCAGTGACTCAATGTGTGGCTTGAAACACATGATGCCTGGAAAGAGCGACAAGGAGCGTACCCTGGAGTGTGTAAAAGCTGGCAGCAAGTGTGTGCTTGCCGATCTCGCCAGCGGAAAGGTCTATCAGCTCTCCGACCAGAAAAAACCTGAAGAATTCGCGGGACAGAAGGTAAGGGTCAGTGGCACACTTAAGGGCGACACGATTAGCGTTACTGCAATTGAACCCGCAAAGTGAGTGGGGCAGGCACGTTTCGTGCGTTGTACGGCTCAGGTTGTGGACAACGGAGAATGCCCAGCCGCCGGGTCGGCGGTCGCCCGAAGCTCGAAACCACGGTATAATCGTGGTGCCGTGACTTCGAAGAGGAATTGAGACCACACTATGGAAACAGAAGGCAAGACCCCGCAGGCGCAAGAATGGAAGGTCCGCCGCGTGGGGGCGGTTACGTTCGCGATTTCAAAACCCAAACGCAAAGCTCAAAAGACGCGCCAGGCGCGGCTCAAGAATAGGCGTCGGGCGCGCTGAGCGTCGTTTTGAAAAGACTCCGGGGCTGACAAAAGAAGGGATGAAGCATCCCTGCAGTCCGTCGCTGGCTGCTGAGCGGGAGAGACAACTGCAGTCCCGCTCCAGCGGGATCGCCCGCCGAAAAGCACGGCGGGCTCAGGATGACAGAGCAATACAATTTCGGAATTCAGGATTAAGGTGGCGCCCACTTCTGCAAGCCCTTCCGTGTCCGGTCAGCAAGACAACTTTTGGGCGTAAGATATGCTCTATATAATTAAGAGGGAGTTGGGGTAGCCCTATGAGTGGGCGGGGTTCGTTGAGGAAGGATTATCAACCTATGACCAAGAAGTTAGCTTTGGGGATACTGGCGGCACTCGTGGCAGGGTTATTCGCCCTCCTGGCCGCGGCAGCCGATCAACCTTTGACCTCTGATGACATAACCTTGCTTCTGCTTGGAGGGTCCTCGACTCCAAAGATCGTCACGCTCGTTGAACAACGGGGCATCAGTTTCAAGATGAACCCTGATCTGGCAAAGAAATTTCATGACGCCGGAGCCAGCGATGATTTGATCGAGGCTCTTACCAAAGCAGGCTCGAAAGCCGAGGAGGCTCCTTCCAGCCCTGCCGCGTCCGCGCCTGCCCCTGCCCCTTCCCAGCAAACACCATCCGCCTATTCACCCGTTCCCACCTCCGAGCCTGCCGATGTGGATCGGAAAGTCGCGGCGACGTTGAGCAGCCTCGAGAGCAAGCCGGCTGATCTCGAGAGCAAGTCGGCTGATAACGATCATCCCTACGCTGCGCGATTCTCACTGGTGGCGCTCTCGGGACAAAAGATTGACCTTGCTGATTACAGGGGCAAAGTGGTGTTACTCAGTTTTTGGGCTTCTTGGTGCCCGTACTGCCGGAAATTGATTCCAGCGCTGGTTGAATTTCAAAGCCAATACTACGGGGAAGGGTTGCGAGTTGTCGGCATTGCCGTAAGAGATCAGAAGGAGGCAGTACGAAGTTTTTGCCAGCGTGACAATGTGAACTACCCCGTCGCCATGGGCGACGCTGATACACAAAAGCTTTATGGGGGAATATCAGGTCTGCCAACCACCGTGCTGATCGGGCGGGACGGCCGCATTTACCGCAGATTTACAGGGGCCCCGGCAGACCTCGACCGATTCGAGGAAAGGATCAAGACGCTGTTGGCTCGTCCGGCAGGAGGCACGGAGGGTACCCAGCAAATCGCCGCCCAGCCCGTCCCCACAACCACCTCGGCAACGGCTTCGCCGGTGACGGGTCGGAGTGCTTCCTCACCTGCGCCAACGGCTGCAAGTGAGATTTCCTCGGCGAGTTCTGGCGCGTCCGCGCCTGTTCCTCCCCCTTCCCAGCAAACGCCATCCGCCAATACACCTGCTCCCAACTCCAAACCTGCGGACGTGGATCGGAAAGTCGCGGAGACGTTGAGCAGCCTTATGGAAAAGACGGATGCTTCCGCCACCTCTGCCAAGGCGGCCCCTGACAACAGTCTGGCTGATCCTAGCCCGGACCAAATCCAACGTATCATCCAGGAATTCGCCGCCAAGGAAAAGCTCTTTAAGGAAGCGCGCAACAATTACACCTACCACCAAATCAACAAAGTGCAGGAATTAGGAGCGGACAACGAAGTCGAGGGCGTTTTCGAACAGGAGTGGGACATCCTCTTCGACGATGCCGGCAACCGGATCGAGCGCGTGACCTATGCCCCCGCAGATACCCTGAAACGGATCATCATGACCAAGGAAGACTACGTTTCGATGCGGAACACTCAGCCGTTTGTTCTGACCTCGGATGAACTTCCGGAGTACGAAATCAAGTATTTGGGACACGTGAAGGTTGACCAGATTACGGCTTATGTTTTCTCCATCCGGCCCAAAGAAATTCAGAAAGGACAGCAGTATTTTCAGGGTGTGGTGTGGGTTGATGACCGGGACCTGCAAATTGTGAAGTCGGAAGGCAAACCCGTACCCGAGTTGCACACCAAAAAGGGTGAAAACCTGTTTCCACGTTTTACCACCTGGCGCGAGCAGATCGACGGGAAATACTGGTTTCCTACATACACCATGGCGGATGACACCCTCTATTTTTCCAACGGCCCCGTTCACATCAAACAGATCCTTCGTTACACCGACTACAAGCAATTCAAGTCGAAAGTCCGCATCGTGAGCGCGACTCCCACTGATCGGCCCAACCAGCCGGCAATCCCCGTGACGCCAAATCAGTAGCGGGCCTGCTGCCCTACGATCGCCGCGCCAACAGCAAGAGGTTTGAGAATCACGGCGCCTGCTTCGCGGGGCCTCTTCACCGCGAAGGCATCCTTCGGCGGCCTCGCTCCCACCAGGGCGAGCGACCCCGCAGTGGTCATCATCCGGTCGCGGGTGGCGATGTTGTCCTTGATGAGGACGGGGATGCCATGCAGCGGTCCGCGCGGCCCCTTGGCTTGGCGCTCCCGGTCGAGTCCCGCAGCGATGGCAAGGGCATCCGGGTTGACTTCAATGACGGGTTTAACAGCGGTCGTCGATGTTTTGCGATAAGCGCCTACTGACTCCTGGCTTCTGACTCCTGACTCCTACCCGCTGACTCCTGGTACAATCCCACACTATGAAATCACTCAACCTGGATTGGCGGTTTGTGCTGGTGAGGCCGCGGAATCCGCTGAATATCGGTGCAGCGGCGCGTGCCATGGCCAATTTCGGTTTTCGCGAGATGGTGGTCGTGGCGCCCTACAGCCCGGTATGGCAGGAAACGCGCTCGGCGCTTGGAGCCGAGGAGATTGTCACCTCAGCGCGTGCGGTGGAGAGTCTGGTGGAAGCCATTGGAGATGCGTCAATGGTGGTGGGCACCACGGCAGGCACTCGGCGCAACCTGGACCGAGACCTCATCCCGCTTCCTGATTTCCCCGCCTGGCTCCGGCAACGCCAAGCAGCGGGCCGCGTGGCAGTGCTGTTCGGTTCCGAAAAGACGGGCCTTTCAAACGAGCACTTGAGTTATTGCCACACCCTGATTCGTATTCCCACCGTGCTTGATTGCCCCTCCATGAATCTGGGGCAGGCAGTGGCGGTTTGCGCTTACGAACTGGCGCGCGCCGGCCTTGTGCCAACCCGTCCGCTGCGGCTGACCGTCCACCTATCGGAGCCGGCCGGCGCCCAGTCTCTTGACCGCTTGTTTGACCGTGCCGCGCGCGTTTTGGACCAAGTGGGATACCTGAAGCCCAAGAGTCGGCGCGCTACACTCCTCAAGCTGCGGCGCCTCATACTCGACCTGGAACTCACCAACCACGACGCCAGAATCCTGGGCGGAATCCTGGCGCAGATCGAATGGAGAATTCTGAATAGTGAATAGTGAATGGTGAATGGGTAACTCTTGCATACTTGCCTCGTTTTGATCATCTTCTCTCCGCCTTTGCCACCGCGCTCAGCGGCACTTCACGTCCAGACTTCGCCACAGGCGTAGGAAGACCAATTCATCATTCACAATTCACTATTCACAATTTACTATTCACCATTCAGAGGGGGTGGGCAGTTGCACGAGCGCGTCTGTAGGCCGGAAGGCGGGGCGGGTTTGCGGGTCGCGCCAGTTGTCGAGCATAGCGACCTGCTGCGCGCAGGAGATGGTGCAGCGCGGCGCGCACGACTTTTGGGTGCGATACTCGTGTTCAAGGTGCTGGCGGGTGTATTTCTCGAGTGGAATGGCGGGATATCCGCGCTGCTGCGAGCAGTAGTGAACCAGCCCATCCTCGCAGACATAGAGGTAGCGGCTGCCGGCTCGGCAGCGCCACTCGTTCCCGAGGCCGCCTGAGATGTTCTTCTGGAAATGGTTGAAGCGCGAATAGGAATGCTTGCCCATCTCCATGATCTGGGCAAAGAGCTGTTGCTGGTGCTCACTGAGCGGCTTAAGCTGCCCTCCGTGGTCGTGGAGGATGCCCACGGTACTCGTGAATCCGAGTTCGAGTGCCCGGCGCGCCACCTCCAGAGCGTCGTCGGGGTTGCGCACGGGACTTCCCAGGACGGAGTTGATATTCACCTGGAAGATAGCGTAACGGGCAAGCAGCCGGAGCTTACGGTCCAAAACCCGCAGGCTCTTCTTTGAAATCTCGTCGGGCATTAGGTTGTCAATGCTGATTTGCAGATGGTCGAGCCCGGCTCGATTCAGGTGCTCGATGCGCTGGGGAGTGAGCAGGTAACCGTTCGTTATCATACCGGCCAGAATCCCGCGCCTGCGGATGTGGTAAACGATTTCTTCCAGTTCGGGGTGCAACAGCGGCTCGCCGCCACTGATCGTGACGATGGTGGTTCCCAGTGTTGCCAGCCGGTCGATGCGGCGGAACATCACCTCGAGCGGAATGGGTTTCGAGAATTTGTCGTATTCGTTGCAATATGCGCAGGAGAGATTACACCGCCGAATCGCAATGAGGTGGGCGAGAACAGGGTGCTTGGTTGAAAGCAAGCCCCTGGCGATCATCCGCCATTCGCGAAGGCGGGTATTCCAGAAGCGCAGTTTCCGACGAAGGGTAAGTTGGTCCATTCGGGTCAGATGATTTTTCGTCGAGTCGCTTGGCTGCGGAGTCGGGTGTCTGATCTTCTCCACACGGCTTACTCTGCCAAGCGCTCAACTCTAAAAGAACGTGTCCGGCAAAGCCCCTGAGCGACAAAATGCCTGTCAAGACTAATTCATCTTTTATTTGGTAACAATGGGCAAAATGTGAATGGTAGAGAATCAAGACTGAGCTGCATGTTTCGGCGGCTCATCGTCTGCTAATGCACATGGAAGCCATGCAGAGCATTGGAGTTGCCAGCGATTGTGGACTTGCTCCGGGAGGATTGCGGGGGTATGCTAGCGATTCCCCCTCGCAGGTTGGCGGGGTGCTGAAAAGGTGGCCATTGAAAGCGATACCTGTTGTACGAGCGGCTCGAATGATTGCCCGAGGTACGTGGAGCTTCTGCACTAATCGGCCCTTGGTGGTTTCTTTTGAGCTGACGCATTCCTGCACGGCCAATTGCAAGCATTGCGACAAGGGCGGGATGAAGCCCGACCCGGCGGGGCTGCTTCGGGCGGAGGATTACGCGCAACTGCGCGGCGCTCTAAAGCCCATGGCCGTGCAGCTCTCGGGCGGCGAACCCCTGCTGCGGAAGGATCTCGAAGAGATCGTCCGAGCCGTGAAGGAGCCAAGCGGCCTGCCTTACACCATTCTGGTGACTAATGGGCGACTGTTTACGGAAGAAAAATATCTGGCTTTGCGGGCCCTGGGCATTAACCAGGTTTCAATCTCGCTGGACTTTCCCGATACCAGGCACGACGACTTCCGCCGCTCACCCGGGCTTTATGCTCACCTCGAGAAGCTGGTTCCCGCGCTTGCCCGCTACGGCCACGACGACGTGGCGCTCAATACCGCCATCACGCGCGAGAACCTTCCGGCGCTGGTAGCGATTTACGAACGGGCCAGGGAGTGGGGAGTTTCTATCTCTTACAGCGCCTACACTCCCCTGCGCACCGGCAGTATGGAGCATTACATCGAGTCCATGGACGATCTCGCCCTGCTCCGCAAGACTCTCGATCAATTATTGGAGCTGAAAGCAAAGAATGCCCGCATCGCCAACTCTCCCTGGACGCTTTCGGGCATCCATGACTTTTTCCGTGATGGGACCATAAGTGGATGCAACGCCGGACGAAGGTTTATGGTCGTGACGCCGGAGGGCGGCTTGCGTCCGTGCTCGATGTTTGACAACGAATATGACTCACAGAAGGAGATGCTGAAAGAATTTGTCCCCATTAACCAGTGCGGGGGTTGTTACGTTTCCATTCGCTCCTACCTCGACGCCTCGTTTTGGACCCTCCTCAAAGACAACGTCAGCAGCCGCGTTTTTTCGCGCAATGGGAGCTCAGGCCAGTGCTGAGCTGACTTCCTGCTTCCGCCCGTCACTCGTCACTTGTCGCTCGTCACTGCCTTAACAGCTTTTCGATGGCTTCCACAACCTCGGGAGAGTCCGGCTTCACCGGCGATTCGAACCGTGCTACAACTTTTCCGTGCCGATCAACCAGAAACTTGGTGAAGTTCCACTTAATGTCGCCGGCAACGGTGGGATTCGCCTGCTGGGTAAGATATTGATAGAGGGGAGTGGTGTCGGCGCCTTTCACCGAGACCTTGGCAAACATGGGAAAAGAGACGTTGTACTTGAGCGTGCAGAAGCTCTTGATTTCCGCATTTGTGCCTGGCTCCTGCGCACCGAAATTGTTGGCAGGAAAACCCAGGATCACAAAGCCCTGGTCCTTGTACTTTTCATAAAGCGATTCCAGAGCCGAATATTGCGGCGTGAAACCGCATCGGCTGGCGACATTCACCAGCAGAATAACCTTGCCCTTGTAACTCGAAAGCGAAGTGGGCTCGCCATCAATGGAAGGAAGGGTGAAATTGTAGACGCTTGCACCTGCAAACGAAGGTCCTGCGAACGATAGAGACGCCAGCAGAAGGGTGAGGAGCGGACGTGCACTCAGACCCGGAATGACCATGGTTTTCTCCTTTGTGGTATCGCGCCCTGACCCCGAGCCTCTCTTCCGGTCGGGGTGAACCTATATGGTAACTCAGGATGCGGGTCCGCCGCAAGCTCCCTGCCTTCAGCGCTTTCCCCCCCCGGCACAGGAGGGCGTTCCATAACAGCGCGCTGGAGGAGATCCTGCAAGGCCGGGTTGTTTCGAGGCGCAGCCCGCGCAACCCGCGCGGCGTGAAGCGAAAGATGAGCAAGTTTCCGCTTCGCCCTCGCCATACCAAGCCCCTGCCAGCCATCAACATCAAAAAGGCGATCAGGATCGTTTTGGGGATTATATGCCGCGCATCTAGGGCCTAGGTTCTACGGAGTGGATTCCACAATCACGCCTTGCAGAGGCGCTTTTTCTTTGCGTCCCATCGCCTTCCTCTTGCGAATCAAGACGATGGAGAAACCAAGTGGAATTTGTCGATTGCGGCGCTGCACCTGCACGGTTGGTGCGGGCGCGGGTGACACGCACTTGAGGCTTGCCCCAACCCGAATGGGCGTAGTTCCCTGCCCCGAAATAGAGAAATCCAGGAGGATGTTGATGAAACGAACCATTTTCGTACTATTAACCATGCTTGTTGTTTTCGCGGCGGTCCTTGGAGTGCTCGTACTGCGGCCAGTAACGAAGGCGAAGGCCGCCACCGGCTGCACGAACGCCACGCTGTACGGCAACTACGGATTAGTGGCATCGGGATGGTACGGTCACTTTGACGCGCCATATGAGTTCCTGCCCGGGAACTTCTCCATGTTAGTTAGCTTTAACGGAAGGGGAGGCTTTAGCGGCAGCCATTTGAACATGGTCATCAACGGGAGTCCGGAAGGCGGGAACCCTTACAGCTTTACGGGTGGTACGTACATCGTCAATTCGAATTGCACGTGCACTTTGACCATCCCCAACAGCCCAACACCGAATCCTTGGGATGCCACAATTACTGTTTATGGCATCGCTGTCGACACAGGCGGCGACGAAGTCGCGGGGAACCTCTTTAGCAGTAACCCCAATATAACAGGGACCTTCGACGCCAAGAGGGTGGCCATAGGGCTGTGGGCAAATTTTAGGTGAACCGACCTCGTCGGAACGTGTGATGCATGGCCAAGAGGAAGTAGCGCCGGGAGGGCGACCGGACTGGCTGTCAGACGGTAGGGCCTCGTGCGGTTGGTGATTCAGGCCCTTCTGGCTTCTGTCGCTCTCCTTGCCGGCCCACGTTCTCATCTTCTGGACCAATGCCCCGACTGGAGTCACGACTCCTGGGCAGCGGGTACTGCATTGTCAGCAGCAGGCGTCCTCCTTGCTGTTCCCCAAGCTTGCAGACAACTCCGTTTCTGATGTCGTCTCTGGCTCTTTGCTGCGTCATCGGAGGTATGCGCGCGCGTGCGTTTCTAACCCCTACACGACGTGACCTCACTCACTGGATCACCCGGTGGACGCGGTCATCACCACTGCGGCGGGTTACCCGCTGGACCTCACGTTTTACCAAGCCGTCAGGGGAATCACGGCCGAACGACTCAGCCCGGTTTGTGTGCACCCTGAACAAGGGTGGGGGAAGGGCGAAGTTTTGAGGTTTCAGCAGAGACGCACGCACCACCCCCTCACCCCTCCTCGGAGAGGAGGGGAGTCTGGAGTACGAACTAATTCATTTTGATGCGCTTGGCTCCCTCGGCGGGGTGGATCTCGAAGGTGGAAGAGGGTATTCTGAGGTTCACCTTGACTGCCCTGTAGCTGGCAATAAGATAGTCGCCGCCCGGCTCGAAGAATTGCTGCTGGGTGGGTAGCCACGATTCCTCGCTGACCCACATCTGGATTTTCGTGAGCTGGGAGGCGAGGCTCTCCTTTCGTGGTGTCAGTTCAAGCACTGCCGTCGTATCGCCGTCGAGGTCTTCTTCCTTCATGTATTTCAGTCTGTAGGACTTCTTCAATTCTCCTGTTTCCGACCCGAAACCGAGGAGCAAGAACTCCTCCACCAGTCCTGACTTTTGCTCGAGGCTGTATTCCTGGAGCTGATTAATCTTCGGCAGGTAGATTTCCGCCTTGTTCTTCTTAAACAGGATGACCTTGGATTCGGGTTGCTGCATTTCAATCCGGATCTCCGGAGTTTTGCCCTTGCGGAAAAAGAGGCGCCCTTCCTCTGTAGACTTGTCGTTCACAAGCACAGTGACCTTGGTGTACGTGAGGTTTGCGGAAAGGCTCTTTAAGCGTTTCGCGGCGTCGTTCATGCGCGAAAGGATTTCGGAAAGATCGGGGGGGAGTTTTCCCTTGCGGGGGAGTGGAGCCACCGCGCCGGTGCGCATTGGCGAGAGAAGCCCGGCGGCTAAAAGGAGCCAAGTCAAAGTGAGTCTGAAACGCAAGGTCACTCTCCCCGTGAGGGCAGTGACAAGTGACCAGTGACGAGTGACGAGTTCAGGCAGCGGGTTTTGGCCTTTCGCTGCTTACTTTTCACTGCCCTTTTTCATTGCTCGTCAGTCGTCACCGGTCAGTGCCTTGCCCTTTTTGCTTGCTCGTCACTTGTCACTCGTCACTGCCTTAACGGCTTACCAGCACCGTGTAGCCGAGCACCACCTTGTTCTTGTCGGTGATAGGCACAATCGATATCACGGTGAAAGGCTGGTGCAATTGCCGGCTCAAAATAATCTGGATGGCGTCCTCAGGCTTTGCAGCCGTGTATGATTCCACCAGCCTTGCGTCCACAAGGTAGCGCCATCCTTGCTTCCCATGTCCCATTTCGACGAAGCCTTGCTGATGCCGAAGGTCAGTTAATTCCAGAGTGGGACGGTCGTTGAACCAGCCGCGAGGTGACAGGAAAATGAAGGCCAGGATGGCTAAGACGAGTAGATCGTACTGCCAGGTCCCGCGCTCATACGCCCAGAAGACAGTGCGCAGGATACCAAGTTTGATCTTCTCCCAGACCCTCCCGAACCCACCCTCCAGCCCGCCGGTCTGGGCTTGCGGCAAGGTAGGATTGCGAAATTCCGTGCTCCGGGCCATAAACAAGCGTCAATCAAGAAATAATGGGAAATGCGGGAAGAATCAATCAGAAATAATCTGCCCATCCCGCATGTGGATAATCCGGTCCGCCACCGCAGCCGCCTCGGGGTTGTGGGTGATCATCAGGATCGTTTGTCCAAAGGTTCTATTCAGGTTTCTAATCATGTTGAGAACGGCCTGCGAATTTTCGGTATCCAGATTGCCCGTGGGCTCATCCGCCAGGAGTATCTTGGGGTCACAAATGACCGCGCGGGCAATGGCCACGCGCTGTTGTTCACCGCCGGACAGCGCATAGGGTCGATGATCAAGTTTGTCCTGAATACCGAGCATCTCGACGATCCCCCTGAAGCGGTGCGGATTGAACCCGTTACCCTGGATGTACTGGGCGATGGCGATGTTGTTTCGCGCCGTCAGGGTGGGCAGCAGATTAAAGCGCTGGAAGACGAACCCGATCGTGTGCCGCCTAAAGCGCGTGCGGTCAGCGTCCGTCATCTTGCTGAAATCATTGCCATCTACCAACACGTGGCCGCTGGTGGGACCGGTCAAGCCGCCCAGAATGTGGAGCAGGGTGGACTTCCCGCAGCCGGACGGCCCAACCACCGCCACGAGTTCACCCTCATGGACAAGGCAATCCACACCTCGCAATGCTTGCACCTCGACTTTGCCGAGGCGGTAAACTTTCTTCAGGTCGCGAGTGGCGATTATGGGTTCCATGAAAACCAGCGTCAGTGCTTCGCAGCGGGTTTTGGCGTGCCGAGTGTCATCAGGGTTTTCCGGTTCTCCAAATCCATCTTGGGCAACGACCGAATGACAACTGCGGACGACCGCCCGCCAGCCACGGACGCGCTCTATTCGTACGCCAGCGCGTCCACAGGGTCAAGTTGGGCTGCACGCAACGCGGGATAGAACGCCCCCAGCGTGCTTCCGGCCAGCGCGAGAATGGCGGCGTAAAGGGCCCATTCCATGGTCAGTTCTATGGAAAGGGTCGGGAATGTCCCGAGGATGAGCTTGCGGGCTACCGCCGCGACTCCGTACCCAACGATGATTCCAACCGCGCTGAGAAGACCTGCTTCTCGCAGAATCAATGCAATGATATACCCTTTTGAAGCCCCAAGCGACTTCAAAATCCCGATCTCCCGGGTGCGCTCGGTAATGGTTGTATACATGGACAGGAAGATGACCAGGAATCCGATCCCAACCGCGATGGCGATTATGACAGTAATGAAGGCGTTCAGAGCCGGCAAATTGTTGGATGTCATTAAAGACATGTATTCCTTCACGGGAAGGACCTGGTACTTGGGAAGCAACTGGTGGATAGCATCGGAAACGTCATCGGTGTAACCGGGGTCGGTGCACTTGACGAAAAAGATGGAGGCCTTTTCCTGGACTTGAAGAAGGTCCTCTGCCGTGTTCATGGGAATAAAGAGCCGCGCCCCTTTGCCATGTTCGACGATGCCACACACGTGAAACTCGTGATTCAACAGGGAAATCGTCTGCCCCACCTTGAGGTGGTTCGCCCGGGCATACAGATCGTCCACCAGAATGTCATACGGGTTCAGGAACGGCCCGCCATCGTGATAGGCGAAGCCCCCGGAAACGCGGTTGAAAGTGGGCATGTCGATCCCGTAGATGATGTTCAAGCCTCCGATGGAATTGAAGTTGAAGAGCACGGGAGCCACGGCCAGCACGTGTGGGATCTGTTTGAGGAGGTCTCCAAACTTGATGGGCATGGGCGCCTGAGAAAGAGCAAGAAGGAACGACGAACTCGGCGGTTGCACGAGAATGTCTGCGCCCACACCCTCCAGTCGCTGGGCGGACTCATCAACCAGCCCATGAGCGAGCCCCACGAACAGCATCACCATGGCGACTTCAATCGCCACCGCCAGGGCGCTCACCGCCGTACGGATCGGACGGTGCAGGATGTTCGAGAGGATCAGCTTATTGATCACGCGGGTTCTCCTGCTGGGCCTTCGCGGTCAGATCCACCAGTTCCACGCCTTCGGGTTTGTTGAGGATGAACTTCTCAGGTTCTATGGCCTGGTTGAAAGTCGCCTTCAAGATGGTGATCGCCAGGCGGTAGTCTTCAATCGGCCTCGCCACCTCGATGTGCGATGGGTAGCTGGTTCCTTGAAAATCCTTCGAGCCAGAGTAATGGACGTCTTCGACATAAACTCCATCCGACTCGTAGAATTGCAGGCGTGCCAGCTCGAGATTGGCTCGGTCGAACCAGGCTTTGCGCTTCAGGCGCAATCCTTCGCTATCGGCGGACTCCACGACGCTCACCACGTAGAATCGGCGTCCGTCCTCCTCAGCCTCCTCCAAGAACCACTTCTCATGAGAAGCATCGAACTGCGGAATCAGCAAGGCCTCCAGAATGTGTTGAGGCCGCAGGTTCTCCAGGGAGTTTTTCGCTGGGCGGCGGAAAGTCGTCTTCCCCACAATGAACTTTTGCTTAGGTGGGATGTACAAGCGGAACTCCTCGCCGTTGGAAGCCATATCGAAGATATTTGTCCTCACCACGGGGGCCTGCCCCACCATTCGGATCAGGGCGGGCCTTTCGACCAGAATGAAACCCCTGACGTCGTGGTACTCCTTGATGACTCCAGAGTAGATGGACCCAGCCGTCGGTTCCAGATCCACCGTCGCGGTCAGCGTGCGGATGCTTTGGCTTTTGGAATTGAGCCCGGCGACCAGAGCGGCAAGCGAAGTTTCGAGCGCCGGTGGGGCCAACTGTGATGGCTGAATTCGTGTCTCCCGCCGCACCATGCACGCAGAGGCCAGCAAAAGTGTTGCCGCAACCACCAGCCCGACCAAGAACCTTCCTGTTTCAATCAGATGTGCTCTCCCCAAACGCGCATTGGCTCAATCTAGCAGACGGTTTGACCACTGTCAATAAACGCCCCTATAAACGCCCCCGAAGACCGGGGGGCACTCGGGCAAGAAAGGTGCCAAAGTAAACAGACCGCGGAGGGGTCAGCCTTCGGTGCCTATCGGGGTTGCGCGCTCGGGAATCTTCAGCGAACCGATAATCTCAGAAAGGTGAAGCCGTTTCCTCTGGCAGTAGTCGCGCAAACCTTGCACCAGGCGAACCGAAGTTCCCGGGTCGTAGAAATTTGCTGTGCCCACCTGCACGGCCCTGGCGCCGGCGATGAAGTACTCCAGAGCGTCCTCCGTGGTGGATATACCTCCCAGTCCAACGATCGGGATTTTCACTGCCCGCGCGGCCTGATACACCATGCGCAAGGCCACTGGTTTGATAGACGGACCCGATAGCCCTCCGGTTACATTCCAGAGACGAGGCCTCCGCGTTTCGATATCAATGGCCATGCCCACGAAGGTGTTCACGAGCGAGAGCGCGTCGGCCCCGGCCGATTCGGCGGCGCGCGCAAAAACCGTGATGTCGGTGACGTTTGGAGAAAGTTTCACGAAGAGTGGATAGCGTGCTACCTTCTTGGACGCTGCCACCACTTCTTCGGTCAGCTTCGGGTCGCTGCCATATACCATGCCGCCACAACGCGTATTGGGGCAGGAGATGTTGAGTTCGTAAGCGGCGATGCCCTCGCCCTCGTTGAGCATCTCGAGACACCGAACATAATCTTCTGTGGAATAGGCAAATACGTTTACGATGCAGCGCGCCCTGAGGGTACGCAGAAAGGGGAGCTTTTCAGTGAGGAAGCGCCTTGCGCCGACGTTCTGAAGGCCGATGGCATTGAGCATCCCGGACTCGGTCTCGTAGATGCGCGGCGGCGGATTTCCCTCCATCGGCTCGGGAGAGATGCCCTTTACGACGATGGCCCCCAGTTCGTTCAAGTCGATGAGAGAAGAGAATTCCTTGCCGTATCCAAAGGTGCCGCTTGCCGTCCAGACCGGATTCTGGAAACGCACACCGGCGATTTCGGTTTCGATCTGCGGGATGAATTGCTCGCCGGTGGACGCATGGCCGTCGTCGGGAGGCGATTGCCGGCTTGCCGGTGGACCCTGGCTGGCGCGGAGTCCGTGTGTCCGAGTTTTGGTTTTTGCTGACATCAAAGAACAGTGACGAGTGACATCTGACAACTGACGACTGACAACTGACAGCTTTTCTCAGGTTTTGGCGATCGCCTCATCCTCCCAGATTACCTTTTCCGACCAAAACACCGGCCCCTCGGTGCAGACTCTCTGATAAGCCTCATGACCGGTGCCCTGGACGCGGATGCAGCATCCCAGGCAAACGCCGAGGCCACATCCCATGCGGTTTTCCATCGAAACCAGGCACGGGTGGCCATACTTTCTTGCCAACTCCACTGAGGCGCGCAACATGGCCCAGGGGCCGCAGACCATCAGCAGGTATTTCTTATTGGTGTGACGCGCCAGGTATTCTTCCAGTGGCCTCGTCACGAAGCCGCGATAGCCCGCCGAGCCATTCTCCGTGGCCATCAAGATGCCGCGCACCAACGGCCTGAAATCTTCGACACCGACGAGGTCAGCTTTGCTTCGCCCACCGAAGAAGAGGCGTTGATGAAACCCCGCCTCCGCCAGGCGCTTCGCCGGCAAAAGCAGGGCAGCTATTCCGATACCTCCCGCCACGTGGAGAATCTCATTCGCCTGGTGCGCTCGAGGCAGATACTCCTCCTCGAAAAAGCCGTGGCCCAGGGGCCCCAACAATCCAACCTGGTCTCCCGGCTTGAGCTCGGACATTAGCCGGGTCCCGTGCCCCACAACCTTGTAGAGGAATTGAAGGATGCGGGGAGAACCCGGCTTGCGGTCATTCTCTCCCTCGGAGTTCTTGGCCTTGAGGTCATAGATGCTCATCGGCCGGCGCAACAACACATCCGACCGGCCGAGAATTCGCAGCATGGCAAACTGGCCGGGACGCGTGGCCTGTGCTTGGCGGGGAGATTCAACACTCAACAGCAAATGGCTGCCGCTGAGGGGGCGGTTTCCGGTGACAATCACAATTTCATCGTACATCCTCCTTATGTTAGCAAAACTCTGCAGTTGATTGTAGGGGCGATTCGGGAACCGCCTTCACGGTAGTACTATTGGCCAACTGCGTCGCGTGGTGCGAAGAAAAACAGATCCTTCTCCCGCAAGGCGGGATCAGGATGACATGTCATTCTGAGCGGAGCGCAGCGTAGCGAAGAATCTGCTTTTGGTTGCGGCTAAGGGTCGCGCCGCAGGGAAATCACTGCCATTTCCCATCCGCGATGCGCCTCACGACGCCCAGCATAGAGTCCGTATTCGGGTTCAACAGACAGTAAGAACCGCAATGCGGAAACGGGGCCATCCCGCTTACCCGTGCGTGCCGACGATCAACCCCGAGGGACCGGGCAGGCGGACATGCCGCACCTCCTGAAAACCCACCTCTTCGAGCCAAGTGGCGTACTCTGCTTCGGTGTAGGTGCTTCCGGCTTGGGTCCCGACCAGCATATTCAGGGCAAAGAGCGCCGCCGACTTGGGCGCAGTCTTGTCAGGCTCGAGGATGAAGTCCTGGATCACAACGCGGCCCCTTGCGGCCAAGGCCGCGAAGCAACGCTGCAAGAGGTCTTTGTTTTCATCGGGACCCAACATGTGACAAATGGCGGACACGAACACCAAGTCATACCCTTCTCCGAACTTGTCCGCGCGCAGGTCCCCAAGCCGAGTTCTGATGCGCCCTGCCAAGCCGGCACTCTTGATATGGCCTTGCGCGATAGGGATGACCGTGGCCAAGTCCAGAAGATCGACCTGGAGATTCTCATTCGCGCCCGCAAAGGCGATAGAATAGGCGCCCGAGCCGCCGCCCACATCCAGCATGCGAGTCACACCTTCGGTTCCTACGGCCATGACCACCAACGGCGCCCGTGCCCGCGCGTTGCGGTGCATGGCGGCGATGAAGGATCGCGTCCACTCCTCACCCCGGTCAACCATGCCTTGATGAAAAACGGAGGTGCCGGCACGGATGCATTCGGTGAGCGTGGACCAAGTCTGCCACAAGTGCACCAAATGCATGGTAGCAGCGCGCGAGTCATCGGCGGAGCCAGCCACGAAGTATCTTGCGCTGGAGAGAGAATTACGGAAGATCGCATCTTGCTTGGCCAGCCATCCCAGCGCCACGAGCGCGTTCATCAGCATTTCCGTGGCGCGGGGGTCGCTGCCTGTTCTGGCGGATACCTCATCGGCCCTCGCCCCGCTTCCCACGGCGGTAAAGAGATCCAATTCGACGGCCGTAAGTAGCACGCGACTTTCCTGAAACCCTCGAAGCGTGCTGTTCAGATCGTCGGGAAGGACTCCGGCAGCCTCTTGGGCTCGTCGAGCGGCCAGCATCTTGTCACGGTTGGCACAAATCTCCTCTTGGAGAGCCGCGACATCCTTATTTGCTAATCGCTCCACAACGCGCCCCGTCTGGAAGTGCGTTCGCACAATTTCCGGCACATCCTGGGGCGTCACACTGGAATACCAGGTGCCCTCGGGGTAAACGATCATATTGGGACCCCGATCGCAGAGGCCGATCGAATCGCAAGCGGTGATTTGCACGTCATTAGAAAGCCCCTGCGCGGCCACTTCTTTGCGCAACGCCTCGATCACTTTCGCGGAGCCGCGCGTGGCACAGCACGGGATACCCTCGGGCTTCCGCTGGTCGCAAACAAACACGTGATAACGAAAAGGCCCCATGATTTCCCCCTCCATCCAGCTTAACATAAAGAACCAGCCGCCCTGTCATTCTGAGTCCGCCGTGGCGGGATCAGGATGACAAGCCTGGGGTGTGCGCGGTGTCTGCGCAAGTCCAACTTCCGAGGTCAGGTTCAAGTAAGCACGATTTCGGTTGCAACCGAGCCGGAGTCATTCTAACATTTTGGACAATATCATTCCGTGGGGGGGAGCTATGACAGTTGGGGACCTTATCGAATCGAGGACGGATGTCTACTCAATCGCCGACGACTTCACCGTGTACGAGGCCGCTCGCTACTTGCGGGAGAAACAGGTCCGGTCAGTTGGTGTGTGCGACCGAAGCGGCAAGCTTCTGGGAGTCGTCTCCCAAAGCGATATTTCGGACAAGGTCGCAGCGGAGAATAAATGCCCAGCCTGGATGCGCGTGTCTGAAATCATGACCTCGCAGCTCACTGTTGTGCCGCCTGAAACGCCCTTGGATGAGTGTGTGCGGCTCATGGAGAAGCACGGCTTTTACCACCTGCCGGTCACGAACCAGCAAGGGCAATATCGCGGGATGATCTCGGTAAAAGACCTACTTACGGTAATCGCGTCAGATGAGAAGGCCCGAGCTGACATGCTGGAGGCGTTTGCTTTTCCGCAGCGATAACCGCCATGCTCAAGCTCAGTCGCCACGACGGCCTGCTCGTCTTGCTGCACCGAACGTTGACTGCGCTGCCACCACTCATCATGGTCGTTCTTGCACTGGTGGCGCCTGCGGAGGTGCGCGGGCAAAAGGCAGCCTCCTCTAAGATTGAACTGAAAACCACCTCATTCACGCCGGGCGGTTTCATACCCAAGCGGTTCACCTGCGAGGCCGCGGATGTCTCGCCTGCCCTGGCCTGGACTGACCCGCCCCTGGGCACGCAGAGTTTCGCCATCATCGAGGACGACCCTGACGCCCCCTCGGGGACCTTTGTCCATTGGGTGGTGTATGATCTGCCGGCTGCTTACCGCAAACTCCCGGAGGCTTTATCGAGAAACGACCAGATGCCTGACGGGGGCCGGCAAGGGACCAACGACTTTTCAAGAACAGGCTATAGCGGCCCCTGCCCCCCACCGGGAAGACCGCACCGCTACTTCATCAGGCTTTACGCAGTTGACGCGATACTGAATTTGCGCCCCGCCGCGACCAGAAAAGAAGTTGATGCTGCAATGCAGGGTCACATCCTCGCCCAGGCGGAGTTGATGGGCCGTTTCGCGCGGTGACCATGCACCATCAAGACCCAAGAGCCCTACGGTTTTCCTGTAGCTTCACTCGGAAGGGGCTGCTGGCGCAAAGCGTTTTGGAGTGCGGCAGCTTGCTGCCGCTTTCCTCCGCAGGAAGCTTGCTTCCGGCAGCGGCTCGAGCGAGCCCCAGACGCAAAAGCGGCAGCAAGCTGCCGCACTCCAAAACGCGCTGCTCGAGCCTCTTTTTTTCGCCGCGGCACACCCTTCGTGTGGCAGTCCGTGCATTTGACGAAGTGAATGTTGTGCGGGCTTTTCGTGGAACGGAACGTAGTGTCCATGATTTCCACGTCGAGGCCGCAATTCGACAGTTGCGGATGACAGTTCGAGCAAGACGCACGGGTCTTCTGGCCGTGCTTCTCATGGCAGGCGAGACAACTCAGCCCTTCGTGCACGCCGATGGGTGTCCGGTCATCTCCGGAGCCAACTTCAAAAGTGGAAAGCGGCGCATGACACTGGTAACAAAGCGTCTGGCGGGGGTCTGGACTGATTTTGACGGCCCTCGCCTCTTCGCGCATCTTTGGCAAAGGAAGGCGCTGCACGGAAATGTGCTCGAGCTCCCGCCGATCGAAGAGTGCAAGAGAGGGCCGGTTTATCTCCTCCGCTGGACTTGCATTCACTGCCTTCGCCGCGGGCCGGATCAAGGTGGGGCCCTCACGGTGCATCTGGTGGCAGGTCAGGCAAGGGATTGCGGGGCGGCTGGCGAGCTCCGGCCTCCAGAGGCGCCAGGGACCTCGAGTATCAACGGGCGTCACCAGCTCGCGGATTCCTCCCTCGAAGTGCATCCCGTGGCAGCGCAGGCAGTCGTCCATCAGTAGTTGCTGCCGGTTGTGCTTCTTGTCCAAGAAGATTTCCGCGTAAGTGACACTGTGCGAGCTGGCCGCCCATTCGGCATACTCCTCCTGATGGCAATTCCGGCACCGCTCGCTCGCTTGCAAAGCGTCCCTGGTTTTCAGCCTGACCTGCTCGGGCACATGCCCGCGAAGGTGGGCGGCCAGGCGGCGAATATTGTTCCAATGGAATCTCGTTTCCAGCGTGAACACATCCCCGTGGCAGGCAGAGCATGGAACATTTCGATGCGCGGAGGTGTGCCAATCCGTATAGGGCTGCCAGATTTCATGGCAACGGGCGCAGGCCTTCCCTTGGGAATATTCGTAGTAAAGGCTCCCCCCCGGAAGGATGAGCAGAGCAACTAACACTCCAATCAGGAGCAGTTTGCGAAAACGTGGTGGGTGCTGTTCAGTTGACATAAGCGATATGCATGCACATAGGTAGTTTCGAATCCCTGTGAAATGTGCCTATACACAGTGCAACTCGGCGGCCGCCACCAAAAGCGAAGAACAAGTCAAAAGGCAAAACGCAAAAGGCAAAGCCGCAGCAAGGACGGCAACGATCCAAGAGAGTCGTCCCTGGGATTTTACTTTTGCGATTTGCGTTTTGCCTTTTGACTTGTTCTTCCGTCATTTATGTCCTCAGCCGCGAAATCGCGTGCCTTTCCATCCTTCCACCAGATGAGCGGAGGCGTGGTAGGCTATAGCCATAATGGTGAGCACCGGATTGAAACCCCCATTCGTAACGTGAACGCTGCCATCCACGACAAATAGATTATCCACGTCGTGCACCTGGCAGTATCTGTTGACCACTGAGGTTTTAGGGTCGTTGCCCATTCTGCAAGTTCCAGCCTGATGCTGCCCTCCGCTCAGGCCCACCGGCGGGGCCTTCTGCCAAGTGGTGATTGCTCCCGCCTCCTTGAGCCAAGCCTCAGATTTGGAGGCGAGGAATCTTGCGACTTCCCGGGTGCGCGGGTGGTTTGATCCGGAGAGACGCGCTACCGGTATTCCCCAGTTGTCCTTGACGCGCGCGTCCACTTGAACCCTTGCTTCAAAGACCGGCATCTCCTGCGCTGGGCCCATGACGATGATGCACCGCCGGTACGCCTGGCGCATGAAGTCTTTATGAGCCCTTCCCCAGAGCGGCAGGGTGGGTGGAATCATGGAGGAAAATTGGTAAGGCAAGCGGATGAATTCATTGCAAAGAACACCACCGCCAACCAAGCCGGGGTTTCCGTGGTTGAAATCAGAGATGGCGATGGAGGCGCCCGGACCAATGTCGTCGTACACGTCATAATCAAACAGCCCATAAGCGCCCGCATAGCCATGTCCCTGAAGATTCCTTCCCACCCAGTCGTAGCGGTTCCCGAGGCCATTAGGAAACAGCTTGCTCCTGGAATTGAGGAGAAGGCGCGCAGTTTCTGTAGCCGAGCAGGACACTACAACCAGGTCTGCGGACTGCACCTGGAGTCTATCTTGGGAGTCGAAGTAGGCCACGCCCCTAACCCGCCCACGGTCGTCAGTTAGAATCTCCTTCGCCACGCACTCGGCGCGCAGCACACAGTTTCCGCTGGCGAGCGCCTTGGGGATCACGGTGTTGTGGGTGCCGTTCTTCGCGTCGACCTCGCAGGCAAATCCCACACACCAACGGCAGCGCATGCACGCCGGCCGTCCGTTGTAAGGCACCGTGTTCCGCAGCATGGGGATGTCAAAAGGATGCAGGCCCAGCCGCTCGGCTGCCGGTCTCAGAATCTCGTGTTCGCGCCCGGGCGGATGAGGAGGCATCGGCAAGGGCTTTTTGCGTGGGGCGTGGAAGGGGTTCCTGGAGTCATCTCCTGAAACCCCGATTTCCCATTCGGCTTTTTCATAGTGTGGCTCGAGGTCCGCGTAACTGATGGGCCAGTCTTCCAGAGTACTACCCTCGACAGCGCCATAGGTGGAGCGCATGCGGAAGTCTTTCTCCATGAAACGCCATGCCATCGCTCCATAGCTGAACGTACCACCACCTACGCAAGCGGCGTTATTGCCGTATACACCTTCGCTCGGCAATACGGACCGCTCATTGCCCTGAGCATCCACTACCACGCGACGGTAGCGCTCGTCGTCGGGGCCGAAGCCACAACCGAGAACTGAAGTGCGCTGATTGCGGAGATCATCTTTGCGGCAGTCGAACGCCGAGTACCACTTCCCGCGCTCCAGCAGCACCACGCTCAACCCCGCTTCGGCAAGCTCTTTCGCCACAATGCCGCCCCCGGCGCCCGCCCCCACCACCACCGCATTGACATGTCTCAGAGCCATTTGATCAACTCGTCAAATCATAGTGCAGGCGTCCGCGAATAGGCGGGTAAGGCAAACCCAGCATCTTCCAGCTCACTCGCTCGCGGTTTCCACCGTGCCGAGGGTCCCCGTAGAAACCTTGCATCGTATGGCTGAGAATGAGGGAGAAGAAATCTTTCGATGAGAGACCCTTCCGGGCTTCTCCCGCCGCCCCGCCCCCTTCGAGCTCCTTCAAGACCTCGTCTTGTCTTTCCGGGCCCAACTCCGTAAACCGATGTCCAAACATCTTGAGGCTCGCTTGCTCGACGCCACTAATGCCCTGACGGTAGCTGGCACAGTGGCGCTTGTAGGGACCCATGAGCTGCAGGTCAATGAAGTTCACCACGCCAGCTTCCGTCGCCCCCGGATCTTGATCGGCAGGAATTATGCGCTCGCAAATCGCGGCTACCGTCTGCCCTTCCTCGATCGTAAAAAACCGCCACGGACTTTTCTTGTTAGTGCAACACACCATTGACCCGGCGGCGGCAGCAGTCGTCACCTGGATGAACTTCCGGCGCGTAATTCTCCTCAAATAGCGCATATCCCATCCTAAAAGAGCCGCCAATAAGAGACTTCTTTCCCTAAGAAATAGCAAGAGACAGAAGGTCCTTGGCGGGGACTAGGGGCTGGGGACTAGGGGCTAGGGCTATTTTGGATTTTAGATTTTGGATTTTGGATTACCCCCCTTCTGCCGACTGCTTACTGCCTACTGTTTTTCCCCAGCCCCCAGCCCCCAGCCCTTAATCCCCAGCCCCCTTCTTTCCGGCTCTTGCCAGGAAACCCGAAATGCTTCAAACTCCTCCGTCCGCGTCGCCGCAAGCGTTCTTCGCCCTAACAGGATGCTGAAAAACGTTTGTGAAGTCGCCAAGGCGACTCATTCCGACCCAGAGCGGAGCGAAGGGGAGGAATCTCGCTCTGGAAACAAAGGACATGCGAGATTCCTCGTCGTCCCGATCAGATCGGGACTCCTCGGAATGACAGGCTAGACGGCTTTTTCAGCATCCTGCTAACGCACCGGCTGATTGTCGAAATGCGTAGGACGTTGTCCCCCGTTCGCGTCTGGCAAGCAGACTTTTCTCGAAAAGGAATGACCATGTCGACTGCCCCATTCAAGATCATCTGCATCCAACTGCTCTTGACCGCGCTCTCTCTCTTTGCCTTTTCCAACAACACGCCCGCGCAAGGTGGCGCCGACGCACACGCCCTGGAGCGCTTGAAATGGATGCGCCAGAACGAAGGCAACCTGTGGAACGTCAATCCCGATGAAGGCGCGTTCCTGCGCGCCTTGGCAGAGAAAGTCCACGCCCGGGAGGGGTTGGAAATCGGCACGTCGAACGGCTATTCCTCGATTTGGATAGCGATGGGCCTGCGCAAGGAGCGCGGCCATCTGCTGACCCTGGAAATTGACGAGGGCCGGGCGAAGCTTGCCCAGGGTAATTTCCGAGCGGCAGGCTCGGATTCCGTCATCACACTCAAACTGGGCGATGCGCTCGAGGAAGTTCCCAAACTCCCCGGCCCTTATGATTTCGTCTTTATTGACGCCTGGAAACAGGACTACGTGAAGTACCTCAACATGGTCATCCCCATCGTCAGACCGGGAGGCGTCATCGTGGCGCACAACGTCACCGACCTCAGGGAAGAGCTCACCGATTTTATTAGAGCTGTTCAAACGAACCCGCAGCTAAGAACTACCCTTGAGAATCCCGGCCCTGGCGGATTTTCAGTTAGCTATAAGCTTCCAGCGAAATAACATCTAGTGACTCGCCTCGCGCTTGCGCAGTTCCGCAATCACCTGATGGACGCGAGGGATGTAGGGGCTGGAGGGATTGAGCCTCTCAAATTCCTCGAGCTCCTCGATAGCCTTGTCGGGCTTTCCTGTATTCGAATAGAGGTCCGCCATCAGCAGGTGGACTTTGGGTGGGGCGTTCGGCATCTTGAGAGCACTCTGCCCGCAAGCCAGCGCTTGGTCCCACTGCTTCTGGTAGGCTTCGGAGCGCGCCAGCTCGAACGGCCACCGCCAGCCGTTCGGGTCAAGTTCCCGCGCCTGGAGGAGCAAGCGCTCCCCTTCCTGATACGCCTTTTTGCCAATCAGCAGCGTGGCCAGCGGGTAGTACGGCTCGATAAACTTCGGGTTCAACTTGATCGCCTGTCGCAAGGCGTCCTGCGCCTCGCCCGGAGAATTCAGTTGCAGGTAGGCCATGCCCAGCAGAAAGTACGCCTCGAAATAGCCCGGGTAGATGGCGAGGGCTTTTTGAAGATGCTCGATGCTGGTCCTGGGGTTCTTTTTCTGATTCAGGAGCTCGGCTCCCTTCTGAAACTCCTTGGAAGCCGGAGGAGGAATGGAGAGCGCCCGAACGGAGCTCACACCTCCGGGCCGCGGGCTGCTCACGGCCTTGAGGGCGGGCATCCGGATGGAGACTTCCTGCACGGACTCCCCGCGGCGCAGGTCGAAGCGCACTTCAGTTGTCTGCTGTCCGTCCTTTTCCGCGCGAAGGACGTAAGCCGCTGGAGCCCACAAGCCATGAAACTCCAGACGCCCAGAGGCATCGGTGAAGCCCTCCTGGATGTACCGATCGGGAAAGTGCAGGAGGTCCACCCGGACGCGCTCCAGGGGTTGCTCGCCTTCCACGCTGGTCACGCGCACATTAACGGTGGCACCGGAACCAGCGATCTCCTCCTGCGCCGCGGCCAACGCACAATGCAGCAGGCCACCCGTCAGAACCAGCACACAGGCGAGTCCTTGACTTGGGATTAGCCGCCGGCTTCGCAGGCGCATGGAGCGATTCCTTTCCCCGCTCCCAAGGCAAGGGAACTCACTAAGAGCCCTGGGGCGCACAAGTAGTGATCCTATCGACTCGCAGGGCGATTCGCCACTATTGTGCAATACCCGATAGGGCTGAAAAAAACCGGGGAGCCCCAGGGCTCCCCGTTTCCCCGCTCAGGTTTGAGTTCGCGGTCAGAAGCTGAACCTGAGGACGAGCTGGATGTTGCGGTGGCCACCGTAGGAAGCGGGAATGTAAGGCGTCGCCCACGCATCCGCACTGCCTATTCCGGTGTCCAAATTAGCATGGTTAAGAGCATTGAACATTACCGCCCGGAACTCCAGGTTGTACCGCTCGGTAAGGAAGAACTTCTTGTTGATCCCGAAGTCGATATTCCAATCCCCCGGCCTTCGGAAGGCGTCGCGTTGCGTCATGCCGTTCGGGAAGGGGCCGTAGTCAGAATAACCCACGATGGGATTTACGTAGCTCGAGTCATACATGCAGCCCGTGAAGTTGTCCGGAGCCCCGCTGCAAATGTTCAATTGGCTGTAAGTGTTGGGAAGCCCAGGCACTGCCACAGGCTTCTGCGGAGCACGCGGGATCGGGGTCGTCTCGACCATCCGCATGTAGCTATACCCGGTGAAGGAATTGGTCGTGTCATAGATCGTGTAGGGAGCGCCAGTCCGCGCCGTGATGATAGGCGTGAAGGCCCAGCCATGGGCGATCTGCTTGAGGACGCCATGCGTTTCTTTCGCGAAGGGCACCTCCCATACGCCGCCGATGGCGATGCGGTGGCGGTTGTCATACTGGGCGGGGCCCTTGTCGAGCATGGGATTAAAGGGATCAGTATAGCCCAAGCCGAAGTCGTTGCCGGAACTGCTGAAGGTGTCGCTGAGATCATCAAGAGTGTGTGAGTAAGTGTAATTGACCGTAAAGTTGACGCCCTTAATGTTGCGGATGCTGACACGCGTGTTCAAGGCGTTGTAATTCGAGAATCCCTTGTCGCCGCGGTAGTTGATGTTGGTGTACTGACTCGTCTTCAGGCGGGCCGTGCAGGGTTGTGCTGAGCAGGGGTCACCCAAATAAATGTTTCCCTCACCGTTGCGGTTGATATTGGCAATGTCGTACAGGTGCACACCCTTCGAGCCGGTGTATTCGAGGTCCAGGACAACGTTTTTGACCACCTCGCGCTGCGCGCCGAAGCTCCAATTGTGGGCATAGGCTTGCGCGATATTCTGCTTGACGGCGCGCAGACTGACCGAGGGTAATGGCTTGCTGCCGGATGTACCCGCCAGAGGCCCCGCTATATCGGTTGTGACCGGCATTGAGGCCTGGGGCACGTCTACTCCCCCAATCAGCGAGATCACCGCGTAGGCGGGCGGGTTCTGGATCACGTTGAAGGTGACGTTCCCGAAATTGCGAATGTAGCTGAGTCCCCAACCGCCTCGGACGCTGGTCTTTCCATCGCCAAACACATCATAGGCGAATCCCAGGCGAGGGCCGAAGCTGTGCCAGTCTTTCCCCCAGAGCCCCCCGATGGAGCTGGTGGGAACCGTGGCAGCACCGCCATTCCTGATCTGCAAGAACTCACTCGCGCCCGCGCCCATGTACCAGTTCGAGTCCAAGTTGGGGTTCTTGTTGTGCTGCGTCCCGTAGTACTCCCAGCGTATGCCCAGGTTCAGGGTGAAGCGCCGAGTCATCTTCACGGAGTCCTGAGCGTAAAAGCCAAACTCATTATAGCGATTGCTGCGGCTGAAGTTTGGCTGCTCGACCGGAAGCTGAACAATACAGCTCGGGTCGGGGGCAGACGGATTGACACAGGGGAATTTACCCTGGGGGTTAATGGCCGACTGGAACGTGTGCAGAAGACCATCCAGCAAGTCGTCGACTCCGAGGATCTGGACACTGCCAGCGCTGCCCAAGGCCGCACCCGGGGTTTCATAGGCGCCGAAGGTGCGGTTGTCGCGGAGGTACGTGTAGCTCCCGCCGAAGCGGAAATCATGCTTCCCTATAACCTTGCTCACGTCCTCATAAGCCTCCACAAAGTTCTGGGGACCACCGAAGGGAACTCCGCTGCCGGGGCTGAAGGGAAGGTAACCTGGCAGCGCCACGGGGTGATCGAGCAGGTAGGTCTCAGCCAACGAGCCGATGTAAAGCGAGGGGCTAGCCGGCTGGGTACCCAACGGCTCAACGTCGGTATAGCGGTTGAAAACAAGCTTCGACTGGCTCACCAGGGTCGGCGTGAAGGTGTGCGTCACCGAGAGCAGCATGTTGTTGCCCATGAAGACATACGGCGTATCATAGCCGGCGTAGGGGCTGCTCGAGACCGTGCCCGGGAAGTCGAATTCCGACCAGCGTGCATAACGGCCGTAAAGCGTGGTCTTGTCGCTTACGTTCCAGTCGGCGCGGCCGACCAGGTCGTAGGTGTTCTGAGGTGAGCCCCCACCTGAGTCCGCTGGAATATTGTAAGTGACTTCGTCGAACATGGGCGTGGAGTCTGGCAAGGTGGCGCAGGGATTAGCGGCGGTGAAATAACCAGGCAGGCTCCCCTTGCATGGATTGGCGCCCTGCGCCGTCAGTTGACCCTTGTTGAAGGTCGCCAAGGTGGAAATTCCCGACCGCAATTTTCCGAACTTGCTGAAGAAACCTTGCGTTGCCGGGGCGGCGAGGGCGATCAGCGCTGGGTCGGGGACCATGTTGATTTGGGGCGCCGAGCTGCGGACCCGCGTCCATTCAGTGCTCTCGAAGAAGAACAGCTTGTCCTTCTTAATGGGCCCGCCCACCGAGTATCCGAACTGGTTGCGCGTGTAAATGCCCTTGGGGACGCCGTAGGCGTTGTTGTTAAAGTCGTTGGAGGCCAGCGCGGAGACGCGATTGTACTCGTAGGCTGTCCCGTGATAGTTGTTGGTTCCGGCCTTGGTAGTCAGGTTGACGACGCCAGCCCCGACCCGCCCGTACTCCACCGTGAAGTTGCTGGTCATAATACTGTACTCCTGAACGGCATCCAGGGGTATGGACTCCCCCCACGTAGCGCCGAACTCGTCGTTGTTGGGTGCGCCGTCCATCAGAACGTTGGTGGATTCGGAGCGCAGCCCGTTGATCGCCACACCTACCCCCCGACCGCTCGGATCATCCTCGGAAACATTGCCGGACATTACTACCAGGCTGTAAGGGTTGTTGGTGGCCAGGATCGGCAACTGCGTAATCATCTGGCTTTCGATCACCTGGGACACCGTCTGGGTTTCGATGTTGACTAGGGTCGTAGCCGCGCCGCCAGAGACTTCTACCACGGTGGTGGTTTTTCCGACTTCAAGTTTAATATCCAGGCCAACTTTGGCCCCGGGATGTATCGTCACATCCTGCTCCTCGGCTTTGAAGCCCTCGGCCACTGTCTTAACCGTGTAAGTCGCCGGCAGCAGGTTGGTCACCGCGAACCCACCGCTGTTGCCGGTCGTCAACGTGCGCACGGCCATGGTGGCCTTCCGGGTGACCGTAACCGTGGCGTTGGGCACGACTGCGCCACTCTGGTCGGTTACAGTGCCGCTGATCTCACCGGTTTCAGCTTGCGCGAAAATCATGAGCGGCACTAGGAGCACTATCGCTATAAGTGCGCAGATGCGCAGAATCTTCTGCATGGGTCATTTCCTCCTGGTTTGGGAATTTCGGGGTCCTCCAGGCTCGGCATTCCCCGCGAACACGGTGGAGTTTGGCAGCAGGAAGGTTCCGACCGTCGTCCTGGTTCGAGGTGCTTCCGGCGGCGCAACTTCAACTTTGGTTCGGAGGCTTCCAGCCTTGGAACAATCCAGCCTGGAACGGAAACAGTCATCCTCATAACCCCTGTGGTTGTTTCCAAAATAGGTATGACACGCCTTGCCTCGGAACCAGTTGTGAAAAGCATGATATCGTATTACAGGAACACTCTTATGTTGCGGCAGTAGGCAATTTGGTGCTGCTCTTGTGAAAGTTTCTGCGCGATTATTTACACATTCTCCGAGCCCAAGACGCCACAAGGGGGTTAACCGTGAGGGATTCAAGCCTTCGGTCATTAAATCCGCCTCCGCCTCTTGGTCTCAAGAGCGATCAGGTCTACACTCAGGGGAGCATTTCGGTTCGCTTCGACTAGCCTGCCAACAACTCAAATGCTCGATACAGCAATTCGTATTCCAAAGTAGACTGACTGCCTATGTCCATCATTTTACAGGTGATGCTCGTTCCAGCTGAGTTTCAGGTCACATATTACAATTCCAAAAATGGAATATCTGTACAAAAAACTGTAGTCTCCCCAAACTTGGGATATTCTCTCACCAAGCATGCGAGCAGCATGCCTTCCCAAGAAAGCCGAAAGGCCTGGGAGCTTCAAATCCCCAAAATGCCTATGCACTTGAAGTCGGTCGAGCTCGTCGCCTCTTGGTGACATGGACCAACGTAACTACTATGTGCCGCTGCCACTCGACTGCCAAACCGCTTTGCGTAGCTCTTATTACTCCGGCCGAAACCGAATGTCAAGGACAAAATACAGCAGGATTAAATAACGGAGCTTTCCTAATTCTTTCACACCTTCTTGCGCCCTGGGCTAAGTTCTATCGCCCGCCTCGGCGGGCTGAATGAAGATTGTTGGTTGCTCCTTGTTCCCAGGGCTTACGCCCCTGGGCTAAATTCTCTCGCCCCTCCGGGGCTGAGTGTGGATCGTCGGTTGGTCCTTGTTCCCAGGGCTCACGCCCCTAGGCTAAATTCTCACGCCCCTCCGGGGCTGAGTGTGGATCGTCCGTTGGTCCTTGTTCCCAGGGCTTACGCCCCTAGGCTAAATTCTCTCGCCCCTCCGGGGCTGAGTGTGGATCGTCCGTTGGTCCTTGTTCCCAGGGCTTACGCCCCTAGGCTAAACGCTAGGAACGCCCGTGGGGAGGACCGCCCAATACCTCTCGCACCTTGCGAGCCAGCGCCTCGGGGGAAAAAGGCTTTTGCAGGAATGCCCCACCGGAATCGAGCCCGCCTTGATGCCAGACCGCGTTGTCCGTGTAACCCGAGATGTACAGCACTTTGATCTGCGGGTGCAAGTTAGCGAGACGGCGGGCGAGTTCGCGTCCACTCATCTGCGGCATAACCACGTCGGTCACCAGCAGATCGATCTGCCCCCAGTACTGATCCGCGAGTTCAAGTGCGTCTTCACCGCGGCTGGCTTCCATGACCCTGTAACCTCTCTCCTTCAAGACATTTCGCACCAGCGCCCGGACTGCGTCTTCATCCTCCACCAGCAAGAGCGTCTCTGTCCCTTGTTGGGCCTTGATTCCACTTTGCCCGGGGCCCGACTCATCAACCTCTTCCGCGGTTCGAGGCAAGTAAATCTTGAAGGTAGTCCCCTTCCCCACTTCGCTGTAGACCCAAATGTATCCCCCGCTCTGCTTGACGATGCCGTAGACCATTGCCAACCCCAGGCCGGTGCCTTTTCCCTTCTCCTTGGTGGTAAAGAATGGGTCAAAAATGCGGGCTTGCGTCTCGGCATCCATCCCGATGCCGGTGTCATTAAACGCCAGCAGAACATAGGGGCCCGGCGAGAGAGGAAAGTGGGTCTGGGCAGAAGTGCTGTCCATTTCCACGTTCGCCGTCTCGATGGTTAATACGCCGCCGTTGGGCATGGCATCGCGCGCGTTGACCGCCAGATTCAGAAGCACCTGTTCGAGTTGCCCCGGATCGGCCTTGACAGGCCACAAGCGCTCCCCCAGAATCGTGACCAAGTCAATATCCTCCCCAATTAACCGCTTCAGCATCTTCTCGATATTGGCGACCACGGCGTTCAGACCCAGAACTCGCGGCGCCAACACCTGCTGCCGGCTGAAGGCAAGAAGCTGGCGCGTCAGGGAGGCGGCCCGGCCCGAGGCATCCCTGATCTCGTTGACATAACCCCGCAGCGGTTCGATGATGCCGGGATGCTCGAGCAAAAGTCCGCCGTAACCACTGATAATGGTGAGCAGATTGTTGAAGTCGTGCGCCACCCCGCCCGCCAGCCGCCCCACCGCTTCCATTTTCTGCGCCTGCCGAAGCTGCTGCTCGAGGCGTTTTCGTTCTGTCACCTCCGCTTTGATAGCAATGAAGTGAGTGATCTTCCCGCGCTGGTCACGCACCGGCGTGATGGTCATCTGCTCCGGGTAGAGACTCCCGTCGCTGCGGCGGTTGGTGATCTCATCCTGCCAGATTTCGCCGCCCAGGATGGTCGTCCAAAGTTTCCTGTAATAAGCCTCGTCTTGCTTTCCAGACTTGAGAATGCGCGGGTTTTTCCCAAGGGCTTCTTCGCGGGAGTAACCCGAAACACGGCTGAAGGCGGGATTGACGTACCGGATGGTGCCCTCGGCATCGGTGATCACGATTCCTTCTGCCGACTGTTCGATAGCGGTCATCAGAAGCATTCTTTCTGCTTCCGCCGCTTTGCGTTCCGTGATGTCAATCAATGTCGCCTGAACGATCGCCGGCTGTCCCCTCGGCCCTTCCATCAAGCAGGCATTCATCAGAAGCCATATCAAGCTCCCGTCCTTGCGGCGAACCGGTTCTTCAAAATTGGCCAGCGCCTTTCCCTGGAGCAGGGCCTTCGATAGCTGCTCTCGATCTGCCGGATCAGAGAAGAAATCCGAGAGGTTGCGACCGAGAAGCTCCTGGCGCGAGTCGTAGCCCAGAATCCGAACCAGCGCGTCGTTACAATCCAGGACGGTGCCGTCCAGATTCGCATACAAGACCCCGGCGAGATTTCCTGCAAAAAGCAATCTGTACTTCTCCTCGGAAGCCCGCAACGCCTCCTCGGCCAGCTTCCCCTTGGTAGAGTCAATGGCCACCCCGCGGAGTTGGATGGGGCGCCCCTCCGCATCCAAAACCGCGTGGATTGTATCGTGCAGCCAAACTTGGCGACCGTCCGCCGCCAGCACCCTGTATTCAAGACTGTGATCTCGCCCCTCCGCGATCGCCTGTCGGCGCGCGCCCACAACCTGTTCGCGATCGAGCGGATGGAGATGCTGCTCCCAGAAATCAGCTTGGCTAAGCCACTGCCCGACAGGATAGCCCAGGATCTGTTCAGCCCGCTGGCTCACAAAAGTGAATTGATGGGTCTGGGCCTCGGCTTCCCAAACGATCGCGTCAATGCTTTGCACCAGTTCTCGCAGGCGGCGCCCCGAAGCTTCGGCAGCCGTCCGCAGCCGCTCGCTCTCCGTCAGGTCCTCCACGGTCAGCAAAAGGCGACCCTTGCCCTGCCCGTTTGAGATCTCGGTCAGAGTGAGCCGGGCGGGCCGGGTGCCTATTCCCCCTGGCGCGGCTAGATCCACCAGCACATCATGCGGCCCGCTGCTAGGCCCCGTGGCGCCAGTGATCCGGCGTGGCGGCCCGACTGCTTGTATGACTTCGGGCAGAGACCGCCCTATGGCTTCTTCCGGGCGCAGATGGAACGCTTCGAGATACGTTCGGTTGGCCGATAGCACGTTCAGGTCAGGAGAGAGGATCAGTAAACCCACCGGAACATTGTCCACCATCTGCTGCGCAAACGCCTGGATGGCAAGGATTGCCTGCTGGTGTTCCACCCTCTCTTCCAGGACGCGAGCCAGCATCTTCCGCCGGTACCCGATCAACACATAGGCGAAAGCCAGAACAATGCACGCTCCCACCATCGCCTCGAGGCGAGCTGTTTGGTAAAAGTCTTCAAGCGCTTCTTTGCGATCAATCTTTCTCACCAGTGTCCAATCAGTCAGCGGGATACGCCGCTCGGCGCTCATGACAGGGACGCCACGATAATCCAACATCTCTCCGCTCAAAGATTTGTCTTCCCACCCAGCCTTGGTCGTTAACACCGAGAGAGGACGGCGCAAAAACCCTTGGGTGAGAGGTACGTTGCGAAGCGGTGAGAAGTAAATCACTTCGTTCCCTTCATGTCGCAAGAGCAGGGTTTCACCACTGCGCGTGGGCACACCCTCCGCCACCAAGAGTGGAAACAGACTTCTTTTGGGGTCGATTTGCAAGGCGATCGCGCCAACGCACGATGGCGAGGGCTTCGCCTCCACCTTGGAGCGCATACCTGCAAAGACCGGGGAAATGAAATATACAAAACTGTTCGCCGGAGTCTCGCCCACGAGGCCAACCCAAGAGGCGTCGCCCTGCAAGACGTTGCGCGCGCTTTCAATCACTGCGGGCGACACGCTCTCCGAGCTCCCGGACCGGGCTACCACACGTCCCTCCGGGCTGATAAGGTAGATGCCTGCGTAGCCGTGTGTGAAAGCGAACTGGTCCATGAGCATTGAAACGTCTTCCAGTACGCTCGTCTGAAAAACGCCACTCGAACCCGACTTCTCAACCGGATGGAGTAGTTGCTGAACGGAAAGATATGAGGAAAGCAGCCTTGTATCGGCTCGGCGTTCCCCCAGCCAGTTTGAAATCTGACGCGCCCGGTTGTCCACGATGGTCGACTGTTGGTCCTGCCAATAGGCAATGGCAGCCTTTTCTTTCTCCAAAATATGAAGCGCGGTGAGAGTTCCGACGAGCGCCGTTCCGGCAAAGAAGGCTAGGATGTACTGCCAGAGACGGCCGCGTGCCTCGTCACGAGGTTGGACGAGGCGGGGTGGGAACTCTTCTGTCGTGTTATTCACTGTCGCAATTTGTTTACTGTGGGAATTCATGCGACGGAATGATATCACCTTGCTGGAGAATTTCCAGGCGTTTTTCCGCGAGTCTGTGGCAATTCATGTGGCGGGCAGAAACTTTGTCAAGGCGGCACCTTTTGCTGAAGCCTGTAGCGCAGAGTCTCGCTTTTCAGAGACTCTGCGGCTTGTACCCGTGCAATTGGGCGTATAATTCGGCTTGCAGACGAACGAGCACGAATTTGAGGAAAAAGCTGCAGAGTCTTTGAATGGCAAGACTCTGAAGGAAAAGCCGCAGAGTCTCTGAAAAGCGAGACTCTGCGCTACCTTATTTCTGGAGGAGTTTGAATCCCATGGATTTGCACCATGTAATTGAAGCCCAGCAATTCGATGTACCTACACTTTTGCGTCTCATTGAGACCACTCATGAAATGGAGCAGGTGGTGGCAGGCGGTGGGACTTCCCAGTTCCACGGGCGAATCATGGCCACCCTCTTCTATGAGCCGTCAACCCGGACCCGCTTCTCCTTTGAAACGGCGATGTACCGACTCGGTGGGAGCGTGATTTCCACGGAAAACGCCGCTGAGTTCTCCTCGGTCGCCAAGGGCGAGACACTCGAGGACACGGTACGAATCTTGAACGGCTACGCGGATGTCCTCGTGCTCCGCCATTACGAGGTTGGGTCGGCCAAACGGGCGGCGTCGGTATCGCGCATCCCGGTAATTAACGCTGGAGATGGGGCCGGCCAACATCCCACCCAGGCCCTGCTGGACCTCTACACCATTCATAAAGAGATAGGCTCGATTGATGGCTTGCACATCGCCATGGTAGGAGACCTGGCACAAGGCCGCACCGTTCGCTCGCTTACCTATCTATTGAGTAAGTTCCAGAACATCAGAATCTATTTCGCCGCTCCTCCCTCGTTGAAAATGAAAGAGGATATCCTTGACCACCTGCGCGAAAAGCAGGTCTGGTACACAGAAGAAACCGACCTCGATAAAGTCTTGCCCGAGGTGGATGTGGTTTACCAAACGCGGATTCAAAAGGAGCGCTTTGGAGACCGAACTGCCGACTACGAGCAGTGCCGCGGCGTCTACGTGATCAGTTCAGAATCCCTGCGCTTGATGAAGGCCAACGCCATAGTCATGCATCCGCTTCCCCGCCTCGATGAGATCGCGATGGAAGTCGACAGTGATCCGCGGGCCGCCTATTTCCGCCAAGCACAGAATGGCCTCTACGTCAGGATGGCACTACTGAGCATGGTGTTGAAATAGCTGGCGGAACCACCCTGCGGCGCCGGATGGAATTTCGCGGCCCCTACGGGCTGTCACGAAATAACTGTTACAGACTCTGCTGCGTGACCCCCTCACCCCCGGCCCCTCTGAAGCTGTGAAAAAATAAACAACCTCATCCCGCAAAGCGGGACCAAAGCGCAAAGACTCACAAAGAACAACTGCTTTGTTTTCTTTGCGCCTTCGACGACTTTGTCCCGCCTCGCGGGATGAAATGCTTTTGCTCGTCCAAGGATTATTTCACAGCTTCTCTCCCCCAAGGGGGAGAGGGGAGGAGGAAACGAAGAATCCGCGCCCTCACCCGATCCCGTCCTCCCGTCCCGCCTTGAGGGAGGGCGGGAGGACCACGCCCCTGTCGTCCCCCACTAAGATTGGCGGACTTTCGGCCGCGGGGACAGAGGTGAGGGGGTGCAAGCGAATCGCTCTTCCAAGCAATCAACTGCGACAAAACACGAGACTTCCGTACCGGTACTTCAGTGCCCTTGCCTAGTCAAGCAAAGCCGACGAAAATTTACCATCTTGGATATGGCTGTAAGTAAAATATGAGAAGGAAATAATGAAAGAGAGTAAACCCATGTTGATCGGTTCACGCCTGCGGCAGCTTCGCGAGCAGAAGCACATGTCTCAAGGGGATATCGAGGATCGCATCGGCTTATTGCGGTGCTACATCTCCCGCGTAGAAAACGGTCACACCGTCCCTTCGCTGGAGACCCTGGAGCGCTTTGCGGCGGTCCTCGATGTCCCGCTGTATCAGCTCTTTTATTGCGGAGAAGAGGCTCCACCCACACCTAGCCTCACGCCCCGGAAGACCTTGGAAGAAATTACGGCAGAGAACGGCGCGATGGAGGGGGATGCTCAGTTCCTGGTGAAGCTCACGACCGTCTTGACCCGTCTGGCCGAGCCGGATCGGGATGTCGTGCTCAGTTTGGCCAAGAGATTAGCCACTCGTTAACGAAGCCCCTCAAGCAGTTCGGGACTCCCCTGCGGCAACGCCGAGGAGTCGCCACGGCGGAGCGCCCAATACTCGCCCGCATTCCCATCGCATTCGGAGCGTCTATTGTGGAACGAGAATCACGTTTTCGTCGGTGGCTTCCTTCGCCGTCGCCTTGCCAGGGACCTTTCCGCCCAGGGCCCGAAGGTAGTTCACCAGATTCCATAACTGTGGCTCCGTCATTCGCCCCTTCTGGCTTGGCATGGGATCCTTCCCGGTCCCGATAATCGCAAATAGCTCGCCGTCAGTGCGCTTGGCCAAAGCGTCGGGTTTCGTGAAGTCAGGGAGGGTCAATGTCATCTCTTTCGCCAAGTCGCCTTTCCCGTCTCCATTTTCTCCGTGGCACAACGCGCACTGGGTCTTAAAGACCTTCTTGCCGCGATCCACGGATACTTCGGTAAACTTGATCGGGTTCTTCCTGGCTGCGTCTTCTGGCGATATCATGGTGTCGTGCACTGGGGACGGAGTGGCTGCCGTTGAACTCGAGGCGCTGGAGCTTTGCGCCTCTCCTTTCTTCTCTTGCGCCGAGAAGGTCCCCCCCACCATGCAGAATACCAATACTGCCCATAATGCCTTTAATTTTAGCGACATCGCACACCCCGCGGTGGCTCAAGTTGCTTGCCAATGCCAGACAAGGCAAACTCGACCTCGCCGGTTCATTTGAGCCACCCTGTTTGACTCACAGCAATTTCCGTACCTGCCCCCCAGTCTATCACCGAATTCGATCGACAACGCATCAATATCTGGAAACAATCTGCTAACCTTATGTCCGCACCGAACCATTTGGGATTCACGAGAGACGTGGTATGCGCCTGCCCCTTTCTCATACCCTAAACGAGCACCAGGAAGGAGCGGGCGCGCCCACGTGGGGTTCTCATGCGACTTCGAATTCCAGCCAGGAAATCGAGTGGCGCGGGAATTGGTACTCGAAGCGGCTGCCCGAGGCCTCGAGTTTCACCTCTTGAGTGACCACGGCATGAGGGTTCGCAAAGGTGTTCGTCGCCTCAGGGCTGGCGCCCGTGATCTGGAAAGCGCGGCCGCCGGGCTTGGCGCGCAGTCCTGCGAGTTCGACACTGCCCGTCAATTCGCCCTCCTTACGGCGATTGACAACCGCAAGCATGACTTTCTGCTTCGCTTCATCGTAGGTTGCTGCGACGTCAAGATAAGGCTGGTCGGAAAAGCTCTTGGTCTCAAAGCGTGGTGACTGCACCATCACATCCAGGGCGACGTTGCCGGAGCGGCTGGCATACAGCTCCACCGGGTAATAGGTGGTCATCAGGAGCAGGCCGGTGGGTGAAGTTTGCATCGGCGCGATATCATTGACGAGCTGAGCGAGATTGGCCATGCGCACGGTGCGGCAATGGCGCTGGATGGAATTCAAAGCCGACGCCACCCACAAAGCGTCCCGAAGGTTATAAATGATTTCGTATTTATGAACGTCGTCGCGCTTTGATCCGTCTGCCCAGTTGTTGATGATGTTCCACTCGTCGAGCGCGGTCCACACCGGCGTGGGCTTTCGTGCCTGGGCGGAGACGCTCTCGGCTACCAGGGCAGAGTTGCGTATGATTTGCTCCATTTGCGCCACCGAGCCCAGGATCTCGTAATAATCCTTCAGATCGTCGCTGACCGTGTACCAGTGCGCGGAGATGTAGTCCACATGATTGACCATGGATTCGAGCACGGGCCGGTCCCAGTTCGGGTCGCCGGTGCCGCAAGCCACCAGCTTGATGCTGGGGTCTTGCCACTTCATTACTTTGGCGAATTCCAGCCCCATTTTGGCGTAGTCCGCGACGTTCTTGTGGCCGATTTGCCAATCGCCGTAAATCTCGTTCCCAATGCCCCAGTACTTCACAGCGTAAGGCTCAGGATGACCATTTTTCTTCCGCAAGTCTGAAAAGTAGGTTCCATCCTGCCGGTTGCAGTACTCCACCCAGGAAGAAGCTTCGTCGATGGTGCCCGTGCCGATGTTGACGCCAATGTACGGCGCCGTTCCCAGCTTCCGACAAGTCGAAATGAATTCGTCGGTCCCGAAGCGATTCGATTCGCGCTCGAACCACGCCAAGTCGTAACGCGCCGGCCGGGCATCCTTGGGGCCGATTCCATCCTGCCAGTGATACCCGGAGCCGAAGTTCCCGCCCGGCCATCGCAGTTGCGTGACGCGGAGCTTGCGCGCCGCCTCGAGAACATCCGTGCGGTTCCCGTCGGCGTCGGCCAGAGGCGAGCCCTCGTCGTAAATCCCGCCATAGATGCACCGGCCAAGATGCTCAATGAAGTTCCCGTAAATGTTGGGATCGATTGTGCCCAGACGCCGTTCAAGGTCGATCTTCAGGGTGGCATGCAAAGGCAGCTCGCTTGGCCCGCCCAGGGAGCCGGCATAAACCCTCCGCCTCAGAAGTTGCTGTGCCGCCACGCCCAACCCCACTGACCCCGCCGCCCGTAAGAAGTCCCGCCTCGTACAAGTATTGAAAAATTTCCACGATGCTTCCAGCATAAAGCCTCCCATGACATGACTGCTTATTACCGTGCAAAGAATACAATGGAAGCCGCCAGATGTCACCCCTCCTTTGGAAAGTAGAAATTGGAAAATGGAAACTGGAAATTGGAAAATAAGGTTGCCAGTTTCCAGTTTCCATTTTCCAGTTTCTAATTTCGGTAGTGGGCCAGTTTAATGTAGAGGCGGCTTTACGCCGCCATTTGGCGAGGTAAACTCGCCGCTACGCCATCAAATTGACCCATTACCCTAATTTCGGTAGTCTCCTAAATGTGTGTTGCCAGCTTCTATTTTCCAGTTTCCAGTCTCCGAATCGCCCTTTTGCTCCGAATTTTCGCTTTGATGGGGGTTTTTTGCATTGAAAAACCAGTTCGTTTTGGCATCCTTGAAAAGCTAAGTCGTTGATTCTAAACAACCTCTTCGGTTCGTTCCCTCTATTTAGTATCTTTTTTCTGTTTACTGCGCATTCTCCCCGCCGCCCGCCCCTCTCGCAACCCCTTCCCCGCTCCCCGGCCTGTTTCGCACTTGACCCACTACGGTAGGCTATAACAATTCCGGCCTCGTGTCAAGACCAAAGTACAGGTGTTAGGTGTTGGCTCGCAGGGGGTGGGCGCCGGGGGCCAAGGGATGGTTTTGACCCACCAACACACATCTAGGACACCACCCTAATTTCGGTAGTGGTGCAGTTTGAAAGTTAGCGTGGAAAGTTTGGCAGGCAGATTGCTCCACAGCAGCTCCTTAATTATGGATTTGACCCCCGGCGCGATTTGCCAAGAAGCTGTCCATCCGCTCGGAGATGGATGCCCGTCCGACGTGACGAGTTGGTCGGATATTAACTTATCCAGTATACTCGCAGCAAGTTCCTCCCTGAATCCAGGCGGGAGCGGAGAGAGTTTTGCCCCAAGAATTTTCGTCATTTTTCCATGCCGTAATAGATGGCGAAATAGAACTTTATGGTTTTCATCATAGCTATCGAGAAGCTTTTTCGTTTCGTCGTAAGTATCTTGCTCAAACTTGCTGCGCGTCGGTTTGCTGATTCCGATGAAGGTGGTCACTGATTCCGATTTGATCCCGGTCAGTGATTCCGATGTGATGCCGGTCGCGATCGGAGCGAAGCGACGCTGGCCAGACCATAGTGGCTGAAGTGACCGGCATC